>JBEKZZ010000010.1:0-96521 GCA_049509335.1 Bradyrhizobium sp. | reverse complement strand
GTCGAGCGCACCAAGCCCTCAAGCTCGCTGCGCTCCGCACTCGTCAAGATAATCGATGTCGCTTCCGGGATGCCGCTCATGCCCCCTTGAATCACGACTCATTCTTCACCGATAGTGGGTACTAGTCTGAAATTGCCGGATTGAAACATGTTGAGCGCCGATTTCTCATTTGGCGTCGCCAAAGCCCTTTCCAGGCGCAAGCTTGGAAGGGAGGTCTGTTCCCCAGTTGAGGTCTGAGCAGTCGGCGCAACAGCACTCGAAATGAGGGCAACTGCGATTACGATCGCAAGCATTGCGGCTGTGAGACGCATAGGACCCGCCGACGAGAGCGACGCCACCATCCACTTCCACACGACGATTCTTTTAACCGGCATCACACGATCCATCTCAGTTCAATGGCCTGACCCATTACACATTCACGCTCCATAGCCCACTGTTTCGAATCACAACCCAGAAGCCGCAGGGAACTCATCTTTTAGGGAAGCCAGGCACGATAAATTTCAAATTCATCCGACCACCCGGTGTCCGTACCCCCGACGGGCACTGAAAACGCGGCTTAGCTGAGTTTCAGGTACCGGAAAGATCAGCGCCCCATCAGCCGTTGCATCAGCCAGCCGTCGAGGCCGCTGTCGGCCTCTGGACGTACCGCAGCGCCCGCCGTTCGCGTCGGTGCCGGTCGCCCCGGAACGGACGCCGATGACGGAGCGCCGGCCGCGTTGGTCGGCGGCGATATGGTTTGCGCGATGCTTGCGAGCATTCCGCCTGATTGTTGCGAAGCCGGCAGCGGCGCGGGTGTCACGCCCTGATGGGCGGCCTTCATGAAGCGGGTCCAGATTTCCACCGGCAAGCCGCCGCCGGTTGCCTTCCTGGTCGGCGTACTGTCGTCATTGCCGAGCCAGACGCCGGTCACGAGGTTGGCCGTGTAGCCGATAAACCAGGCATCACGAAAATCCTGGCTGGTGCCGGTCTTGCCGGCGGCCATCCAGCCCGGCAATTCCGCCTTGTGCGCGGTGCCGGACAGCAGCGTCTCCTGCATCATGGTGTTCATCATCGCGACGTAATGCGGATCGATCACCTGGCCGAGCTGGTCAGGTTGGCGCGTGTACAGAACCTTGCCCTCGACCGTGCGGATTTTGGTCACGACATGCGGCGAGACGCCGAGACCGCCGTTGGAAAACGGCGCATAGGCGCCGACCAGTTCCACCAGCGAGACCTCGGAGGTGCCAAGCGCGATCGAGGCATTGGCATCGAGCTTCGATGAAATACCGAGCCGATGCGCGGTGCGCACCACGTTCTTCGGGCCGACCTCGAGCCCGAGCCGCACCGCGACCGTGTTGAGTGACATCGCGAGCGCCTGCGTCAGCGTGACGGGTCCGAAATATTCGCGGCTGTAATTCTCGGGCTTCCAACCCTTGACGTCGAGCGGCGCGTCCTGCCGCACGGTCTCCGGCGTCAGCCCCGCTTCGATCGCGGTGAGGTAGACGAACGGCTTGAACGCAGAACCCGGCTGGCGTTTCGCCGTCACCGCGCGGTTATACTGGCTCTCCGTATAGTTGCGGCCGCCCACCATGGCGCGCACTGCGCCATCGGGCGACATCGCCACCAGCGCGCCCTGGCTGACATTGAATTTGACGCTTTTGGCCGCCAGCTCATCGATGACAGAGGCTTCCGCGACCGCCTGCAATTTCGGATCGATCGAGGTTTCCACCACGACGCTTTCGTCGATCTGGCCAATGAGATCGTCGAGCACTTCGCCGATCCAGTCAGCGACATAATTCACGGTGCCGGCGCCGACCGGCTTCACGTTGTAGGAGGGATGCCCGATCGAGGCCTGCGCCTGCGCCTCCGTGATGAATTTGGCGTCCGCCATCGCGGTCAGCACCGTCTGCGCCCGCTGCTCCGCGCCTTCGGGATTGCGGTTGGGCGCAAGCCGCGACGGTGATTTGACGAGGCCCGCGAGCATCGCGGCTTCCGCGATGGTGACGTTCTTGGCGGATTTGCCGAAGTAGCGCTGGCTTGCTGCTTCCACGCCGTAAGCGCCGGAGCCGAAATAGACGCGGTTGAGATAAAGCTCGAGAATCTCGTTCTTCGAGTGCTTGCGCTCCAGCCAAAGCGCGAGTTCGGCTTCCTGCAATTTACGCTGGAAGGTGCGCTCCTGGGTCAGGAACAGATTCTTGGCCAGTTGCTGGGTAAGGGTCGAGCCACCTTGCGACACGCCGCGATGCAGGATGTTGGTCACCGCGGCCCTTAAGACACCCCAGGGGTCGATGCCGAAATGCGAATAGAAGCGGCGGTCCTCGATGGCGATGAACGCCTTCGGCAGATAAGGCGGCAGATCCTTCAGCGCGACATTGCTGCCGGGCATCTCGCCGCGAATGGCGAGCACGCTGCCATCGGCGCCGGTGATCTGGATCGTCGGTGGCCGTTTTGGGATTTCGAGCGACTGGATGGCGGGCAGATGCGCGCCGACCCAGACGATGACGCCGACAGCGGCAATCGCGCCCCAGAGGCCGAGCACCGCGCCCCAATAGAACAGACGGAGCAAACCGCCGCGCGGGCGGCCGTTTGCCTTGCGCTTGCGGCTCGATTTGCTGGCACGCGGCTTCCGCTCGCGCGGCGCATCGTCGTCCTCACTATCCGCCATGTCGCGCCGGGCAGATTGTTTCCTGGGTCTTTCGTCTTCGGCACGCGGAATCCGATCGTCAGGACCAAGCCGCAGTTCGGAAAGCGCGGCCGGAAGCCCGAATAGCGGCTCCTTGCGCCCGCCGCCCTTTTTCCGTCCCAACGCCATACGCAAAACGCCCGCACAAACCCCTGCGCAAAAGTAGCGTCGCGGGTTTAAGGCCGTCTTAAACGATGGTTAATCGGCCGTTCGGCCGAGCCATTTAACTGACTGACCTGCAAGGGGTCAGGAAGGCTTAACCCTAATCGCGCAGGAAATCGGACGGCGCTGTCGTGACGCTTCGTGGCGATGGCGCCATGGTCCGGAAATCGACCAGCAGCAGCTTTCGAACCAAGCCATCCCAAGCTGCTTGCCGCTGAAAGCCTATTTGGCGGAGATCAGCGTGAGCAATTCGCTTCGCACCCGATCGAGCACAATCCCGTAGTCGCGCCTTTCGTTCTGCCGGAAGAGCCGCATTGTCGGATACCACGGGCTGTCGTCACGATCGAGCAGCCAGCGATAGTCGGGTGTGTAAGGCAGCAGTACCCAGGTGGCGCACCCCAGCGCGGCGGCGAGATGGGCCACGCTGGTGTCGACCGTGATTACCAGATCGAGGCAGCTCACCAACGCCGCCGTCTCGACGAAATCAGTGAGATGTTCGGTCAGATCGACGATGCCGGTGCATTCACGCAAGAATGCGCTGTCGCCGGCTTTCGGGTCCTTCTGCAGGCTTATGAAACGCACGTCGAGGTCGAGAATGCGCGACAGCGTCTTCACCGGCAGCGACCGGTTATGATCGTTGGTGTGTTTCGGATTACCGGACCAAACCAGGCCGACTCGCAACTTGTCGTGAGAGCCGAGGCGGTCTTCCCAGGCCCGCCGCCGGGCCGCGGGCGGAGGCGGCAGATACGATAGCGCGGATGGAATCGTATCGAGCCTGGTCCCAAGGGCCAGCGGCAGGCTGCACATCGGGCAATGCATGTCGAACGCCGGTGCTCCGGTCGAAAGGCATTGGGAGACGCCCGGCACTCCTGACAACAAGGGGATCAGCGCGTCAGCCACCGCCAGAATGACGCGCGCTCCCGTGCGCGCTCATATCGGCAACATCATGCGCAAATATCGGCTGCAAAACAGAACGCAGATAGCCATGACGCTTGCTGTGACGAGTTCCCCTAACCTGCTCGGCGACGAAAGTGCCGCTTAGCAGGCGGCAGTCCAGATGAATTCCGGCTGGAATTGAAGGGATTGGTGGTATCATCCGCCACCCAAACGGACCCTGCGACATTATCTGCTCTTCTAATCTGCTATTCTAACGTGGCATTAAGGTCAGGCGGATGCGTATTTTGCCAACGTCGCTCCTTTGACGTGGATCAAAGTGGCACAGTTGGGGAATCTAATTGTCCTAACAAGTAGAGGGGCTGCTGCATGGGCCCGGAAACCAATTCCAAAGCACCGGACGGCGATATATCGATACTGGCAAACGCGCCAAATCACTTTTTGAAATCGTTGCCGCCGACCAACGCGCGGATGTTACAGCCGTTCTTGAAGCTGGTGAATCACCCGGGCGGAACGAGCTTGTCGAAAACCGGTCAAGCTATCGAGCGCATCTATTTTCCCTATTCCGGGATAGTGTCCTACACCGTCGGCTTTTCCAGCGGAGAGGTCGTGGAAGCCGGAATGATTGGCCGCAACAGTGTCGTGGGCGCCAGTCCGCCGTTGGATGATTGCCTGTTCACAAATGACGCGACCGTTCAGGTCAATACGACAGGCACCACCGTCGATGTCGGCAAGTTCAAGGAGTTGTTGGCCGAGAGCGAGGTGTTTCGCGGCTTGCTGGCCCGACACGAGGAAATGGCGCTGGCACAGGCGCAGCAAATCGCGGCATGCAATGCCGTGCATGACCTTGATCAGAGGCTCAGCCGCTGGTTGTTGCAGGCCCGCGATCTGCTCAACAACGATCTTCTGCCGCTTACCCAGGAACTCCTGGCACAAATGTTGGGAGTGCATCGAAGTAGCGTCACGCTTATCGCCAGACGGCTGCAGCAAGCCGGGCTTGTCGATTATCATCACGGCAAAATTCGAATCCTTGATGTCGAAGGGCTGAAGGATGTTTCCTGCGAATGCTATGAGGCGCTTAACGCCCATTTCCACCGCATTATTGGATGGGATCCAATTCGCAATTGATCTGGCGGCATATCAAATGCCAAAAGGCAATCTCATTGCCGATTTCGTATGGCGCTTGCTGCCATATCCGCGCGAAACGGGCGGTTTGCCAACTGGCCCGACGCGGATGAGCCACATCGAACCGACGCCGGCGGCTGTCGCTGGACGAGGCAAACTCCGCAATCTTATGAGTACACGCCCTGGTGTGGCGATTCCGAAGTTCGAAACGTGGCTCAGCAAAAGGCTACGAGCTTCGGAATCGGGACACTAGCCGGCCGGGCCGATATCCTCGAGGATCGGGCCGAACAACTCCCAGCGCTCGCCGTTGAATTTCATCATCTGCAACTGCTTGTTGACCCGGTAGTCGTTCGGCGTGGTGGTGGCCGCGATGCCCGGCAATGCGAGATCGAGCTGCACGTTCTTCAGGTTCGTCGCCTGTTTGATGATGTTCTCGCGGGTGAGATCATCGCCGCACTGCTTCAACACGTGAACCATCAACTGCGCCGTAGAGTAGCCGTAGGTGTTGAAGAGCGAATTCTTGTCGCCTTCCGGATAGTACTTCGCCATGAAGTCGAGATAGTGCTTCATGCCCGCATCATCCTTCCAGGTCGGATCGAGCGGATCCTTGCCGTAGTTGACGCTGATCACGCCCTTGGAGGCTTCAAGACCCGCGGGCTGCATCACCGCACCGACCGAGGTGGCATTGATGTCGAGGATGTGCACCGGCTTCCAGCCAAGCTCGGCGGTCTTCTTGATCGTCTGCGCTGCGAATTTGGGCGTCGAGGCGTCGAACAGAACGTCGGTCCCCGCGGATTTCAGCTTCAGAATCTGGGAATCGATGGTCGGATCGGAGACTTCATAAGAAGCTTCCGCCACGACCATGGTCGCGGCCTTTTCGCCGAGGCCCGACTTGATGCCGTTCAGATAGTCGCGGCCCAGATCGTCGTTCTGATAAAGCACGCCGACTTTCGCATCCGGAAAGTTTTTGAGGATGTACTGGCCATAGATGCGGCCTTCGACGAAATAGTTCGGGTTGAAGCCGAGCGTCCACGGGAAGTTCTTCGGATCGGTGAATTTGGAAGCGCCGGTCGCCGCGAACAACTGCGGCACCTTCTTTGCGTTGAGATATTTCTGGACCGCGGCATTGGAGGGCGTACCGATGATCTGGAAGGTCAACAGCACTTCGTCGCTCTCAACCAGTTTGCGCACCTGCTCGACGGCTTTCGGCGGGCTATAGGAGTCGTCATACTGAATCAGGTTGATCTTGCGGCCGTTCACCCCGCCCTGTTCGTTGATCATGTTGAAGTAGGCCAGTTGGGTCTTGCCGATGCTGGCATAGGCGGAGGCAGGCCCGGAGAACGGCACGGTCTGGCCGATCTTGATTTCGGTGTCGGTGGCGCCGGTATCGTAGGTCTTTTGTGCGTGAGCCGCAGGTAGCGCGAGTGCCAGCGCCAACGCGGTCCCTGTGACGAAATGAAAAAGGTTCCTCATGTCGTTGCCTCACCCTGTTGTTTTGATTTTACCGGCGAACTCATCCATCGCTGATGGAGGCCGTCGTTTGATGCCAATTCTGAACGAACGGGTATGGCAATGCAAGGCAACTCGGCCAGTCACAAGGGCTTACACGAGCCAGAGCAAGACCAGAGCCAACGCGGCCGGCGCCGCTTGAACGAGCAGAATCCTCTGGCTGACGGTCGCCGCGCCATAGACGCCGGCAGCAATCACGCAAAGCAGAAAAAATACCTTGATCTGAAACCCGAAGGCGGCGTTCGGCTGCAAAAGCCCCCAAACGAGCCCCGCGGCGAGAAAGCCGTTATAGAGCCCCTGATTGGCGGCAAGCACGGCCGAGTCGGCGGCTTTTTCCGGGGTGTTTCGGAAGGTTTTCAGGCCGAGCGGTTTGGTCCAAAAGAACATTTCAAGCGCGAGAAAATAAACGTGTAGCGCTGCGACAAGCGCCACTAGGATGTTGGCAATCGTATTCATGCTGGTTTCTCCCCCGGATAACGACCGATCAAACGCGATCAACAGCAACGAGGCAATGAAGATGACAGGTCACGTCGATCCAACCAAGGAAACATTCGCCGAATTTCGCGAGAATGATCGCCCCGGTCCCATTCACATGCTCAACCTGGTGAAACTGCGCGAGCGCGCGGCTTACCCGGATGGGCGATCGGCCACGGGTGCGGAAGCCTACGCGGCCTATGGCCGCGAGAGCGGTCCGGTGTTCACGCGCCTCGGCGGCAAGGTGGCGTGGCAAGGCCGTTTCGAACTGATGCTGATCGGCCCTTCGACAGAACACTGGGATCACTGTTTCATTGCCGAATATCCGAGCGTGGCAGCCTTCGTCGAGATGATCCGCGATCCCGTCTATCGCGAGGCGGTCAAACACCGCCAGGCCGCGGTGGAGGACTCCCGGTTGATCCGACTAAAGCCGCTTGCCGCCGGCAAGACCTTTGGCGAGATCCCGGAAGACAAGTGAAGGCAAGATAGCCTTAAGCCGCGACCTTCTCGCTCGCGAGCAGATGCAACAGCGCGCTGCGGATCGCGGCCTGCCGCGTCGGCGCCGAGATCTGCGCCCCCAGCAAATCGGTGACGTAGAACACGTCGCGCGCGCGCTCGCCGAAGGTCGCGACATGGGCGGAGGCGATATTGAGGTTGAGCTTCGAGATCGCCGTCGTCAGCTCATAAAGCAGGCCCGGCCGGTCGAGGCCGGAAACCTCGATCACGGTATAGCGGTCCGACCACTGGTTGTTGACGGTGACCTCGGGCTCGACGACGAAGGGACGCGCCTTGCCGCGGCCGTTGGCGCGCCGCGCCACGACCTCGGGCAGGCGAAGCTTGCCTTCGAGTACATCCTCGATCATCTCGCCGATCCGTGTCGCGCGGCGCGCCTCATCCTCGTCGCGGTCGTATTCGCGCGTGATCGCGATGGTATCGAGCGCGCGGCCGTCGGTCGTCGTGTAGATCTGGGCGTCCACGATGTTGGCGCCCGCTGACGCACAGGCGCCCGCGATGATCGACAACAGCCATGGATGGTCCATCGCCAGGATGGTGAGTTCGGTGACGCCGCGCCCCTCGTCGAATCCGACATTGATCGCGAGCTTCTCGCCGGCTTGTTCGCTGGCGCGCAGGAAACGCGCATGGCGGATCTTGCGCTGCAGTTCGACCTTGAGCCAGTACGCCGGATAGTGACGCGCCACATAGGCGTTGAGCTCCTGCTCCGGCCATTCGGTAAAGGCCGCGCGAAACTCCCCTTGCGCCATCGCAAGCCGCCGCGCGCGATCGACTTCCGAGAAGCCGCCGGTCAGCACCGGCTCGGTCTCGTAATAAAGCGTTCGCAACAGCTGCGCCTTCCAGCCGTTCCACACCCCGGGACCGACGCCCCTGATGTCGGCAGTGGTCAGAATCGTCAGCAGCTTCATCTGCTCGACCGATTGAACCACGGCGGCGAAATTCTCGATGGTCTTGCGGTCCGTCAGATCGCGCGACTGGGCGACCGTGGACATTGTCAAATGTTGTTCGATCAGCCATGCCACCAGTTCCGTATCGGCCGCATTGAAGCCGAGCCGCGGACACAGGCGCCGGGCGACCTTCGCACCGGCAATCGAGTGGTCCTCGGGGCGGCCCTTGGCGATGTCGTGCAGCAATGTGGTGATGTAGATCACGGCACGATGCTCAGGTCTTATCTTGCGCATCAAGTCGCTGGCGACGATGAACTCGTCGCTGCCGCCGCGCTCGATCTCCTGAAGATAACCGATGCACCGCAAGAGATGCTCGTCCACCGTATAGTGGTGGTACATATTGAACTGCATCATCGACACGATCCTGCCGAAGGCGCGGATGAAATGGCCGAGCACACCGGTTTCGTTCATCCGCCGCAGCACGATTTCGGCATCGTTCGACGTCAGGATTTCCATGAACAGGCGATTGGCCTCGGGATCGTTGCGCAGGTCGGTGTTGATCAGCTTCAGCGAGCGGGTCACCGTCCGCATCGCGTCGGGATGGAAGGCGAGATTGTTCTTTTGAGCGAGCCGGAAGATCCGGATCAGGTTGACCGGATCGTGCTTGAAGACATCGGGCGCGGCGAGATTGATCCGGTTATGGTCGACGATGAAATCGTCGCTCTCGGGAACCCTGCGCCGGGTCGTGCTCGGCCGAAGCCGCGCCATCATGCGGCTCAGCACCGGCACGGGCTTGGCCTGTTCGTTTTCCAGCTTGGCACACAGGATCGCGGTAAGATCGCCGACTTCCTTCGCGACAAGGAAGTAGTGCTTCATGAAGCGTTCGACGTCCTGCATGCCGGGATGGGAGGTGTAGCCGAGACGCACCGCGATCTCGCGCTGCATGTCGAATGACAGGCGTTCTTCGGCACGGCCGGCGACGAAATGCAGGTTGCAGCGGACCGACCACAGAAAATCGGCGCAGCGGCGGAAGGTACGGTATTCCTGCGCGTCGAACACGCCGTGATCGAGCAGCTCACTCGTATCGCGAACGCGGTAGACATATTTCGCGATCCAGAACAGCGTGTGCAGGTCGCGAAGGCCCCCTTTGCCGTCCTTGACGTTGGGCTCAACCAGGTAGCGCGACTGTCCGGCGCGGCGATGGCGCTCCTCGCGCTCGGCGAGCTTCGCGGTCACGAATTCGGTGGCGTTGCCCTGCACGACTTCCTTGTCGAAGCGCGATACCAACTCGTTGTAGAGCGGCTGGTCTCCAGCCAGGAAACGGGTTTCGAGGATCGCGGTGCGGATCGTCATGTCGCCGCGCGCCTGCCGGATCGATTCATCGACCGACCGCGTCGCATGGCCGACCTTCAGCCCCATGTCCCACAGGCAGTAGAGAACGGCTTCGGCGACCTGTTCGCCCCAGGCGGTCTGCTTGTAGGGAAGGATGAAAAGAAGATCGATATCGGATTCCGGCGCCATCAGCCCGCGGCCATAGCCGCCGGTGGCGACCACCGCCATCCGCTCGGCGCCGGACGGAATTGGCGAATGGTAGAGATGGCGCGTCGCGGCCTCGAACAGAATGCGGATGATCTCGTCCTGCACGAAGCACAGCCGTTCCGCGCACCGCCGCCCGTGCCGGTCCTTCAACAGCACGGCCTGGGCGGTCGCGCGCGCCGCGACCATCTCGGCCTTCAGAAGCTTCGCGACCGCCGCGCGGAAAACATCCTCGCGTCCGGCATGCTCGACGGCCAGCGCATCGACATCAGCGGTGATCCGCGCGGTGTCGAAACGCTCATCGGCTTCAGGCCGGCTCTGAGTCACCATGTTATCCATCAGTCATTCCGATAATGGACGCTGCACGGCCTGTCACGGCCCATCCCAACAATTGCAGCCAATCCATCCTCTATTGTCTTCATTTGGAATAACGTCGTTCTCTCATCGCCGCGCCAAAGGTGTATTTTTTCTTCCCCTTGACCGTTATCCTAACTCCTTGAAAGACAACAGGGTTTCTCGCCCCATCGGGCCAGATCCGGCAGCCGCATTGCGCGAGGCTCGCGTTGACGCACGCCCGCGATCTGCTTTGATCTAATCATCCCACGGAGAATTACGACGATGTCCAGAATTTCACGGCGCGCCCTGGCTGCGATGATCGCGCTTCTGGCGATGAGCCCGGCCGGCGCAGGCGCCGCCGAGGCGTTGAAAGAGATTCGCATCGATTGGGCAACCTACAATCCGGTGTCGCTGATCCTCAAGCAGAAGGGGATGCTGGAGAAGGAGTTTGCCAGGGACGGCATCCGCATCGTCTGGGTGCAATCGGCGGGTTCCAACAAGGCGCTCGAATATCTCAACGCCGGCTCGATCGATTTCGGCTCGAGCGCGGGTTCCGCGGCGCTGGTGGCCCGGATCAACGGCAACCCGATCAAATCGATTTACGTCTTTTCGCGGCCCGAATGGACCGCGCTGGTGGCGACGAAGGATTCCAAGATCGCAACCGTTGCCGACCTCAAGGGCAAACGCGTCGCGGTGACGCGCGGCACCGACCCGCACATCTTCCTGGTTCGCGCCTTGCTCGATGCGGGCTTGACCGAAAAAGACATTACGCCGGTGCTGCTGCAACACGCCGACGGTAAAACCGCGCTGATCCGGGGCGACGTCGATGCGTGGGCCGGCCTCGACCCGATGATGGCGCAGGCGGAAATCGAAGACGGCGCCAAGCTGTTCTTCCGTAAAGCGGATGCCAACACCTGGGGCATTCTCAACGTGCGCGAACAGTTTCTGAAGGATAATCCGCAGATCGTGCAGCGCGTGCTCGCGACCTATGAGGAAGCCCGCAAATATTCGCTCGCCAACTATGATGAGCTGAAGAAGGCGCTTGTCACCGCCACCAAGCTTCCGGACGAGGTCGCCGACAAGCAGCTCAGGGAACGCACGGATCTCTCCTCCAGCCGGATCGGCGCGCCGCAGCGCGAGTCGATTCTGGCCGCGGGCGTAGCTCTGCAGCAAGCGGGCGTGATCGACGCCAAGGTCGACGTCAAGACTGCGCTGGATTCGCTCATTGACGACGGCGTTCCGCTGCCGACGAATTGAGAATCGTCGGCTCGCTTCAACACCAAGCCCTGTGGTTGTGGGTCCCCTGAGTTCGCCGGGACGACGAATTGATGGGACATCCACTACCTTGCATTCTCTCGCCAGACACGGTTTTGCTACCGCCATGACGAGCGAGACCATCGAGGCCGCAAAACCGGAGATTTCGACCAGCGAAGCAGTCACGAGCCGCCGGCCCAATTACGCGCGGCCGCTGCTCGGTCTGCTGCTGCCCGTCGCCGTGGCGCTGTCGTGGGAGGTCACTGTCCGGTCTGGCCTTTCCAGCGGCCGGCTGGTGCCACCGCCGTCGAAGGTCTTTGCCACGCTGGCGGAACTGGCGGAAAGCGGCGAATTGCTGCGCCATATCACGGCGACCATGATCCGCGTCGTCGCCGGGTTTGGCTTCGGCGTCATCGCCGGCACGGTGCTGGGCGCTATCACGGGCTATTGGGGACTGGCGCGGCGGCTGCTCGACCCGACCATTCAGGCGCTGCGCGCGATTCCCTCGCTTGCCTGGGTGCCGCTCTTCATCCTGTGGCTTGGCATTTTCGAAACTTCGAAAATCGCGCTGATCGCCATTGGCGTATTCTTCCCGGTTTATCTCGGCGTCATGGGCGCGATCCTTTCAGTCGACAGAAAGATCGTCGAGGTCGGCCGTGCCTTTCGTCTTTCGGGACCGGCGATGATCCGCCGCATCCTGCTGCCGGCTGTTCTGCCGGCCTATGTGGTGGCGCTGCGTGTCGGCCTTGGTCTGGGATGGATGTTCGTTGTCGCCGCCGAACTGATCGGCGCCTCGGAGGGCCTCGGCTATCTCCTGCTCGATGGCCAGCAACTCGGCAAGCCGGCGCAAATTCTCGCGGCCATCGTGGTCTTCGCTATCCTTGGAAAGACCACGGACTGGCTGATCGAAATCGCCGCCGCGCCGTTGCTGCGATGGCAAGACGCCTTCAGCCCGAAAAGCGGAGGCGCTTGATGCTGATGCTCGATGCGATCGGCAAAACCTATCCGAACGGCGTCCATGCGCTGGAGCGGTTTTCGGCAACGATCAATCTCGGCGAGATCGTCGCCATCATCGGCGGCTCCGGCTGCGGAAAGTCGACGCTGTTACGCGCCGTCGCGGGCCTTGATCCCGCGACCTCCGGCAGCGTGACCCTCGACGGCGTCACGATCAGGGCGCCGCATGCGAAAATCGGCATCATCTTCCAGGAGCCCCGGCTGCTGCCGTGGCTGACCGTGGCCGACAACATCGGTTTCGGCCTTGGCGATGTGCCCGCCAATGTCAGACGCGAACGGATTGCGCACGCGCTCACCAAGGTTGGCCTTGCCGACAAGGCCAATGCGTGGCCGCGCGAGCTCTCCGGCGGCCAGGCGCAACGGGTCGCGATTGCGCGCGCGCTCGTGCCGCAGCCCGAAGTGCTGCTGCTGGATGAGCCATTTTCAGCGCTGGACGCCTTCACCCGGCGCGATTTGCAGGATCATCTTCTGGACCTGTGGGCCGAGACCCGGCCCACGCTTCTGCTGGTCACCCATGATGTCGACGAAGCCGTGGTGCTTGCCGACCGGGTGTTCGTGATGCGGCCCCGGCCGGGCCGGCTGTTCGACGAAATCAGAATCAATTTGGGCCGTCCGCGCGACCGCAATTCACCGCACTTCGACAATTTCAAGCGCCGCGTCCTGACCGCACTCGATCGCTCGCTCGACCGCAACATGCCGGACACGGAAGCGAAATCGAGCACAGGTGAAGCCCTGTGGTGGTGACATCGGCTGCCTAACCCATTACATCCGACACGAATAAACATCCGGGAGAAAACAATGGACGCCACTGAGCTCCGCGCCACGCAGGCCCCGATCAAGGAAAAATACAAGACCGATCCGAAAGCCGCTTTCATTACCTTGAAAGCGAAAGGCTCGATCGACCAGGAAGGCATCGCCTGCAAGGTCGAGACCGGCCGTGCGCTGGCGGTGGCGGGCCTGCACCCTGCGACCGGCGGGTCCGGGCTTGAATTGTGCTCTGGCGACATGCTGCTGGAAGCACTGGTCGCCTGCGCCGGCGTCACCTTGAAATCGGTCGCAACCGCGATCGAAGTGCCGTTGAAGACCGGCAACGTCAGCGCCGAAGGCGACCTTGATTTTCGCGGCACACTCGGCGTCGACAAGGAGGCGCCGGTGGGCTTTGCCGAAATCCGCCTGCGCTTCGACATCGACACGGAAGCCCCGCAAGAGAAGCTCGATCTGCTTCTCAAACTCACCGAGCGCTATTGCGTGGTCTACCAGACCATCAAGAACGGGCCGAAAGTTTCGGTGACGATGAAGCGGGTGTGATTTCCCGTCGTCCCGGCGAACGCTGGGACCCATAACCCTAATCGGTTGTGGGGAACGAAAGCCGTCAAACAGCGCGGTTCAGAACGATCCGCCGCGGCGTATGGGTCCCCGCCTTCGCGGGGACGACAGAAGATAAAATGTCCCCCGATCTGCACTTCATCCTTTTGCTCGCGCTGCGCATGGCGGTTGCCGCCGCTTTCGTGGTGACGGCATCTGGCATCGCGGAACGATCGGGCGCGGTGATCGGCGCGCTGATCGCGACATTGCCGATCTCGGCCGGACCTTCTTATGTGTTCCTGGCGATCGATCACGATGCCGCCTTCATCGCCGAAAGTGCGCTGGCAAGTTTTCCAATCAACGCCGTCACCATGTTCTTCTGTCTGAGCTATGTGTTGCTGGCCCAGCGCTGCAATGCCGTGATCAGCGTTGCCGGCGCGATCGCGGTGTGGATTGCGCTGGCTGCGCTCGAACGTCTGGTGTCGTGGTCGCTCGCCGGCGGCCTGATCGCGAATGCCATAGCCTTTGCCGTCTGTATTCCGCTGTTCAGACGCTTTCAGCATGTGAAGATGCCGCTGATCACCCGCCGCTGGTACGACGTCCCGCTGCGGGCGGCGATGGTCGCCACACTGGTCGCGATTGTCGTCTCGCTATCGAGCTGGGTCAGTCCCTTTGTCAGCGGCACGATCGCGCTGTTTCCGGTGGTGCTGAGCAGCATGACCTTCATCCTGCATCCACGCATCGGCGGACCGGCAACCGCCGCGGTGATTGCCAATGGCGGCTGGGGCATGATGGGATTTGGCGGCGGGATCGCCGTGCTGAATCTCACGGCGATACCGTTAGGCTCGGCTGCCGCGCTCAGTCTCGCGCTTGCGACCTGCGTGGTCTGGAATCTTGTGCTGTGGTGGCTGGGACGGAGGAAGGCTGCAATTGCACGCTAGTCCCTCGTCATTGCGAGGAGCGAATGCGACGAAGCAATCCAGTTTGGCTCAACTGCGATATTCTGGATTGCTTCGCGGAGCCTGTCATCGGGCGCGCATTCGCGCGACCAGCTGGCTCGCAATGACGCTAGTCCCTCACCAATTTCACCCTCATCGCATACAGCACCTCACGAGAACGGTCGTTTACCGCTGCACCGGATGTCGGAGCATAAAATCTGCTCGTGACCGCACGGCTGGACTGCGATCCGCAGCGAGCGTTGCCACCAGCGGCGCTTCGTCGGCGATCTCCGATCGTACCGTTATCATAGCCTCGGCAACAATCTTCCTGACGAAAATGGACTTGTCGCGGATGCCGGCAGCAAGAATATCGTCAAAAGCTCCGGTTCTTTCGACATGGCGCGATTGAAGCATTGGAACGACCCGACGTCTGTTATAGACCTTGTCAATCCAGAGCCATTCGAAGCCGACCGGCCAGCTCAACCTCTCGAAAATCAGGCCCTGATAGGCGACTGCCCGCACCGAAGGCTGCGCCGCTACCATGGCAAGCCTTGGTAGGTGCCGATCAAAATTTGGAAAGCGTAGTGCCTGACGAAGACAGGCGCTCACCGTACCCTTGGCACGCGCCTCCAGTTCACAAGCGAGGGCAGCAAGGACATCGTCGCGCGCGAAGATTTCATCGAGTATACTAGCTTCTTCGCGCCACCGTCGCCACACAAAGCGCCGAGGTAGCAGATAAAATGCCGCGTCGGCTGCTACGCGAGCCTGAATTTGTGAGGCTACGCGCTGCAAGCACCGCTTCGCGGCCAGCCGAACTTGCGGCACCCAATCATTCAATCGCAATGCTAATGCCGCGGAGAAGAATGGCGCCGGCGGCAAGGTCTTGATAGCGTGTAGCGCCGCTTCTCGCAGATAGCCATTGGGGTGGAACAGAAAAACCCAAGCATATTCTGGATCCGCGTTCAGTAAATCCCACTCGGGAGGCCGCGCAGGCGGAGGCAGCCAAAGCCGAAAAAATACAATATCCGATGGATCCCCTGGCACAATCGGCAAGGGAGGCCTGTGCCACCAGCCAAGCCCGGCAGACTTCGCAATCTCTTGGCCAGCGCGGCCCACGAGCGCCGGGATCACAGCCATCTCGTTCAAAAGGCCATTAATCTCTTCTCTATCGACGCACTGTGCCGACCACAGCGCCGACAATCTGTCGACGAGTGCAGGCGGAAGAGCGGATTTCTGGTGCGAAGCCATGCCCCAATTTGGCAGCATTCAATCACTGATGGAAGGGCGGCAACGGTACCCCCAATTATTCCTTCACCAACTTCGCCTTCAACTCGTAGAGCGCCTCCAGCGCCTCGCGCGGCGACATCTCGTCGGGATGCAGCGCCTTCACCGCCTCGACCATTCTTTCCGCCTCGCTCAGTGGCGCGGGCTCGGCAGCCGCGCGCGAGGGCACGGCGAACAGCGGCAGATCGTCGGCGAGCGCGCGTGCGGTCTGGCCGCGGTCTTGTGCTTCCAGTTTTGCGAGCACCGATTTGGCACGCGCGATCACCGATGGCGGCAGGCCTGCAAGCTTCGCCACCTGAATGCCGTAGGAGCGATCCGCCGAGCCCGGCAACACTTCATGCAGGAACACCACATTGCCCTGCCATTCCTTGACGCGGACGGTGGCGTTGAACAGCCGCGGCAGCTTCGCCGACAATGCTGTGAGTTCGTGATAGTGCGTGGCGAACAGCGCGCGGCAACGATTGGCCTCGTGCAGATGCTCGATCGCTGCCCAGGCGATCGACAGGCCGTCGAAGGTTGCGGTGCCGCGGCCGATTTCGTCGAGGATCACCAGCGAACGCTCGCTCGATTGATTGAGGATGACGGCGGTCTCCACCATCTCCACCATGAAGGTGGAGCGGCCGCGCGCCAGATCATCCGCCGCACCAACCCGCGAAAACAGCCGATCGACGACGCCGATCTTTGCCCGCGACGCCGGCACGAACGAACCTGCCTGCGCCAGCAACGCGATCAGCGCGTTCTGGCGCAGGAAGGTCGATTTGCCCGCCATGTTGGGACCGGTGATCAGCCAGATCTGGCCGGAGGATTGTTGCGGGGCCGGAGAGAGATCGCAGGCATTGGCAATGAACGGCTGGCCGTCGCGCTTCAAGGCCTGCTCGACCACCGGATGGCGCCCGCCTTCGATCGCAAAACAAAGCGAACCGTCGACTTCGGGCCGGACATAATTGTCGTCGACCGCGCGCTTGGCCAAAGCGGTGGCGACATCAAGGGCCGCGAACGCATGCGCAGCGGCACGCAAATCTTCGCTCGCGGCAACCGCGAGCGCGCAGAGCCGTTCGAAGATTTCCAGTTCGAGCCCGAGCGCGCGGTCACCGGCATTGGCAATTTTTGCTTCGATCTCGCCAAGCTCGGAGGTGGTGAAGCGGACTTGTCCGGCCAGCGTCTGGCGGTGAATGAAGGTCGCGTTCAGCGGCGGCGACATCAGTCTGTCGCCGTGTTGCGCCGTGACCTCGACAAAATAGCCGAGCACGTTGTTGTGGCGGATCTTCAAGCCCTTGATGCCGGCATCATCCGCATAGCGCGCCTGCATCGAGGCGACGACAAGACGCGAAGCGTCGCGCAAATTGCGGGCTTCATCGAGCGCGGGTTCATAACCTTGACGCACGAAGCCGCCGTCACGTTTGAGCAATGGCAATTGCTCGGCCAGGGCGCTTTCGAACTCGGCCGCGAGTTCTCGCGACGGACGGCGCAGCGCCGCCATCGCAGATGCAATCTCCGGCGGAGGCTGCTCCATCCGCGCCAGATGCGCCAGCGCCTGGTCGGCGGCGAGGATCGCATCGCGCAAGCCTGCGAGATCGCGCGGGCCACCGCGTCCAACCGACACTCTTGCCAGCGCGCGCGACAAATCAGGCGCCGCGTGAAGCGTGCCGCGAAGATCGTCGCGCAAACCGCTATCGGCGACAAGGGCCGCAATGGCATCGAGCCGCCGCGCGATCGCGGCCGCTTCTGTCAGCGGCGCGGCGAGCCGTTGCGCCAGCAGCCGTGAACCCGCCGACGTCACCGTGCAATCGATCGCATCCAGCAACGAGCCACGGCGTTCGCCGCCCAGCGTGCGCGTCAGTTCGAGATTGGCGCGGGTCGCCGGGTCGATCGCCATGGTGGTGCCGACCGCCTCGCGCGAAGGCGGCGACAGCGGCGGACGTTTGCCGACCTGCGTGCGGTCGATATAGGTGACAGCGGCGGCGGCAGCCGTCGCCTCCAGCCGCGACATCGCCGACAAGCCATCCATGGTGGCGACTGCGAAGTAGTCGCACAGCCGACGCTCGGCCGTGGAGCTGTCGAAGACATCGCGCGTCAACGGCGTCACCGCCGGCCATTCGCGCAATGTCGGACCGATGTCGGTGTCGCCATAGAGTGCGTCCGCGACAATGATCTCGTTGGGATTGATCCGCGCCAGTGTCGCCGCCAGTTCGCCGACGGCGCATTCCGTGACAATGAATTCGGATGTCGAGATATCGATCCAGGCCAATCCAAGACGATCGGCGCCGCTTGAGCCGCGCAGGCGGGCGATCGCGAGCAGGTAATTGTTGGATCTTGCGTCCAGCAGCGTGTCTTCGGTCAGCGTGCCCGGTGTCACCAGCCGCACGACGTCGCGGCGCACCACGCTTTTGTTGCCACGGGCACGCGCGGCGGCCGGGTCTTCCATCTGCTCGCACACCGCGACCCGATGGCCCTGCGCGATCAGGCGATGCAGATAGTCGTCGGAGCGCTCCACCGGAACGCCGCACATCGGGATGTCCGCGCCCTGATGCTTGCCGCGCTTGGTCAGCATGATGCCGAGCGCGCGGGAAGCGATTTCGGCATCCTCGAAGAACAGCTCGTAGAAATCGCCCATCCGGTAGAACAGCAGCAAGTTCGGATGGGCCGCCTTGATTTCCAGAAATTGTTCCATCATCGGCGTGACCCGCGCCGGCTCGGCGGCGGGCTGGGCGTCGGGGGACGCAGGAAATGTCGGCTGGATTGTCATCAAAGCGTTTTCGAGTGAAGTGGGAACCGGTTCGCGTGAAGAAAACGCGTCAAAATGAGAGGCCCGGCGCAAACTATCGAATTTCGGTCGCCGATCCTATTCAGTTTCCTGCTTCTATGCGCGTTTTCCACGCCCTCAACCCGCTGGCCGGAATATTGGCCGGTTTACCGGCATGGCGGCCCCACGCGAAAGCTGCACCGGACCAAAACCGATCAATTGACCTGTTCCATCGCCGCTCCTAAAACTCGCCTTCATTCAAGGCGGCCAGCACAGGGAGAGACCGATGGGTGATGTATTTATGTGTGACGCGGTACGGACCCCGATCGGCCGCTTCGGCGGGTCGCTCGCCAAGGTTCGCACCGACGATCTGGCGGCAGCCCCCATCAAGGCCTTGATGGCCAAGCACCCGAACCTCGACTGGTCGCAGGTCGACGAAGTCTATTTCGGCTGCGCCAACCAGGCCGGCGAGGACAACCGCAACGTCGCGCGCATGGCGCTGTTGCTGGCGGGCATACCGGAGTCCGTCCCCGGCCAGACCCTCAACCGCCTGTGCGCCTCGGGGCTGGACGCCGTCGGCGCCGGTGCGCGGGCCATCCGTGCCGGCGAAATTGACCTCGCCATTGCCGGCGGCGTCGAATCCATGACGCGGGCGCCATTCGTGATGGGCAAGGCGGCGGAAGCCTTTTCGCGCTCGGCCGAGATTTTCGATACCACCATCGGCTGGCGCTTCATCAACCCGCTGATGAAGGCGCAATATGGCGTCGATGCGATGCCGGAAACCGGCGAGAACGTCGCCGAGGAGTTTCAGGTCTCGCGCGCCGATCAGGACGCCTTCGCCATTCGTTCACAGCAGCGCGCGGGACAAGCGATCGCGGCAGGTTACTTCGCCGAGGAAATCACGCCGGTCTCGGTTCCCGGCGGCAAGGCCGGTCCGATCACGGTCGACAAGGACGAGCATCCGCGCCCCGAGACGACACTGGAAGGCCTCGCCAAGTTGAAGCCGATCGTGCGTAACCCCGGCACGGTCACGGCCGGCAATGCGTCCGGCGTCAATGACGGTGCCGCCGCCATGATCCTGGCGTCGGAAGCCGCCGTTAAAAAGCATGGCCTGACCCCGCGGGCGCGGATTCTGGGTCTTGCGTCAGCTGCCGTGCCGCCGCGCATCATGGGCATCGGCCCGGTGCCGGCGACGCGCAAGCTGATGGAGCGGCTGGGACTAAAGATCACCGATTTCGATCTGATCGAACTCAACGAAGCCTTTGCCAGCCAGGGCATCGCCTGCCTGCGCCAGCTCGGCGTCAAGGACGACGCCGATTTCGTCAATCCACATGGCGGCGCGATTGCGCTTGGACATCCGCTCGGCATGAGCGGCGCCCGGCTCGCGATGACCGCGGTGCACGGGATGGAGAAGCGCGGCGGAAAACGCGCGCTCGCCACCATGTGCGTCGGCGTCGGCCAGGGCGTCGCGATGGCGATCGAGAAATTGAATTGACGGCTTCGTCATTCCGGGATGGTCCGAAGGACCGGACCCGGAATCTCGAGATTCCGGGTTCGCTTCGCCCCGGAATGACGGTGTTGATGAGGATACCGACATGACATTCGCCTATCCGACCGAAAGCAATAAAGCCCATCCGGCGCGGCTGTCCCCGGAGTACAAGAGCACGGTGAAGCGTTCGCCGTCCAAGCCGCTGATCATCATGCGCCAGACGCTGTCGGAATTGACCGGGCCGGTTTACGGCCACGAGACCGTGCGCGCGGGCGATGCCGATCTCACCACCCAGCACAAGGGCGAACCGATCGGCGAGCGCATCATCGTCCATGGCCATGTGCTGGATGAAGACGGCCGCGGCGTGCCGGACACGCTGGTCGAGATCTGGCAAGCCAATGCCTGCGGCCGCTATATTCACACCCGCGACCAGCACCCGGCCCCGCTCGATCCGAATTTTACCGGCGCCGGCCGCGCACAGAGCGACAAGGATGGTTATTACCGGTTCGTCACCATGAAGCCGGGCGCTTACCCCTGGGGCAATCACCACAACGCCTGGCGGCCCGCCCACATCCATTTCTCGGTGTTCGGCTATTCGTTCGTGTCGCGGCTGGTGACGCAGATGTATTTTCCCGGCGATCCGCTGTTTGAGTTCGATCCGATCTTCAACTCGGTCACCGACGCGAAAGCACGCGACCGGATGGTTTCCTCCTTCGACCTCGAAAACACCAAGCCGGAATGGGCGCTGTGCTATCGCTTCGACATCGTGCTGCGCGGCCGTAACGCGACACCGATGGAGACGAAGTAGTGGGCGACAAGAAACCACAGGGCATCACGCCCTCGCAGACCGTCGGCCCGTTCTTCGCCTACGGTCTGACCCCGACCGGCCGCTATGACTGGAACGACGCGTTTACGAACGATCTCATCACCCCCGATGCGAACGGCGAACGTATCAGGATCGAAGGACACGTGTTCGACGGCGACGGCAAGGCGGTGCCCGACTGCATGCTGGAGATATGGCAAGCCGACGCGCAAGGCCGTTTCGCCGACCCCAAGGACAGCCGCGCGCTGCCGAATTCCAAATTCAGAGGCTTCGGCCGTTGCGGCACCGGCGCCAACGGCGAATACGCGTTCGATACGATCAAGCCCGGTCAGGTGCCAGATCCCGACGGCAAACTACAGGCGCCGCATATCCTGGTGGCGATCTTCGCGCGCGGCATGCTGTTGCACAATTACACGCGCATCTATCTCGAGGGCGAAGCGGCCAATGCCGCCGATCCCGTGTTGGCGCTGGTTCCCGCCGACCGCCGCGCGACACTGATCGCCAAGCGCGTGAGCGGTGGCAGTGCCACCTATCACTTCGACATCCACCTTCAGGGCGACAACGAGACGGTGTTCTTCGACGTTTGATCCGCGGCTCGTTTTGACTCCGCCGCCGTCCCTGCGAACGCGGGGACGACGGAGATCATTCCATCACCGCGTGTTCCGGCCCCGCTGCCTGTTTGCGCAGCATGGCCTTGGTCGAGCCGATCATGATCGCGAGCGGGATCGAGCCCAGGATGAAGAACATCACGAGCTGATAATCCTGCGAGAACGCGATGATCTGCGCCTGAAGTCCCACCATCACATCCGCCATGGCGCGGCCCTTGTCGGTGCCGAGGTTGATCATGGCGCTGACGTCCGGCATCTGCATCGCATGGTTGAACGGGGTGATGTGCTCCGACAAAATCGCATAGGCCCGCTGTCCACCCTCGGTGAGTTGGGCGACCACGATGGAGATGCCGACCGAACTTGCGACGTTGCGCATCAGGGTCAGCATCGAGGTGCCGTCGGTGCGCAGATGATTGGGCAGCGTCATGAACGCCACCGTCGAGAGCGGCACAAAGACGAGCCCGAAGCCAAAACCCTGGATGATGCTGATGGTCACGATCTCGGGCACGCCGGTCTGATCGGTCCATGCGGTCATCCAGTACAGCGACAGCGCGGTGAGGCTCAGGCCGGTGATGATCAGGGTGCGCGCCTCGATGCTACGCATCAAGCGGCCGACCAGCATCATGGCGACAAAGGTGCCGCAGCCGCGGCTGGCGAGCAAGACGCCCGCGGTGATGATGGGATAGCCGATCACGTTTTGCAGGTAGGGCGAGGCCAGCGCCATGGTCGAGTACAACACAAGCCCCATCACCGTCATGAAGATGCAGCCGGTGAGGAAATTGCGATCCCTGAACAGTGCGAACTGGATAAACGGGCGATCGGTCGTGAAGGAATGCGCGAAGAAGTAATAGAAACCGGCGATGGCGATCGCGAACTCGGCAATGATCTCGTTGGATTCCAGCCAGCCGAGTTGTTCGCCGCGGTCGAGCGCGACCTGCAAGGCGCCGATCGCAACGGCGAGCGCGGCAAAGCCGAACCAGTCGAAACGCAACTTCGTATCCTGCTTTGTTTCGTCCATGAAGACCATCAGGCCGAGCACGGTGAAGATGCCGAACGGCAGATTGACGAAGAACACCCAGTGCCAGGAATAGGTCTCCGTCAGCCACGCGCCAAGCGAAGGCCCCATGATCGGACCCATCATCACGCCCATGCCCCAGATCGACATCGCCTTGGCGCGTTCATGCAACGCGTAGGAGTCGAGCATCACCGCCTGCGACAACGGCACCAGCGCGGCGCCAAACACGCCCTGGAGCAGGCGGAACAGCACCATCTGGTTGATGTCCTGTGCCAACCCGCAGAGCACGGACGCCACCGTGAACCCGGCGGAGCAGATGATGAACGTGCGCTTGCGGCCGAAACGGTTGGCGATCCAGCCCACCGGCGCCGTCATGATCGCCGCCGCCACGATGTAGGAAGTCAGCACCCAGTTGATCTGGTCCTGCGACGCCGACAGCGTGCCCTGCATATAAGGCAGCGCGACATTGGCGATGGTGGTGTCGAGCGCCTGCATGATGGTCGCGGTCATGGCGCAGATCGTCACCATGTTCCGGCGCAGGCCGGGAACGGCGCCCGGTGATGGAACAGCCGTCGGCGACATTGTCTCTAATCCTGGTCCTGTTTCGCCGCGGCCGACCGCAAGCCCAGCAGGCCCGCGAGCGTGCGCTTGTGGCCGGTGTCGATCGTGGCATAGGCGCTCATGCCGGCTTTCAGCTTTTTGACGAACGGGTCGTTTTCATCGAAATGGATCCGCACCGGGACGCGCTGCACCACCTTGACAAAGTTGCCGGTGGCGTTTTGCGGCGGCAGGATCGAGAATTGCGCGCCGGTGCCGGGGCTCAGCGAGCCCACCGTGCCCTTGAACGTATGATCGGGGAAGGCATCGACGTCGATCTCGACCGTTTGGCCCACCGCGACATGGGTGAGGTCCGACTCCTTCAAATTGGAATCGACCCAGGGCTTGGCGATGTCGATGACGGTGAACACCGGCGAGCCCGCCATGACGAAACGGCCGAGCTGGATCTGGTCAACGAGCGTCGCGATGCCGTCGATCGGCGCCCGCATCTCCGTGTGGTCGAGATCGCGCTGGGCCTGGGCGAGCGCGGCTTGCGCCTGGTAATAGGGCGGGAAGTCATCGAGCGCGAGATTCGGATTGCCGAGCAACTGCGTCAATGAGCTCGACCGCTGTTGCAGGACGAAGGCGAGTTCAGCGCGGACGGTGATGGCTGAGTTCGTGGAGTTGTCGAGGTCGAGCTGGGAGCCGAAGCTGCTCTTGGCCAGCGTCGACTTGCGCTCGACGTCACGCTGCTTCAGGTCGATGGACTGCTTCATCAGGTCGGCCATTTCGTCGTATATCTTGATATTGGCGCCGAGGTTGCTGTAACTCATCTTGGCCTGTTCGACGGCGGCCTTGGCGCGATCAACCGCGAGCCGGAACGGAATCGGATCGATCTCGAACAGCACGTCGCCATGGTGGACGAGTTGGCCTTCCTTCACCACGACCCTGTCGATTCGCCCCGAGATGTCGGGTGTGATCAGGACCTTTTGCGCGCCGACATAGGTGTCGTCGGTGCCGACATAACGGCCGCCATTGAGATAAAACACGATACCGCTGATCACGGCGATGACCGGCAGCACGACCAGCAGCAGGAAACGCCGATAGCGGCGCAGCCCGGCGAGCAGCCGGCGGCGCGGTTCGGCCGCAACTTTTTCGCGGGGCGCGGCGCCCGGTGCGCCCTTCTGCTCGGGCGGAAATTTCAATACCGGTTCAGCCATAGTGCTGTTCTTTCCTTGCATCTTCTTCCGCATCCGCGATGGCGTTGCGGACGTTTTCCTTGATCGCCTCGAGCTGGGCGAGCAGCCGGTTCGCATCCGACTGGCTGATGCCCTCGAGCGCGGTTGCGGTCAGTTCGGTCTTCAAGCCGGTCAGTTTGGCGAGCAGCGGCTTTGCCGCCTTGCGCAGATAAAGCCGGTTGACGCGGCGATCGCTGTCGTCGCTGCGGCGCTCGATCCAGCCATTGTCGCAAAGGCGGTCGATCAGGCGCGTCAGCGTGATCGGCTGCATCTCCATCTGTTCGGCGAGTTCGGTCTGCTTCATGCCTTCGAAGCGTTCGACCTTGGCCAGCACCGCCCATTGCGCGCGCGTAATGCCATAGCGCGCCGCCGGCCGGTCCGCATAAGCGCGCACCAGCCGCTGCAATTCGCCGAGCGTAAACAGAAAATTCATATCCACCGGCCCGCGAGGCATGTGGGATCAACCCTTTCGGAGTTCCTGAAATCTGACGGTTCCCTTGGGCCGACCGCCATACCATAAGCTTTGGATATAATAAGCTAGCTTATGAATTTTTCATGGCCAGCCGATCGCGGCCCTGCCCCGTCAAATCGGCATGGCTAAGGAACCTGTAAGGCGATGTCGCCAAAAAGGTTTTCCGGGCAACGGGATTTGGTTCATCCCGGCAAAATGCTAGTGTTCCCCTTCATGACGCTCGCCAAACCAACATTTCCCGCCCCTGACCACGATCACGGCCGCTGCACGGCGGACGCCTTGCAGCATGCCGAGCGGGTGTGTGCGAAGCGTGCCCAGAAATTCACGCCGATCCGCAGGCAAGTCCTGGAAGCGCTGTTGTCCAGCCACCGGCCGCTCGGCGCCTATGAGGTGATTGAGGCCCTGGCGAAAACCATGACAAGGCCGGCCCCGATCACGGTTTACCGCGCACTCGACTTCCTGATGGAAAACGGCCTTGTCCACCGCATCGAAAGCCGCAACGCCTTTCTCGCCTGTGCCCATGATCATGACGAGGCCGCGATGGTGGCGTTTCTGATATGCGAACGCTGCGGCCTGGTGGGCGAAGTACCGGCGGCGCCGATCGCCCAGAGTCTTCAGGTCTCGGCGCGCGCCACCGGATTTACGCCAAAAATGTCGATCGTCGAAATCACCGGCATTTGCGCGCACTGCCAGAATTAACAAGAGGGCGATAAGCCTCCACAGGTTTTCCCAAGGCTCACTGATGACTTCAGAAAAATTGCCGCTTTCATCGGCCGAGCGCTCGCTCAGCCCGCGCGCCATCGCATTGATGCTGATGCTGTGCGTGAGTTGGGGGTTCAACCAGATCGCCGTCAAGCTGGCGCTGCCCGACATCCCGCCGTTCCTGCAAGCGACGATACGCTCCATCGGTGCCCTCGCCGTGTTGCTGTTGATCGTCCGTATTCGGGGCGTGAAGATCTGGACCCGCGACGGCACGCTTTACGCTGGCCTGTTCGCAGGTCTGTTGTTCGGCCTCGAATTCGTGCTGATCTATCGCGGGCTGTTGATGACGTCCGCCTCGCGCGCGGTGGTCTTTCTCTATACCGCACCGTTTTTCGTCGCGCTGGGCTCTTACCGATGGCTGGGCGAGCGGTTGCGCACCTCGCAATGGGCGGGACTGGGCTTGAGTTTTGCCGGCGTGGCGCTCGCCATCGGCGTCCCCCAGGCCAATGTCGATGCCGATGTGGTCGCGGGCGATCTTCTGATCGTCGGGGGCGGCGCGCTGTGGGCCGCCACCACCCTGCTCGTGAAAGCAACCCGGCTGCTCCACGCCCCGCCCGAAAAAGCGCTGATCTATCAAGTGTCGCTATCGATCCCGATTCTGGCCCTGGCCGCGTTCATTTCCGGCGAAACCCTGACACGCCTTCCCGGCACCCTGGCGCTTTCATTAATGGCCTATCAGGCGTTCTGGGTGGTCGGATTGACGTTTTTGCTCTGGTTTGGGCTGGTCAAGACCTATTCGGCCAGCAAATTGTCGGCATTTACCTTCATCACCCCTTTGTTTGGCGTCGTGGCTAGCTATTTCATCCTGCATGATACGCTGACCCCGGTATTCGGGGCCGCAGCCCTGCTTGTAATTGCTGGGCTTTACCTCGTGAATCGGCCCAGTCCGGGGGTTGCGGTTCCCATTGATCCGTTGCTGACTGTCACCAAAACCTGATATTCGAGACCCCATGAACCAGCCCGTAAAGCCACCCGAGAACGACGTCGCAGGGCCAAAAGCCCGGCATCAAACCACCCAGGTCATGGTCGGCCATGTCGCCGTCGGTGGCGGCGCGCCGATTGTCGTGCAGTCGATGACCAACACCGACACCGCCGATATCGACGGCACGATTGCCCAGGTCGCAGCGCTGTCGCGCGCGGGCTCGGAATTGGTGCGCATCACGGTCGACCGCGAGGAAGCCGCTGCCGCCGTTCCCCATATTCGCGACGGCCTGCGCAAGCGCGGCATCAACACGCCCCTGATCGGCGACTTCCATTACATCGGCCACAAGCTGCTCGCGGAATATCCCGCCTGCGCCGAGGCGCTCGACAAGTACCGCATCAATCCGGGCAATGTCGGCTTCAAGAACAAGCGCGATACGCAGTTCGCCGACATCATCGAGATCGCCAACAAGAACAACAAGCCGGTGCGCATCGGCGCCAACTGGGGCTCGCTCGATCAGGAACTGCTGACCAAGCTGATGGACGAGAACACGGCCTCCGCCAATCCGCGCGATGCGCGCGCGGTGACGCGCGAGGCCATGGTGCAGTCGGCGCTGTTGTCGGCCGCGCGCGCCCAAGAACTCGGCATGCCCAAGAACAAGATGATCCTGTCGGCGAAGGTTTCCGCCGTGCAGGATCTGATCGCAGTCTATCAGGAACTCGCCCGACGCTCGGATTACGCCATCCATCTGGGCTTAACCGAAGCCGGCATGGGCTCGAAGGGCATCGTCGCTTCGTCCGCCGCGCTCGGAATCCTTTTGCAGGACGGCATCGGCGACACCATCCGCATTTCACTGACGCCCGAACCCGGCGGCGATCGCACGCTTGAAGTTCAGGTGGCGCAGGAACTGCTGCAAACCATGGGCTTCCGCACTTTCGTTCCGCTGGTGGCGGCCTGCCCCGGCTGCGGCCGCACCACCTCGACCACGTTCCAGGAACTGGCGCGCTCGATCCAGGATTTCATCCGCGAGGAAATGCCGGGCTGGAAGACACGCTATCCCGGCGTCGAGGAACTCAACGTCGCCGTGATGGGCTGCATCGTCAACGGCCCCGGCGAATCCAAGCACGCCAATATCGGCATCTCGCTGCCCGGCACCGGCGAAGCGCCGGCAGCGCCCGTGTTCGTCGACGGCAAGAAGTTCCGCACCTTGCGCGGACCGGCCATTGCCAGCGACTTCAAGGCGCTCGTGATCGACTATATCGATCAGCGCTATGGCAAAGGCGCCAAGCTGCCGGAGACGACGGCCGCGGAGTAACCTTCGCGGTCCGGCCGCACGATCTGGAAAAGCCTGCAACGGTTTTCCGAAAGATCTGCTTGGTCAAAAAGCCATGGCGCTTGCGGCGCAAATGCATCGATTACGGGTAATTCTTTCGTCATCATATGCGAGGTAGAGTTCTTTAAAAAAGGATTCCGCGATGCCGATCGCCGTCCTCGTTGCTGGCACCCAGACGCGCGAGCTGGAACAGACCGCGCCCCTTCGGGCGATCGATGATCCCCGTGACGCGGCGACGGTGCTGATGTTGCTGATCCCTCGCGGTCGCGACCCGACGGCGGAGCAATTCGCTGCCATAGAAAGGACCATGCGCACGGTGTTCGGCTTTGACCACGATGTGAGCGAGCGTCTCACTCAGGCGCGCTTTATCGCAAGCCGCGCACAAAGCTTCGCGCAGGCCGCGGGATTATTCGCAAGTCTCTTCGACCAGCGGCTGACCGTGGAAGAACGCAGGGAATTGATCGACATCGTCGAAGGGATCGCGCGGATCGACGGGCCGTCCGCAACCCAGGTCTCGGAGATCGGCGGCCTCAAGCGGCTCGTTGGCCTCGCTGTCGCGTAGCGGCCTCGCCTCGCGACCCCAGGGGTGCTCTCGCGCGACCGAGGAAACAGAGCCGACGGCCGCGAGATGACGGTCCGCCGCACGACTGGCCTGGCAATGCTGTCCCGTTGAGCCGGTCTTTAGAAAAATCCCGGGCTAAGATCGAGGCCGTAAGTGGCGGCCATCAACGACACCAGAAGGCCAACGCCGCAAAAGATGGCGATGAGTTTCAGAGAATCGAGTTCATCGACCGATTGAACGGCGCGTGACAATGCATATGCGATGGCGACCAATGCAGCCTCCTGCTTCCAAGCTTGAAACAATGGGGAGCTTTTTGGCTCCGCCGGGGGATCACGGCTGAGCGTGCACCAAGGCCTGACGCGGCGCCTTCAGGCCACCTTATTTTTACGTCAAGAAATCCATTATTTTCGTTTTGGGAAGCGCGCGTTATAAAGTGCAATGGATGACCGTTCGGGCACGGGAGTCTTTGAATTTGCTTTATATTTTTGAGAATTTTACTCTCGATCCGGATCGGCGTGAGCTGCGCTGTGGCGCAACTGCCATCGCCATGGAGCCTCAGGCCTTCGACCTTCTGGTGCACCTGATTCGTCACCGCGAGCATGTCGTCAGCCGGGATGAATTGATCGAACAGATCTGGGACGGACGTATCGTGTCCGAATCGGCACTAAGCACGCGCATCAACACCGTGCGCAAGGCGATCGGTGACACTGGAGCCGAGCAGCGCCTGATCAAGACGCTGCCGCGCAAAGGCGTCCGCTTTGTCGGTGAAGTCCGGGGCGCCGGCCAGGACGCGTCTGAGTCGTCGGACACCGCAGACGCGCCCATGGCCAACGGCGGGCCGTCTGCCCTGCAATCGCCCGAAGTGGAAATACCCAACGGCCATACGCAAGCGGTGACCGCGGTCATACCGGCTGAGTCCGTACCGCGTCGCGCCGTTGCTCCGCGGGCGGCGGCGGCGATCGCTGCCACCGGCCTTGTGTGTTTCGCTGTTTTGTTGTGGGCCTATTTCGCGCATTCAGCGCAGGTCGAACAGACCAGAGCGAACATCGAAACAGCGGCAAAGCTAACGCAGATTGCCGAGAAAATTAACGTGATCTCGCGCGAGGACTACCAGGCTGTGCGCGCACTCGGACAGTGGGCGGTGGACCTCGATCCGAACAACGCCGAGGCGCTGACGCGTCTGACGCATGTGCTCACGACCGGAGTCCTGAATCACTGGTCGAACGATTTGGCAAACGATCTGCATGCGGCCGATCAAACGCTGCAAAGCGCCGCCCGTATCGCGCCGGACAGTATGGGCGTGCGCGGCGCGCAGTGCCATATCCTTCGCGCGATGCGGCGGTTCGAAGTTGCGATCGACGTATGCAGCGAAGCCGCTCAGAGCTTTCCACAGTACGCGTTTCTTCACAAGGAGATCGGATATAACAGGCTGATGCTCGGCCAGCTCGATGAGGCGCTGGCGGAATTCCAGGAAGCCGACCGGATCGCGCCCGACTCGCGGCTGCGCTGGAGCTGGTATCAGGGAGCGGGCCTGATCTATCTCATGCAAGGAGAGGATTTGAAGGCGATCGACTTTTTGTCGCGCGCGACTCTGGAGGCGCCCAATACCGGACATCCGGCGGCTTATCTCGCTTCGGCTTACGCGCTGGTTGGCCGCGACCAGGAAGCACGCGACGCGCTGGACCACTACATGAAGCTGTGGCCGAAAACGGCCCTGAACAACTTCGGGCCGATGGTGGGGACAGCCGCATTCAACAACAGGATGGAAAGAGTGCTGAAAGGACTGCGGCTGGCAGGGCTGTCGGAGTGACGCGACGGATGCGTGACCACATGATCAAGCGGCGCGCATTTCTCTTCGGCGCTCTGGGCGCGATGACCGCGGGAATTCAAATAACCGGCTCAGCCAATGCAGCCGACAATCCGCCTTCCGGCGCCTTCGCTGAACTTCCCGGTGTGAAGCTCTGGTTCTCGGACTCTGGCGGCACCGGGGTGCCGCTGATTTTGCTTCACGCCAACACCGGCACCAGCGCCGTTTGGGCAAACCAGGTCGAAAGCTTTTCTCGCGCCGGATACCGCGTCATCGCGTTCGACCGGCGCGGCTGGGGCAACAGCATCGCCAATCCCGCAACCGGTCCGCAGCCCGGAAGTATCGCTGATGATCTCGATGCGCTCGCCGAATATCTCAAGCTTGACAGATTCCACTTGCTCGGCGTCGCCGGCGGCGGCTTTGCGGCTCTGGACTATGCCGCGTGGCGTCCGCAAAAGCTCCGAAGCCTGGTGATCGCGGCGAGCACCGGGCAGGTTGCGGACAGAGAGATCGCCGATTTTATCGCACGTCTTGAAATTCCGGGATTGCGGAAATTGCCGGCCGTCTACCGGGAAGTCGGGCCATCCTATCGAGGCGCGAACCCGAAAGGAACCCAGCGCTGGATCGAGATCGAGGAACACGCTCGCCAGCCGGACGCCCCGGATCAGCCCCTTCGTTCACCGAACACCTTCGCGAAGATCGAGACGATCCCGACACCCACCCTTGTCATGGCCGCAGACGCCGATCTGCTTGCTCCTCCGGCCTTGATGCGCATCTGGGCGGCTCACATGAAAAACCATGAATGGGCTGATGTGACCGATGCGGGTCATGCGATCGCGTGGGAGCAGCCGGACATATTCAACAAGAAGGTTCTTGAGTTCATCGGGCGGCATTAGAGATCATCAGGCGAGAAGACGCGCGCCCGTCACATTCGCTTTATCTGAAGAGCGCATCTCGCAGTCGCCGCCGCTTTTCGCTAGGTTGGCTCGGCGGCTATTCCCAAAAAAAACGACGGTTTAAGAGGAAACAATGAAAATTCAACAACTGATGGCTCCGATCGCTGGATTGGTATTGGCGTTGCTTGCAGGTGGCGCGCAGGCAGCGGAGATCAAAGTTCTGGCTTCGACGGCCGTGAAGACGACCCTTGAGGAGCTCGCACCGCAATTCGAGAAGGCGACCGGGAATAAAGTCGGCATTACTTTCGCACCGGCCACGGTCTTGAAAACCAAAATCGACGAAGGCGCGGCATTTGACGTCGCGATCCTCGCCGCACCGGTCACCGACAGCCTTGCCGGAAGCGGGAAGATCGAACTGCCTGCGACCACCATCGCGCATTCGGGAATCGGCGTTGCAATTCGCAAGGGCGCCCCCAAACCCGACATCAGCACGACCGAGGCATTCAAACAGGCCCTGCTCAATGCCAAGTCCATCGGCTTTACGGGAGCGGGCGCGACCGGTGCCTATCTCAAGACGTTGTTCGAGAAACTCGGCATCGCCGACGAGCTGAAACCCAGACTCAAATCCTTGCAAGGCGCCGCTGGCGAAGCGGCCGCATCGGGCGAGGTCGAAATCGGCATGACCCAGATCAGCGAGATTTTACCGTATGCGGGCGCCGAGCTTGTCGGACCGCTGCCACCGGATATTCAATCCTACACTTACTTTTCTGCGGCAGCGGCGACCGCGACCAAAGAGGCCGATGTCGCCAAGGCCTTCATCAAATTTCTCGCCGCCCCGTCGGCGCTGGCCGTGATCAAGGCCAAAGGCATGGAGCCGGGTTGATCCAGGCGGCCTCAGCCACTGCCCCATGGGCTGAGGCCGTACTTGTTCTCGCGCGGCTAGAACGCAGCGCCTCCCGAATACATCGGGTTACGGGCGCAAGCGTCGTCACCCCGGCTGTCCCAGCCACCCCTCGCCCGCCAGCCGCTCCATCCTTCGTAATCGTACACGGGGCTGTATGGATTTCCCGGTTCGATCGTCGCGCAATAGGTGCTCTGACCGGAGTGGCTCGCATGGACGGGTTTCTCGGCCATCGCGGGTCCGACGAGCATGGTCGAAAGAACCACAGCGGCGCCAATCAGCTTGATCTTGGTCATGGCGTTTCTCCTCTTGGTTGCAAAACGCACTTGACCAATTGCGGGTGCGAACCGGGGTTCCGACCTTGGTTCCTAAAAGAAACTTCAATGTGTGAGTCGCGGGGCTTCGGTCCTCCCTGCCAGCGAGTCACTTACGTCGTCAAAGCCGCGCCCTGAGTTGCCCGACGGGCAAATCACGTCGTGTCGCCCCCTCGCGTCTGTCCATCCCTTCTTGCAAAAATTTCCCGCTTTCGCCGTCGGGCAAATCACCTTTAGAAGCTCGCGCCATCTCGTGCCCAATCAAGAGGGGCGCTTCGCGGTCGTCACGAAACGTTGGCGCGGGATGCGATGGACGTGGGCTGACGCATAGACGAATGCGTGAGCAAGCGGACGGCGAAGTCGTGTGGTTCCGATATCTCGACGCTGATATCAAGTTGGCGGAATGATTCCGCTGGCGATGGTGACAAGAAAGCCCGATCACCAGGAAGAGCACGAAGGAACCCGTTAAAACCATTCGCGTGCGGGAATGCCGGGTTTCCCGGCGCGACCGTGGTGACTAACTCGTGTGCTTTTTACATTTTGCACATGAGGCTGCGGGTGCGATGGGCGCCCGGCATTCCCCACGCCCTCCGTTTCGGGGGCAAAAGGTTCATGCAAGACTCGGGCGCAATGCGTTGCGAGAGTGCAGCTCTGCGTCATTGCGAGGAGCGTAAGCGACGAGGCAATCCAGATCGGGCGCGTAAGCTCTGGCTTGCTTCGCTAGCGCTCGCAATGACAGGCGGGTGCGATTTCGCACCGCGAGAAAAGTTGCGTTGACGCCCCGTTTGACCTGCGCCAAGCTTGCCGCCAAGCGAGACGAAACGACCTTACCGTCTCCACAACGAGTCCTAGAGGAAACGCATGAGCTCGCTGTCAGGCAAGCAGGGACCGCGCTATCGGCACACCACTGGGGAGAGCGAGCCCTTTGAGACCATCGCGGTCGAAAAGCTCACCCCGATCATCGGCGCGGAAATTTCCGGCGTCGACATCGGACAACTCGTCTCGGACGATGCGCGCTCGAATCGGCAGATGGACGAAATCCATCGCGCGCTGGCCGAAAACCTCGTGATCTTCTTCCGCGATCAGCGCATCTCGCCCGACCAGCATCTCGCCTTCGGCCGCAAATTCGGCGAACTGCATATTCACCCCGCCGCGCCGAACGAAGGCGATCCTGCGCTGATGAAAATCCATGCCGACAAGGATTCGCCGCGCGCCAATGGCGAGGGCTGGCACTCCGACGTCTCTTGCGACCTTGAGCCGCCGATGGGTTCGATCCTCTACATCAAGCAGTGTCCACCCCATGGCGGCGATACGCTGTTTGCCAGCATGTACGCGGCTTACGAGGCGCTGTCGGATCGCATGAAAGCCTACCTCTCCGGCCTCACCGCGATGCACGATGGCGAGAGCACCTATCGCGGGCTTTATGCCAACTTCGGCGTCGCCGACAAGCCCAGTTATCCCAGCGCCGAGCATCCGGTCGTGCGTACCCACCCCGTGACGGGCAAGAAGGCGCTCTACGTCAACCGCGGCTTCACCCGCTATATCGTCGGCATTCCCCGCGACGAAAGCGACGCGATCCTCGCTTATCTCTACCAGCACGCGGAAAACCCGTTGTTCCAGTGCCGCTTCCGCTGGACAGAAAGCGCCGTTGCGTTCTGGGACAACCGCTGCACCCAGCATCGCGCGATGTGGGATTACTGGCCGCATACCCGATCCGGCACCCGCGTCACCGTGAAGGGAGAGCGGCCATCCTGATGAGCGTTGACGCCTTGCCTTGCCTGCGCCAAGCTTTGCGTCAAAATCGAAAATAAATTTCGGAGGATGCCCCGATGCTCCGTGCGGAAGACAACCGGTTCCTCACCGAAAGCGGCGCGGGAACTCCCATGGGCGAGTTGCTGCGGCGGTTCTGGCTGCCGGTGTTGCTGTCGGAGGAATTGCCGGAAGCAGATGGTCCGCCGAAAAAAATTGTCGTCATGGGCGAGGAACTGCTCGCCTTCCGCGATACACGCGGTGTGGTCGGCGTCATCGACCAGTATTGTCCGCATCGCGGCGCCAACCTCTGGCTTGGCCGGAACGAGGAATGCGGCATCCGTTGCGTCTATCACGGCTGGAAATTCGACACCGACGGCGCTTGTGTCGATATGCCGACGTCCTATCCTGATCTGAACGCCAAGGATCTGATCCGCACCAAGTCCTATCCGGTGCGCGAATGGGGCGACATGGTGTGGGCCTATATGGGTCCAGCGGGCGCGGTGCCGGAATTACCCGATCTGGAGATGGCGCTGGTGCCGCCCTCGCACCGCTACGTCACCAAGAAATGGCAGGACTGCAACTGGGTGCAGGCGCTGGAAGGATCGATCGACACCGCGCACTTCACCTTCGCGCATTTGAGTTTCGACAAGGAAGAGAACGAAATCCTCGAAATCAAGAAACACTTCGTCAATCCGTTGGCGCGCATGAATACCGACCACATGCGCTGGATCGCCGAAGACCCCCGCCCCGTCATCAAGACCATTGCCCATGACGCGGGACTTGCGATCGCGGGCGGCCGGCTCACCGGCGGCGACACTATCTACTGGCGCATCGCCCAATACCTGATGCCGGTGCATAGCTATGCGCCGAGCTCCATGCCGGGCGAGAATATTTTCGGCCAGAGCTTTGTACCCGTGTCCGATACCAATTGCTGGATCTACACCTACGCCTGGAATCCCGAGCGCCCGCTGACCGAGGCCGAGCGGGAGGGCTACGCCAATGGCAACGGCGTGATGGCCGTGGTGGATGAGAACTACGTGCCGCTCCGCAACAAATCCAACGACTACCTAATCGATCGAAAACTTCAGAAGACCAAAAGCTACACCGGCATCCAAGGTGTCTCAGAACAGGACGCCGCCGTGCAGGACAGCCAGGGCCCGATCGCCGACCGTACCCGCGAGCATCTCGGGCCCACAGATTTAGGCATCATGCATTTTCGCAAACTGATCATGGATGCGGCACGAACGCTGCAAGCGGGCACGGCGCCTTCGCATCTGGCGCATCAGGATCGCTACGCCGTGCGCTCCGGCGGCTGTGTGACGAACAAGGGCAAGGACCTGCCGGCCGTGATGGTCGAGCGGTTCGGCGATTCGACAGGTTATGTCGGACGGCCACGTATCGCGGCGGCGGAATGAAGATCAAGATTAACAAGCAACGGAAGATCCCATGAGCTGGCAGCCCTCCAACGACCCGATCCTTGGCGATCCCTTGTCCTGCGACGCGCTGGAGCTTGTGATCGTGCCGCGCACCCGCGACCTCGGCGACGGCTTTGAAGTTCGCCGCGCGTTGCCGCATGGCAAACGGCAGATGGTCGGCCCCTTCATTTTCTTCGACCATTTTGGTCCGGTGCAGTTCGTGTCCGGCAAGGGCATGGACGTGCGCCCGCATCCCCATATCGGCCTTGCCACCGTCACCTACCTGTTCGACGGCAGCATCATGCACCGTGACAGCGAGGGCAATATCAGGGAAATCCAGCCCGGCGCGATGAACCTGATGACCGCGGGCCGCGGCATCGCCCATTCCGAGCGCACACCGGACCTTCAGCGCGAGAGTGGCCAGAACATGCTCGGCTTGCAGAGCTGGATCGCGCTTCCCGCAGGCAAGGAGGAAATCGCGCCGACCTTCCAGCACTACGCGGCATCTGATCTTCCGGTCGTCAGCGACCGCGGCCTTACCGCGCGCGTGATCGCAGGGAGTTCCTTTGGCGCCTCATCGCCGGTCGCGATGGTCTCTCCCTGGTTTTATGTCGAGGTGACGGCGGAGCCAGGCGTCAGCGTCCCCCTGGACGCTGATCACGAAGAGCGCGCCATCTATATCGTGGACGGCGAGGTCAAAATCGCCAACGAGCGCTACGAAGGTCCCCGCCTGCTGGTGTTCCGTCCCGGCGACCGCATCACGGTCAAAACCGTGAGGCCGACACGCATGATGTTTCTCGGGGGAGATGCCCTCGAAGGCCCGCGTCATATCTGGTGGAACTTCGTGTCATCCAGTAAAGAGCGGATCGAGCAGGCCAAGCAGGACTGGAAGTCCGGCCGCTTTGCTGCCGTCCCGAACGAGCACGAATTCATTCCGCTGCCGGAGTGAGCCGTCTCTATTCCAATCCTGCCGCCGCGGGTCTCGCGGGCCGTCTCCGAAAGTAAGATTAAATGACCACCATGCTTGCGAGCGACTTGCCCCTTCCCCGGATCGGGCGCGGCAAGGTCCGCGACATCTATGCCGTTGGTGAGGATCGCGTGCTGCTGCTCACCACCGACCGCATCTCCGCCTTCGACGTGGTCATGGCCGAGACCATCCCGATGAAGGGCGCGGTGCTGACCCAGATCAGCGCCTGGTGGTTCAACAAGCTTGAAGGCGTCGTGCCGCATCACATGATCAGCGCCGACGCCGATGTCATTACCGGCGAAGTGCCGGCGTTGAAGGCCCACCGCGCCTCGCTTGAGGGCCGGGCGATGTTGTGCAAGCGCACCAAGGTCTTCCCGATCGAATGCGTGATCCGTGGCTATCTTTCGGGATCAGCCTGGAAGGAATATGCCGCGCACGGCACGCTCGCGGGCGAGAGGCTGCCGTCCGGCTTGCTGGAAAGCGGCAAACTTGAACCGGCCATCTTCAGCCCGGCCACCAAGGCCGAAACCGGCCACGACGAGAACATCACGATTGCGCGGATGCGCGAGATCATCGGCCATGATGTGACCCGTACGCTGGAGAGCTTGACGCGCACGGTCTACACGCTCGGCGAAAAAACCAGCAGGGATCACGGCATCATCATCGCCGACACCAAATTCGAATTCGGCCGCGACGCCGACGGCCGCATCATCCTGATCGACGAGGTGATGACGCCCGACAGTTCGCGATTCTGGGCGGTGGACGTCTACAAACCCGGTCAGCCGCAGCCGAGCTTCGACAAGCAGCCGCTGCGCGATCATCTCGATGGCGAACGCCGCGCGGGCCGCTGGAACGGCGAAGCTCCCCCGCCGCCGTTGCCGGCCAGCGTGGTGGATGCGACCAGCCAACGCTATCTCGAAGCCTATCGCCGCGTCACCGGCGTCGAACTGAAGATAGGAAGCGCCGGCCGATGACCCTGACCGTCAGAGAGATGACGGATTCGGAGTTCGAATTCGTTATCGACTATTTCTTCAAATCAACCCCAGAGCATCTGGAAGCGCTCGGCGTGACTGTGCCCGGTCCGCTTGATTTTCACCAAGCCGTCACCCGCCGGGTATTGGAGCGATAGGTTTCAAATGGAAAAGCGGCCCCGGGATTATAACCATGCCAGCGACCATGACTTTCCGAAGCTCGTGAACGGTGCGCGCTGAGATGGAATACGAACTTCGGAAAGCGGGCACCAGGCTGCCGCTGCGGGTGGTGCTCAAGGACATTCTGGGCGGCAGCGCCGCCAGCGTTTTGACCGTCACCTTCGGACTGTCATATGCGCTGCTGATCTTCGCAGGTCCCCTCGCGCCTTATCTATCTTACGGCGTCGCCGCGACGTTCATTTCGTCCGCGATTCTCGCCGGCGTGGTCGCGGCCGGGAGTTCGCTGCCGTTTGCGGTCTCGGGACCCGAGAGTTCCACCGCGGCCATGACCGGCATTCTGGCCTCGTCCCTGGTGGAGCGCATCTTGGCGGCCGATCCATCCGCGCCGCTGCTCGCACCCGTCCTGATCACGCTCGCACTGGCGACAATGCTGACCGGTATCGTGCTGTGCTGCTTCGGCATGACGCGCATGGGCCGCGCGATCCGCTACGTGCCGTATCCGGTGGTCGGCGGCTTTCTCGGCGCGACGGGCTGTTTGATCCTTCTTGGCGCGGTCCGCGTCATCACCGGCCAGCGCCTGCAATTTGCAACGCTGGGCCAGTTCGAAGATCTCCTCACGCTGTCCAAGCTTGCGGCCGCCTGTGTCATGGCCGTCATACTCTATATGACCTGGCACCGCTCCCGTTCGTCGTTTGGACTGCCGGCCATACTCATCGGCGGCGTGATCGCGACCCATGTCGTGTTCTGGCTGGCCGGCATATCGCTGGCAGAGGCGCAGGCCGCCGGCTGGACCTTTCAGCCGCCCCCCAGCGTGACGTTCATGTCGCCCTGGAGCATCGATGGGCTGCACAACTACCCCTGGCACCTGCTGCCGGATCTTTCCGGCAATTTCATCGCGGTCATCTTCGTTACGGCATCATCCACGCTGTTCAACACCACCGGCATCGAAGTTGCCACGCATCGCGAAGCCAATCTGGAGCGCGAGCTCAACGTCACTGGCCTTGCCAACATGCTCACAGGCGCCTTCGGAGGCTATCCCGGCTGCGTTTCCATCAGCCGGTCCGTCCTGAGCTTCAACAGCGGCGGCACCGGCCCGCTGTCGGGGCTGACGGTGGCTGCGATCTCGCTGTTGATGCTGGTCTTTGCTCCGTCAATTCTTGGCTATATGCCGAAATTCGTGCTCGGCGGCCTCCTGATCTACCTCGGGGTCGATGCGCTCCACAAATGGATCGTTCAGTCGCGGCGGCGGCTTTCCGTCACCGAATATGTGTCACTGCTGGCGATCATCGTCATCATCGTGGAATGGGGCTTTATTGCCGGCATCCTGATCGGCGTCGTCATCGGATGCGCGACCTTTGCCTTGAGCGCCTCGCGTATTGATTCCATCAAATTCAGTTTCGACGGTTCAGAATATCGAAGCTCGCTCGACCGCTCCCGCGAGCAACTCGCGGTGCTCGCCGCGCACGGCGGCAGCGTGCAGGGCCTGAACCTGCAAAGCTATCTGTTCTTCGGCTCGGCCAATCGCCTCTATCAGCATGTCAAGGCGCTTCTGGCGCGTCACCCGGAATGCCGCTTCCTGGTATTCGACTTCAAGCTGGTGACCGGTATCGACTCCTCCGCCGCCTACAGTTTCGCCCAGATCAAACGCACGGCGAACGACCGCGGCATCAGGCTGGTTCTGGTCAATCTTCAGGCGGCGACGGAGAAAACGCTGCGATCGAGCGAGTTCGTCTCCGGCGAAGTCAGCATCATGCCGGAACTGGATCATGCTTTGGAGTGGTGCGAAAACGAGATCGTCGCACAGCATGAGGGCCGCGACGACGAGGAAGCCTCACTTCGCGACTGGTTTGTGCGCATTCTCGGATCCGAGGAAGACGCGATGGAATTGATCCATCGCTGCGAACGCCTCGAGGTTGATGCCGGCGAGATCATCGTCAATGCCGGGGATGCCGCCAATTCCATGCACTTCATTCTCGACGGGCGCGTTGGCGTGATGATCCCGGCGGGCGATGGTGGCCTCACGCGGGTACGAAGTCTCGGCCGTTATACGACCGTCGGAGAGATGGGCCTCGTGGCCCGAGCGCCGCGCAACGCCACCATCCAGGCCGAGGTCGCAAGCGTTCTTTATGTCCTGAGCGTGAACCAGTTCGAGGCGATCAAGACCGAAAATCCGGCACTCAGCCAGAAACTTCTGACGTTTTTCGTCATGGTGATGGCCGAGCGGCTGACCTTCGCCAATCGCCTGATCGGCGTGCTCAGGCGGTAAATCTGCTGCTCGCGCCCTTATGACCGGAACATATCAGGCGAGCGCGTTGAGAAGGCGACCATGGCGGTCTATGATTGTCGGACGTACTCGGGTCTTAATTTCACGCTCTCTTCGGACGCAAAGGGGAACATCATGCGTGAATTTTGGTTTGCCGCGACCCTTTCTATGACCCTTGCCGCCACTGCGACGTTCGGAGCTTGCCCGCCGGCGCTGGCGCAAGACGAAGCCGATCAGAAGCTCGGCAAGGTGCATTTCGCGACCACATGCAACGAAGTGGCGCAGCGGCGGTTTGACCGCGCCATGCGTTACCAGCACTCGTTCTGGTATGCCGAATCGAAGGAGATTTACGAGGAGGCGATCAAGGCCGACGCCAATTGCGCCATCGCCTATTGGGGCATTGCGCTGTCGCTGTTGAACAATCCGCACGGCGCGATCCCCGCGCCTAATCTTCCACTTGGGCTTTCTGCGATCGAGAAGGCAAAAGAGATCGGCGCCAACAGCGAGCGCGAGCGAGATTACATCGACGCGCTCTCGGTCATGTATGTCGACTACGACAAGCTGCCGCAGCAGGCGCGGGTGCAGTCCTATTTGAAGAAAATGGAAACGCTCGCCGCGAAATACCCCGATGACGACGAGGCCCAGATCTTCTACGCGATCACGCTCAATGTGGCGGCCTCGCCTGCCGACAAGACCTACGCGAACCAGCTCAAGGGCGCCGCCATTCTAGAGCCGATCTGGCAGCGCCAGCCGATGCACCCCGGCGTGGCTCACTACCTGATCCATCTCTACGATTATCCGCCGATAGCCGCCAAAGGGCTGACGGCGGCGCTCCGCTATTCGAAGATCGCGCCGCAAGCTCCGCATGCCCAACATATGCCGTCGCATATTTTCACGCGCGTCGGCTATTGGAAGGAATCGATTGCGGCCAATCTTGCCTCCGCGCGGGCAGCCGAGGCGAGCCACGAAGCCGGCGAGCATCTGCATGCCGACGACTATATGGTCTATGCCTATCTGCAACTCGGACAGGACCGGGAGGCACGCAACGTCATCGACCAGATCGAGACCATAACCCCCGGTCCCGATTCCTTTGGAGGCGCTTTTTCCCGCGCCGCTGCGCCAGCCCGTTACGTGATGGAACGCGGCGACTGGAAAGGCGCGGCCCAGCTCGACATCAAGCCGAATAATTTTCCGCAGGTGATGGCGATCACTTACTTCGCGCGCGCGATCGGCGCCGCCCGCTCCGGTAATCCTTCGGCCACGAGGCTAGATGCCGACAAGCTCACTGAAATTCGCGACCAGTTGCGGGCCGCCAGGAATGATTACTGGGCCGGTCAGGTTGACGTCCAGGCGCAGACTGCGAACGCCTGGATCCTTTATGCCGGTGCCAAATACGATGAGGCTCTGGCGGCCATGAGCGCTGCGGCCGATGCGGAAGACAGGACCGAAAAAGCGCCGGTTACGCCCGGGCCGCTCATGCCCGCCCGCGAGCTCTATGGTTTCATGCTGCTGGATCGCGGCATGGCGAAGGAGGCGCTGGCGGCGTTCGAGGCCACCAAGGCCAAGGAACCGAACCGCTTTAACGGTTATGTTGGCGCGGCAAAGGCAGCCCAAGCGCTTGGCGACACGGCGGCCGCGAAAGCAAACTATGAAAAGCTGCTGACGCTTGCGTCAGGATCAGATTCCGATCGGCCGACGCTGGCCGCCGCAAGGACCTTCGTCGCGAGTAACTAGAGCATGACCAGAAACCGAAGTGCCGTTATTGCCGTGATCCTGGGCCTCTCGCTCGGGGCATTCGCAGGCCTGTCGGTATTCTTCGGATGGCCGATGCTGGTCCAAAGCAAAGCGCTGGCGCCACCGAGCCATCCGAAGTTTGCCGAGGTAAAGTGGCCGTTTCCAACCGACGAATGGGGTGAGGGCAAGGCCTTCCGTTGCGAGGCCACCGACTGCGGCGCTGAGGTCAACATCTACATCCGCCCCAAGATCGGCTTTTGCAATTGCCTGACCGGCGTCTCCGACGACAACGAACTCGATCGCTTGAGCGACTTCAACCTGATGGACGGCAAGCCTTCCGTTTTGGGTCCCGGCCATGAGATCAAAATCGCCTGGATGAAGGGCCGCAGCCGCGCCTACACCGTCACCGAACCCTATCACGCACCGGGTTCGGTGCTGGCAATTGCGTTCAACGACCGCTGCGACGCGATCGTCGCAACCGCGACCATCGCTCATGACGGTCCCAAAGCGCTCGAGCCCAGCGTCATCGAATTCCTCAACAGCGAGGTTATCGTGCACTGGGCCGAAGTGACGCTGGGACTCTAGGCCCCTTGCGACTCAGTTATAAATGCGCCGGTGACGTCAGACGCCCGCCATCATCACGTATTTGATCTCGACATATTCTTCCATGCCGTGATGCGAGCCTTCGCGGCCGAGGCCGGATTCCTTGACGCCGCCGAAGGGCGCGACTTCAGTCGTGATCAGGCCGGTATTGACGCCGACCATACCCGACTCCAGCGCTTCGGCGACCCGCCAGACTCGTCCGAGATCGCGCGAATAGAAATAAGAGGCGAGTCCGAACGGCGAATTGTTGCACATCGCGATCACCTCAGCCTCATCCTTGAAGCGGAACACCGGCGCCAAAGGCCCGAAGGTTTCCTCGTGCGCCACCAGCGCATCAGGCGCGACATTGGAGAGGACGGTCGGCTCGAAGAAAGTGCCGCCCAGCGCGTGGCGTTTTCCGCCGGTAACAATCTTCGCACCGCCCTTGACCGCGTCCGCGATATGCTTTTCGACCTTGTCGACCGCGTCCATGTTGATCAGCGGGCCCTGGGTCACGCCTTGTTCGGTGCCGTCGCCGATCTTCATGGCCGCGACCTTCTTGGAGAGCTTCTCGACGAACTGGTCGTAGATCTTGTCCTGGGCGTAGATGCGGTTGGCGCATACGCAGGTTTGACCCATGTTGCGATATTTCGAGACCATCGCGCCTTCGACCGCAGCATCGATATCGGCATCGTCAAACACCACGAACGGCGCATTGCCGCCAAGTTCCAATCCGAGTTTCTTCACCCCGACCGAGGCCTGCTGATAAAGAATCTTGCCGACTTCGGTCGAGCCGGTGAAGCCGACAAAGCGCACGGCGGGATGTTCGCACAACACCTTGCCGATCGCCGACGAATTGCCGGTGAGGATATTGAACACGCCCTTGGGCACGCCCGCCTTCTCGGCGAGCGCCACCAGTGCCAATGCCGTGAGCGGGGTTTCGTTGGCAGGTTTCAGCACCACGGTGCAGCCCGCGGCGAGCGCCGGCGAAACCTTGCGGGTGATCATCGAGCATGGGAAATTCCACGGCGTGATCGCGCCGCACACGCCGATCGGTTGCCTGATCGCCAACAGCCGCGCGTCCGGCCTCTGCGTCGGGATGGTTTCACCATAGACGCGCCGCGCCTCCTCCGCGAAGAACTCGACATAGGCGCCGCCGATATCGACTTCGCCCAACGCTTCGGACAATGGCTTGCCCTGCTCCGACGTCAGGATCAGCGCGAGGTCTTCACGGTTGGCGGCAATCAGGTCGAACCATTTGCGCAGGATGTTGGAGCGCTGCTTGGCCGTGAGCTTGGCCCAGGCCGGAAACGCCCGCTCGGCGGCTTCCACCGCCTGGGTCGCTTCCGCCGTGCTCATCTTCGGCACCTTTGCAAGCTCGACGCCGTTGACCGGATTGGTCACCGGGTTGGCCGGCGCTCCGACCCAGGCGCCATCGATGTAGCACTGCTCGCGCAGCAGCGAGGCGTCCTTCAGGCGATCGCGCAGCGACGGGGCGGAGGGTTGGGAGGCGCGTGCAGCGACGGTCGGGGTCATGGCGTAGCTCCTCGGATTTTCTGCTCTGGTTTTATACAAGATATAGGCCGAAACCGGCCGCAATGCACCGCCCGCACGGGCGCAGGCCGTATCAAACAAACTTGCAAGACGTTGATATGCAGACCGTGGAACGAAGGGCGGCCGGGGCGGAAATCAGGCAGCGCCGCTCATATAGGTTTCGCGCCGCCCGATCATGCGGTCAGCCGCAGCCTTGGCATCCGCCTTGGTGGACGTTGCGCAGGTACGATACTCAAGGTCAGGCGTTTCCGCCGGTCCACGACGGCTAAACCAGGATCTGGAACCGGCGGGCAACAGCGCCAGTGCCTGGGCAACGTTGTCGACCGCTTCAAACGAATGCAGTGCACCGGTGGCGGTGAAGCGGACTTCATAGATGCCAGGCGAGATCGGGGCTTCGAGGTTTTCGCCACGCCCAACGCGCGGATACCGCTTCCATTCGCTCCAGGTCGAGATCATGACATCTCCTTTACGCCACCCATCCCGGCTCATTTGATCCCATCGAGGACCAAATGCAACATTCGCGCTGCATTTTTGCTTTGATCTGAACGCATTACTGGAAGGCCGGTTTCAGGCCACGCCACATCCATGGCGGCGATCAGCCTGATATCGCCAACGATGCGGCCGGATTCGTTGAAAATTATGGCGGCTTTGCCTTGATCCCCAGTCAAGTTGAACGAAGGTCACGAGATCGCGACCCGGCTACGCCACGCTTGCGGGGGACAACACCGGGGAGGAAGATTAACCGTTTCAAAAAATAACCTGGAGGAATCCCATGCATAGCCAAGCCCAGATCGACCAGATCTTGCGCCAGAAAAGTGACGCTGTGGAAATTCCCGGCGTTGTCGCCGTAGCCGCCAACGGCAAAGAGGTGATCTATCGGGGCGCGTTCGGCAAACGTGACCTGTCCAAGCCAGACACCATGACGACCGATAGTGTGTTCTGGATCGCCTCGATGACCAAGGCGATCACGACAGCGGCAGCGATGCAACTCGTCGAACAAGGCAAGCTTTCCCTCGACGCGCCGATCGGCAAGCTGCTGCCCGATCTCGCCGCGCCGCAAGTGCTGGAAGGATTCGATGCCAAGGGCGAGCCAAAGCTGCGGGCCGCCAAAAATCCAATCACGCTTCGGCAACTGATGACCCACACCGCAGGCTTCTGCTACGACATGTGGAACGGTGACATGGCGACTTATCTGACGAAGGCCGGTATCCCGGGCATCATCACCTGCCAGAATGCCGCTCTGAAAACCCCTGTCGCCTCGGACCCTGGCACGCGCTGGGAATACGGCACCAATATCGATTTTGTCGGCAAGGCGGTGGAGGCCGTGAGCGGCAAGAAGCTTGATGCATACTTGCGCGACCATCTGTTTGCACCGCTCGGCATGAACGACACCGGCTTCAAATTGACCGACGCGATGCGCAAGCGACTCGTGGGCATGCATGCGCGCGGAGCGGACGGAAAACTTGAGACCTTCCCGTTTGAGCTCGAACAAAATCCGGAATTTCACATGGGTGGCGGCGGCCTTTACGGCACCGCGGGTGACTACATCAAGTTCACCCAGATGATCCTCAACAAGGGCCGCGGCAACGGCAATCAGGTACTCAAGCCTGAAACCGTCGCCACCATGAGCCAGAACAATATCGGGGACCTCGTGGTGACCAAGATGGTTTCGGCGATGCCGCCTTACACCAACGATGTCGACCTCTATCCGGGCATGGTCAAGAAGTGGGGACTTTCGTTCCTGATCAACACCGCAAAGACGCCTGAAGGCCGCAGCCCGGGTAGCCTCGCCTGGGCGGGTCTTGCCAATACCTATTTCTGGATCGATCCGGCACGCGACGTGACCGGCGTGATCCTGATGCAGGTGTTGCCGTTTGCGGACGGAAAATGTCTGGAGGCCTTTGCCGGCTTCGAACGTGGCGTCTATGCCGGACTCGATGCGGCAGGCCAAAGAGCGGCGTGACGACTAACTGCGCGCTTCTCCGCTCCCTCCCCCCTTGCGGGGGAGGGTTAGGGAGGGGTGAGCCGCTTACGCCGGAGTTCGTGATACTCCCCTCTCCAGAAAGGGGAGAGAGCCGACTGGAGATCTTGGAGGGTATTCGTCCTCCAACGGCTACACCGGCAGGCCGTTTTGCCGTGACAGTTCTTTCAGCGACACCTGCGGGCGCGCGCCGATGTGCTGAATAACTTCAGCGGCGGCGAGCGCGCCGAGGCGCCCGGCATTCTCATGGCCGGCGTTTCGCGAAAGGCCGAACAAAAAGCCTGCCGCGAACAGATCGCCCGCGCCCGTGGTATCGACGATTTTTTTGACCGGGAAAGCCGGCACCGCCGTCACACCATCCTTTGACGCAACAACGCAGCCCTTTTCGCTTCGTGTCACCGCCGCAAGGCCGATATCGTTGCGCAATTGCTTTAATGCCGTCTCGAAATCGGACGCCTGATACAACGAATGCAGTTCGGCCTCATTGGCGAAGACCAGATCGACCGTGCCGTTGCGCATCAGCTCGACAAACTCGCTGCGATAACGGTCCACGCAAAACGAATCCGAAAGGGTCAATGCAACCTGACGGCCGGCTTGATGCGCGATTGTCGCCGCTTTCACAAACGCTTCCTTGGCGCTCTTGGGGTCCCACAAATAGCCTTCGAGATAAACAAACGCGGAAGCGGCAACCTGATCGGCATCGATATCGGCCGGCATCAATTCCTGCGCCGCACCGAGGTAGGTGTTCATCGTGCGCTCGCCATCGGGCGTCACCAGAATGTAGGAGCAGCCGGTCGCGGGGCCGCTACCTGCGGGCTTGGTCTCAAAAGCGACGCCGGCGGCGCGGATATCATGCGTATACAAGCGGCCGACCTCGTCGTCCCTGACTTTTCCGACATAAGCAGCGCGAGCGCCCAGGCTGGCGATACCAACAATGGTGTTGGCCGCCGACCCGCCCGACATCTTGGTCGCTGGTCCCATGTCGCTGTAAATCGCGCTCGCGCGATCCTGATCGATCAGCGCCATGCCGCCTTTGGTCATGCCGTGACGGCTCAGAAAACCCTCGTCGGTCTGCACCAGCACATCGAAAATGGCATTGCCGATTCCGAGCACGTCGTATTTCGCTGCGGTCATTATCTTTCCCAAGGCGGTTGACGGGTGGTAGCCGCCTATCACGATCCCTGCGCCCCAAGCAAACTCAAATCGGCGCCTCTGCTATAAAAGCCCATGATTCGCTCGTTTCTCACGGTCTCGACGGGGACGTTGGCCTCGCGCCTGCTTGGTTTTGCGCGCGATGCCATGGTCGCAGCCTTATTGGGCGCGGGTCCCGTTACTGACGCATTTCTGGTCGCGTTTCAGCTCGTCAACGTCGCGCGGCGACTGTTGACGGAAGGCGCATTGAATAACGCACTGGTGCCGATCTGGCTCTCGGTCCAGGAGACAAAAGGGCCAGCCGCCGCCAGCGCCTTTGCCGGTCGCGTGCTCGGCACCATCAGCGCGGCGCTGATGGTGATAACCGCGCTGGCTGGCTTTTTGATGCCCTGGATCATCACGGCGTTGGCGCCCGGTTTTGCCGGCGAAACAACGTTGCACCTTGCCGTGAACGACGCACGCCTGATGCTCCCTTACCTGGCCTTCGCGGGACCGGCGACGGTGACGATGGCGCTGTTGAATGCGCACGGCCGGTTCGCGCTGACCGCGTTCGCGCCGTTGTTATTCAATAGCGCCCTGATCGCGGTGATGATCGTTCTGACCTTCAAACGATGGGATGCGTCAGATGCGGCGCTCGCGATCGCCGCCACGGTTGGGATTGCGGGACTGTTGCAATTGCTCATCCTTGTCCTGCGATCGCGCGGCAACCATTTTGCCACACCGCTGCGCGTCACGTTTGATCGAGAGATGCGCGGTTTTTTCGCCAAGGCCATCCCCGGCATGGTGGCCGGCGCCGGCCCGCAACTGCTCATCGTGGCCGGCGCCATCGTCGCATCAACCTCGCCCTCGGCGGTGTCATGGCTTTATTTCGCCAATCGCCTGATCGAATTGCCGCTCGGCATCGTCGGCGTTGCCGTCGGCGCCGTGCTGGTGCCCGAGCTGGCGCGCGCGGTACGCACCAGCGACCGAAGCGCGATGACGCACGCCCAGTCGCGTGGCCTTGAACTCGCGGTTGGCCTGGCTCTGCCGGCGACGCTGGGATTGATGGCGCTGAGCGAGCCGGTGGTGCGGCTCTTGTTCGAACATGGCGCCTTTGCAACGAGCGATACCGCAGGCACCGCGCGTGCGCTGCTGTGGCTTGCACTCGGCCTGCCGGCCCAGGTGCTGATCAAGGCGCTGTCGCCGGCGTTCTTCGCCCGCGGCGATACGTCAACGCCGCTATGGGCAACCCTCAAAGGCCTTGCAGTCACGGTCGTTCTTGCAATCGTGCTCGGCCGATTGTTCGACGTTCGCGGTATCGCGGCCTCGATCGCAATTGGCGCCTGGAGCAGCGCGCTGGTGTTGATCCGGCACGGCCTTGCCACGTTTGGCTTCTCGATCGATGTCGCAGCGCGAAGCCGGCTGCCGCGCATTGTGGCGGCAGCGCTTGCGATGGGCGGGCTGCTCTGGCTGTTGGCCCCGTTAGCGCTGGCATCCGCCGCCAGCGCGTCCGCACCTTTGCATGTGTTGCTGGTAGCCACGCTGATTGCGGGTGGAATGGCGGTTTATGGCCTGTTTCTGGCCCTGCTCGGCGTGATCAGCTGGGTTGACGCGATCAAGGCGCTCCGCCAAACCGGGGCTTGAAAGCTTGCGCGGGCAAGACTTGCATGGCAATGGACGGCGCCAAGCGCGATATAAGGCTTTCGGAAACTGACCATGGCGATTGTTGAACGGGTTTTCTCAGGCGTGCAGCCGACCGGTAATTTGCATCTTGGCAATTATCTCGGCGCCATCGTCAATTTCGTGAAATTGCAGGAGACGCATAATTGCCTCTACTGCGTCGTCGATCTGCACGCGATCACCCAAGGCATCGACGTCTGGGGTGGCCCGACGGAACTCGCGCGCAACACCCGCGAGGTCACCGCGGCTTTCATCGCCTCCGGCATCGATCCGAAGAAGCACATCGTGTTCAACCAGAGCCAGGTGACCGGCCATACCGAACTGGCATGGATATTCAATTGCGTGGCGCGGGTCGGCTGGCTCAACCGCATGACCCAATTCAAGGAGAAGGCCGGCAAGGATCGCGAGAACGCTTCCGTCGGGCTCTATGATTATCCGGTGCTGATGGCAGCCGACATTCTTCTGTATCGCGCCACGCATGTGCCCGTCGGCGAAGACCAGAAGCAGCACCTCGAGCTGTCGCGCGATATCGCACAGAAGTTCAACAACGACTTCGGTGACTCGATCCGCGGCCACGGCATCAATGACGGTTTGTTTTTCCCGCAGCCCGAGCCCCTGATCACCGGGCCCGCGACGCGCGTGATGTCCTTGCGCGACGGCACCAAGAAGATGTCGAAGTCGGACCCGTCGGATAATTCGCGCATCAACCTCACCGACGATGCCGACACCATCGCGCAGAAGATCCGCAAGGCGAAGACCGATCCCGAACCGTTGCCGTCGGAAGAAAAGGGCCTGGATAGCCGGCCCGAGGCCGACAATCTGGTCGGGATTTATGCCGCTCTGGCAGGCCGCACCAAGGCCGACATCCTCGGCGAGTTCGGCGGCGGACAGTTCTCCAGCTTCAAGAATTCGCTGGTTGAGCTTTGCGTTACAAAACTGTCGCCGATTGCGTCCGAGATGAAGCGGCTGGTCGCAGACCCCGGCCATGTCGATGCCATCCTGGTCGACGGCGCCGACCGCGCGCGGGCCATCGCCGACCAAACCATGAAGCTTACGAGAGACATCCTCGGCTTTATCCGGAAGGGTTAGTTCCATAGCCGTATAAAAAATACCGCGGCGCACTCTCGCTGCGCCGCGAAAACAAATGGCCGTCCCCGCTTGTCGGGAATAGCCGCGCCATGGCAGCATATGATTTGCCTGTTGCAGCTTCGGAACATGCATGATCACCCAGCGACGCAGCTACGAGACGGGTCACAAGCCGAAATGCCTGGTTATCGTTGACGACACCGCCGAATGGGATCGCGCGGTTTATTATGCGAGCCGCTGGGCGATACGGGCGGGCGGTGGCGTGGTGATGCTCCGGATCGTCGAGATCGAGGACCAAAATCAGCAATGGCTGGGGGTGGCCGACATCATGCACGCCGAGGCAGTGGAGGACGCCAACGCCGCGCTCGATCGTGCCGCCGGCCGCGCCAACGGCATTGCCGCGATCACACCCGAGCGGGTGATCCGCGAAGGCGACCCGACCGAGCAGGTGATCGACGTGATCGAAAAGGATGTCGACATCGCCATCCTGGTTCTGGCCGCCAATCCGGGCCCTGAGGGCCCAGGACCGCTCATCAGCGCGATGACCGCTGCCGTCGGTACCTTCCCGATCCCGATCGTGATCGTTCCCGGCGACCTCAGCGACGCCGAAATCGACGCGCTTTCTTAACGTTCAGGCCTCGCCAATCCGCTGTTATCAGGCCGGATTTTCACCCTTGACCGTGCTTTCCCCGTCGCCATCTGATAGACAGACCTCACACGCCGGCCTTTAACCGGCGATGCCGGAGAAAACGATGTTTATTCAGACTGAAGCCACGCCCAATCCCGCCACCCTGAAGTTCATTCCGGGGCGCACCGTGCTGGACAACGGCACCATGGAGTTTTCCAGCCGCGAAGCCGCCAGCCGTTCGCCACTCGCCGAAAGGCTGTTCAGCGTATCCGGGGTCACGAGCGTTTTTTACGGCTCGGACTTCGTCACCGTCACCAAGGACGACAGCGACTGGCAGCACCTCAAGCCGGCGATCCTCGGCGCCATCATGGAACATTACATGTCGGGCGCGCCATTGCTCGCTGACGGCAGTGCGGGCAGTGACGAGGCCGCGGACGAAGCCGATGAATTCTTCAACGAGGCCGATGCAGAGACGGTCGAGGTGATCAAGGACCTGATCGAAACGCGGGTACGGCCGGCGGTCGCCAATGACGGCGGCGACATCACCTTCCGCGGCTTCAAGGACGGCATCGTCTATCTCAACATGAAGGGATCGTGCGCGGGCTGCCCCTCGTCCACGGCGACCTTGCAGCACGGCATCCAGAACCTGTTGCGGCACTTCGTGCCCGAGGTGACCGAAGTGCGGCCGATGTGAGACGGCGAATGGCGAATAGCGAATGGCGAATAGCGAACAGTCCTGAACGACAAGCGGCGGCTGATCTTGCCCTTCTATTCGCTACTCACTACTCGCTATTCGCTCCCCGATGCTGATCCTCGCCATCGACACAGCGCTTGACGCCTGCGCCGCCGCGGTGCTCGACACCGAGGCCGGCAAGCTGATCGCGCAGGAATCGCAGGCCATGAAACGCGGCCACGCCGAAGCGTTGATGCCGCTGATCGGACGCGTGATTGCCGCATCAGGAACCGCGTTCACGGAACTTGACCGTATTGCTGTGACCACCGGCCCCGGAAGCTTTACCGGGCTTCGGGTTGGTCTATCGGCCGCACGCGGTATCGCGCTCGCCGCCAACATTCCCGTGGTCGGCGTCACGACATTGACGGCCTATGCCGCGCCCATCGTCAGCCGGAACGCCGAACATCCAGTGGTTTCTGCGATCGATGCCCGGCATGATCACGTCTATCTTCAGGTCGTCAGCGGCAATGGAAGTGCGCTGGTAAGGCCACGTGTCGCGCCGATAGCGGAAGCGCTCGACACCTCGCGTTTCGGCACGCCGGTTCTGGTGGGAAATGCCGCCGGCATTATCGCTGACCGCTGGCCTGCGCACGCGGCTCCGCCGTTCAAGGTCGATATGCAGCCCGCGCCCGACATCTCCTGGGTGGGATGGCTTGGGGCTGCGGTCAGCCCGAATACGGCGCCAGCCCGCCCCTTCTATCTGCGAGCCCCCGACGCCAAGGCGCCCAACAGGCCGCTCGCAGGAACCGCTCCGCCCGCTTCCCCATGATCTCGTGGCTCTCTGGATTATGGGGCGATGAACAGGCGGTGGTCGAACCCGCCGGGCCCCGCGACACCGCGGCGCTTGCCCAAATCCACAGCGCATCCTTTCACCGGGGATGGGGTGAAGACGAATTCGAGCGCCTGCTGAGCGAGCGCAATACGCTGGTCCACCGCCTCAGAATGAGGCGAAAAATCATCGGTTTTTCGGTGTCGCGAATGGCGGCCGACGAGGCCGAGATCCTGTCAATTGCGGTGGCCGGAACCCACCGCGGCCGCGGGCTTTCCAACACCCTGCTCTTGACCCATCTGGGCCACCTCGCCGGCCGGGGGATCCGGACAGTATTTCTGGAAGTGGAAGAAAATAACAAGCCGGCCCGCCGGCTCTATCAGCGGGCCGGATTTAGCGTCGTCGGCCGCCGCGAGCGCTATTACCAGCAAGGCGGCGGCGAAGCCTTGAATGCACTGCTGATGCGGCGCGACTTGTCGTGACATTTGCGCGATGGCAGAACGTGTTATGATCAGCGCCAACCGCCTAAAGTACCCAGGTGACCTCCCGAGATGACCGCGCTCAAATCCTCCCCAGCGCTCACCGCTACCGGCATCGAAGCGCGTTGTGCGGCGACCGGCATGCGCATGACCGAGCAGCGCCGCGTCATTGCACGCGTACTGGCGGAAGCGGAGGATCATCCCGACGTCGAGGAGTTGTACCGCCGCTGTGTCGCCGTCGACGACAAGATTTCGATCTCGACAGTTTATCGCACGGTGAAGCTGTTCGAGGATGCCGGCATCATCGAACGGCACGATTTTCGCGAGGGCCGCGCCCGCTACGAGCAGATGCGCGACAGCCATCACGACCATCTGATCAACCTGCGCGACGGCAAGGTGATCGAATTCACCTCCGAGGAGATCGAGAAGTTGCAGGCCGAGATTGCCCGCAAACTCGGCTACAAGCTGGTCGACCACCGGCTGGAACTCTATTGCGTCCCGCTGGACGACGATAAATCCTGAGACGGCGGCAGCGACGCCGTTTCAACGCAACATTCCGGTTTCCATGAAATTGCCCCGCAAGCTCCATATCAAGTCATATGGCTGTCAGATGAACGTCTACGATGCGCAGCGCATGGCGGACACGCTGGCGGGCGAAGGCTTTGTCGAGACCGCCCGCGTCGACGATGCCGATCTCGTCATCCTCAATACCTGCCACATCCGCGAGAAGGCTTCCGAGAAAGTATATTCCGAACTCGGCCGGCTCCGGGTCGCGAAGGACGAAGCCGCGCGCCAGGGGCGGCGGATGAACATCGCGGTCGCCGGCTGTGTGGCACAGGCCGAAGGCAACGAAATCATCCGCCGGGCGCCGGTCGTCGATGTCGTGGTCGGGCCGCAGAGCTATCATCATTTGCCGGAGCTGCTTGCCCGCGCCGACAGAGAAGGCCACGCGCTGGAGACCGAATTTCCGGCCGAAGACAAATTCGCATTCCTGCCGCCGCCGAAGCCGGACACGATTCGCGCGCGCGGCATCTCTTCTTTCGTCACCATCCAGGAAGGTTGCGACAAGTTCTGCACCTTCTGCGTGGTGCCCTATACGCGCGGCGCCGAAGTGTCACGGCCAGTGGCAAAGATCATCGACGACGTGAAACGTCTCGCCGATCACGGCGTGCGCGAAATCACCCTGATCGGCCAGAACGTCAACGCCTATCACGGCGAGGGGCCGGATGGGCGAACGTGGACGCTTGGCACGCTGCTGCATTACCTGGCGGGGATTCCCGGCATCATCCGCCTGCGTTACTCGACAAGCCATCCCCGCGATATCGACGAGACGCTGATCGAAGCCCATCGCGACATCCCGGCGGTGATGCCGTTCGTGCACCTGCCGGTGCAATCCGGCTCGGACCGGATACTCGCGGCCATGAACCGCAAACATACCGCTAGAGATTACCGGCGCGCCGTCGATCAATTTCGCGCCGTCCGCCAAGACATTGCATTTTCATCAGATTTTATCGTTGGCTTCCCCGGCGAGACAGAAGAAGATTTTCGGGCCACTCTCGCTCTGGTCACACAAATCGGGTACGCTGGCGCTTATTCGTTCAAGTATTCGCCGCGGCCCGGCACGCCGGCGGCGGAAATGCGGGAGATGGTGTCAGCGGAAGAGATGGACGGGCGATTGGCGCGGCTTCAGGAATTGATCGACAATCAGCAATCGGCCTTCAACATGGCCTCGATTGGAACCACGGTCGATGTGTTGTTCGAGAGGGCGGCCCGCAATCCGGGCCAGATGGTCGGCCGAACCGCCTATCTTCAGCCCGCTCATGTGATGGCGCCGGAAACGATTATCGGACAAGTCCTGCCGGTCAGAATCGAAAGCCTCGAGCGCTACAGCCTGCTCGGCGAGCTTGCGGCCCCAGTGCCGGCTTCAGCTCCCGGCACACCGCCCCTCGTCAATTCATCTGAAACGCGAATCGGAGCCTGAACCCTTGCCCAAAAGCGCATCGGATTCACCTTCGCTCGCTCCCAGCCGCAAACCAGATCGCGACATGCAAGCTCCGCCCGAGACTCAATTTGTCATCGACTTCGACGACAACCGCGCGGCGTCCGCGCTGGTCGGACCTTACGGACAAAATCTCGCCTTGATCGAGCGGCGGCTCGGCGTCGTGGTGGATTCACGCGGCAACCACATCACGGTCGGCGGATCGCGCGACGGCTGCGATGCCGCGCGTCGCGTGCTGGAGACGCTTTATGCGCAGGCGAGCCAGGGACAGGATATCGCCCAGGGCGACGTCGAGGGCGCGATCCGTGCCGTGATCGCGCAAGGCTCGCTGTTCGAATTCGACGCCAAGGCCGCCAAGTCCTCGTTCGAGACGATCAACCTGCGCAAGCGCCCGGTGCGGGCGCGCACCGCCGCCCAGGACTCCTATATCCGTGCGCTGAAGCGCCACGAACTGGTATTCGGCATCGGCCCGGCAGGCACCGGCAAAACCTGGCTTGCGGTCGCCCATGCCGCGCAACTGTTCGAACGCAAGGAAGTCGATCGCATCATCCTGTCGCGCCCCGCGGTCGAAGCCGGCGAGCGATTGGGCTTCCTGCCCGGCGACCTGCGCGAGAAGGTCGATCCTTACCTAAGGCCGATTTACGATGCGCTCTACGACCTGATGGACTCGCGCATCGTCGAGCGCGCGCTGCAGACCGGCGAAATCGAAATCGCGCCGCTCGCTTTCATGCGCGGCCGCACGCTGACCAACGCCGCCATCATTCTCGACGAGGCGCAGAACACCACGTCCATGCAGATGAAGATGTTCCTGACGCGGCTCGGCGAAAACAGCCGTATGATCATCACCGGCGATCCGTCCCAGGTCGACCTGCCGAACGGGCAGACCTCCGGGCTTGCGGAAGCCGCCAGGTTGCTCGACGGGGTGACGGGCATTGCCCAGGTTCATTTCACCGCCGAAGACGTGATCCGTCATGAGCTGGTGGCACGGATCGTGGCGGCCTATGAAGGAAAGCCGCAACGGCCGGCAGCCGGCAAGACGTGACGAACACGCGGCTTAAAACCACCGTCACAACCAGAACTCCGAACTGATGGCACCGTCCGCGCTTCCGATCACCGAGATTCTTGTCGTCGCCGACTGCTGGCAGGTCGAGCCGGAAGCGGAGGCCACGATCGACCGCGCGATTGCGGCCGCGGCCGAGTTTGTCGCGGCCGACGTCGGCGATAGCGAACTCGCCGTCATGCTGACCGACGACGCCGGCATCAAAACGCTGAATCGCAACTGGCGCGGCATCGACAAGCCGACCAACGTACTGTCGTTTCCGGCCTTGCAGCCGCGCGGCCCACGCGAACCGGACGACGCGCCGCGGATGCTGGGCGATATCGCCATTGCCTATGAAACCACCCGTCGAGAAGCAGACGAAGAGCAGAAGCCGTTCGAGCATCATCTCAGCCATCTTGCGATTCATGGTTTCCTGCACCTGATCGGCCACGATCACGAAAAGGACCAGGAAGCCGAGACCATGGAATCGCTCGAGCGGGAGATCCTGTCACAACTCGGCATTCCCGATCCCTATGCGGAACGGACCGATTAACATGCCGGACTCCGACCCGACCCACGACAATCCGCGCAACACGCGCAACCTGCCTGCCGTCGTGCAGGAGGGCGAGGTCATGCGCTCCACCGCGGACAATTGGCTGATACGGGCGATCCGCTCGTTGTTCGGCTGGAAGCCGGGATCGGTCCGCGACGACCTGCAAGTCGTGCTCGACACCTCTCAGCCCGATGAAGTCGGTTTTTCCGCCGTTGAGCGCACCATGCTGCGCAATATCCTTTCGCTGCACGAACGACGGATCGCGGATGTCATGATCCACCGCGCCGATATCGTCGCGGTCAAGCGCGATATTCCGCTCAGCGAATTGATGAGCCTGTTCGAAAGCGCCGCGCACTCGCGGCTCGTCGTCTACAACGAAACTCTCGACGACCCCGAAGGCATCGTCCATATCCGCGATCTGCTTGCGTTCATGACGGCGCGGGCCGCAAAGCCCAAAAGCAAGGCCAGGACAAAAAAAGCGTCACTTGAAAAACCGCAGGCCGCCGGTCTTGACCTGCGCTCGGTCGATCTGGCGCTGCCGCTGTCGGAGGCCAACATCATCCGCAAATTGCTGTTCGTGCCGCCCTCGATGCGGGCGATCGATCTGCTGGCGCAGATGCAGGCCTCACGCATCCATCTGGCGCTGGTCGTCGACGAATATGGCGGCACCGACGGGCTGGTTTCGATCGAAGACATTGTCGAACAGATCGTCGGCGAGATCGACGACGAACACGACAGCGACGAGCCGCCGTCGATCGTCCGGCAAGCGGATAATTCCTTCATTGCGGACGCGCGCGCCAGCCTCGACGATGTCCGCTCCGTCATCGGAGAAGAGTTCGTGACCGGCGAAGCTGGCGAGGAAGTCGAAACGCTGGGCGGCTTTCTCGTCACCCATGTCGGCCGCCTGCCGGTACGCGGCGAAGTCATTTCCGGACCCGGCAATTTCGAAATCGAGGTGCTCGATGCCGACCCGCGGCGGGTCAAGCGCCTGCGCATCGCCACGCGGAAGGAACGCGCGCCGCCGCGCACCCAGCGCGAAAGCCGCCGGCGTGAAACCGCACCCGACGCTGCGCAACCCGGTGACCCCGGCAATCCGCCCGGCGACGGAGCCGCGTCGTCGTGACCATTTCCGGCAAATTTCGCAGCGTCGGTCTTGCGATCATCCTGGCATGGGGATGGAAGCGCGCTGCGATTGCGCTCGCCGCCGGCGCGCTTTCCGCGCTTGCCATGGCGCCGTTCAACGCCTGGCCCATTCTGTTTCTGACCTTCCCGGTCGCGGTCTGGCAAATCGACGGCGCGGGCGCCGGAAGGTGGCGCGGCGTACCGGCCGCCGCGATGACCGGCTGGTGGTTCGGGCTGGGCTATTTCGTGCCCGGACTTTACTGGATCGGCTACGCCTTTCTGGTCGACGCATCGACCTTCGCCTGGTTGCTGCCATTCGCCATCCTGGGACTGCCGGCCTATCTCGCGCTGTTCACGGCGCTCGGCTTTGCGCTCGCGCGGCTGTTCTGGACCCGGGATGCTTCGCGCGTGATCGCGCTTGCCGCGAGCCTCACCATGAGCGAATGGCTCCGCGGCCACGCGCTCACGGGTTTTCCCTGGAATACGCTCGGCTACGCTTTGACCGAGCCGCTGGCGCTCGCGCAGGCCTCGTCGCTGATCGGCCTATGGGGCATGACATTTCTGGCCGTCGCGATTTTCGCAAGCCCTGCGGTCCTGATCGACGGCACATCCCGCGGACGAAAGCCATGGATCGCGCCGGCATTGGCGCTTGTTGTGCTGCTCGCCATGACGATCTTCGGCGCCCTGCGTCTGAGCCAGCACCCGACGGTCATGCTTGCCAATCCCAAACTGCGGATCATGCAGCCCAACTTGCAGCAGGATGCGAGATTCAACTATTCCGCCAAGGCGGAGGTGATGAAGAAGTATCTGACGCTGTCCGACCGCGCCTCCGGACCGCAGTCGACCGGCGTACGCGACGTCAACATCCTGATCTGGCCGGAATCGGCGTTCCCGTTTTTCCTGACCCGTGAAGCCGACGTGATGGCAGAGATCGCCGATCTGTTGCCCAAGGGAAGCGTTTTGATCACCGGCTCGGTGCGTGCCCCCGACGTGCCGCCCGGCACGCGGATCACGCGCGCTTACAATTCGATTTACGTCATCGACCATGAAGGCAACGTGCTGTCGGTCTACGACAAGCTGCATCTGGTGCCGTTCGGCGAATTTCTGCCCCTCCAGGACTGGATGGAAAAAATCGGCTTTGAACAACTGACGAAGGTTCAGGGCGGATTTATTCCTGGCACGCGCCGACACAGCATGGACGTGCCGAACGCACCCCGAATGCTACCTCTAATATGCTATGAGGCTGTGTTTCCCGGTGATGTTGTCGAACGCAATGACCGTCCGGGCTGGATCGTCAACCTCACCAATGACGGCTGGTTTGGAATTTCCACCGGCCCCTATCAGCATCTCCAGCAGGCGCGCCTGCGCGCCATCGAGCAAGGGCTGCCGCTGGTTCGTGCAGCAAATACAGGTATCTCCGCCGTCATCGATCCGTTGGGGCGCGTCGTCGCCCGGCTCGGACTTGGGCAGGAAGGGGTGCTGGATTCGGGCCTGCCTGCCGCAATCCCTCCGACGCCTTATGCACGCGCGGGCGACATTCCGCTCCTGATCATCCTTGCGGCCGCATGGCTCTTCGTGATCCGGCGTCGCACCGCGAAATAGCGCCGCAGCGTCACTATCACTCATGACTTCACACCTCGCGGGGTTTGACGGGATCAGTGCCTCAGGCATAATCCGCCAGTTCTTGCCCCACCGTGCACCGTAGTCCTGAGGAGCGTTGGCGATGTCGACCAAAGCGCCCAACCCTGTTGACAAATATGTCGGCAGCCGTGTGCGCATGCGTCGCATCATGCTGGGCATGAGCCAGGAAAAGCTCGGCGATGCGCTCGGCCTGACCTTCCAGCAAGTGCAGAAATACGAGAAGGGAACCAATCGCGTCGGCGCTAGCCGCATCCAGCAGATCGCCGAGATACTTCAGATCCCGGTGTCGTTCTTGTTCGAGGGCGGCCCAAGCGGCACGGCAAACGCGGACGGCACGATCGAGGCCCCGTCTCCGTCCTACATCTCCGACTTTCTGGCGACGTCAGAGGGCCTGGCGCTGACCCGCGCCTTCACGCGCATTGCCGACGCCAAGCTTCGGCGCAGCATCGTCGAACTGGTCGAGCAGATCGCCTCCCACGAGAGTGCGGACAAGCGCTGATCCGCAAGTTCCCCCGTTGTCGGGATCGGCAATAATGCTATTGAACCGACCTTGGCTTTCCGCGCACGCGCGGGAGCAAGCAAGGCTGAATCAAACAAGGCAGCAACATGCCGACGGCATCTACCCGCCCCTTCAATACCGATGTGATCCTCGAGGGCATCCGCCGCTGGGTCGAAATCGAGACGCCGACTGACGCGCCTGATCAGGTCAACACGCTCGCGACGGTGGTCGCCGACGGTTATCGCGGCTTGCCGGCAATTGTGGAGCGTATCGCCGGACATTCCGGATGTGGCGATCATATCGTGGCACGATCATCATGGGGCCGGCAGCAACCCGGAATTCTCATTCTCAGTCATCTCGACACGGTGCATCCGCTTGGATTTATCGAGCGCCTGCCGTTTCACGTGAAGGGTGATAGCGCCTTCGGTCCCGGCATCTATGACATGAAGGGCAGCGCTTACCTGGCTTTTCACGCGTTCCGCGAGCTCTGCGCCCAAGACGAAACTTCGCCACTCGGCATTACCCATCTTTACGTTTCCGATGAGGAGATCGGCAGCCCGACGTCGCGCGCATTGATCGAGGCCGAGGGGCGCAAGGCGAAATATGTTCTGGTGACGGAGCCGGCGCGCGACGGCGGCAAGATCGTCACCAGCCGCAAGGGCGTTGCGCGTTTTGAAGTGTTCATCAAGGGCGTACCCTCTCATGCCGGCACGAGGCCGCAAGACGGCCGCAGCGCGATCCGGGAACTCGGCAACATCATTCAGACGCTTGAGGCAATGAACGATCTTGCGCGCGGCGTAACAGTGAATGTCGGCGTCGTCCGAGGCGGCACCAAGCCGAACGTGATCCCCGAAGAAGCCTATGCCGAAGTCGACATGCGCGTCCCCACGCTGGCGGATGCCGAGCAACTGGTGCCTAAAATATTGGGTCTGACGTCCAGGACCGAGGGCGTCAGCGTCAGGGTGACGGGCGAATTAAATCGTCCGCCGTATGAGAAAAGCAACGCCGGCACGGCGCTGTTCGAACATGCCAGAACGCTCGCCGCCGAAATCGGCTTTGAGCTGCGCGACAGCTATAGCGGCGGCGGCTCGGACGGCAATTTTACCGCGCCCCTTACCGCAACCCTCGACGGCCTTGGGGTCGACGGTGAGGGCGCACATACCCACTACGAGCAGATGTATATTTCATCGATCGAGCCGCGAACGAGGCTGCTGCATCGGCTTTACCAGACGCTGCGATGAACGGGCGAAACGACGATGATGAAAGCCGACCGGCGCCGGCGGCCGATGCGACCGCCCAGGCGCAGCGTGCGTTCTTCGGCCGTCGCAAGGGCCACAAACTGCGCAGCCACCAGGCTGATCTCATCGCGCATTTGCTGCCACGGCTCGCGCTCGACATCGGCAGCCCCGCGGCGGCGGACCTGGCCGGGCTGTTTGATATCCCCGTCGGCAATGTCCGACTCGAAATCGGATTTGGCGGCGGCGAGCATCTGATCGCTGAGGCGCGCGCCTTTCCGAATACCGGCTTCATCGGCTGCGAGCCCTATGTCAACGGCATGGCAAAAATCCTCACGCTGATCGAGGCCGGCGATGTCGGCAATATCCGGCTGTTTGCCGGCGATGCTTCCGAATTGCTGGCGTGGGCTCCGGCGCAGTCGCTGGCACGGATCGATTTGATCCATCCCGACCCGTGGCCAAAACGGCGGCACTGGAAGCGACGCTTCGTGCAAGACGCGACCATTGCCGCCATGGCGCGCGCGTTGTCTCACGATGGCGAATTTCGTTTTGTCAGCGACATCAGCGACTATTGCGCCTGGACCCTTTCGCATTTCATGCGTGTGCCCGATTTTCTCTGGACGGCGGAACGCGCCGTCGATTGGCGCGAACCTTGGCCGGACTACACGATGACGCGATATGGCCGCAAGGCCGAGCGCGAAGGCCGCAACGCGGCGTATCTGATTTTCAAAAAGACCGGCTAGTCTACCAACGTCATTCCGGGGCGATGCTTCGCATCGCCCCGGAATGACAGACTCAAATCACGCCGTTTCGCGCGCCCGCCAAAAACTGACGACCTGCTCCGCGGTCGAGGGCGCCAACCGCATATAGTTCGCCCGCACATTTTCGATATCGGCCGAGGCGGGTATGCGTGCCGGCCCGAGCCGCAACAGGACCAGCGCGCGTACCGTCGGCCATTCGAGCCCGATCGCTTTCGCAATGATCAGGATGGGGTCATGGCGGTCGCCGGACATCAGGCGATCGACCGCCGCGATCGGTACGCCCGACATTGCCGACAAGGCTGCGACCGATTCGGAGTACCGGAATGACTTTGCAAAGCCAAGCAGCGCCGCTTCGTCGAGATCGCCGGCACGGTACAGCGAAAGGATCGTCCGCTGCGCCGGTGCGAAGTCCCGCTGCTTATCGGGCTGCTCCGTCCTGGCTGACATCTCGCTCATGGCCCGCGCAACCGCGGCCTGCCTTGCCGGGTCCGCCATGTCGAACAGCCGGCGACGCACGACATCAACCGATCCCGTCAATAGTTCCTTCAGCAGCCGATCCGGCAGATCGTTACGCTGTCCGACGGTAATCGTGAGGACACCGTCCTTGGCGGCGCGTTTGACCAGCGCCGAATAGCCCACGGTTGAAAACGTCGCGCCCTTGTTGCCGGCCGCGCGCCTGATCACATCGCGTTCACCGCGCTGAACCATCACGTCGGTAAGGCCGGGAGAAAGCTTCGGCCGCTCCGTCATCGCGAGCAGATGATCCTGGCCCTTCATGCGCGCAATCTCGACCAGCGCCTGTTCGCCGAGCACCGGCGACCGGCGCAGCACGGGACCCGCGATCGATATGTTGTCTTCGCGCGCGAGACGCCCGATCAGCATCGGCGGCGCATTGGCGACGGCGGATATGCGCTCGGCAACATCGGCACGGGCCGCTATTTCGGTTTGCGGGACGATGCCGGTCAAAAGCTGATCGAACAGCTCGATATGACTGGGCTGGAAACCGGCCGATCCCTGTACGAACAGGTCGGCGATCCCGCGGCTCACCGCAGCGAGGCGTTTGGGATCGCCGCGCTTGATGATTTCATCTAGCCCGGGGATCAACGGCGTGGCGATGGTCATGGAACACACTTAGCCGGCCAAGCGCAGGCTGCCCGACCATTTAATGTTCCGATGGTGAAGGAAGGGTTAGACCGGACACGCTCCGGAGCCCTGCAAAATTAGCGGCATGCGGTGCGGCGGGCCTTGCCGGACCGGCGGAAAACCGCTATATCGCCGTCAACTTACAGTTCTCATACGATCGAGTATTGAGAGTGGGCCCCTCCGGACCCGCTCTTTTTTATTACCTGAAGGGATGTGGGCCGAATGAGGTCCTGGAACCCGACATGGACACGCGCGGAAGACCGAAAAGCAAACCGTCCCGAAGGCCAATTTGACCCTGGATATGACCGATCCAACGCCTGGTTCCGCTGAAACCGCCCTGCTCGCCGAGCCGCGCCTCGTCATCGAGCCGGGCGCCGCGGCCCGCGTGTCGGCGGTCGCAGCTCCCGTCTTGCAGGGCATGGGCTATCGGCTGGTTCGGATCAAGATTTCGGGCGAGGCCGGCTGCACCGTCCAGATCATGGCGGAACGGCCCGACGGATCGATGCAGATCGAGGACTGCGAGGCCGTCTCGCGGGCGCTGTCCCCGGTACTAGATATCGCCGACCCGATCGACCGCGCCTACCGGCTGGAGATTTCTTCACCGGGAATCGATCGCCCGCTGGTGCGCCGCTCGGACTTTGAGCGCTTTACCGGTCACCTCGTGAAAATCGAGATGGCGGTTGCCCACGAAGGGCGCAAACGATTCCGCGGCGCGCTGGGCGGTGTTGAGGGCGACGCGGTACGGCTGCATCGCGATGACACCAAGGCTGGCGAGGAAGCTGACGTATTGCTTACGATGGAAGATATCGCTGAGGCACGGCTTGTCCTCACCGACGAATTGATCGCGGAATCGATGCGGCGCGGCAAGAAAGCCGAGCGCGAATTGAAGCGCAGCCTCGGGCTGGAGCCGCCACCGGCTCCGCACGCTGAACGTCACAAGCCGAAACCGGCGAAGAAGCCGGCTCCGAAGAACACCAAGCAACACCGCCTCGCCGCGACAAGAGCGCGCCAGGGCGATTTCGATCCCGATAGAGGAGACTAGCCATGGCCGTCAGCGCCAATAAGCTCGAATTGCTGCAAATCGCAGACGCGGTTGCGCGCGAAAAGTCGATCGACCGCGGCATCGTCATCTCGGCGATGGAAGACGCGATCGCCAAGGCGGCGCGCGCCCGTTACGGCTCCGAGACCGACGTCCACGCCGAGATCGACGCCAAAAAAGGCGAGCTGCGACTGTCCCGCCACATGCTGGTGGTCGAGCAGGTCGAAAACTCGTCGAACCAGATTTCGCTGGAGGATGCCCGCCGCGCCAACCCCGGCGCACAGATCGGCGACACCATCGCCGACACGCTGCCGCCTTTGGAATATGGCCGCATCGCGGCGCAATCGGCCAAGCAGGTGATCGTGCAAAAGGTGCGCGAGGCCGAGCGCGACCGGCAATATCAGGAATTCAAGGACCGCATCGGCGATATCGTCAACGGCATCGTCAAGCGCGTCGAATATGGCAGCGTGATCGTCGATCTCGGCCGTGGCGAAGCTATCGTGCGGCGTGACGAGATGCTGCCGCGCGAAGTGTTCCGCAACGGCGACCGCGTCCGCGCCTATATTTTCGACGTCCGCCGCGAAACCCGCGGGCCGCAGATTTTCCTCTCCCGCACCCATCCGCAATTCATGGCGAAGCTGTTCGCGCAGGAAGTGCCGGAAATCTATGACGGCATTGTCGAGATCAAGGCGGTGGCCCGCGATCCCGGATCGCGCGCGAAAATCGGCGTGATTTCCCGCGATTCGTCGGTCGATCCGGTCGGCGCCTGCGTCGGCATGCGCGGATCGCGCGTGCAGGCCGTGGTCAACGAATTGCAGGGCGAGAAGATCGACATCATTCCCTGGTCGCCCGATATCGCAACCTTCGTGGTCAATGCGCTCGCTCCGGCCGAAGTCTCCAAGGTCGTGATCGACGAAGACCGCGAGCGGATCGAGGTCGTGGTGCCCGACACCAACAACCAGCTGTCGCTCGCGATCGGCCGGCGCGGCCAGAACGTGCGCCTCGCCTCGCAACTGACCGGCTGGGACATCGACATTCTCACCGAGCAGGAAGAATCCGAACGCCGTCAGGCCGACTTCGAAAATTCCACCCGCGTGTTCATGGAGGCCCTCAATGTCGACGAAGTCGTCGGCCAGTTGCTTGCCTCCGAAGGCTTCACCTCGGTGGAGGAACTGGCGATGGTCGATGTCCGGGAACTGGCCGGCATCGAAGGCTTTGACGACGAGACGGCGACCGAGTTGCAAAATCGCGCCAAGGAATATCTGGATCAGCTCGAAACCGAACTCGAAGACAAGCGAAAGGAACTCGGCGTGGATGACGCTCTGAAGACGGTGCCGGGGGTGACCTCGAAGATGCTGGTGAAGTTCGGCGAGAACGAAATCAAGACCATCGAAGACCTCGCCGGGTGCGCCACCGACGACCTGGTCGGCTGGACCGAGCGCAAGGAAGGCGGCGAGCCGACCAAGCATGCGGGCATCCTCGACGGCAACGACATCTCGCGCGATGATGCCGAAGCCATGATCATGCAAGCGCGCGTGCTCGCCGGCTGGATCACGCAGGCCGATCTCGACAAGAAGACCGAAGAGGCCGCAAGCCCCGAAGATCAACCCGCCTGACGACCGGAGCCATGTCGCCCGTATGCTCGCTGTTGCCGACCCCGAACTCGACCATGGACCGCGGACCGACAGGTCCGCGACCATGCGGATGTGCGCGGTCAGCCGGGACGTACGGCCGATCGACGAACTGATCCGTTTTGTCGTCGCCCCGTCCGGCGAGGTCATCCCGGACCTCAAGCGCAAGCTTCCCGGCCGCGGCCTCTGGATTTCCGCCTTCCGTTCCGCTGTTGCGGAAGCGGTGCGGCGTCACCATTTCAGCAAGGGCTTCAAGCGCGACGTCCGTGTGGCGGCGACGCTTGCCGCGGATACCGAGGCCTTGCTGGCGCGGTTTGCCGTCGAGGCGCTTGCGGTAGCTGCCAAAGCGGGACAGGTCATCTCCGGTTTCACCAAGGTTGCCGATGCCCTCCAGCGGCAGGTCCAAGGCCATGCCAGTGCCCCGGTCAGGGCGTTGATCCACGCCAGCGACGGGGCCGCCGACGGAATCCGCAAATTGGACGCCCTGATCGGGCAAAATCGCCGGAACGACGGCAAATCGGCCGAAATCGCCATAGTTAATATGCTGACTTCCGAGCAATTGGATTTGGCACTAGGGCGGTCAAATGTGATACATGCTGCCCTGCTCGCGGGCCCGGCGAGCGACACGTTCCTGTCACGTAGCCAGTTGCTGGTCCAATACCGGATGGCGGACGACGACAGAACTGCGGCCAAGAACTTGGACAAGAATTCGCCAATACAGACCCGTGCGGTCACGCACGACTAGACAGGATTAGGACTGCTGAATGGTTGATACCAAAACGCCTGGCGACAAGACGCTCAGTGTGCCGACCAAGACCTTGTCGCTCAAGCCGCGGGTCGAAACCGGAACCGTGCGCCAGAGCTTCAGCCACGGCCGGACCAAGCAGGTCGTGGTGGAAAAGCGCGGCAAGCGCCGGGTCGGCGGAGATGGTCCCGCCGAGACACATGCGCCCGAATCAGTGGTGGCCAAGCCCGCCGCCAAGCCGGCGACGCCGGCACCGGCAGCGCGTACGGCGCCTGCGCCCACGCGCAACAATTCCGGCGTGGTCTTGCGCACCCTCACCGAGGACGAGCGTTCGGCGCGCGCCAGCGCTTTGGCCGACTCCAAACTACGCGACGTCGAAGAACGGCGCATTGCCGAAGAAGAGGCCAAGCGCCGATCGAGCCGGGAAGGCATCGAGCAGGCCGAACGCGAAGCGGCCGAAGCTCGCCGCAAGGCCGAGGAAGAGCGTCACCGTCAGGACGAAGAAGCCAAGCGCAAGGCAGAACTTGAAGCCAAGAAACGTTTTGGCGAGACCGAAACCCGCACGCCTGCCGCGGCGCCAGCCGCCGCCCGTCCCGCGGTGCCGGTCGCGCGCGCGCCTGGCATCGCCGCCGACATCTCGGATGAAGATGAAGGCCCGCGCCCGATGCGCCGTGGCCCCGGCGGCGCCATGCGTCCCGCGGTAGCCCCCAAACCGACCGCGAAGCCGGCGCCGCAGAAACAACGCGGCCGCTTGACCCTGGTCACCGCGCTCAACGCCGATGACGTCCGCGAGCGCTCGATCGCCTCGTTCCGCCGCCGCACCCAGCGCCTGAAGGGCCACCAGTCGAACGAGCCGAAGGAAAAGCTCATTCGCGAGGTCATCATTCCGGAAGCGATCAACATCCAGGAACTCGCCAACCGCATGTCGGAACGCGCGGTCGACGTCATCCGGCTGCTGATGAAGCAGGGCGCGATGCACAAGATCACGGACGTGATCGATGCCGACACCGCGCAGCTGATCGCCGAGGAATTGGGCCACTCCGTCAAGCGCGTGGCCGCCTCCGACGTCGAGGAAGGCCTGTTCGACATCGTCGATAATTCGACCGATACCGAGCCGCGCTCGCCCGTGGTGACCGTGATGGGTCACGTCGACCACGGCAAGACGTCGCTGCTGGATGCGCTGCGCCACGCCAATGTGGTTTCCGGCGAAGCCGGCGGCATCACCCAGCATATCGGCGCCTATCAGGTGACCTCGCCGGAAAGCGGCAAGAAGATCACCTTCATCGATACGCCCGGCCACGCCGCGTTCACCGCGATGCGCGCCCGCGGCGCCAAGGTCACCGACATCGTGGTGCTGGTAGTCGCCGCCGATGACGGCGTGATGCCGCAGACGGTGGAAGCGATCAATCACGCCAAGGCGGCGAAGGTGCCGATGATCGTCGCCATCAACAAGATCGACAAGTCCGATGCCAAGCCCGAGCGTGTACGCACCGAATTGTTGCAGCACGAGGTTCAGGTCGAATCGCTCGGCGGTGACGTGGTCGATGTGGAAGTTTCCGCCAAGAACAAGACCAATCTCGACAGGCTGCTCGAGATGATCGCGTTGCAGGCCGAAATCCTCGACCTCAAGACCAATTCGACGCGTCCTGCCGAAGGCACCGTGATCGAGGCCAAGCTCGATCGCGGCCGCGGCCCGGTGGCCACCGTGCTGGTGCAGCGCGGCACTTTGAAGGTCGGCGATATCGTCGTTGCCGGCGCCGAGATGGGCCGCGTGCGCGCGCTGATTTCGGATCAGGGCGACACCGTCGAGGAAGCAGGTCCCTCGGTGCCGGTCGAAGTGCTCGGCTTCAACGGCCCGCCGGAAGCCGGCGACCGCCTTGCCGTGGTCGAGAACGAAGCCCGTGCGCGGCAGATCACGAGCTATCGCGCGCACCAGAAGCGCGAGAATGCGGCTGCCTCGATTTCCGGCATGCGCGGCTCGCTCGAACAGATGATGTCGCAGCTCAAGACCTCCGGCCGAAAGGAATTCCCGCTGATCATCAAGGCCGACGTGCAAGGGTCGCTGGAAGCGATCCTCGGCTCGCTCGAAAAGCTCGGCACCGACGAAGTTGCCGCCCGCATCCTGCATGCGGGCGTCGGCGGTATTTCGGAATCCGACGTCACGCTGGCGGAAGGCTTCAACGCCGCGATCATCGGCTTCTCGGTCCGCGCCAACAAGGAAGCGGCGTCCGCCGCCAAGCGCAACGGCATCGAGATCCGCTACTACAACATCATCTACGATCTCGTGGATGACGTGAAGAAGGCCATGAGCGGCCTGCTCGCGCCGACCTTGCGCGAAACCATGCTCGGCAATGCCCAGATCCTGGAAGTGTTCAACATTTCCAAGGTCGGCAAGGTCGCCGGCTGCCGCGTCACCGACGGCACCGTGGAGCGCGGCGCCAATGTCCGCCTGATTCGCGACAACGTCGTCGTGCATGAAGGCAAGCTGTCGACATTGAAGCGCTTCAAGGACGAGGTGAAGGAAGTGCAGGCCGGCCAGGAATGCGGCATGGCGTTCGAGAATTACGGCGACATGCGGGTCGGCGATGTCATCGAATGCTACCGTGTCGAGTCGATCCAGCGCAGCCTGTAAGTTCAAGTCTTGCAGCGGCGCTGGAATCCAGAACCAAGCAGTCATGCCCCGCGCAGGCGGGGCGTCCAGTAGTCACCGAATAGCTTTGAACCCGGATTACTGGATCACCCGCTTACGCGGGTGATGACGACCATCAGGATTTCAATAATGCCCCGCCATCATCAAAAGAGCTCCGCCGGCAGCGGCTCGCAGCGCCAGTTGCGCGTCGGCGAGACCGTGCGCCATGCGGTCGCCGAGATTCTGGCGCACGGCAACGTTCACGACCCCGATCTTGAAGGCCACATCATCACCGTGCCGGAAGTGAAGATGTCGCCGGACCTCAAGCTTGCGACCGTCTATGTGATGCCGCTCGGCGGCCGCGACACCGACAAGGTGATTGCCGCGCTTGCCCGCAACAAGAAATTCCTGCGCGGCGAGGTCGCCCATCGCGTTAACCTGAAATTTGCTCCTGACCTTCGCTTCCGCATCGACGACCGATTCGAAGAAGCGGAACGTATCGAGAAATTACTGCGAACACCTGAGGTGCAGCGCGATCTCGCACCCGATTCGGACGATGACGAATGAATGTGACGACGGCAAATCCCGGGTTCGAACCGCCAAACGGCGATTCACCTGCGGCTGATAAAAATATTTTTTCCGAGCGGCACGATGACGTCAGGCGCGCCAACAACGATCCGCGCCAGAAGCATCAAAAGCAGGGTAACCAGCCGCGCCGCGACAAGCGCGACGTCCACGGCTGGGTCGTGCTCGACAAGCCGATCGGCATGACGTCGACGCACGCGGTTGCCGTTGTGAAACGGCTGTTTTCGGCCAAGCGCGCCGGCCATGCGGGCACGCTCGACCCGCTCGCCTCGGGCGGGTTGCCGATCGCGATCGGAGAAGCCACCAAGACGGTCCCCTTCGTGATGGATGGCCGCAAGCGCTATCGCTTCACTGTGACCTGGGGCGAGGAACGCGACACCGACGACACCGAAGGCCGTGTCACCAGAACCAGCGATCTGAGGCCCTCGCCCGAGGCCATCAGGGAGCTTCTGCCGCAATTTACCGGCCTGATCGAGCAGATCCCGCCGCAATATTCCGCCATCAAGGTACAGGGCGAGCGGGCCTATGACCTGGCGCGCGATGGCGAGACGGTCGAACTGAAGCCCCGCCCCGTTGAGATTCACCAATTAACCCTTGTAGAACAAACAGATAGTAGCAACTCCGTGTTCGAGGCGGAGTGTGGCAAGGGCACCTATGTACGGGCCTTGGCCCGCGATTTGGGCCGGATTCTTGGCTGTTTCGGCCATATCAGCGCGCTGCGGCGGACGCTGGTCGGCCCGTTTGACGAAAACGACATGATTCCACTGGAACAGTTGGAGGCTTTATGCGATAGAGCCGCGTCCGGCGAGGGAAGCCTCGCCGACGCGCTTTTGCCCGTTGAGACCGCGCTGGACGACATCCCGGCACTGGCCGTCACTCGGGCGGATGCGGCAAGGCTCCACAGGGGTCAAGCCGTTTTGTTGCGCGGACGGGATGCGCCCAATTGTAGCGGCACAGTCTATGTCACGGTGGCAGGCCGGCTTCTCGCGCTTGCTGAAATTGGCAATGGCGAACTCATCCCCAAGCGCGTGTTCAACCTGACCGGACTGACTGCCAGTTCGGCTCGCAACAATGGAAGTGTTTGACGATGTCGATTACCGCAGAACGCAAAGCGGAAGTCATCAAGACGAATGCCAACAAGGCCGGCGACACCGGCTCGCCTGAGGTGCAGGTTGCGATCCTGTCGGAACGCATCAATAACCTCACCGGGCATTTCAAGAGCCACGTGAAGGATAACCATTCACGCCGCGGCTTGTTGAAAATGGTCGCCACGCGCCGCTCGCTCCTCGACTATATCAAGCGTAAGGACGAGGCGCGTTACCTGGCGCTGCTCGAAAAGCACAACATTCGTCGTTGAGCTTTTAGTGAAGTACGCGCGCGCCGTTTGGCGCGCGTTTTTGCATGATCGATTCGTGGGCCAGTTTTGTTCGGCTCGTCGAACCCGGCGATGCGCGAAGGGCATAAGGCAGAAGCTGTCATGTCCTTGAGGGTTGATCCCAAAAAAGCGGGAAATGGTTTCCCGAAGGGATCGAACCTCGACAAGAACGTCCAGCAGCAATCCGGCTCGCTGGACAAAACGGGCAAGGTGCCCGTGACCTAAACGAAAGGATGGACGCCATCCTAAAACCAGAAACCATGGCAGGATCGCCGGATGCTTGACGCGGTAACGCGCCCAGCATCCCGCCATCTTGCGCATGGTTTTTTGTTTTTTGGCGCCCCTTCTTTCGTAAACTCATGAAAGAAGACCACCATGTTCAATAAGCATTCCGTCGAGATCGACTGGGGTGGGCGTCCCCTCAAACTCGAAACCGGGAAAGTCGCGCGGCAGGCCGACGGCGCTGTTGTCGCCACCTACGGCGAGACCATCGTTCTGGCCACCGTCGTCGCCGCCAAGTCGCCCCGCGAAGGCGTCGATTTCCTCCCTTTGACCGTCGACTATCAGGAAAAGACCTATGCCGCGGGCCGCATTCCGGGCGGCTACTTCAAGCGCGAGGGCCGGCCGACTGAAAAGGAGACGCTGGTCTCCCGCCTGATCGACCGCCCGATCCGTCCGCTGTTCGTCGACGGCTGGCGCAACGAGACCCAGGTGATCGTGACCGTGCTGTCGCATGACATGGAGAACGATCCCGATATCGTGGCGCTGGTGGCGTCATCCGCCGCGCTGACGCTGTCGGGCGCGCCCTTCAAGGGCCCGATCGGGGCTGCGCGCGTCGGCTTCGCCAACGACGAATTCATCCTCAATCCGACGCTCGACGAGATGGCCGAGACCCAGCTCGACCTCGTCGTCGCGGGCACCGCCGACGCCGTTCTGATGGTCGAGTCGGAAGCCAAGGAGCTCAACGAGGACGTGATGCTTGGGGCCGTGATGTTCGGCCACCGCCACTTCCAGCCCGTGATCAAGGCGATCATCGAGCTCGCGGAGAAGGCGGCAAAGGAGCCGCGCGAAGTCACCGTGATCGACAATGCCGCCATCGAGAAGGAAATGCTCGGCCTGGTCGAACAGGACCTGCGCAAGGCCTACGCCATTGCCATCAAGCAGGAGCGTTATGCCGCGGTCGGCGCCGTCAAGGAAAAGGCGATGGCGCATTTCTTCCCCGAAGGCCAGGAGCCGAAATACGACAAGCTCCGCGTCGCCGGCGTGTTCAAGGAACTCGAAGCCAAGATCGTCCGCTGGAACATTCTCGACACCGGCAAGCGTATCGACGGCCGCGACGTCAAGACCGTTCGTAACATCATAGCCGAAGTCGGCGTGCTGCCGCGCGCCCACGGGTCTGCGCTGTTCACCCGCGGTGAAACCCAGGCGATGGTCGTCACCACGCTCGGCACCGGCGAAGACGAGCAATACATCGACGCGCTGTCGGGAACGTACAAAGAGACGTTCCTGCTGCACTACAACTTCCCTCCCTACTCGGTCGGCGAGACCGGCCGCCTCGGCGGCACCAAGCGGCGTGAGATCGGCCACGGCAAGCTCGCCTGGCGCGCGATCCATCCCATCCTGCCGCCGCACCATGAGTTCCCCTACACGGTGCGCGTGGTCTCGGAGATCACCGAATCGAACGGATCGTCGTCGATGGCTTCGGTCTGCGGCGCTTCGCTCGCGCTGATGGATGCCGGCGTTCCCCTGAAGCGGCCGACCGCGGGCATCGCGATGGGCCTGATCCTCGAAGACAAGCGCTTCGCGGTTCTGTCGGATATCCTCGGCGACGAGGACCATCTCGGCGACATGGACTTCAAGGTCGCCGGCACCGAGCAGGGTATCACCTCGCTCCAGATGGACATCAAGATCGAGGGTATCACCGAAGAGATCATGAAGGTCGCGCTTGGCCAGGCCAAGGACGGTCGCATCCATATCCTGGGTGAGATGTCGAAGGCGCTTACCGCTGCGCGCGCCGAGCTCGGCGAATACGCGCCGCGCATCGAGACCTTCAAGATCGCCACCGACAAGATCCGCGAAGTGATCGGCACCGGCGGCAAGGTGATCCGCGAGATCGTCGAGAAGACCGGCGCCAAGGTCAATATCGAGGACGACGGCACCGTGAAGGTCGCCTCCAACGACGGCGAGGCGATGAAGGCTGCGATCAAGTGGATCAAGTCGATCGCTTCCGATCCGGAAATCGGCCAGATCTACGACGGCACCGTGGTCAAGGTGATGGAGTTCGGCGCGTTCGTGAACTTCTTCGGCGCCAAGGACGGTCTCGTCCACATCAGCCAGCTCGCCTCCAACCGTGTGCAGAAGACCTCCGACGTCGTCAAGGAAGGCGACAAGGTCAAGGTCAAGCTGCTCGGCTTCGACGACCGCGGCAAGACCCGGCTGTCGATGAAGGCGGTTGATCAAACGACCGGCGAGGACCTCGAGGCCAAGCAGAAAAACGAGCCGGTGCCCGCGCAAGCCGCCGGCGAGTAAATCCGAAATATAACGCAATGAAAAAGGGCGGCTTTTCAGCCGCCCTTTTGTTTTGGCCCTTTCTGTCGTCGCCCGGCTTGCCGCCTCCGCTAAAGCTACGGCGCGCCCTGGACTCGCTCGCCCCGTCGAAGCCTTGGCGTAGACGGGACCGGGCGATCCAGTATTCCAGAGAAGCCGAGGCTTGAACGACAGGCCTCGGCGTACTGGATGCCCCGCATGTGCGGGGCATGACAAAGAAGATCAGGCCGCGATGTCGAAGCGATCGGCGTTCATGACCTTGGTCCAGGCGGCAACAAAGTCCTTGGCAAACTTCTCCTTCGCGTCCGTGCTCGCATAGATTTCCGCGAAGGCGCGGAGCTGCGCATGCGACCCAAAAATCAGATCGACGCGTGTGCCGGTCCACTTGGCCGCTTTGGTCTTGCGGTCGTGGCCAACGTAGGTGCCGTCCGCCGCCGGCTGCCAGACCGTCGCCATGTCGAGCAGGTTGACGAAGAAGTCGTTGGAGAGCGTCCCCGGCCTTTGGGTGAAGACGCCGTGCTTCGACGCCCCGGCATTGGCGCCGAGCACGCGCAGGCCGCCGACGAGAACCGTCATCTCGGGTCCCGTCAGCTTGAGCAATTGCGCGCGGTCCACAAACGCCTCTTCAGCTGCCATGAACTGATGCTTCTTGGCGTTTGTGTAGTTGCGGAAACCGTCAGCGCGCGGCTCGAGCGGAGCAAAGGAGGCGACGTCGGTCTGATCCTGCGACGCATCGGCGCGGCCGGGCGTGAACGGAACCTTCACGTCGATCCCGGCGTCCTTGGCGGCTTTTTCGACCGCCGCGGAGCCGCCGAGCACGATCAGATCGGCCAGCGAAACCTTCTTGCCGAACTCCTTCTGGATCGCCTCAAGCTTCGCGAGAACGGTCTTGAGCTCAGCCGGCTGGTTGACCTCCCAATCCTTCTGGGGGCTAAGACGAATCCGCGCGCCGTTCGCGCCACCGCGCTTGTCGGAGCCGCGGAACGTCGAGGCCGATGCCCAGGCGGTCGAGACCAGTTGGGACACCGTCAGGCCGGAGGCGAGGATCTTCGTCTTCAGCGCGGCGATATCGGCCTCGCCGATCAGCGGATGATCCACCGCCGGAATCGGGTCCTGCCAGATCAGCGTTTCCTTTGGCACCAGCGGGCCGAGGTAACGCACGACCGGACCCATGTCGCGGTGGGTGAGCTTGAACCAAGCCCGCGCGAAGGCATCGGCGAACTGCTCCGGATGCTCATGGAAACGCCGCGAGATTTTCTCGTAGGCCGGATCGAAGCGCAGCGACAGGTCGGTGGTCAGCATGGTCGGTACATGCTTTTTCGACTTGTCGAAGGCGTCGGGAATCGTGGCTTCGGCACCCTTGGCCTGCCACTGCTTGGCGCCGGCCGGGCTCTTGGTCAGTTCCCACTCGTATTTGAACAGGTTGTCGAAAAAGGCATTGCTCCACTTGGTCGGCGTCTGGGTCCAGGTGACTTCCGGACCGCCGGTGATGGCGTGGGCGCCGATGCCCGTGCCGTGGGTGCTCTTCCAGCCGAAGCCCTGATCTTCGAGCGCACCACCTTCCGGGGCCGCTCCCACCAGCGACGGATCGCCGGCGCCATGGGCCTTGCCGAAGGAGTGGCCGCCGGCGATCAGCGCGACGGTCTCTTCATCGTTCATCGCCATGCGGAAGAAGGTTTCGCGGATGTCCTTTGCGGCTGCGAGCGGGTCCGGATTGCCGTTCGGCCCTTCCGGATTGACGTAGATGAGGCCCATCTGCACGGCGCCGAGCGGTTCAGCAAGCTGGCGTTCACCGCTGTAACGTTCGTCGCCGAGCCAGGTGCCCTCGGGACCCCAGTAGAGCTCTTCCGGCTCCCAGACGTCGGCGCGGCCACCCGCAAAACCAAACGTCTTGAAGCCCATCGATTCCAGCGCGACGTTGCCAGCGAGAATCATGAGGTCGGCCCAGGAGATTTTGCGGCCGTATTTCTGCTTGATCGGCCACAACAGCCGGCGTGCCTTGTCGAGGTTGGCGTTGTCGGGCCAGCTGTTCAGCGGCGCGAAACGCTGCTGACCGGCGCCGGCGCCACCGCGGCCGTCGGTGATGCGATAGGTGCCCGCGCTATGCCAGGCCATGCGGATCAACAGACCGCCATAGTGACCGAAGTCGGCCGGCCACCAGTCCTGCGATTCCGTCATCAACGCAGTCAGGTCCTTGATCACGGCATTGAGGTCGAGAGACTTGAATTCCTTGGCGTAGTCGAACGCCTCGCCCATCGGATCGGACAAGGTCGAATTCCGGTGAAGAACGGAAATATCCAGCGCATCCGGCCACCAGTCGCGGTTGCCGTGTCCGCGTGTCCCGCCCGTAAACGGGCACTTCGTTTTGTCGTCCATGATCGTCTCCTCTTGTGGTTCGGGAGTTCCGCCCCTGAGCCAGCCGACGCAACCTATAAGCAGCCCTTTTCATCAGGTAAAGTAGAGTTTAATGATAGCAGCGATAGGATAATCTGATGATCAACGTCACGCTGCGGCAACTTCGCTATTTCGACGCTCTGGCGCGCCATGGCCATTTCGGGCGCGCGGCAGAGGCCTGCGCGATCTCGCAACCGGCTTTGTCGATGCAGATCAAGGAAATGGAAAAGACTCTCGGCGGCGCGCTGCTGGAGCGCGGCGCGCGACAGCTGGCGCTGACGAAGTTCGGCGAAGAGCTTCTGCAACGCGTCCGGGACATCCTGCGTTCGGTCGACGAACTCGGCGACTTCGCGCGCGCCTCGCGCGAGCGGCTTGCGGGACGGCTGCGGGTCGGCATGATCCCGACCATCGCGCCTTATCTGTTGCCCAAAGTCATCGAAAATCTCGCGCGCCTGCATCCGGAACTCGATATCCATGTCCGTGAGACGCTGACGCCCAAGCTGATCAAGGAAGTTATCGAAGGCCGGCTTGATACGGCCATCGTCGCGCTGCCGGTTTCGGAGCCTTCCCTGACCGAGATCGCCCTGTTCAAGGAAAATTTCCTGCTTGTAAGGCCGGGCGAGCAGGAGGGAACGCCGGTGCCGAGCCGCGAGACCTTGCGGGAAATGAAACTCCTGCTTCTGGAAGAGGGGCACTGTTTCCGCGATCAGGCGCTGTCATTCTGCAATATGCAGACGTCGCCGCCACGGGAAATGCTCGACGCAAGCTCGCTGTCGACGCTGGTTCAGATGGTGGGCGCCGGCATCGGCGTAACCTTGATTCCGGAGATGGCGGTCGCAGTCGAGATGCGTTCGGCGTCGGTGTCGGTCGCGCGCTTCAAAAACCCGCAACCGTCGCGCACCATCGGCATGGTCTGGCGCAAGACCAGTCCCCTGGCGCGGCAACTGCTGCAAATCTCCGATGTGGTCTGTCTGTCGGCCGGCAAGGAGCGCGGACGGAAGGCAAGCGCGCCCACCTTGCGCCCGCTCGTGGCTCGAGCATCATGACCACGTCCGGTCCAGTGATCCGTTCTGCTCGCCGTGACGAATATGACAAGATTGCGCGTGTCTGGATGGAGAGCTGGGTATCGACCGGGCTCGATACGGCAAGTGATTTCCTGCTGGCAAACCTGCGCGCGCGCATTTCGCAGGAGGTCGAGAAGGGCTGGAGCCTGTTTGTCGCCGACGATGACGGCTGCATCGCCGCCATGCTGGCGCTGCATTTACCCAAAAAATATCTCGATCAGCTGTTCGTCGCGCCGGAATACCAGGGACGTTCGCTCGGCCACCGATTGCTGGCTTTCACGCGAACGCAATTAGCGGACGAAATAGAGTTGCGTTGCGTGCGCGAAAACGAAAAGGCGTGGCGCTGGTACGAGCGCGAGGGATTTGTGTTCGAGCGTGAAGAGCCGGAGCCGATGATCCGCCGGATGATGAAATATTATCGATGGAGGAAGACACCATAAAATCCATCGCTCGTCTTGCGAATGGCACACACACGCTCTAGCTTCTAGCCTCGGCCTCATCCACTTTAATTTTCCCGATCATGTTTCGTCATCTCATTGTCGTCGTCATTCTTCTGCCGTGCCTAGCGATCCCCGGATGGGGTCAATCTGCTTCGCCAGCGACGATCCCCGCCGGGACACCGAAGACGAAAGTTTCGGCGAAGCTGGCAGCGGCCGAGAGTGGGCCTTGTCGAATTGGGGTTATTCCGATTGCGGGTAATCTCTTCCTCATAGAGAAATTTGGGCCTTTCAAATTTAACGATTCTTATCAGCGTGTTGGGGTCGACGGATGGGCGCTTGACGACCTGGTCGTCTCGCGAGTCCGCGCTGCAGTGCCCGGCAGTTCGGTACGGCGAATTCCTTTCACCAGGGAAGAGCTCATGCAGTTCCCGCGCTCGCTTTTTAGCAGCGCGGATGTCACAGCATTCGCTCAACGTGTGGCAGCGAGAATTAACTGCGAAAGATACGTTGTCGTGCACAGGCACGGCGGTGGCAAACGGGAATACGGTATTGGCATTTCGAGCTATGGGCCCGACAAGCCCGCGTATCTTTTCGCCATGATGTACATTCGAGTCTATGACGGGCGGACCTTCGAATTGATCAAGGAAGGCCGCGCCTCGATCACCGACGAGTCCGTGATCGCACGCGCCTATCTCAATCCGGTCGGTGGACCCCATCGTGCGCTGGACAGCGCGGCATTCCCCGACGGGCCGGCCCATGTCGCCGGCAATCCCGTCTTGCGCGACGGCGTGCGCGCGCTGCTAACGGAAAGCCTCGACAAGACACTACCAGCCCTACTCCAATAACCAGGCAGGGAGCGCCGGCATTAATGTTATGTCGTTTTGTTGTTACCACGATCCTTCTTTCGTGTTTTGCGGCTCCCGGATGGAGCCAATCGCCTTCGACAACGCCAACCGCCCCCGCGCCCAGCAATCCCGTTGCCAAAAAGCCCGCGCCGAAAGCCAAAGCGGCCGCAAAGCCGGCTGCCACCGCCGCGGACAGCGGGCCATGCCAGATCGGAGTCATTCCCGCGATCGGTGACAAATTTGTGTTGGAGCACATTGGCCTCACCGTATTCGGCAACGAATTCACGGATGCGCCGGTCGAACCTTGGGGGCTCGACGATCTGGTTGTCGCGCACGCTCGCGCCGCGGCCCCAGGCAAGTCCGTCAAGCGGATAAGCTATGCGAGAGGCGCGTTCGATCCTTATTATCATCCTCCCAAAGAGTTGTTCCGCGACGCGAGGAACGATCTGGTCAATGTGGTCCGGCAGGTCGCGGCGAACGCCAACTGCGAACGCTATCTGGTCGTCGTCCGTTCAGGCGGGCAGGTACCCGGAACCAATCAGAGCGCAGACGGCATCGGGCTCCTGACCAATTGGGCGTCCGGGACTTTCAAAAACGCTCAGTTGTTCGTTTTTATCGGCATAGCCGTTTTCGACGGCAAGACCTTCGCAAAACGTGAAGACCCGGTCGGTTTCGGGGCGCGGCTCGCTGAACATCTTTCGCATCTGGGGAGAAGTGAGTTTTTCGAGCCGCTCACGGACTTCGAAGTTCCGGCGACGCCGGAGGCGGTAGCTGGCAGCAGCCGATTGCGGGACGGCGCGCGCGCCATGATTGCCGGAAAGCTGGACAAAGAATTACCCGCGTATCTTAATGATAGTAACGGCACCCAATAACTGACCCGCTTTGCGGACCGGTTCGGCAAACGACGTGATTGAAGGACAGGCCACCATGATGAAACTCTACTGGTCGCCGCGATCGCGGTCGTTTTCCGCGCTTTGGCTGATGGAAGAAACCGGTGAGCCCTATCAGCGTGTGCTGACCGACATCAGCAAGGGCGCGCAAAAGACGCTGGAATTTCTGGCGATCAATCCGATGGGCAAGGTGCCGGCGCTACAGGACGGCGAGGCCACGCTCGCCGAAGCTGCCGCGATCTGCGCCTATGTCGCCGAGCGTTATCCAGAAGCGAAGCTCGCGCCGCCGCCAGGCGATCCCCTGCGCGCGAAATATCTTTACTGGCTGTTCTTCGGGCCCGGCTGCGTTGAGCCGGCGATGGTGCAGGTTGCCACCAAGATCGAAATGAATCCGGTCTCCGCCGGTTGGGGCGATGCGCAACGCGTGTTTGACGTGCTCGACGCCGCCCTGGAAAAAGGACCGTGGATTCTCGGTGAGAATTTTTCGGCCGCCGATATCGTGATCGGGTCGGGGCTGAATTTCTCGGTCCGGCTGTTCAAGATGGTGCCGACGCGGCCGTCATTCGACCGCTATCTCGATCGATGCGCGGCGCGGCCGGCGTTCCAGCGTGCCGGTGCGCTGGTGATGGGGTGAAGCCGGCGGTGATCTAACCCGTGACGACACGCGGATTGATGTCCCGCGCGTAGTCGACGCCGTCGATGCCGAAACCGAACAGGCGAAGGAACTGGCTCTTGTATTCGGCAAGGTCGGCCAATTCGCCGAGGGTTTCCGTGGAGAGCAGCGGCCATCGCCGCAACACCTCGGCCTGCACCTTGGGCGACAGCTCCCAATCGTCGAGCCTGAGGCGCTGCGCGTCGTCGACTTCGGCATGCTTGCCAAGGTGGGTGCGGAACAGCCGATCGATCTGTTCGATGCATCCCTCATGGAGCCCGAATTGCTTCATGACCTTGAACAGCACCGTTCCATAAAGCGGAACCACCGGAATGGCCGAACTCGCCTGCGTGACGACGGCCTTCAGCGCGACCACGCGGGCCGCATCCTGGCCGAGCTGCTTGCGGATTTCGTCCGCCTTGCGATCGAGGTCGACCTTGGCGCGACCCAGCGTGCCGTTCCAATAGATCGGCCAGGTCAGTTCGCTGCCAATATAAGTGTAATTGAGTGTCCGGAAGCCGGGCGCCAGGACTCCGGCGTCCGCAAGCTGGTCGATCCAGCGTTTCCAGTCCTCGCCGCCCATCACCGCAACCGTGGCAGTCGCTTCATCCTCACTCGCGGGCGCAATGGTCGTCTCGAACACCTCGCCGGTTTCAGTGTTGAGGGTTTTGATTTCGACTGGCGCCCCGAGCGGCTTGATCGCCGAACGATAGGTCTTCCCCGTTTGCGGATCCGTCCTGACCGGAGCCGCCATGCTGTAGACCAGCATGTCCAGTTGTCCGAATTTTTCGCGCACACGGTCGATAAAGGTCTTCTTCATCTCATCGGAGAAGGCATCGCCCTCCATCGTGAGCGGTGATCGTCCGACCTTCGTAGCCTCGATCTCGAATGCGCGATTGTTGTACCAGCCGGCGCTGGCCGTTCGGTTGTCTGTAGGCCCGCGCTCGAGCGACACGCCGATCGTCTCCGCGCCGCCGGCGAAGGTCGCAACGATGCGGCTTGCGAGACCATAACCCGTCGAACATCCGAGCACGGCGACACGCTTGGGACAGTCCGGAATGGCCCCCTTGCCGAGAACATAAGCGATCTGGTCGCGGACATTCTGGAGGCAACCGACCGGATGCGCCGTCGTGCAGATGAAGCCTCGCACGCGGGGTTCGATAATCATGCCCACTCCGTTTCGGATCGTCGCAAAATTGCCATACGAGAGCCCGTCGACCTCTTGCTACGATCAACGAGAGGTTGGAACGATATCAAGCATCCAGCCGCTTGAATACCAGCGTTGCGTTGGTGCCGCCAAAGCCAAAGGAATTCGACAACACCGTGCCGAGCTTGACGTTGTCGATGCGCTTGCGCACGATCGGCATGTCCGCGAACACCGGATCAAGCTCGTTGATATGGGCGCTTTCGCAGATGAAGCCGTTATTCATCATCAACAGCGAATAGATCGCCTCCTGCACCCCGGTCGCGCCGAGCGAATGGCCGGTGAGCGCCTTGGTCGCGGAAATCGGCGGGCATTTCTCGCCGGTCCCGAACACCTTGCGGATGGCTTCGATCTCCGGCGGATCGCCGGCCGGTGTCGAGGTGGCGTGGGGATTGATGTAGTCGATCCTGGTGTTGACGGTCGACATCGCCATCCGCATGCAGCGCTCGGCGCCTTCGCCAGACGGCGCCACCATGTCATAGCCGTCCGATGTGGCGCCGTAGCCTACGATTTCGCCGTAGATTTTCGCGCCGCGTGCCTTGGCGTGCTCGAGTTCTTCCAGCACCACGACGCCGGCGCCGCCGGCAATCACAAAACCGTCACGGCTGATGTCATAGGGCCGCGAGGCGGTCGCGGGCGTGTCATTGTATTTCGACGACATCGCGCCCATCGCGTCGAACAACACCGACAGGCTCCAGTCCAGCTCCTCGCAGCCGCCGGCAAAAATGATATCCTGCTTGCCGATCTGGATGGTCTCGTAGGCGTTGCCGATGCAATGATTTGAGGTCGCGCAAGCCGACGAGATCGAATAGTTTACGCCTTTGATCTTGAACCAGGTGGCGAGCGTCGCCGATGCCGTGGAAGACATTGCCTTTGGCACCGCGAACGGACCAACGCGTTTCGGCCCCTTGTTGCGCGTGGTATCGGCGGCCTCGACGATCGTCCGAGCCGACGGGCCGCCCGAACCCATGATGATGCCGGTGCGGACATTGGAGACCTCGGACGGCTCAAGGCCCGCGTCCTGAATCGCCTGCTCCATCGCGACATGATTCCATGCCGCGCCTTCCGCGAGAAAACGCATCGCACGCCGGTCGATCACGCCGACCGGGTCGAGCGTCGGCGCTCCTTGCACCTGCGAGCGGAATCCCATCTCGGCGTATTTTTCCGCGCGGGTAATTCCCGATCTCGCCTCGTGCAGGCTCGAAAGCACTTCCTGGGTGTTATTTCCGATGGATGAGACGATGCCCATCCCCGTGATGACAACCCGCCTCATAATCGCCTCACCCTATAACGTTGTCTTTGTTCTGTGGTGCAAAAAGCCAATCCGAAGGTTCAACCTCCAGGAGTAGTTGTCTCACATTCCCGGCTGCACCGGGGTACCCTGCTTGAACAGCCCAACCTTCAGATCCTTGGCGCGATAGATAATCTCGCCATCCATGGAAAGCCAGCCGTCCGCGATGCCCAGAACCAGCTTCGATCGCATCACGCGCTTGATGTCGATGTTGTACACAACCTTGCGAACATGCGGCAGCACCTGGCCTGCGAGCTTCAGTTCGCCGAGCCCTAGCGCGCGGCCGCGCCCTTCGCCGCCGATCCAGCCGAGATAGAAACCGACCATCTGCCACATCGCATCGAGACCAAGGCAGCCGGGCATGACCGGATCGTTCTTGAAATGACAGCCGAAGAACCAAAGGTCAGATTTGACATCGAGTTCCGCGCGGATCAGGCCCCTGCCGAATTCTCCGCCGGTTTCGGTGATTTCGGTGATGCGGTCGAACATCAGCATCGGCGGCAGTGGCAACTGGGCGTTACCAGGACCGAACAGTTCGCCGCGGGCACATGCCAGCAAATCCTCGTATTCATAACCGCCGCGCCGATCCAGCATGGTGCCAGCCTTTGCTAAAATCCCGATCAAGCCGTTGGGCGAAACGAACCCGTTCAGACGGGGATCGGTGCCTGTTGAGCGGATTGGCCCTGTACTCCACAGGCCGGGAACCCTGCGGCAGCGGGTGCTTGCCGATGCCTATCTTGCGTTAGCCGAAGTCGGCCGCTCTCTATCACAGGGCTGGCGGACGGCAAAGCGCGGGGGCGAGGCAAATAGCCGCTTTGCCGCCCCCCGGAAAGCCCTTAACCTTGGGTCTGTTCTAGTTGCGAAAAACTTGCATCTGCGGCCGATCCTCCTTATATGTCGACGGAATATGGCAGTTGTTTTCAGAGTCTGACGTAGAGATGAGCGACAACGGCGCAATTTTTAACGATGAATCGGCAGGTTCCGAGCCCAGGGCGACCGGGCACGAACCGACGCTGACCGGCTGTCCGTGGCATGACGTCAATGAGATGTTGCAGGCTGCGGGCCTGCGGCCCACCCGTCAGCGAATGGCGCTGGGCTGGCTGTTGTTCGGCAAGGGCGCACGCCATCTGACCGCTGAAATGCTCTACGAAGAAGCGACGCTGGCGAAGGTCCCCGTGTCGCTTGCGACTGTCTACAACACCCTCAATCAGTTGACCGACGCTGGTCTCTTGCGCCAGGTCAGCGTCGACGGCACCAAGACCTATTTCGACACCAACGTGTCGGCGCATCACCATTTCTATCTCGAGAACAACCACGAACTGGTCGATATCGAGGACCCGCATCTGATGTTGCAGAAGATGCCGGAAGTGCCCGAGGGCTACGAGATCGCACGGATCGACATGGTCGTCCGTTTGCGCAAGAAGCGCTAACCTCGTCGTCCCGGCGAACGCCGGGACCCATAACCACAAATGATTGTTGTTCGAGGAAGGCGTCTGCCCGACTGCCTCAGCGAGAAGTCACGGCGTATGGGTCCCCGCGTTCGCGGGGACGACTATAGAGATCAATCCACCTTCTCGTCGGCGTAGACGCCCCAGAGCCGCTGCTGCTCGATCCAGCCGTCGAAACCATTACCCGTGACGTGGCACCAACCGGACGCGCAACGCTTGACCTGCGCGACCACACCGGCTTGCAGGCGGGCACTGACGGAACTGGTCCTATCGGCGCTCTCGAAAAGCGAGGCGAGGTCGTCCTTGTTCTTCATCGTAATCACCGCGGTGCGGCGGCCTGACAATAACGAGTGATAGACCCAACCTTCCGCTCCTTCCGAATCGCGAACCCGGCGCCAGTTCTCGAACTCCTGCGTGATTTCGACCGGCAGGCCCGAACGGGTATAGACCCAGGCCACATCATTGTCCTTGGTAGGACCGGCTCGGACATTGACGTGGTCGGATTTGAGGCTGACATAACGCGGCACCGGCAATCCGCTGGTGGTCAGCGTAGCATCCTTGGCCGAAGCGGCCGACATGAGCAGGCAAACGACAGCTACCTGCGAACAAAAACGCCCCAACTCCATCAACGCGTCTCCGACACCCACCGGCTCAAATTCTTTCAAGCCGCCGACCCCAAACCCCGCTGCCGACCCGCTTGCCCCAGGCTTAAGTTCCGGCTTCACCTTGCGGGTTCTTGTTTTGCCCCGGTCTTCTGCTAGAGAGGACCGAACGACAAGATACAGAAAGCCCGCCGGGAGGCTAAGGAAACGCCCGGACTACGTGGCATCGGCAGTGTCGAACACCCGGGTTAATGAGGTCTGAACAACCTCATGAGAGCAGGACATGTCTGTTAAGAAAAAGCCTCTCGTTGTCGTGACGCGCAAGCTGCCGGACTCGATCGAGACCCGGATGCGCGAACTGTTCGACGCGCGGCTGAATCTCGACGACACGCCACTGACGCAGGAGCAGCTGATCGACGCGGTCCGGTCAGCCGATATCCTGGTTCCGACCGTCACCGACGAGATCACCGAAGACATGCTCAACCAGCCGGATTCCCGGCTGAAGCTGATCGCGAATTTCGGCAACGGCGTCGACAATATCGACGTCACGGCGGCCCATGCGCGCGGGATCACGGTAACCAACACGCCAAAAGTTTTGACCGAAGATACCGCCGACATGACCATGGCGCTGATCCTGGCTGTGCCGCGCCGGCTGATCGAAGGCGCTTCCATCCTCACCGAAGGCAAGAATTGGGCGGGGTGGTCGCCGACCTGGATGCTCGGCCACCGCATCGGCGGAAAGCGGCTCGGCATCATCGGCATGGGCCGGATCGGACAAGCTGTCGCACGTCGAGCGCACGCTTTCGGCCTGCAAATCCACTATCACAACCGCCGGCCGGTCGCCCCGCATATCGCCGAGGAGCTCGGCGCGACCTATTGGGAAAGCCTCGACCAGATGCTGGCGCGGATGGACATCATTTCGGTGAATTGTCCGCACACCCCGGCGACGTTCCATCTGTTGTCGGCACGGCGGCTGAAGTTGATCCGCAAGGACGCCTATATCGTCAATACCGCGCGCGGCGAGGTGATCGACGAGGAGACGATGACCAAGCTGATCGAGGGCGGCGAGATCGCCGGTGCAGGTCTCGACGTGTTCGAGCACGAGCCGGCGGTCAGTCCGAAACTGGTCCGGCTGGCAAGGGCCGGCAAGGTGACGCTGTTGCCGCATATGGGCTCGGCCACCATCGAAGGCCGCGTCGAGATGGGCGAGAAGGTGATCATCAATATCCGCACGTTCCTCGACAACCACAAGCCGCCGGATCGCGTGCTGCCCAGCATGCTGTGAGGTCGGCCGTCGGATATCCGGCTACGACGAGCACGAATCTGGCTTCGTGGTTCGAGACGCACGGCGCTGCCGCGCTCCTCACCATGAGGGTTTAGCGTCGAGCGAGTCGACCTCAGCCTGAGGAGCGCGCCCTTGCGCGCGTCTCGAAGGATGAGGTGCGGCGAGCTATGCCACGCCACCTTTCCGCTCCTGCTTGCGCCACTCGCCGACAAACGCAATGAAGGCGGCGAGCGCCGGCGGCAGCTGGCGCCGGCTCGGGTAATACAGGAACGGTCCGGGAAACGGCGCGCACCAATCGTCAAGCACGCTGACCAGTTCGCCGGACGCAATGGCCTCGCGCGCATAGCCTTCAAACGTCAGCCAGAAGCCAAACCCGTCGCGGGCGGCGCGTTGCGCGAGACCGGGATAATTCACGATCAATTTCGTCGGCGGCGATACCTTGATTTCCCGTCCCGCTTTCTCGAACTCCCAGTCCGGTATCGTGCCGCGACCGAAGCGGACGCGAATGCAACCATGATTGAGCAGGTCCTTCGGATGCTTCGGCTTGCCATGCTGCGCGACATAGTCGGGCGAGGCCACCACCACATATCGCTGCGGCGGACTGAGCGGGACCGCGATCATATCCAGCGCCAGATGCTCGCCGTAACGAACGCCGGCGTCGAACCCTTGCGCGACAATATCGACGAACCAACTCTCGGCGGCGATCTCGAGGTCGACTTGCGGATACGCGCGCAAGAATGGCGCGACGATCGGCGCCAGCACCAGATCGACCGCGGGCGGCGGCGCGTTGATCCGCAATCGCCCCGACGGCACATCGCCGAGGCCCCGCACGCGATCGAGAGCGTCGCGAACATCTGACAAAACGGGCGCCACACGTGACAGCAGCAGTTCACCAGCCTCCGTCAGCGCCACGCTGCGGGTGGTGCGGTTCAAAAGCCGCACGCCGAGCCGCTCCTCCATGCCGCGTAGCCGCTGGCTCAGGCTGGAAACCGAGACCCGCTGGTCCAGCGCCGCCTGGCGGAAATTTTTCGTGCGCGCAATCGCAGCAAAGGCCGCGAGATCGCGGAGATCAAGGTCGCTCATTGTTCGCTATAATGAACAATATATTCAATATTGTCTATCTTATCATTGTAATGAGAAGGCGTCATATCGGGGAAATCGACGGCGCAGAATGGTCCCGCCGTCACTTCGGGAGAACCACCATGGAACAACGCCAACTCGGCAAATCCGGCCCCGCCACTTCCGCCATCGGCCTCGGCTGCATGGGAATGTCCGATTTTTACGGCCCGGCCGACCGCAGCGAGAGCATAAGCACCATCCATGCCGCGCTCGATGCCGGCATCACCCTGCTCGACACCGGCGATTTCTATGGCATGGGCCACAATGAAATGCTGATCCGCGAAGCGCTTTCCTCGCAAAACCGCGGCAATGTGCAGATCTCGGTCAAGTTCGGCGCGCTGCGCGAAGTCGAAAGGAACTGGAACGGCTATGACAGCCGGCCTGCGGCGGTGAAGAACTTCCTCGCTTATTCGCTGCAACGGCTCGGCGTCGAAGCGATCGACATCTACCGGCCCGCGCGGCTCGATCCGGGCGTGCCGATCGAAGAAACCATCGGCGCGATGGCCGAGATGGTGAAGAAGGGTTACATCAAGCATATCGGCTTGTCGGAAGTCGGGTCCGAGACCATCCGCCGGGCGCACGCGGTGCATCCGATCGCCGACCTGCAGATCGAATATTCGCTGGTGTCGCGCGGAATCGAGAGCGACATCCTGAAGACCTGCCGCGAACTCGGCATCGGCATCACGGCCTATGGCGTGCTGTCGCGCGGCCTGATCTCCGGCCACTGGTCGAAGGATCGCATCGGCGCGAAGGATTTTCGCGGCAACAGTCCGCGCTTCCAAGGCGAAAATCTCGACAAGAATCTTGCACTGGTCGAAACCCTGCGCGCGATTGCCGAAGAAGTCGGCGCATCGCCGGCGCAAGTCGCGATCGCCTGGGTGGCGGCGCAGGGCAACGACATCGTGCCTCTGGTCGGCGCGCGGCGGCGCGAGCGGCTGACCGAGGCGCTCGGCGCGCTCGCCGTGAAGCTGACGCCGGTCCATCTCGCAGCGCTTGCGAAAGCGTTCCCACATGGCGTGGCTTCCGGCAACCGCTATCCGGATGCGCAGCTCGCGCATATGGACAGCGAGAAGCAGGCGACAGCGTGATCGGGTGAGGGGTACAGCCTTTTCGGCGATCGTTATCTGGCGAGACGCCCCTCACCCCAAACCTCTCCCCGCAAGCGGGGAGAGGGAGAAGAGCATCACCGGTGCGCGCTCAAATCGGTGATCACAAGCGCATCGCCGTTGAGCGGGTTGAGCGGGTCGCGCTGGTAGCGCAAAGTCTCAAAGCGCATCGCGCGGGCATCCACCATCAACAACCGTCCGACCAGTCCTTCCCCGAAGCCGACGATTTCGCGGATCGCCTCCAGCGCCATCATCGAGCCGAGAACACCGGCGAGCGCGCCCATCACACCGGCCTCCGCGCAGGCCGGTACCGTGCCGGGCGGCGGGGCTTCCGGAAACAGACATCGATAGGTCGGGTTGAACTGGCCGTCGGCGTTCTTTTCATGCGCCCGGATCGTGGTCAGCGAGCCGTCGAACATGCCAAGCGCCGCCGTGATCAATGGTTTGGCGGCGAGGAAACAGGCGTCGGAAACCAGGTAGCGCGTTTCGAAATTATCGGACCCGTCGAGCAACAGATCGTAGCCACCGATCAGTTCCATCGCGTTGCCCGCATTCAATCGCGTCGCATGCGCGGCGAACTGGACATGCGGGTTGAGGCGGCTGATGCGTTCAGCCGCGCTGTCAACCTTCGGCCTGTCGATGTCGTAGGTGTCGTGAATGATCTGGCGCTGAAGATTGGAGAGCGACACGACGTCATCGTCGACCACACCCAGCGTGCCGACGCCGGCAGCCGCCAGATACATCAGCGCCGGCGCGCCGAGGCCGCCCGCGCCGATCACGAGCACCGATGCTTCCTTCAAGGCAGCCTGACCTGGCCCGCCGACCTCGCGCAGCACGATATGGCGGGCATAACGTTCGAGTTCTTCAGGACTCAGCATGTCGCAAACTTACCTTCTCAGGCACGCTGTGGTGAACCCGCTTGTCGTTGGTATCGACCCAACAGATGTGCTTAATTGGGGTGGCGTCAATGGACTTGAGAAGTGTCATGAGATCGATGCTGACCGCAACATTGATAATCGCGGCGGCAACGGCTTCCGCGATAGCCCAGACGACGACGCCCGCCGGCGGCAAGTCCAAACAAGCCGCGACCACGCCGGCCCGCCCGGCGTTGCAATCCCCTGCCGATACCGCCAACGGGATGGGCCAGGGCGAACGCCTTTCCATCCAGTCCGACCTCGCCTGGGTCGGCCAGTACAATGGCGCGATATCCGGCGACGTCAGCGAGCGGATGGTGGAGTCGATCAAGGAATTTCAGAAGACCAACGGCGGCAAGCCGACCGGCGTGCTCAATCCGAAGGAACGCAGTGTGCTGGCCGAGACCGGACGGCGGCGGCGGGAGAATGCCGGCTGGAAAATCGTGACCGATGCGCCGACCGGCGTTCAACTCGGCATCCCGACCAAGCTGGTCCCGCAGCAGACCACCGACGCCAATGGCACGAAATGGAGTTCGCCGACCGGGACCATCCAGGTGCTGCTCGTGCGTCGCAAGGAGGCTGGCCCGACCACCGCAAAGCTCGCCGAACGTGAAAAGAAGGAGCCCGCCGGGCGCGCCGTCGACTACACCGTGGTGAAGCCGGAGTTCTTTGTGCTGTCGGGCCTGCAAGGCCTGAAAAAATTCTACGTGCGCGGCACCTTCAAGGGCGATGAGGTCCGCATCCTCACCATCCTCTACGATCAGGCGACCGAGAACACGGTCGAGCCCGTGGTGATCGCAATGTCGAGTGCGTTCAATCCGTTCCCGGTCAATGCCGCGCCGGCGCCGCGCAAAACAGTCGACTACGGCACCGGCCTGGTGGTGACCGAGGATGGCGCGATCGTCGCCGATCGCCAGGTCACCGATGGCTGTCTCGCCATCACAATTCCTCCGTTCGGCAATGCCGACCGCCTCGCCGAGGACAAGGATCATGATCTGGTGCTCTTGCACATCTACGGCACGCGCGGATTGAAGCCACTCAGTCTTGCCTCCAGTCCGGCCGACAAGGCCAATGTTGAGATAACCGGCATCTCCGACCCGCAAAACCAGGGCGGCGGTCGCCTGGCGAGCACCGTCAAGGCCACGGTTACGCCGGTCACCGGCGGCAGCGACCTCGCCCTTTCGCCGACGCCGGCAATCGGCTTTTCCGGTGCAGCCGCGCGCGATGACGGCGGGAAATTTGCAGGGCTCGCTCTATTGAAGCCGGCGGTTGTCGCAGGCTCCGCCATAGCGGCTCCGGCTCAGTCCGTGCTGGTGCCGGCCGAGACGGTGCGCGATTTCCTGAAAGCGAACGGCGTAACCCCGGCGGGCGGGTCGTCCGATGCGGCGGCCTCCGTGGTCCGGGTGATCTGCGTCAGAAAGTGACCTGTCACCCTTTGTCACTCGAACGTCACATCCGTATTGATCCGGAATAGCGGGATACCTTAAGATCAACAATCGTTGAAAAGATTGCTGATTCGGACCGCCGCGATCCCTGTAACGACTGGATCGGGCCGGCACGTCCTGAGCGAGAATGGCTCGACGTCGCGAGTTGCGATGTACCTCGGTAGGCGTACCCGTACATCCCGCAAGAAGCAAAAGGATTGCAAATGCATACGATCGTACTCGCGACCCAAAAGGGTGGCAGCGGCAAGAGCACGCTTGCGATTGGCCTGGCGCTGGCGGCCATACAGGCCGGGCACACCGTCCGTTTGATCGAAACCGATTCCCAAGGGACCCTTCAGAACTGGCAGCGCCGCCGCGCCGGTGCCGAGCCGATGGTCGAGTCCATCTTTGTCGCCGGCAATCTGGAGCGGCGGCTGCAATCGCTCGGCGACAGCGGCGTGACCCTGACGATCATCGATACCGCAGGAGGCGTCAGCGCCGTAACGGCCTCTGCCATTCGCCACTCCGATCTGTGCCTGATCCCGACGCGCCCGAGTGTCGCCGATATCGAGGCGGCCTCATCGACCTTGCAAGCCGCGCGCGCCTGGAAAAAGCCATTTGCCATCGTCCTCAACCAGACGCCGATCCGGGGCCAACGCATGGCCAACGCCGCCAACACACTTGGCAACGGCGGGGCGCTCGATCTGATTGGCGTTCTCGCTCAACCCTTCATCGTGATGCGCAACGATCACCAGGACGCGCTGAGCGCGGGCCTCGCCGTCAGCGAATATGCCCCGCAGAGCAAGTCGGCGGACGAAGTCCGCAGCCTCTGGCAATGGGTCGAGACGAAGCTGAACGCCGGCGCGGCCCAACATCCGGCCGCGAGCGGCCGGCCTGCGCCGTCGGATATCGCTCCTTCGATATTTTTGCAGGCGCCTGCGGATATCGCGTCACCGGTTTCCTGGAGCGGCCTGTAGCGAATGGCGTGAGACCATAACTCTCTTCATTTCTGGCACTTCGGGCACCAGAAGGTCGAGCGTCCATTCTGGGTGAACCGGCGCACGATTCCGCCGCAGCCTTTGCTCTGGCATTTTTCGCCTTCGCGGTCGTAGACCTGAAACGCGTGCTGGAAATAACCGAGCTCGCCCGAGGTCTGCCGGTGATCCCGCAGCGACGAGCCGCCGGCCTTGATGGCCTGATTGAGCACGGCGTGGATCGCCTCCACCAGACGGCGCGCGTGATCGGTGGTCTCACCCTTTTTCGTGGCGAGCGTCGCGGCCAACCGGCGCGGCGACAGATGCGCGCGAAACAGCGCTTCGCAGACATAGATGTTGCCGAGGCCCGCGACCACACGCTGATCGAGCAGCGCGGCCTTCAGGCTGGTCTTCTTGTTGGCGCATGAGCGCGCCAGCATGTCGGCATCGAATTCATTGCCGAGCGGCTCGGGGCCGAGACCTTTCAGCAGCGGCTCCTCGTCGATCGCCTCGCGCGCAATGACCTTCATGTAACCGAACCGGCGCGGATCGTTGAAGACGACCGCAGCACCCGACGACATGTGAAAGACCACATGATCGTGGGCGCGATCCTCGCTACGGGGATGATGAAACTGACCCGGCCTAAGCCCGTTGTCGTCGTTCACGACGCGAAAAGATCCGGACATGCCCAGATGCATCAGCAGCACATCGCCGGAGGCAAGATCGGCCATCAGATATTTGGCGCGGCGGCCGAGGCCGGTCACGGTTTGAGCCTCCAGACGTGCAACAAAATCCTTCTGGAACGGAAACCGCAGATCCTTGCGCCGAACCTCGGCCTTCACGATTTTGGCACCTTCCATGGCCGGTTGCAGGCCGCGGCGCACCGTCTCGACTTCAGGTAATTCAGGCATAGGGCGGTATTCACCTTGAGAGGTTGACGTGATAGCGCCATTGCGGCGAGCGCGCTATGGTTTGCCGAACGCGGTGCGGGAGCTTTAGTCAGCGGCGCTGGCGGAGTGGAGTAAATGGGCCAACCGGACGAAACCACGCATTTCGGCTTCAGGGATGTCCCCCTGGGCGAGAAGCAGACGCTGGTCAACGACGTCTTTCACAGCGTGGCGCGGCGCTACGACCTGATGAACGACCTGATGTCGGCGGGGCTGCATCGCGTCTGGAAGGATTTGATGATCAATGCGCTCAATCCGCCGCGCTCCGGGACGCCCTTTGCGCTGCTCGATGTCGCGGGGGGCACCGGTGATATTGCCTTCCGCTCGGCGGAAGCGGCCGGCCCCAACTTCAAGGCGACCGTGTGCGACATCAATTCCGAGATGCTGGGTGTGGGGCGCGAACGCGCCGCAGCGCGACACCTCGGCGACCGGGTGTCGTTTGTCGAAGGCAACGCCGAGGAGCTTGCTTTCGCAAACAACTCCTTCGACGCCTACACCATCGCCTTCGGCATCCGCAACGTGCCGCGGATCGATCGCGCGCTGCATGAGGCTTATCGCGTGCTGCGGCCGGGCAGCCGTTTCCTGTGTCTTGAATTCTCGACCGTTGACGTGCCGGGGCTTGACCGGATCTACGATCTGTTTTCGTTCAAGGTGATCCCGCCGCTTGGCCGCGCGGTCACCGGCGATGCCGAGTCCTATCAATATCTCGTGGAATCGATCCGCCAATTTCCAAAGCCGGGCGCCTTCGCCGAGATGATCGGCCAGGCCGGTTTCTCCCGTGTGACCTGGCAGAGCTTTTCGGGCGGGATCGTGGCCTTGCATTCGGGCTGGCGTCTGTGATTTCAGCAACGTTTCACATCGCGCGGATCGTCCGCGCCGCGTGGGTGTTTGCGCGTGAGGGCGTCTTCGGCGCCGTCGACCCCTCTTTGGTGCCGCCGCCCGGACAATTGGCGTTGCGGCTGGCCCGGATCCTCGAACGCCCCGGTGCCAAATCCGGTCCGCGGCTGTCGCGCGCGCTGACGCGATTGGGGCCTGCTTATCTCAAGCTTGGACAATTCCTCGCCACCCGGCCCGACGTGGTCGGTGTGGTGCTGGCACGCGACCTCGAAAGCTTGCAGGACCGCCTGCCGCCATTTCCGCAAGATGAGGCCGAGGCCGTGATCGCGACCTCACTCGAACGCCCTATTAAACAGGCGTTTGTGAGCCTGGGTCCCGCAGTTGCCGCCGCCTCGATCGCCCAGGTGCATCGCGGCGAAATCGCGCACGATGGCATCCGCCGCGCCGTTGCGGTGAAAGTGCTGCGGCCCGATGTGGCTGCGCGTTTCCGCCGCGACCTCACCGATTTCTTCTTTGTCGCGCATCAGGCCGAAATCTATTCGGCGGAAGCGCGGCGGCTGCGGCTGGTTGAAGTCATCAACACGATGTCACGTTCGGTCGCGATGGAAATGGACCTGCGCCTCGAAGCCGCGGCGATGTCGGAGATGGCGGAGAACACCCGCAACGATCCGGACTTTCGCGTGCCCACCGTCGACTGGGATCGCACCACCCATAACGTCCTGACCATGGAGTGGATCGACGGCATCGCGCTGTCCGATCACACACGGCTCGAGCAATCGAAGGTCGACCTGGCAGACCTGGGCCGCAAAGTGATCCAGAGCTTTCTGCGCCACGCGCTGCGTGACGGTTTCTTCCACGCCGACATGCATCCCGGCAATCTGTTCCTCGACAGTGAAGGCCGGCTTGTCGCCGTCGACTTCGGCATCATGGGCCGCTTGGGAATGAAGGAGCGGCGCTTCCTGGCTGAAATCCTGCTGGGCTTCATCACCCGCGACTACCGTCGCGTCGCCGAGGTGCATTTCGAGGCCGGCTATGTGCCGTCGCATCATTCGGTCGACAATTTCGCGCAAGCCATCCGCGCCATCGGCGAGCCGATCCATAACCGCACGGCCGAAGAAATCTCGATGGCGAGACTGCTGACCTTGTTGCTCGAGGTCACCGGTCTGTTCGACATGCGCACCCGCCCCGAATTGATCCTGCTGCAAAAGACCATGGTGGTGGTGGAGGGGGTCGCGCGCGGTTTTGATCCCAAACTCGATATCTGGAAAGTGGCCGATCCCGTGGTCCGGGAGTGGATCGAGCGCAACCTGGGTCCGGTCGGCCGCATCGAGGGCGTCATGTCAGGCGCCGGCGAACTGGGGCGCGTGGCCGCAAGCCTGCCCTCGCTGGCCAGCCGGGCGGTGACCGTGCTGGAGCAGCTGGAGACCATGACGCGGGAGGGCCTGACACTGTCCCCCGAGACCATCGCAGCGATGGGACGGACCGAGGGCCGCAAGAGCCGTTGGCGGGCGCTGGCGCTCTGGATCATTGCGCTCACTTTCATCGGAATTCTTTTTGCCGTCCGGCAGCTTTGATTGCAATGCAGTCACTTTTATGATAGCATTGCTATCATTCTTGATTTGGAACGCCCGTCATGGCGAACCTGACCATTCGAAAACTCGACGATGCGATCCGCGACGCTCTGAGGCTGCGGGCCGCGCGCAGCGGCCGGTCGGTCGAGGATGAAGTCCGGGTGATCCTGCGTGAGGCCGCGCAGGATGGCGCTTCCGTGGCGCCCAAAGCCGCCTTACGCGAATCGCCCCCAAACGTTGCATCGTCATCTCGCGCGGACACCGGCCTTGCGCGCGTGACCCTGATCATCGGCGGCGGGATCGCGGCCTATAAGGCGCTCGACCTGATCCGTCGGCTGAAGGAGCGGCGCATTCACGTTCGCTGCGTCCTGACGAAGGCCGCGCAACACTTCGTCACGCCGCTCGCTGCGAGCGCGCTGTCGAACGAGCGTTGCTACACCGATTTATTCGATCCGGAGAGCGAGTTCGACGCCGGCCATATCCGGCTGTCGCGCGAGGCCGACCTGATCGTGGTGGCACCGGCTACTGCTGACCTGATGGCCAAGATGGCGCACGGCACGGCCGATGATCTCGCCAGCGCCATTTTGCTCGCCTCTCACGCGCCTATCCTGATCGCGCCCGCAATGAATCCCCTGATGTGGAACAATGCCGCGACCAGGCGCAATGTCGCAACGCTGCAGCGTGACGGCGTTTTGATGATCGGACCCAATGCCGGCGAAATGGCCGAAGCCGGCGAGGCTGGGGTAGGCCGGATGGCGGAGCCTTTGGAAATTGCCGCCGCGGCTGAACGCCTGTTGCGCCCGCCACAGCCCAAACCGCTGGCCGGCAGGCGCATCCTGATCACGGCGGGTCCGACGCATGAGCCGATCGACCCCGTGCGCTACATCGCCAACCGCTCCTCGGGCAAACAAGGCTTTGCGATTGCGGCTGCCGCACAAGCCGCCGGCGCCGACGTCACCTTGATCTCGGGCCCGGTCGAACTCGATGATCCGCCCGGCGTCAGGGTGATTTCGGTGGAATCGGCGCGCGACATGCTTCAGCGGGTCGAAGCCGCGCTTCCCGTTGATATTGCGATTTTTGCCGCGGCGGTTGCCGACTGGCGCGTTGCGCAAGAAGGAGAGCAAAAATTGAAAAAGACGGCCACCGGCATGCCGCCGCTCCAGCTTGTCGAAAATCCGGATATCCTGGCGACGATCTCACACCGCGAAGACGGGCGGCCGCCGCTTGTCATCGGGTTTGCCGCCGAGACCGAGCATCTGATCGAGAACGCCAAAGCGAAACTCGCTCGCAAGGGCTGCGACTGGATCGTCGCCAACGATGTCTCGCCGGCCACCGGCGTGATGGGCGGAGATCGCAACACCGTTCATCTGCTGACCCGCCATGGCGATGACATCAACGTCGATTCCTGGCCGGTCATGACCAAGGAAGAGGTCGCCACCGAATTGATCGCGCACGTCGTCAAAGCCACCACCACCCTGGGCCAATCATCATGAGCAGCACCGTTAAAATCGAAGTGCGGCAACTGCCGAATGGCGAGGGCCTGGCTTTACCAGCCTATCAAAGCGCATTGGCCGCCGGCCTCGACCTGCTCGCGGCGGTTGCCGAAGACGCGCCTGTTGTGCTTGCGCCGGGAAAATATGCGCTGGTTCCCACGGGGCTCTCGATCGCGCTGCCGCCGGGTTACGAGGCGCAAGTGCGGCCGCGCTCCGGCCTCGCAGCCAAGCACGGTGTAACCGTGCTGAACGCACCGGGCACGGTGGATGCGGATTATCGCGGCGAAATCGGCGTGCCGCTGATCAATCACGGCGACGTGCCGTTTACGGTCCGGCGCGGCGAGCGCATCGCCCAGATGGTGATTGCGCCCGTGGTCCAGGCGGAACTCGTCCAGGTCACAACGCTTTCCCCCACCGAGCGCGGCAGCGGCGGTTTTGGCTCAACCGGCCGGTAGACCGGGACAAGACCGGCCGCCTTTTCTTAAAAAAATCACCCGGGCGCTAATTAATCCCGCATTTTTTGGCGGCATGTTTCACGTTCACGAAATGGACTCTTACCCGCCGAGTCCCCTTGGCGATATTGTCGGTTGATTCGCGCACGGCGGGGGATTCGCCGGGCTTGATGTCGTGCGGATTGGGGTAATCATGTCGGGCGTGATCGCGGCGTTGCGCCGGACCTTGCTGTCGTGCACCTCACTGGCACGCGGCGGGCGGGCAATCCTGGGAGCTTTCGTGGGCGCGTCCGGGCTTGGCCTGGCTCGGCCAGCGCATGCGGCTGATCTGTCTTTCCTTCATACCCTCGTCGGCATGAACCATCAGGAGTTCGCGGCACTGACGACGGCGCTGTCGTTGCTCGGCTTTTCGGTCGTCTCCGCCATCCTGTTGATGCGAACGCGCCTGCGCGCGGCCCGGAACGAGGCCGGGCTGCGCAGCGACATCCAGCGCCTGCAAAGCGAGGCCGACCGCTATCGTTCGCTGCTATTCGCCGAGCCCCAGGTTCTGATTGCCTGGCCCGCGGGCGAAGACCGTCCGCAAATCAGTGGCGACGTCTCATCTCTCACGGGCCAGGAATTGCCGCAGCGCATTTTGGCATTCGGGACCTGGCTGCCGCCGGCGCCGGCGCTGCAAATGGATCGCGCGATCGATACTTTGCGCGAAAGCGGCGAAGGGTTTCTCCTGAATCTGACAACGTCGAGCGGGCATGCGGTCGAAGCCCTCGGCCGCGCCATCGGCGGCCAGGCGGTTGTCCGGATCCGCG
>JBEKZZ010000001.1:0-517890 GCA_049509335.1 Bradyrhizobium sp. | reverse complement strand
TGATGCCTGCCGCTTCCGCGACCGCATCTATGGAAGTGCCGTCAAAACCCCGCTCCATAAACAGGTGTGTTGCGACTTCAAGCAATCGCACGTCACGCGCTTCAGCCTCTTCCCGGGTGGGGCGGCCACCGCCGCCTCGCCGAATCGTTCGCTCGAGCGCTTTAATTTCCGTCCTAGCCAAACAAAATTCTCCTTGTCAGCTCACTGAAGCTGGATTATGTAAACGATACAGTTTGGTTTTCTAACTTAGACTACTCGCCTACATGCTCTTCGTAAAGGTGCCTGCAAGCAAGGGTGATTGAAAGGTTTCCTCGCCTTATTCGCCGCAAGAATTCTTGGATTGAAGCTCATCAGGGCATTTTTGCGGGGACGAGAATCGCAACCTTAGGGTTCGCGACGGCGACAGTCGGCTTGGCGCCTTCCGAGCCTGCAGGCTGGATGTCGTGAGAGAGGCCGGCCTGAGGGATCCGCCCCGATCCCCAGGCCGGCGACTCGCAAATTGCTACATCGGGGACATCGTCCGCTCGAAGGATCGCCACAAAGGAAATCTGACCGTGCAGAATTGGTCATTGTCCCGCCACACGACGCTCTACGCGGTAGTCGCCCTTGGCCTCGGCCTGATAGCTACAACTCTGGTGCTTCTCGCACTTCTGCTTTTTTGACCGACACCAGAAACTTTGCTTTTGGACACATGCCAATCGCGATTAGATCGAGCGGAGCCCGCTCACGCCGCGCGGATATTGGCGAGGAACCGATCGACATCTGTGCGCAAGGCAACCGCCTGCTTGCTCAACTGTTCGGCCGAGGCAAGCACGCCGTTTGATGCGGAGCCTGTCTTCTCGGCAGCGTAGTTGACGGCTGCGATATTGCTCGAGACCTGACCGGTTCCGAGAGCCGCTTCCTGCACGTTACGGGCGATCTCCTGGGTTGCCGCCCCCTGCTGCTCGACCGCAGCCGAGATCGCCGATGTGATCTCGTTGATGGCGCCGATGGTGCGGCCGATACCCTCGATCGCCTGTACCGCTTCGGTGGTCGCTCCCTGCATGGCGCCGACCTGGGCCGATATTTCGTCGGTCGCTTTGGCCGTCTGGTTCGCCAGCGATTTGACTTCGTTGGCGACGACCGCAAAGCCCCGGCCCGCCTCGCCGGCACGCGCAGCCTCGATCGTGGCGTTGAGCGCCAGAAGATTGGTCTGGCTGGCGATATCGCTGATGAGCTTGACGACATCGCCGATTTTCTGCGCCGCCGCCGAAAGGCCCTGCACCGTGACATTAGTACGGTTGGCTTCGGCGACTGCCTGGCCGGCGACTTCCGTCGATTGGGTGACCTGCCGGCCGATTTCCGACACTGAGGACGACAATTGCTCGGTCGCAGCCGCAACGGTCTGCACATTGACCGATGCTTGCTCGGCCACGGCTGCCACGGAAGTCGCCTGTTGGCTGGCTTCGGTGGCTGTCGAGGACATGCTTCTGGATGTTGACTGCATCTCGGACGCGGCACCCGAAAGACTGTCAAGCGAAGCGCGAACGCCACGTTCGAATTCGTCGGCCATCCCGGCCATCAGAAGCTTTCGCTCCGAATCCGCCTTCGCTTTCATGACGTCCTGCTCGCCGCGAAGCCGCTCCGCCTCGATCATGTTGTCGCGGAACACCTTCACCGATTGCGCCATGGCGCCGACCTCGTCGCCGCGCTCAAGCGCCGGAATGGTGGTCGACGTATCGCCGTCGGCGATCTTTCGCATCGCCATCGTCATCGCGTTGATCGGATTCACGATGCTGCGGCCGAGCAGGAAAAACAGGCCGCCTGCCGCGAGCAGCGCGAACACGACCATGAGGGTCATATTTCGGGCCTCTTGCCAGAAGATCGCGGAGACGTCGTCGAGATAGATGCCAGCGCCGACAACCCAGCCGTAAGGTTTGAATTCGACGGAATAAGTCAGTTTCGGAATCGGATCGCCGCCGGTCGCGCGCGGGAAACGGAAAGTCAGAAAGCCGCCGCCCCTGGGGGCGGCCTCGACCTGGTGGCGCACGAAATAGATGCCGTCGGGATCGGCCGTGTCCATCAGGTTCTTGCCTTCGACCTTGGGATTTGGGTTCGATACCGAAACGCCCTGGCGGTCGATGCCGTAGACGTAGTCGCCCTGGCCGAAGCGCATCGTGCGCAGTATCGCCTTGGCCCGTTCCATCGTGTCGGCCTCGGAAAGCCCAAGCTTCTGAGAGCTCTGATAGTTGTAATCGAGCGTCTCGAGAGCCACCGTGACGATGTCTTGAAGCTTGGCCCGCCGATCCTCCATCATGTTGCCCCACAGCGCCGACAGACCCATGGCGGCCACCGCGGCGATGCCGAGAACAGAAAGACCAATCATCATCAATAGCTTATAGGAAATTCGGAGATTGCCGAGCATTGGGCACCTGGTTGCAAAATAAAGGCGGTCGGGCCGCGTCAGAACGGAAAGGTCCGGTGCAAATCATGGTTAGCTGAAATTAATGAAACAGCTCCTAATAGGGGTATAAATTCCGCCACACGGGCACGCCCCGGCAAGGCGGCGAGCTCACCTTGCGGGGGCCTTGAGACTCACGACCGCGAAGCCGCCGGCAAACAGCACGCTCGCGACCAGGCAAGCGCCCAAAGTGAGGTTTCCTGTCCGGTCGGAAACATATCCGAACAGCACGGGAGCGATCAGGCTTCCGATTTGACCCGCACTACTGATGAAAGCGATGCAGCCTGCGGATTCCGCTTCGGACAGAAAGTCGGTCGGAATGGTCCAGAACAAGGCGATCGCCGAGAGATAACCGATCGCCAGCACCGCCAGACATACGATCGAAAGCGTCGAATCCTCTGAGGCATAGGCCATGGCGATGGCGGCGCAGCCCGCCGGGAAGACCGCGGCGAAGAAATGCCAGCGCCGCTCAAGCCGGCGATCGGAAGAATAACAGAGCAAAAGCATCCCGGCGGCGCCGACCAAGTAAGGCACCGCCGACAACAGCCCGATGTGCAGAAGATTCGTCACGCCTGTGCGCCGGATGATGGTCGGCGCCCAGAAATTGAGAACCATCCCCGCCCACGTTACGGAGAAGTATCCGAACGTCGCGATCCATAGCATCGGCTTGCGAAGCGCCAGCCAAAAGGCCTGAACACCGGAGCGGTCATCGATCCCTTTCTCGACCGACAAATTGGCGATCAGGAAATCCTTCTCGCGCACCGACAGCCAGCTCGCATCATGCGGGCGATCGTACAAAACGAAGAACGCCGCAATCCCCATTGCCGCCGGCAACATTCCCTCGATCAAAAACAGCCATTGCCAATTCCTGAAACCGAGGAATCCATCCAGATGCTGCATGATCATGCCGGAAGCCGGGCCGCCGACCACGCCCGACACTGCGATCGCAAGAACGAAGAACGACATGATCCGCCCGCGGACGCGGTCCGGAAACCAGAACGTGAGGTAAAGAATGACGCCGGGAAAGAAACCGGCTTCAGCCGCGCCGAGCAGAATGCGGGCGAGATAGAATTGCAGCGGGCTGGATACGAAAGCCATCACCATCGAGATCAGGCCCCACAGGCACATGATCCTGGTGATGGTCTTCCGCGCGCCGATCTTTTGCAAAACCAGATTGCTCGGCACTTCGAACAGAATATAGCCGATGTAGAACAGGCCGACGCCGAGCCCGTAGGCAGTGTCGCTCAGGCCCAGATCGCCCTGGAATTGCAGTTTGGCGAAGCTGACATTGACGCGATCGATGTAGTTGAGAACGTAGCAGACGAAGATAAACGGGATGATCCGATAGGCCACCTTCCGGTAGAGACGATGCTCGTCGATCTCCGCCGTCGCTGGACTTTCCGGCTGTTGCGGCAAAGGTCTCTCCATGCCGATCGCTAAAGGCTGGCGGCTTCAGCAATCGCCGCATAGATCTCGTCGAGATCGTCCTGGGTGACGCAATAAGGCGGCATCACATAGATGGTGTTACCGAGCGGACGCAAGAGCAGACCCCTGTTGCCGAAGAAGGCAAGAAGCTTTGGGCCGATGCCGGCGAGATATCCGCTATCCCGCACCTCCAGTTCGAGCGCCGTGATCGTGCCAGTCCGGCGGACATTCTTGAATCGATCGTGGATGCGGAACGGCGTGAGGGCTTTTTCCTGCATCGCCGCGACTTTGGCCACGCGCGCCGCGACGGCCGGATCGCTCCATAGATCGAGGTTCGCCTTGGCGGCCGCGCAGGCGATCGGGTTGGCCGTATAGGAACTCGAATGAAAGAAGGTCCGGCTGCGATCGTGCGAGAAGTGCGCCTCGAATATCTCGTCCCGGCAGAGCGTCACGGCGAGCGGCAGCGCGCCGCCCGTCAGCCCCTTCGAGTAACAAGCGATATCTGGCACGACCTCCGCCTGCTCGCAGGCAAACAACGTTCCGGTGCGGCCCCAGCCCGTCATGACTTCATCGGCGATGAACCAGACGCCGGAGGCTTCGCAGATCCGCTTCATTTCCTTGAGCACCCACGCCGGATACATCAGCATCCCGCCGGCGCCAAGAATCAACGGCTCGACGATGAACGCAGCCGGCTTGTCGCGGCATGCCGCCTCCAGCGCATCCAGCGTCTCCTGCTCTTTTCCCTCTGACGGAAACGGCACCGTGGCGACATCGAACAACAGCGGACTGTAGGCGGCATTGAAGACACCGCGCGCGCCGACCGACATCGCCCCGATGGTGTCGCCATGATAGGAGTGCTGCATCACGACGATGCGTGAGCGCGGCTCGCCGATATTGTGCCAGTAGCCGAGCGCCATCTTCAGCGCCACTTCGACGCTGGTCGAGCCGCTATCCGAAAAGAATACGTAATCGAGACCGCGCGGCGTCAACTTCAACAGTGCGGATGCGACCTGCTCCGCGGGCTCATGCGTATGGCCGGCAAAGATGATCTGGTTGAGCTGTTCCGCCTGCTTTTGAATGGCGCGCACGATGGGCGGATGGCAGTGACCATGCGTCACCACCCACCAGGAGGAGATCGCGTCGATGATGCGGCGGCCGTCGGCGGCAAACAAATAGGCGCCCTCGCCGCGCTCGATCCTCACCATGTCGGGCTGAAGCGCGTGCTGCGTGAACGGATGCCAGATCGGCGACGTTTTCCTGCGCATCACAACCCGAAATCAGCTGGCCTGAAGGATTCGGCGAAAGCTTCTCGCAGCGTATCGCGGGTCAACGTCGAAAGCCGGGGCAACCGTCCGAGCCGTTGCACGCGGCCGATTTCGCAGATGGCGCGCTCGCTTTCCGGATTGTCTTCGCCGATGAAGGCAATGCCCAGAAGTTCAATATCGCGCCGGCGGAGCGCCTCGATCGAGAGCAGCGAATGGTTGATGGTGCCAAGGGCGGTCCGCGCGCACAGCACCACCGGAATTCGCCATCGCGCAAACACGTCTATATAAAGGGTGGATCGATTGAGCGGCACCATCAACCCACCGGCCCCTTCAATCACGAGCGGACGGTTTCCGGTGTCAGGTACCACAAGCGCCGCCGCATCAATGCTGACGCCATCGATCGCGGCGGATTGGTGCGGCGAGACCGGCGTCGTCAAACGATAGCGCTCGGGCAGAATGCGATCTTTCGAAAGCCCGCCGAGCCGCGCGACAATTTGGGAGTCGGTCTCGCCCTCGAGGCCGGACTGGATTGGCTTCCAGTAGCTCGCGCCGAGCATGTCGGCGAGGCCGGCGGCAAAGACGCTTTTGCCGATCCCGGTATCGGTGCCGGTCACCACGATCCGCCGGCTCATCGCGCCTCACCCGTCTCTTCGGCGAGTGCATCGAGCATGGCGCGCACGTCGCTTTCACCGACGTTGTTGGTCAAGGAAATGCGCAGGCGCGCAGTGCCAGCCGGTACCGTCGGCGGACGAATTCCCCTGATATCGAAGCCGCGCGCCTGGAGCGCGGCCGCAAGCCGCATCGCGCGCGCATTGTCGCCGACAATGAAGGGGAGGATTTGCGAGCGGGAGAGCCGCCAGCCCTGACGCGTGCCGATCTCACGGTGCGCGAAGTCGATCAATCCCGCGAGGCGTTGCTGATGCTCCGGCTCATTGCGCAAGATCGACAACGCCTCTTGCACGGCCACCGCCATCAGCGGCGATGGCGCTGTGGAGAAAATGAACGGACGACAACGGTTGACGATGAAGTCACGCAACAGCTTCGTCGTTGTGACCAAAGCACCGGCAGCGCCGAGCGCCTTGCCGCAGGTGTGAATGGCGATGAGATTGTCGTGTCCCTCATGCGCTGCGGTGAGCCCGCGCCCGCCTGGACCGAACACGCCGGTGGCGTGGGCCTCGTCTACCATCAGGAATGCGTCGTGCCGGTCGGCGATGGCGTCGAGCGCCTCGAGCGGCGCAAAGTCGCCGTCCATGCTGTAGAGGCTCTCGGCGACGATCCAGATCCGTCCCGTGCCGCCTTGCGACCGCCATGTGCGGATCACATCTTCAACCGAATTGGCGTCATTGTGCGCGCTGAAGCGAAACTCGGCGCGGCCGGCGCGCGCGCCTTCATGGATGCTGGCATGGACAAGTTGATCCAGCACCAGGAGATCTCCCCGCTGCGGCAAGGTCGTCAGCACGGCGAAATTGGCGATGTAGCCGCTGGCGAAATAGATCGATGCTTCCGCGCCGAAAAAACGCGCGGCCTCCGCTTCGAGGCTTTCATGCTCGGCGCAATTGCCGCGCAGCAACCGCGACCCACCCGCGCCGATCGGCGTTCCGGCTTCAACCGCAGCCGAAATGGCTTTGCGCATCCGCGGACAACCGGCGAGCGCGAGATAGTCGTTGGAGGAGAAATCAATGCCGGCGCGCGGATTGAGGCAGCGCAGCCGATCGTCTTCTTTCAGCGCATCAAGAGCCGCAGCGTAGCTTGAGGTCTTCACGCCCGCGCCTGATTGAGACGCGAACTCATGCCGAGCCGGTCGAGCAAGTCGGCATCGCGCGTGGCCTGCGGATTTTTCGTCGTCAACAGCACGTCGCCGATGAAAATCGAATTGGCGCCGGCAAGGAAACAAAGCGCCTGCAGTTCGTCGGTCATGTATTGCCGTCCCGCCGAGAGCCGCACCACGCTCTTCGGCATCAGGATGCGGGCGACGGCAACCAGCCGCGCCAGAGCGATGGCGTCAGGCCGCTCGGCGGTGTCATTCACCGGCACGCCCTTGACCTCATTCCACAGATTGATCGGCACGCTCTCGGGATGAGCAGGCAGATTGGCGAGCAGCACCAACATGCCGAGCCGGTCGTCGACTTCCTCGCCCATGCCGATAATGCCGCCGCAACAAACCTTGATGCCGGCCTCGCGCACATGGGCCAACGTATCGATACGGTCCTGCAAGGTGCGCGTGGTGATGATCTTGTCGTAGAACTCCGGCGAGGTATCGACGTTGTGGTTGTAGAAGTCGAGCCCGGCGTCGCGCAGGCGCGCAGCTTGTGGGGCGGTCAGCATGCCGAGCGTGACGCAAGTTTCCATGCCGAGGCCCTTGACCGCGCTCACCATGTCGCAGACCTCGTCGAGATCGCGATCCTTGGGATTGCGCCAGGCAGCCGCCATGCAGAAGCGCTCGGCGCCCGCGTCGCGCGCACGCCGCGCGGTCGCAACCACCTCCGCCTGCGCCATCAGTTTGGTCGCCTTCAGCCCGGTGTCGTAATGCGCGCTCTGCGAACAGTAACCGCAGTCTTCCGGGCAACCGCCGGTCTTGATGCTGAGCAGGCTCGCGGTCTCGACGTAGTTGGGATCGAAATGGGTGCGATGGATGCTCTGCGCGCGGAACATCAGATCCGAGAACGGAAGATCATAAAGCGCCTGCGCCTCGGTGCGCGTCCAATCATGCCGGACAGCCTCTATGCCAGTGCCTCGGTCGGTGATTTGGCCGTCATTTCGCGTTTCAATCAACCCGTCCGACATGGCCCGCTCTCCTTTTTTATAGATAAAGGTGATTTTTATCTATAATTATGCTGATAAGCCTAGGTTAGCCGAGGCTCAAGGCGACTGCACTCGATTTTACGATAGATAATCTATGAAAGATGCCGACGAGAACTCCACCATCGCCGCGCGGATCGCCGAGACGATCGCGGAGCGGATCATCGATGGCACGCTGAAACCGGACGCGCCGCTCCGGCAGGATCATGTGGCGCGCGAATTCAGCTCCAGCCATGTCCCGGTCCGGGAAGCCTTTCGACAGCTGGAGGCCCAGCATCTCGTGGTCGCGCTGCCGCGCCGCGGCGTCCGCGTTGCACCGCTCGACGCCACGTCCGTTCGGGAAATCTCCGAGATGCGAGCCGCGCTCGAGGTGGTCGCCTTGCGCCATGCCGCCGGCAGGCTGACGCCAGCCCATCTTGCCAAAATCGAACTGTCGCTCATCGAAGGCGACAACGCCGAGACGCTGCAAGACTTTGAGGCTGCCAACCGCGCCTTTCACCAGGCGCTGGTGACGCCCTGCGGAATGCCGAGGCTTCTGGCGAGCCTCGACGGATTGCAGCGCGCCAATTCCCGCCTGGTGTTCGCGATGGCGCGCAGTTCGGGCTGGCGGCCCCGCTCCAACCAGGATCATCGCCTCATTCTCGGAGCGCTGCGCGCGCGAAACATCGAACAGGCCTGCAGCCTGCTCGCCCGCCACATTCAGACGATCGAACGCCTTGCCGCCCCTGCGGCGGCGCCGTAGCCTCGTTATTCCAGTTTGACGTTGGCTGCCCGGATCACCCCGTCCCACCGATCTATCTCTTCGCGTATATAGGCCGCAGCCTTTTCCCGAGAGCCGCCAATCGCTTGTGCCGAAAGATCCTTTAAACGGTCTTGTATCTCGGGTTGGTTGAGCGCTTCGTTTACGTCGGCGTTGATCTTGTCAGCGATGTCCTTGGGCGTACCTGGCGGCGCCGCAATCGCATACCAGGCGACGGCCTGGAAACCGGGCAGCGTTTCCGCGATGGTCGGCACATCGGAAAGCGACGGGAGACGCTCGCTTGAGGCCACCGCGAGCAGCTTGAGACTGCCAGCTTTTGCAAGCGGCAGCGAAACACCGAGATTGTCGAACATCAAGTCGACATCGCCGGCGAGCAGCCCCGAAAGCGCCGGCGCCGACCCCCTGTATGGAATGGAGCGCAACTTCACCTGGGCCATCGCCTGAAAAAGCTCGGCCGTCAAATGGGAGGTCGTGCCGTTACCTTGGGTGGCAGCGGTCACTTTGTCGGGGTTGTCTTTCAAATAAGCGACGAGGTCGGCAACGGTCGATGCGTTCAGGCTTTTTGGATTAATGAGAAGCGCGTTGGGAACTTGCGCCATCACGATCACCGGCTCGAACCTGGCCGGGTCGAATCCCAGACTGGGATAGAGATTCTGGTTGATCACAAGCGGCGGCGGCGGCGTTGCGAGCAACGTATAGCCGTCGGGCGTTGCACGATAAACAAATTCGGCGCCGATATTTCCCGCCGCTCCCGTGCGGTTCTCGATCACGACCGGTTGTCCCCATTTGCGTGAGAGCCAGTCACCCACCACGCGCGGAATCGCATCAGCCGTGCCGCCAGCCGCGTAGGGAACGATGATCCTGACGGCTCGATTCGGGAAGCTTTCCGCTCGCGCAGGAGTCGCCGCAGCCAGCGCGGCCAGCACCAGCAAAAATGCTTGTGCGACCACATATCGATCCGTCAGCAGTCGCATGAACCAGCGAGGCATTACGACCCCTTTCCAATCCGTCAGCGAAGCCGCGCTTGATAACAAAATGCGTGTCAGCGTACAACGACACCTTCGAACTCCGGTCAGTCCTGAATTCCGGTTGGCCTTGAAAGGAGATTGGATGCCGCGGCTCTCTCCCCGTGTTGCGATCGTCGGAGGTGGAATCGGCGGCTTGTTTGCGGCCAACGCGCTTGCAGTCCATGGCCTGCGGGTTGCGGTTTACGAGCAGGCACAGGCTCTCAGTGAGGTCGGGGCTGGCGTGTTTCTGACCCCGAACAGCATCCGACATCTGTTTAGAACCGGACTTGGGCCGGCAGTGGAAGTAGCGGGCGCACGCGTCGGCCACCACTCCCGCTACTTTCGTCATGACGGAACGCCGATCGCTCCGGTCCAGGTGACGGATTCCACCGGCTGGAATGCGACTTTCGGAATGCATCGCGCCGACCTTATCGAAATTTTAGCAAGCGCACTCCCCCGCGACATCGTGCATACCGGGCATCGCTGCACGGGTTTTGAACAAGGTCGCGACGCCGCGCGGCTGACATTCGCCAACGGCGCTTCTGCGGAAGCCGACATCGTGATCGGTGCCGACGGTATCCATTCCGAACTCCGGCCCTATGTGATCGCATCGTCGGAGGCCGTGTTTTCAGGTTCGGTCGCTTACCGAGGTCTTGTCGCCTGCGAACGCGTTCAGGATTGGCCCACCGAGCGCTGGCAGATGTGGCTCGGCGAGGGACGTCATTTCCTCGCCTTTCCGGTACGCGCGGGAAGATTGATCAACTATGTCGGATTCGTGCCGACCGACGAAGAGATGAAAGAATCCTGGACCGCCCCCGGCGACCTCGACGTTTTGCGCCAGGCTTTCGACGGCTGGGACCCACGCATCAAGCAACTGCTCAACGAAGTAACGATGACGTTCCGATGGGCACTTTACGACCGAGAACCGCTGCCGGTGTGGACCAAACACCGGCTGAGCCTGCTCGGTGACGCCGCGCATCCGATGCTTCCGCACCTCGGCCAAGGCGCCAATCAAGCGATCGAAGACGGTATGGCGCTGGCGACGATCCTGGCGCGCGCCGACCGGACGACCGCGCCTACCGCCTTGCTTGCCTACGAACGGCTGCGCCGCGAACGGGTTGCAGAGGTACAGCGAGGCGCCCGCAAGAATGGGCTCCGCTATGATTCCGCTTATTCCGATCTTGGCGTCAGGGATTCAGAGATCGCCGCTCACGCAGTATTCCGCAAGTGGCTCTACGATCATGACGTTGTTCAGGACGCCCAAGCAATCCCGGTATCATAAGCCTACGATCAAACCAGAAATCATCGCGCTTCAGGCGCCGGCGACCGGGAGGCTCGCCGCCGCGATGGCAACGATTTGAGCCACACGGCTCCCGATCCGGGATCGGGCAGACCGCAGCAATGCATTCAAGTGGGCCATAACTTCATTCTCAGCACCTTCGCCCAAGCCGTTGGCCCGGAAATCAAAAGCGCTCATGTGAAGGTATGGGTTCCCCTCGCCCGGGAGTCGAGATCACGGCAAAAATAGCAACGTGGCAGTTGTCTGAACCATGCGCGGCAGTAGATTCATTGCCGCGCGCCGGCCAATCAGAAGCAAAATCTTCTAGCGGTTACCGCGTCCCGCGGCGTCCTACCCCGGCGCAAACCCGAACGTCCGCTCGAAACGCTTGACGTAAGCGGGCCAGACTTCGGGGTTAATGAGGCGCGGCGGGCGCTTGCCGTCCAGCGCCTCGAGCATCTGCTCGGCGGCAATCCTGGCCATATTCTCACGCGCTTCTTTGGTCACGCCTGCCGTGTGCGGGCTCGCGATCACATTGTCGAACTGCAACAGCGGGTGATCGGGCGGCGGCGGCTCCTTGGCCCAGACATCGAGGCCCGCACCCGCGATGCGCTTGTCGCGCAGCGCCTGCTCCAGCGCCACCTCGTCATGGATGAAGCCGCGCGCCGTGGTGATGAAATACGCATGCGGCTGCATCAGCGAAAATTCCCGCGCGCCGATCATGCCCCGGTTGTCCTTGGTCAGCGGACAGGAGATCGAAACGAAATCGGAACGTCTCAGCAGTTCGTCCAGTGTCACCTTCTCGCCGCCGCGCTCAGCCATTTCCGTCGCAGAGAGATAAGGGTCGTAAGCCAGCACGTTCATGCCAAGGAGACCCTCGCAGAGCGCCGCGATACGGCGGCCGACATTGCCGAGGCCCACGATGCCGATCGTCTTGCCCTGTACTTCCGTGCCCATCAGCGCGTTGCGGTTGACATTGGCATCGCGCCGAAGCGCACGATCGGCCTGAATGATGCACTTCGACAGCGTGATCAGCATGGCCAGCGCATGTTCGGCAACCGAGTGGGCATTGCCGCCGGACTGATTGACCACGATCACGCCGGCGGCCGTGCAGGCATCGACGTCGACGGGGTCATAACCCGCGCCGTTACTGGAGACGATCAGCAGGTTCGGCGCCCGGCGCAGCAAATCGGCATCGACGTGAAAATGCTTCGCCAGTTCGTCGCGCGCAGCGCCAATCTGATAGGCATGCGCGGCGGACAGGATCGGCGCGGAAACTTCTTCCGGACTGTCATTCTCAAGCCGGTCGAGCCGGACATCGGGACGCGCTTTGAGGATATCGATATAGATCTGGTTGGGGAGATATTTGACGTAGAACACGCGTTTGTTGTTGACGGACATCATTCCACTTTCGGTTCGGAGCGTTCAGCTATTCGGCCGTAATGCCGGAGGACTTGATGATCGTCCCCCATTTGTCGTAGTCGGCATGAATCTTCGCATCGAGTTCTTTGGAAGAACCGCCAATCGGCGACGCGCCAAATTTGGCGAGACGTTCCTTCACCGGTTCGGTGTTCAGCGCAGCGACAAAATCACGCGAGATTTTCTCAACGAGATCGGCGGGCATGCCCGCCGGCCCCAGCAGAGCCCACCACACTTCGGTGTCGTAACCGGGCACGGTCTCGGCCATCGCGGGCACATCGGGCAGAAACGGCGATCGCCTGGTGGTGGTCACCGCGAGCGCGCGCAGCGTGTGGGCTTCCAGTTGTCCCAGCGCTTCCGGCGCGTTGTTGATGGACATCGGAATTTGCCCGCCGAGGAGATCGTTGATTGCTGGCGCGCCACCCTTGTAGGAAATCGCGCTCATGTCGATGCCGGCGAGTTTCTTGAGCAATTCGCCGGCCAGATGCGTCGAGGTGCCATTGCCGGATTGACCATAGGAAAGGCTTCCCGGTTTGGCCCTGGCTTGCACAATGACGTCGGCGAGCGTCTTGAACGGGGAATCGGCGCGTACCAGGAGGATATTGGGCGACGAAGCCAATATCGAAATCGGGGTGAAATCCCGGAACGTGTCGTAGGGAAGTTTTGGATAGAGGAACGCGTTGGTGGCGTGACCGCTCGCCACGACCATCAGCGTGTAACCGTCGGGCGCCGACGTCACGAGCGCCTGCGAAGCGACCACGCCGCCCGCCCCGGGCCGGTTCTCCACCACGACCGACTGGCCCCATTGGCGGGAAACTGCTTCCCCCAAGGTGCGCGCGAGAATGTCCACGCCGCCGCCGGCCGCGTAAGGCACGAAGATATGGACGGGTCTGGAAGGAAACGGCGTTTCGGCCAACGCTGCGCCGGACACAAAAATAGCAGCGGCGCAGACAACCCGCCGCGACCACCGGCTCAAAAACAAACTGCTCCAGAACGAGCTGTCCAAGAGCCTCACCTCCCCATTTTCTTAACCTTATGGCACGCCTGTGTTACGGCTGCCTCATCGCCTCGCGCAGATCGCACGGCGCTTTGGACATGTTGACAATCCCGCCGTTCGCGTCAAGTTTCGGCGCTTAAAGCAAGGCGGCCGCCCGGCACAATTTGCGAGCCGTTGCGGCAAGAAGAACTCGCTGGTCAAGGAGAGCTCGATCGTGGCTGCGGACGGACAAATTCCAACGGCCGACTCCGGCCAGAAGGCCTGGCACGAGATCGTCTTGCAGACGCTCAAGCGCAACGACATCCGGCTCGTGCCGTATGTACCGGATCGCGTGCTGACACGCTTGATCAAGGAAGTTCACGCCGATCCATTTTTCACGACGTTTCCGACCGCGCGCGAGGAAGAAGCGGTTGGAATCGTTTCCGGTGCCTGGATGGCCGGAATGCGCGGCGCCGTGCTGATGCAAACGTCCGGCTTCGCCACGCTCGCCAATGTGCTGGCCTCGCTCGCCATCCCCTACCAGATTCCGCTGATCATGTTTGTGTCCGAGCGCGGAACGCTGGGCGAATTCAACTACGGGCAATCGCTGGTGTGCCGCACCATGCGGCCCGTGCTCGATTCACTCGCGATGGAACATCACACCGCGACAAGACTCGATGAATTCGAGTTCATCGTAGATCGATCCATCAAGCAGGCGATCACGACGCAAGCACCAGTGGCGCTGATCCTGTCGCCGCTACTGACCGGCGGCAAGGTATTCGACAAGTGAGCGATAGCATGAACAAGCCTCCCGCACGCAACACCAAGGTGATGAACCGGTTCGATCTCACTTCGCGCCTGGTTTCGAAGTTGAAGAAAGAAGAAGCCGTCGTCGGCGGTATCGGCAACACCAATTTCGATCTGTGGGCCGCCGGTCATCGCGCGCAGAATTTCTATATGCTGGGCAGCATGGGGCTCGCGTTTCCGATCGCGCTCGGGGTCGCACTGGGGCAACCGAACCGTCGCGTCTTTGCGCTCGAAGGCGACGGCTCGCTCTTGATGCAACTGGGATGTCTGTCGACGATTGCGACGCTCAAGCCGAAGAACCTCGTGATGATCGTGATGGACAACGGCATCTATCAGATCACGGGCGCGCAACCGACGCCGGCGGCGGCTTCGACCGACCTCATGGCTGTCGCGGTCGGTTGCGGCCTCACCAACAGCACCTGGGCTGCGGATGAAGAGGACTTCGAGCGCCTGATCGATCAATCGCTGATCGCATCCGAACCCATGCTGATCGGGGTACGGATCGACGACAAGCCGGGCACCGGAGCCACTCGCCGCGATCCCGTGCAGATCCGGGAGCGCTTCATGCAGGGCCTCGGCGTCCGCGAGGCGTTGTAACGGAAGTGAGCGGCCGGAACGAATTCCGGCCGCTGCATATCTTACTCGACGACTCTTACTCGGCGACGCAACGTTTAATCGATGACCCTGATTACCCGGCGCGTACGCGGGTCGACGATCAGTCGCTGATTGTTCACCACCGCATAGCGATAGTCGGTGTGACCCGGAACCGGCTGTACCTCGACGGAAGCGGGCAATGGCTCGCCCACCACGACAGGCTCCTCGATCGTCACGACGGGCGGCTCCCGCACGCCCACGACCGACGTGATCACTGCGTTCGGAATTTCCACGGCGGCACCAACTGCAGCTCCGACCGTGCCGCCGACGATTTGTCCGACTGGACCCGCGACCTCTCGGCCGGTTCTCGCGCCATTCACCGCGCCGGTGGCGGTGGTTGATTGCGCCAACGCACTCCCCGAAGCCAACAGCGACATGGCAATCAACGGAACAGCGAATCTGCTTTTCATCACATCCTCCTCCATGCTTACGGCGCTCCAACCGTTGAATGAAGGAGATGTTCCGCACCTCGCGCGGGTTCCACATATTTGTGGATGCAATGCAACCGGAAGTTCCGGCCCAGGGTCCCTGTTTTCCTGGTCGTTACCCCACGTATCGAGCGCGGCGCAAACCGCCATACCGACAATAATGCCGCCCCGGTTTGCCGGGGCGGCATTTTGTATCGCTTGGATTTCTATCGCCTAGAGAAGGCCCGCGCCGCGCGCCCATTTGTACTTGGCGCCCAACACCTCGACCGGCAATTCGGTCGAATATGCGTAAGCCGGAATGCCGTTCTGGTAGAGATACTCGGCGGCTTCCTCGACCTCGACGTCGCCGGCCAGCGAAGCAACGATCGGCTTCACGAAGCCCTTCGCCTCCATTTCCTTCTTTACCTCGACCATGTTGCGCGCAAACACCATGGGGGGCGTCACGATGGTGTGCCAGTAGCCGAGGATCAGCGAGTGAATGCGATCGTCGGAGAGGCCGAGTTTCACCGTGTTGACATAGGTGATCGGCGGTTCGCCGCCGGTGATGTCGACCGGATTGCCGGCCGCGCCGAACGGCGGAATGAACTTGCGGAACGCCGCGTCGAGATCGGGCGGCATCGCCATCAGCGACAGCCCGTTGTCGACGCAGGAGTCCGACAGCAGCACACCCGAGCCGCCCGCGCCCGTGATGATCAGCACATTCTCGCCCTTCGGCGTCGGCAGCACCGGCACGCCGCGCGCGAATTCGAGCAATTGCCGCAAACTGCGGGCGCGGATCACGCCGGACTGCTTGAGCACGTCCTCGTAAATCTTGTCGTTACCGGCGAGTGCGCCGGTATGCGACGAGGCAGCTTTCGCGCCGGCCGAGGTACGGCCGGCTTTCAGCACCACCACCGGCTTCTTCTTGGCAACGCGCTTGGCCGCTTCGGCAAAGGCGCGGCCATCCTTCAGGTCTTCGCAATGCTGCGCGATGATGGTCGTGTTCGGATCCTGTTCGAAGAAGGCGAGCAGGTCGTCCTCGTCGATATCGGACTTGTTGCCGAGGCCGACGATCGCCGAGACGCCCATCTTGGCCGAACGCGAGAAGCCGATGATCGCCATGCCGATGCCGCCGGACTGCGACGACAGCGCCGCCGAGCCCTTGACGTCGTAGGCGGTGCAGAAGGTCGCGCAGAGATTGGCGGGCGTATAATAAAAGCCGTAGATGTTCGGCCCCATCAGGCGGACATTGTACTTCTTGCCGATCTCGACAATCTCGGCCTGCAATTCGGGCGCGCCAGCTTCAGCAAAACCCGAGGGAATAAGAACGGCGCCGGGAATCTTCTTCTCGCCGCACTCGACGAGAGCGCCCGCCACGAACTTGGCGGGGATCGCAAACACCGCCGTGTCGATCACGCCCGGCACGTCCTTGACGCTCTTGTAAGCCTTGCGGCCCATGATCTCATCGGCCTTCGGATGGATCGGATAGATATCGCCCTTGTAGCCGCCGTTGATGAGGTTCTTCATCACGGAGTTGCCGATCTTGCCGTCTTCGGCGGAGGCGCCGATCACGGCGACCGCCTTCGGCTGCATGATGCGGTTCATGGCCACCACGATTTCTTCGGTCGGACGCGGCTTCTCGCGCGGCTTGTAGTCGAAGTCGACGACGATGCGCACGTCGGCGGCGATCGCGTCCTTCTTGGTGGCAAACACCGGATTGAGATCGAGTTCGACGATTTCGGGGAAGTCGCTGACCAGTTGCGACACCTTGACGATCACGTCGGCAAGTGCCTCACGGTTGACGGGATCTCCGCCGCGCACGCCGTTGAGCATTTCATGGGCCTGGATGCCGTCGAGCATCGAGAGCGCGTCGTCCTTGGTGGCCGGCGCGAGCCGGAAAGTGACGTCCTTGAGAACTTCGACCAGCACGCCGCCGAGGCCGAACGCCACCAGCTTGCCGAACGAGCCGTCGGTGATGGAACCGACAATGACCTCGGTGCCGCCGGCAAGCATCTGCTGGATCTGGATGCCCTCGATCTTGGCATCGGCTTTATACTTCTTGGCGTTGGCCAGAATGGTGTCGTAGGTCTTCTCGGCGTCTTCGGCCGTTTTCACGCCGACCACCACGCCGCCGGCCTCGGTCTTGTGGAGGATGTCCGGCGAGACGATTTTCATCACCACCGGAAAGCCCATGCCGCCTGCGATCTTCGCCGCCTCAGCCGCCGACTTGGCGACGCCTTCTTTCGGAACCGGGATTCCGTAGGCATCACAAACCAGCTTGCCTTCGGGCGCCGTCAGGCTCGTGCGCTTATCCGCCTTGACTGCATCGAGGACTTTGCGGACCGCATCTTTGGAATTCGACATTAGTTTCCTCCGTGACTTCTATTTTTGGAGCGCAGGAAGCACATGCTGGCTTCAGCATCATGACTTGCCTAGCGCGAGCTCGTTCGGTTCTTCATGTGATGGTGGCTTGGGCAAGCCGCGGAATGGGTTCGGATGGCATTTGGTATGCCAGAAACGAACTTGTCAAGTCACGGAAATGCTGAAAACAGGGGCAACTTGACATTCTGGCATGTGGTATGCCAAAAATTACTGAGTTCTGGTTCCTGTTTATAAGATACACCAAACGCCGGACCAACAATCAAGGCACCATTGACCATGGCCGACGCAGACATTGCCGTAGTCCGGATCGTGCCGGAGACGAGCTTCAAGAACAAGGCGTATGAGGCGCTGAAGGAAGCCATCCTGAAGATGGACATCTACGCGACGCCGGAGCCCGTAATGCTCGACGAGCGCGCGCTCTCCGAACGCCTCGGCGTCAGCCGCACCCCGATCCGCGAAGCGATCGCGATGCTGGAGCAGGACGGCTTCGTGAAGACGGTTCCACGCCGCGGCATTGTCGTCGTGCGCCGGACCAAGAGCGAGATCGTGGACATGATCCGCGCCTGGGCCGCGCTCGAGAGTATGGCTGCGCGCCTGATCACGACCACCGCACGCAAAAAGGACATCTCCGCGCTGCGCGACTTCTTCAAGGACTTCGGCAACGACCGCCTGCCCGAGCATCACGTCGAGGAATATTCGAAAGCCAACATCGCTTTTCACCAGGCGCTGATCGCATTGAGCGAGTCGCCGGTGCTCGTCGACATGACCAACGATATCCTCCTGCATGTGCGCGGCTATCGCCAGTTGACGATCGGACGCATCGAGCGGCTCGCGGCCTCCCTGCCCGAGCACATGGCCATCATTGAAGCCCTCGAACAACGCGATACCGAGCTGGCCGAGAGACTGGCGCGGGATCACACGCTCGGCCTTGCTTCCTTCGTCGAAGCCCACGGCAAGGAACTGTTCTAGAAGCCTCACCATCCTTCACGCGCTGCGTGAACCAATTGGGGTGAACTCGCCCCTTTAAAAAACGACCAAGGAGAAGCGGAATGTCCGCAGTAGTACAGAGCATCGATGCCAAAGCCGCCGGGGCCGAACAGGAATTGACGGACGGCTTTCACCTCGTCATCGATGCGCTCAAGCTCAACGACATCAAGACGATTTACGGCGTGCCGGGCATTCCGATCACCGACTTCGGTCGGATGGCGCAGGCCGAGGGCATCCGCGTGCTCTCGTTCCGCCACGAACAGAATGCCGGCTACGCGGCCGCGATCGCCGGTTACCTGACCAAGAAGCCCGGCATCTGCCTCACCGTCTCGGCACCCGGCTTCCTCAACGGCCTGACCGCGCTCGCGCACGCCACCACCAACTGTTTCCCGATGATCCTGATCTCGGGTTCTTCGGAACGAGAGATCGTCGACCTGCAACAGGGCGACTATGAAGAGATGGATCAGCTCGCGATCGCAAAGCCGCTCTGCAAGGCGGCTTTCCGCGTGCTGCACGCCGCCGATATCGGTATTGGGCTCGCACGCGCGATCCGCGCCGCGGTCTCAGGGCGTCCCGGCGGCGTCTATCTCGACCTGCCAGCCAAACTGTTCGGCCAGGTGATGAATGCCGAAGCCGGACAGAAGTCGCTGGTCAAGGTGATCGACGCGGCACCAGCCCAGATCCCTGCCCCCTCCGCCATCAAGCGCGCGCTTGACGTGCTCAAGGGCGCGAAGCGTCCGCTCATTATTCTCGGCAAGGGCGCTGCCTATGCGCAGGCCGATGACGACATCCGCGCTCTTGTTGAAAAGAGCGGCGTTCCGTTCCTCCCCATGAGCATGGCCAAGGGCTTGCTGCCTGATCTTCATCCGTTGTGTGCGGGTGCGGCACGCTCAACCGTGCTGAAAGACGCCGACGTTGTGATGCTGATCGGCGCCCGTCTCAACTGGCTGCTGTCGCACGGCAAGGGCAAGACTTGGGGCGAAGCGCCCAAGAAATTCATCCAGATCGACATCGAGCCCAAGGAAATGGACTCCAACGTCGAGATCGTCGCCCCCGTGGTCGGCGATATCGGTTCTTGCGTGTCAGCGCTGCTTGGCGCCATGGGCAACGGTTGGGCCGCGGCTCCGGCCGATTGGGTCAAGACGGTTTCTACCAAGCGCGAGGAGAATGTCGCCAAGATGGCGCCGCGGCTGATGAACAACAACTCGCCGATGGATTATCACGGCGCGCTTGGTGTGCTGCGCACCATCATCAAAGAGCGGCCGGACGCCATCCTCGTCAACGAAGGCGCCAACACGCTCGATCTCGCGCGTGGTGTGATCGACATGCACAAGCCGCGCAAACGGCTCGACGTCGGCACCTGGGGCGTCATGGGCATCGGCATGGGCCAGGCGATCGCGGCTGCCGTTGAAACCGGCCATCCCGTGCTCGCGGTCGAAGGCGACAGTGCCTTCGGCTTTTCCGGCATGGAGGTCGAAACGATCTGCCGCTACAACCTTCCGGTCTGTGTGGTGATCTTCAACAATAACGGCATTTATCGCGGCACCGACGTCAACAAGAGCGGCAACGCGGATCCGGCCACGACGGTGTTCGTCGCGGGCGCGCGCTACGACAAGATGATGGAGGCGTTCGGCGGCATCGGCGTCAATGCGACGACACCGGACGAACTCAAACGCGCCGTGAATGAGGCGATGGATTCCGGCAAGCCGACGCTGATCAACGCCGTGATCGACCCGGCCGCGGGCTCCGAGAGCGGACGCATCGGCAACCTCAATCCGCAGAGCGCTCTTAAGAAGAAATAACCAGACAGATCCACGCGCTCCCACGCACGGGAGCAGATACGAGACGGAGTAGTACTATGACAAAGGCGCTGAAAGGCGTTCGAATTCTCGATTTCACGCACGTTCAATCGGGACCGACCTGTACGCAATTGCTGGCCTGGTTCGGAGCCGACGTGATCAAGGTCGAGCGCCCCGGCGTTGGCGACATCACGCGCGGGCAATTGCAGGACATCCCGAAGGTGGACAGCCTGTATTTCACCATGCTCAACCACAACAAGCGTTCGATCACGCTCGACACCAAGAATGCGAAGGGCAAGGAAGTCCTCACAGCGCTGATCAAGAGCTGCGACGTGCTGGTGGAGAATTTCGGCCCCGGCGTGCTCGACCGCATGGGCTTCCCCTGGGAGAAGATCCACAGCATCAATCCGAAGATGATCGTCGCTTCCATCAAGGGTTTCGGCCCCGGTCCCTACGAGGATTGCAAGGTCTACGAAAACGTCGCGCAGTGCACCGGCGGCTCCGCCTCGACCACCGGTTTTCGCGACGGGCTGCCGCTGGTGACCGGCGCGCAGATCGGCGACAGCGGCACCGGCTTGCATCTGGCGCTCGGCATCGTCACCGCGCTTTATCAGCGCACCCATAGCGGCAAGGGCCAGCGTGTCACCGCCGCGATGCAGGACGGCGTGCTCAATCTCTGCCGCGTCAAGCTGCGCGATCAGCAGCGCCTCGATCACGGCCCGCTCAAGGAATACAGCCAGTTCGGCGAAGGCGTTCCGTTCGGCGATGCCACCCCGCGCGCCGGCAACGATTCCGGCGGCGGCCAGCCCGGCCGCATCCTCAAGTGCAAAGGCTGGGAGACCGATCCCAACGCCTATATCTATTTCATCACCCAGGCTCCGGTCTGGGAGAAGATCTGCGACGTGATCGGCGAACCCGGCTGGAAGACCCACCCCGATTACGCCAAGCCGGCCGCCCGGCTGCCGCGCCTGAATGAAATCTTCGCGCGCATCGAGCAATGGACCATGACCAAGACCAAGTTCGAGGCGATGGAGATCCTTAACAAGGACGACGTTCCCTGCGGTCCGATCCTGTCGATGAAGGAATTGGCCGAAGATCAGTCGCTGCGCGCCACCGGTACCATCGTCGAGGTGGATCACCCCGAGCGAGGCAAATACCTGTCGGTTGGCAATCCGATCAAATTGTCGGATAGCCCGAGCGAGGTGAAGCGCTCCCCGCTGCTTGGCGAGCACACCGACGAAATCCTGCGTCAGGTTCTCGGCTTCTCGGATCACCAAGTGAAGGAAATCCACGATTCAGGCGCACTCGATCCGCCGCAAAGGGTCGCCGCCGAATAGGGCATCGCGCCATCGTGACTCAGGCCGCCGGGTTCCTCCGGCGGCCTTTTGTTTTGGGTCAATGGGTTATCTTCTTGGACGAGCCACGAAGGGCCGGTTTATATTGCATTGCAAAATTATTATGCTGCTATGCAAACAAATTAATTGCATATGGTATCTGGTATACATATGTTTCGGGCAGCGGCACTTCCGCAGCTGGAAAATACGATGTCCAAGATACTTTCTCTCGGCGTTACGCCCTCCTCCCCGACCTGGTTCAGCCGCCTGCTGTCGATGATCGACCGCGTCCTGATGACCAACGCAGAGATCGCGAACCGCAACGGCGACCTGCCCTACTTCGGGCTTTGACGCGGTTTAGCCACAAAAATCACGTTCCCGAGATTTTCGAGTAAAGGGCTCCGGTTTGCCGGGGCCCTTTACTGTACCGGTATGCGGCACGATCTGGTGGCAGTCCGCGACCTATCATCGCTCCGGCAAACAAGGCTCTTGCACTCTGGCATATCACATACCAAAATGTGAATGTTGGTTACGCCCATTAAAAACAAGAGCGTGCCAGGAGGAATCTCAATGGCCACCGAGACCACGCCTGCGTCGACGCCCGAGACCGGCTACTTCCGTTGGCTCCAACTCGCGATGGGCATCGCGTGCATGGCGATGATCGCCAACCTCCAATATGGCTGGACGCTGTTCGTCGATCCGATCGATCAAAAATATCACTGGGGCCGCGCTGCCATCCAGCTGGCCTTCACGCTCTTCGTGGTGACCGAGACCTGGCTCGTTCCGGTCGAAGCATGGTTCGTCGATAAATACGGCCCCCGGGTGGTCGTGATGTTCGGCGGCGTCATGATCGCGCTCGCATGGACGATGAACTCCTATGCCAATTCACTTGTGTTGCTTTATGCGGCGGCAATCGTCAGCGGAATCGGCGCTGGCGCCGTGTACGGCACCTGCGTCGGCAACGCGCTGAAATGGTTTCCTGATCGCCGCGGACTGGCCGCGGGCTTGACCGCTGCCGGCTTCGGCGCAGGCGCCGCCGTCACCGTGGTGCCGATAGCGAACATGATCGTCAGTAGCGGCTATGAGAGTGCCTTTCTCACCTTCGGCGTCGGACAAGGTATCGTCGTGTTGGTGGTTGCGATTTTCCTTCGCAAGCCATCGGTAGCCATGCCGATGAAAAAGAAGCAGCTCAACCTGCCGCAGACCAAGTTCGATTATACGCCGGCGCAGGTGCTGCGAAGCCCGATTTTCTGGATCATGTATCTGGTTTTCGTCATGGTCGCCGCCGGCGGCTTGATGACCGCGGCGCAGATCGCGCCGATCGCCCATGATTTCAAGATCGCCGACGTGCCGGTGGATCTGTTGGGATTCCAGATGGCGGCCCTGACCTTCGCCATTTCGCTCGACCGTATCTTCGATGGTTTCGGCCGCCCATTCTTCGGATGGGTCTCCGACAACATCGGGCGTGAGCATACGATGCTCATCGCTTTTGGAACCGCGGCCCTCATGTTGTTGGCGTTGTCGGTCTACGGACGCAATCCGGTCGTCTTCGTGCTCGCGACTGCCGTGTATTTCGGCGTGTTCGGCGAAATCTACAGCCTGTTTCCCGCAACCAGCGGCGACACATTCGGGGTCAAATTCGCCACCACCAACAACGGCATGCTGTACACGGCGAAAGGCACCGCTTCCCTGCTCGTGCCGATTGCGAGCCTCATCGCCTCGCACTACGGCTGGCAGGCGGTTTTCGTGATCGCGGTCGCGCTCAACGCCACTGCGGCATTGATGGCGTTGTTTGTCATCAAGCCGATGCGCCGCGCTTTCATTCTCGGCAGCGAGACACCGGCCAACACCGCCGCACGCAATGCACGTGTCGCCTGAGACCTTCCGCGATCGGCCACATTCAGGAAGGCGCGTTTTACGCGCTTTCTTTTTTGCTCCTGTGCATTGGCATACAAAATACAAATCGGCATACGCCGCTCCTGTGGCCGCGCCACCTCATTTAAAACGTCAGCAATACTGCCATTTTTCAGCGGTTGGTGTTTCCAAAAGCCGGGTTGACAATTGGCATAATGTATACCAATTTTGCGCCTGTTAATTGCCGCTGATCCTGCGGCTGACCTGGTGGAGCGGATTTGACATTCGCTCCCGGTCGACCGCGAGTTACGCAAGCGAATGTCAAATCTCAAACTCCACTAGAACTAATATTGCTGGTGGTGCTGGGATTCCAACATTCGCAACCGTGCCTGCCGCGAAGGAATGCGACTGGACCACTAGAGGAGCTTGCGATGAAAGTCGGAGACATCCTGCGCAAAAAGACCGCGCGTATTTCAACCATTCGAATGAACGAAACGGTGGGCATTGCGGCCCAGCTGATGCGCGCCAGCAATGTCAGCGCCCTCGTCGTCAAGGACGTCGTGCACACCGAAGGCAACACCGCCGTCGGCATGTTCACCGAGCGCGATGTCGTGCGCGCCATTGCCGAGCATGGCGCGGCCGGGGTGAACATAAAAGTGTCCCAACTGATCTCGGTTCAGCAACTGGTGTCGTGCAGTTCGAACGACACACTGGAAGATGTCCGCCATTTGATGAACCGGCATCACATCCGTCACTTGCCTGTGATCGACGATCACAGCCTGTGCGGCGTGATCAGCATCCGCGATATTTCGGCGGCCTTCGACGAAGAGGCCATGGCCACGGTGTTCGCCGCCTCGGCCTGACGCTCGACCCGTCTCGCCACGACGCGTTGCGGCTCCGCTCCTGTTCGGGGTATGGGCTGACGCGCGCCGTAGACATTTCACGGTCGCGGCGGCATCCTGTTTCCGATGAGGTTCGCTGAGACAACCTCACTAAGAGCAGGAATGATTATGAAGGCCTATGTTTACGGCGCCAACGGCGCTGAAATCACCGATGTCGCCAAACCCTCGCCGAAAGGCACACAGGTGCTCGTTCGTGTCCGCGCGTGCGGCCTCAACCGCGCCGATCTCGGCATGACCAAGGGGCACGTGCACGGCAGCGCCGGCGGCGCTGGCACCGTGCTCGGCATGGAATGGGCCGGCGAGGTCGCCGAACTCGGTCCCGACGCCAAAGGCGTCAAGGTCGGCGACAAGGTGATGGGCTCCGGCGCGGCGGCCTTTGCGGAATATACGCTGGCCGATCACGGCCGACTGTTCCGTGCCCCCTCGAACATGAATTTTGACGAAGCCTGCACGCTGCCCGTCGCACTCGCCACCATGCACAACGCGGTCGTCACCGTCGGCGGTTTGCAGGCCGGACAAAGCGTGATGATTCAGGGCGCGAGCTCCGGCGTCGGCCTGATGGGATTGCAAATCGCGAAGTTCAAGGGCGCAAAGCTCGTGATCGGCTCCTCCACCGACGCGAGCCGACGCGCACGCTTGAAGGAATTCGGCGCTGATCTTGCGGTCGATTCCAGCGATCCCGGCTGGGTCGACCAGGTGTTGCAGGCAACCGCAGGCGAAGGCGTCGACCTGATTGTCGATCAAATCTCAGGCAAGGTCGCAAGCCAGAACCTGAAGGCCACCAAAATCAAGGGCCGCATCGTCAATGTCGGCCGGCTCGGCGGCACGCACGCCGATTTCAACTTTGATCTGCACGCGGCGCGCCGCATCAACTATATCGGCGTCACCTTCCGAACCCGCTCGATCGATGAAATCCGCGAGATTTTCAACGAAGTCCGCAAGGATATCTGGCCCGCGGTGGAGCAACGCAAGCTGCAGCTGCCGATCGACAAGGTGTTTGCCTTTGACGATATCGGCACGGCGTTCGAGCACATGGAAGCCAACAAGCATCTCGGCAAGATTGTCGTGACGCTCTAAGCTTGAATCCAGAGAGTATCCCATGAAAACCTGTATCGTCGCGATGGCCGCAGTCGTGCTTGCGGCCTCGGCCTTCGGTGCTCTCGCGCAGGATGTTAAAGAGATATTGGCGCCTCAGGGAAAGCTGCGCGTCGGCGTCTATTACGGCAGTCCGACGTCAATGGTTCGCGACAGCAAGACAAACGAGGTCCATGGCCTGAGCTTCGATCTGGGCCAGGAGCTCGCCAAACGGCTCAACGTTCCCTTTGAGCAAGTCACCTACCAGCGCATTTCAGATGTCCTCGAAGGCATGAAAGGCGGAGACGTCGACTTCACGGTCAGCAATTCGACGCCGGCACGCGCGGCCACGGTGACGTTCAGCCAGAACGTGCTCACGATCGAACTCGGCTACCTCGTCGCGGCCTCGTCTCCGATAACGGCGATTGCCGACATCCAAAAGCCCGGTCTTCGCGTCGGCGTGACGCAAGGCAGCACGTCGCAAGGCACGATTCCCAAATTGCTGCCGAATGCGATCGTCGTGCCCGCGGAGAACTACAAGCGTGGCATCGAGATGCTTGAACATGGCGAGATCGACACTTACGCCACCAACAAGCCGACCTTGTTCGAGATGTCCGACCAGATGCCGGGATCGCGGGTACTGGAGGGGCGATGGGGCGAGGAACACCTCGCGGTCGCGATCCCGAAAGGACATGAGGCCGCGCTGGAATATATCCAGCATTTCGTTCAGGAGGTGCAGGCCAGCGGCCTTGTCGCGAAGTCTGCCGAGCAAGCCGGATTGAGAGGCGCCGTGAAAGCGCAGTGAATCCGCCGATGAGGCCACTCAATACGTCACGTTGAGCCGAACCTGCGTCTTCAAATTGTAGACCGGATAATCCTTGATGATCGGCACACTGACTTCGAATGAGAGTGCCACATTGTTCGACAATTGGCGGCCGACCCTCACATCGAACGGAAGAAACAGCCGGCCGGTCTGGCCGGTGATCGGGTCACCGTAGTTGATCCTGATATCGGGGCTTGGATAGAAGCTCAGGAACCAACGATCGGGAAGGCCAATGTTGAGCGTCGGCGCAAATTGAAGGTTGCTGATATTTTTCCTGGTCGGATCGCCGGCGAAACTGACATCGTAGCGGACCAGCGGTTCGAAATAACTCGACGGACTGATTTCCCATAGCGCGTAACGAAAGCCGGCGCCCGGCATGATCTGCCATTTTCCAGAACCTAATATATCGTCGCCCGTGGGGGCGATCAGGCGGGCGCCGAAACCGACCGTCCAGCGCGCGTCCAGATTGCGAATGATGACCGCCTGAACATCGACGTCGCCGATGCCGCCGACGTACCCCCCATCGGGATTGTCTGATGTGATCGGGTTTTTTGCCTGCAAAGGCACATCGGCGCGCAGCGCCAGAATCCACATTGGCGCCAGATCCAGCGAGTGATCCATCCGCAGGTTGAGCGTCTCTGTCGTCACCTCGCGCGTCGATCCCGGCGTACTGCCGCTTCCCGGAGCCGTCTTGTATTCGTCCATCATCTGGAAAAGGTTGGCCGGGGGGCGAAACAGATCATTGCCGGCATTGGCGTTCTGATCCGAGGTCGAAGCGGTCTGGGCCGCCGCCCCGTCGGGGTGCAGCATCGAGATCGTGAGCAGACAACCACCGATCAGTATTCTGGCCATCATGACGGCGCCATCATATCCCTGCTGTCGCGCTGGAACCCTCGCCTTCACGAGAGTTGTCCCCAGTTGCCTTGCGCATCAGTGCTCCACGCCGGCGCGACATAGTGCGCGTCGCGTTCCCATGGCGATCAGCGGATACTTCTTCGTGCTGGCCTCGAACGCGCCGACCCCGCGCAGAACTACCAGCCTTCAGTTCGGGGGATCGCGCCTCGATCGCCAATTGCGCGCTGCCATCGTCTTCAACACCGCAATTTGTCGAAAGAAATCTTTCTTTGGCTGCGCAGGCGTGCCGAGTACTTTGGAGCCGGCAGCCAGATCCGACATCACGCCAGCCTGCGCACCAATCTCGGTTCCCTGACCGATTCGAAGATGTCCGGCCATCGCCGCCTGCCCGCCGACGCGGACGAAATCCTCAAGCACGGTTGAACCCGAAATGCCGACCTGCGCCACGACGACACAACACCGGCCGAGAACGACGTTGTGGCCGATCTGCACGAGATTATCGAGACGGGACCCGGCGCCGATCACCGTGTCACGCGACGACCCACGATCGATGGTCGTATTGGCGCCAACTTCGACGTCGTCTTCAAGGATCACTCGCCCGAGCTGAGGCACTGACAAGAACCCATCGTCCGTGGAGGCAAAGCCGAAGCCTTCCTGTCCGATCCGCGCGCCGGGATAGACATAGACACGCGCTCCCAACAGCGCATGACTCAAGCTGACATGCGCGCCAATCCGGCAATCCGGCCCGACCACCACGCCATTTCCGACCACGACGCCAGGTCCGATGCGACAGCCACGACCTATTTCCGCGCCGGACTCAACGACGACCAGCGGTCCGATCTCCGCCGATGGATCGACAAGGGCACCGCTCGCCACAATGGCGGATGGATGAATGCCGGGAGAAACCGGCAATGCGGGATGGAACAACGCAGCAACACGCGCCCAGCCTGCATAAGGCTCTACCATGACGATCGTCGCGGTCGCCTTTGGTACTCGTGGAGCCATATCGGGATGCACAATGACAGCACCGGCCAACGTCTGATCGAGAGCAGGCAAATAACGCCGGTTGTCCAGAAAGCTCACTTCGTTGGGGCCGGCCGTTTGCAGGGGCGCTACGCCTTTGAGCAACAGATCCAGATCGCCGGAAATACCGCCTGCCGTGCCGGCAACAATGGCCAGAGAATACGGCCCGTTTCGCTTGAAAAATCTTGGATTGCCAGCAGCCGCTTCGGACATGTGACTCATTTCCCACGCAACGTAACGGTTTGCGTGACAATATTAAGAAGCCGAAACAGGCAACCGAGCGTTGAAACTGCCGAACAACTGCAAATCGCCTTCATGCATCAGGCGTAACGCATGGGCTAGCTCAACAACGTACGCGTCTTCGCATTGGCGTCATAGATTTCGATCTGAAGCATCGGATAAGCCGACTTCAGTTTTCGACCCGAGGCTTCAGCTGCGTCGACCGTGTCGAATTCCGATTTGAAATGACCATCGACAATCGTCACGAACCCCTCGACGGGCGGCCGGTCGGCTCTCAGTATTTTCTTCGGCTCCGGCTCTTCAATCGAGAGAACAGGTTTTTTCATTGTTAGATCCTTCTGAAGTCGGTGCTCGGCAAAACGGCGGGATCGCCGAACACCTTGCTCTCGGTCATTTTCTAAAATCCAGGCTGCGCAAGATGATGCCCGGCGGCGTGCCCTCGAACTCCTTTGCCAGGAACTTGCAGGCGGCACGTTCTTCAATCTGATCGCGCAACCGCATGAACTGCGCCTCGCGCTGGTCAGGTTTGATCCGCTCCGATTTTTCCAGGTCGTCCATGGCGGATGTGCTGACGGCACAGGATATTTCTGTTTGACCGTCAACCATCGAAAACAGCACGACCATCCGGTCAAATTCGTAACTACCAAAACTGCCGCGCGTCAGTGCCATCACTCGCCTCTCCTGGATCGTTACGCAGCGGGCGCGATTTTTTTGATCTTTACCGGTGGCGGATTGATCTCCGCGATCCTGCGAAGGCAATCGGCCTCGGAATCGTGAGGTCCGGAGACGAACGTTCCGCTCACTTTGGTGCTGTACCAGCCGGATACGACGCCAAGCCGAAGCGACTCTTCCGTCTTGACGTGACGCGGCGAGAGATTTTGCATGGACATTATGACTTTCGGGTTGGCGCTCGATCTTTGATCGGGCGCTTGGAATTCTCCGACCATTCGGAAACGATAAGTTGCTCAGCTCTTGTCGGTGAGCCGCGCAAAATCAGCAAATATAGCCGCGACAAGATCGCGATGATGGGCATCTCCGGGAGCCAGCTCCGCGGCATATAAATTCAGGACGTAGCGTGCCTTGGCGGCGGCCTCCGGCCAGGACGCCGCCTGAACCGACAGCAGCTGCTTTTCGAGCATCCCTTGCCGCTCGCGCAATTGCCTTGCGTTGTTTTCAACCTCGGTAAGCGCACGCCTGATGTCGGTGGCTTTTTGCGCGGCCATGCCGCGGTGCTTGTCGAGATCGAGCGGCTGGTCACTCACGAAGCGCTCGCATCCATGCGCTGAGCGTCGGATAGATCGACCGAACCGATGGAGATCATCTCCATCGCCGAATTCTGCGCCACCGCCGGCACCATGATCAAGGTAGCGATCCGGCGAAACGCCGGGAATGACAATCCTTCGATCATCTCCTCATCGGTGATGACCTCATAGGCCCCTGGAGGCAGCAGGCGGTCGATACCCCTGATCCGGAACGGATGTTGAAACGTGATGGTTTCGTGTCGCGAGCGCACGGTCATGCGGCGATAGACGCCGCAGACAGCTCTCGCCCGACTCTGCAATTGTGCATGGATTTACCGTGCGCCCTTTCGGGCCGAATAGCCATCGGTTTCTGGCGAGATTGGCCGCATCGGCCAAATCGCCTCGATTTACCTTGTAATCCCCCGCTTTCGTAGCCATCTCACCGGTATCCCGGAGCATTTCCGGCAATCCGCGGGCGAACTGCTCAAAGTGAGCGGCTCGAGGCGCGCATCTGCGCCTTCAGGTGCTTTTCGACGGCCGCTTCGGAAGCCGCGGGACTACGGCTTCGGAACGAAGGCCGCGCGCAATTCTTCAAGAGATTTCGCAGACGATCAGGACAGGTATTTCCCATGAAGATTCGTGTCGGCTTCGAGATGATTTACGACTTCCCGCAAGCAACGCCCCTGATCGCAGTGGTTGGTACCCATTTTTCGAGGGCCTCCGACGTCATCGAGCCCGATTACCTGACCATCAGCCCTTCCGTGCCTATCACGCCGTATCGCGACGGCTTCGGCAACTGGTGCAGCCGCATCGTCGCGCCTGCCGGCCGGGTGCGCCTGGCGGCGGATGGTCTCGTTCGAGATAGCGGCCTGCCCGATGTGATCGGGCCTGAAGCTACGCAGCACGCCGTGGAAGATCTTCCAGCGGAGGCGATCGTCTATCTGCTTGGCAGCCGCTACTGCGAAACCGACCGGCTTTCGGATATCGCCTGGAAACTGTTCGAGAAGACAAAGCCGGGTTGGGCGCGGGTCCAGGCGATCTGCGATTTCGTTCACAACCACATTGCCTTCGGATACGAACATGCGCGCGCGACCAAGACCGCATGGGAAGCGTTCGACGAGGGCAAGGGCGTCTGCCGCGATTACGCGCACCTCGCCATCGCATTCTGCCGCTGCATGAACATCCCGGCGCGATATTGCACCGGCTATCTCGGCGATATCGGCATGCCACCTCCCTACGCCGCAGGGGATTTTGCCGGCTGGTTCGAGGCCTATATCGGCGGTCGCTGGTACACGTTCGATGCGCGTAACAACATTCCGCGAATCGGACGCATTCTGATCGCCCAAGGCCGCGACGCCGCCGACGTTCCGATTACCCAGACGTTCGGGCCGAATACCTTGGTCAACTTCAAAGTCTGGACCGATGAAGTTGCCTAGATAACCCGGCTTTGCCGTCCAGCTTTGGAATCGCCCGCCCCTCGACATATCCGCGACCACTGGAGCCTTGCATGAACGAACGACTGGAAACGCTGAAGAAAGCCCGTGAACGCATGATCGAGGAGCGCGACGCGCACACGAAGGTGTTGGCGGCGCCTTTCGACCGGGACAAGGCGGAGCGAGCACGCAACAAATTCCTTGAGACCCAGACGGTGATCGACGCGATCGAGCGCGCGATGAACTCAGAGGAACGCACCTCCTCGCCAACGCCTTGAGCGAGCCGGCCCTCAACTAATCCAAGAAACTAAACCATGGCTATTCGGTGCCAAAGGGCGCAGAGTCGCGCATGGCTGATCGGGCCGCGTCGTCAACAAGACCTCTGCATCCGCTCAGTGTGTCGAAAAGCTCAAGGAGAGCGACATGGCCAAGGGCGAGCAAAAAGGCAATCGGGAATCCAAGAAACCCAAGAAAGAGAAGATCAAGACAATTGCCGCGGCGCCAAGCCAAAAGACCGCAGGATGGCAGCCGAGCTTCGGTTCCGGAAAGAAGAAATAGTGATGCCGGATAACGCCGGCGTCTGACGCCGCGTTGGTCTGAACTCGTTCGAAACGAGTCTCGTTTGCGGAATGCCGTTGGCATCCGACAAGTTTGCAAAGCCGCGGCAAGTAAAGCGACGCCAAGTGATGGGCGCGCGGGCCTGACCTTGGGAACCCGACGCTTTCTTTTGCGTTCTCACCGAATGCCCGAGGGATTTGGTGATGAAACAGGTCTTCGATCAGCTCTTGAAATTCCTGCATGATGGAATTTCGGCGATTTTCCGCTTCGTTGAACTCATCTGGACCTGGTCGGTCGATCAGATCGGCCGGTTGGCCGCCGTGCCGTGGCAACAGTGGCCGCTGTGGAAGGAGTTTCTTCTGCTCCTGATCCTCGCGGCGGTGGTCTGGGCGCTTTACCGGGTGGGCCGCGAACTGTTGTTCGCGTGCGCTGCCATATTAGCCGCCTTCGCGGATTTGCTTGGCGTGCTGGTGCGAACTCTGCCACATGTCGTGCTGGCTGGCGTTATCGCCCTTGGAGGCGTGTGGCTTGTCAATCACCTCGACAACTCGCTCGTACGAATGCCGACCTGGCTCCAGGCCAGCGATCAAACCACCTCGCCCGAGAATCGCCAGAGCAGCCCGCCCTCAGGCCAGCAAGCCAATCCGCCTCAAGATCAGAAGTGAATGGCATCAGTTTGCTTCTCGCTTCAGAGCAGTCAAATCGCCGGCCACCAACCCGGGAACATGGACCACATGCCTGGATGTGGTCCAATGTCCAGACGTGACTTAGCTTCCGGACGGATTGAGCGACGGATCCCAGCCGCCAACTCTTGACGGGTCCCTGCCACTGAAGCCGAAGTTTTCGATGTTACGGCCCGCCTGTGTTGCCGGGACGGCAACGGAAGGCTCGGTCATTTGATTATAAGCGCCGCGATACCGATCTTGGGCGTGGCTGTGTTCCCTGGCGAGCGCCGGCGTGGCAATGGCGGTGGCGAGAATGATCACAGCACTGAGAGTTTTTACGTTGGTCATTTGTCTTCTCCGTTATTTCGTGTGAACGCGTGGAGCGCTACACACTTGGGCTTGCAACCCGCCGACGCCGTTAAATTGCAGCTCATTTCATTCGGCGTGTTGCTGCGGTGAATTTAGCTCTGCGCGCTTTGCGGATAAGACGGAGAAATCCAAACAGATTATTCCGCGCCGTTGAAGAATTACGGATCGTTAAGGGAATGCGGACCAGACGAGGTCCCCTGCATTGCGAAGATGGCCTTCGTCGCTGTCGTCGAACGACGGCTTAAAGTCGCTGACATCGATCTTTATGGATTCCCGAATAAAGCGTTCCAGGTCTGTCGGATAGAAAAATCCGGGTGAAGGCCGCATGTTCCGCCTTGGGAAAGGAAACCCGAGGCCCGTCATGCTGAACACGCTCAAGCAAAACAGTTGGTGGCTGGCGATCACTTTGGCCGGTGCTTACCAGCAGGGCGCGTTGGTGCCCGGTGCCGCCGCGATCGTCATCGCCACGCTCCTCAAGGCAATAGCTCACGCCATTTGGCTTTCATTGCCGCAGCGATGGCGGGATCAGCTCGCGCCCAGCCGAGCCAGAATCACCGTTCCCCTTCGAAAGAGCCAGGCCAACAATCAGGAGCATCATCATGCTTACCAGTGAGAAAATCGACCGCACCAAAGATCAAGCCGATGAGTTGCGCGTTGATGTATCTTCATCAAGCAGCTCGCCCCTTGCTCGCAAGGCTTCCGAATTGCGCTCCGAACTGCGCGAGGTGCCGTCGATCGCGCCACCGGATCCAACGAAGCGGCTTGAGGCGACCGCAGCCGCAGGAGACAAACCACCTCCCGCGCCCAATCAACGGGTCCGGCGGGCGCTGTTCGCGCTGCTGCCGATCGCGGCCGTCGCCGCCGCTTACTGGTATGTCACCGGCGGCCGGATCATGTCGACCGACGATGCCTATGTTCAGGCCGACAAGGTCGGCATCTCGACCGACGTTTCCGGTATCGTCAACGACGTCGATGTCCACGACAACCAGCATGTGTCCTCGGGGCAGATTCTTTACCGGCTTGATCCCCGCCAATTCCAGATCGCGCGCGACAACGCGAAAGCGAACCTTGCCCAGATCGCGCTCACGATCGACGCGATGAAGCAGGACTACAAGCGGATGCTGAGCGACGCTGCAGCCGAGCAGGCCCAGCTCGATCTCGACCAGATCAACTACAACCGCGCCAGCACGCTGGTGCGTTCCGGCGCGGTGTCACAGGCGACGTTCGATCAGGCGAATTCCACGCTGCTCAACAACAAGAGCAAACTTGAGTCGTTGCAGCGGCAGGCCGCCACCCAATTGGCGCGGCTTGCCGGCAATCCCGAGATCGAGACGACGCAGCATCCGCAATACCTGCAGGCCAAGGCGCAGGTCGATGAAGCACAGCGCGAGCTCGACCATACGGTGGTGAGGGCGCCGTTCACGGGGATCGTCACCAACGTACCGTCCATTGCGCCCGGCAAATATCTGGCCGCCTCGGTCACGGCCTTTAACCTCGTGGCCACAGATCACGCCTGGGTTGAGGCCAACCCGAAGGAAACGCAGATGACTGATGTGCGGTTGGGTCAGCCGGTGGTGGTGACGGTCGATACCTACCCCGACGTCCAATGGCACGGCACCGTCGAAAGCATCAGCCCGGCCGGCGCGCAGGAATTTCAGTTGCTCCTGGCGCAAAACACCAGCGGCAACTGGGTCAAGGTCGTCCAGCGCATTCCGATGCGTATTCGTATCGAGGCGGGCGGAGCCGACATGCCGCCGCTGCGATCGGGGATGAGCGTCGAAATCGATGTCGACACCGGCCACGCGCGCGGCCTGCCGCACTTCCTGACCGCGCTGTTTGATCGCCATGGGAGAACGTCATGACGGAAGAAACAGCCCAGGCTGGAAACCGTCGTGGCCTGATCACCACGCTCGTGCTTCTCGCGGCGATGATGCAGACGCTCGACACGACGATCGTCAATGTCGCCCTGCCCTATGTGCAGGGTAGCGTGGCGACAAGTCCGGATCAGATCGATTGGGTGCTGACCGCCTACATCACCGCGGCTGCGATCATGACGCCGCCGACCGGCTTTTTGGTCGCCCGCTTCGGTCTCAAACGGTTGTTCATCGTGTCGACCATTGGCTTCACGCTCGCCTCGATGCTTTGTGGCATCGCCGGGTCACTGACTGAGATTGTGCTCTTTCGAATTCTGCAAGGCGCCTTTGGCGCGGCGATGATTCCGTTGGCCCAAACGGTCTTGCTGACGATTTACCCGAAAGAGCGGCATGGGTTCGCGATGGCGCTGTTCGGCATTGGTGTCGTGGTCGGCCCCGTGCTCGGTCCGGTTCTCGGCGGCTGGCTCACTGAAATTACACGTGGCGTTATGTGTTCTATATCAACGTACCGTTGGGAATTATCGCCTTCCTTGGCATGATGATGTTTCTGCCGGAAAGCCCCCGGAGTGGCCCGCAGAAATTCGACTGGTTCGGCTTCAGCACCCTTAGCCTCGCCATTGGTGCGTTTCAGATCCTGCTGGACCGCGGCGAACTCAAGGACTGGTTCGGCTCGGGCGAAATCGTCATCGAAGCGCTCGTCGCCGGCTCAGCCTTCTATCTTTTTCTGGTCCACACCTTCACAAGCCCGCGGCCCTTCATGCGACCCGCGCTGTTCCGCGATCGCAATTTTTCCGCCGGCGTGATCTTCAGCGTGGTCGCCTTCATCACGCTTTATGCTTCGCTCGCGCTGCAGCCGCCTTACCTGCAAGACCTCATGAACTACCCGGTCTTCACCGCCGGTTTGGTGATGGGACCGCGTGGCGTGGGAACGATGGCGGCCACCATGCTCGTCGGCCGGTTGGTCGGAAAGGTCGACACGCGCCTGCTTTTGGCAATCGGCCTCGGCTTTTCCGCCTGGGCATTCTACGTCATGACGGGGTGGACCCCGGACGTTTCAGAGCAGGAAATTATCGTCGCTGGCCTGGCGCAAGGCGCGGGCTTTGGTTTCCTCTTCGTCCCGATGAGCACCGTCACCTTGTCGACGCTGGCTCCGGAAGAACGCGCCGAAGGGGCGAGCATCTTCAGCCTTTCGCGCAGCATCGGCTCAAGCGTGGGCATTTCGACATTCAGCGCTCTCTTGACCACCAATACACAGGTCAATCATGCGGATATCTCGGCATATGTGACCCCAGTCAATCGCGCCTTTGAGAATCCCGGCATCGCTCAGTTCCTGAGCCCGTTTACCGCGGCCGGCCGGGCGGCGCTCGATGCTTTGGTCACGCAGCAGGCGCAGATCGTCGCTTATATGGACGACTACAAGCTGCTGCTGATCGCCACGCTTGCCCTGTTTCTGCTGCTCGTCATTTTCAAAAAGACGAGCGGACCGGCCGATCCCACGACCGCGGTCGAAGGCTGACGGCTTGAGTGCGTGGCGCAACGCGGTACAATTGGCCCATGAAAGCCGATGCAGTGGGCAAGCCATGGACCGCGTCTCATCTATGCTATCGTTCGTCAAAGTGGTCGATACCGGCGGATTCGGGTCGGCAGCGCGACAACTCAACCTCTCTGCCAGCGTGGTCACCACGCGCGTAAAATCGATCGAAGAGCGGCTTGGTGTACGCTTGCTGAATCGCACGACGCGCAGCGTCAGCCTCACCGAGGCGGGTCGAGCCTATTATGACCGCTGCGTCCAGATTCTTTCGGAGATAGAGAACGCGGAAGAAGCGGCTCAGGTGCTCCAATCAAAGCCGCGAGGGATTCTGCGGCTCAACACATCTCCCGGCATGCCGTGGCTGATTGCCCGGTCAATTTCCGAATACAGCGCCCGTTATCCAGATGTGACAGTTCACCTTGCCTCAACGAGCCGCATGCTGGATCTCGTGGAGGAGGGATACGATCTGGCGATCTGGTACGCGGCGACGCCGGATCCGGGCCTTATCGTTCGCCGCATCGCCGATTACCGGATGGTCGTTTGCGCTTCCCCGGAATACCTTGCCAGGCATGGCCGGCCCGAACATCCGTCCGAATTGACCGCGCATAACTGTGTAAGTTTCTACGACGCTCCGGCCCTGGGCAAAGACGGCAGGCAATGGCATTTCACCGGGCCGGATGGCGAATTTTCGTTGCATGTGTCGGGAAATCTCGAAACCAACAGCGGGATTGCATTCCGTACCGCGGCACTCGTGGGACAGGGGATCATCATGACGCCAGGACCGGTCGTGTTTGACGATCTGAAATCCGGCGCGCTCGTATCAATTCTTGACGAATTTTTGTCAAAGCGTTTTTCGATCGATGCATTTTATCCGCACCGCGCGCACTTGCCCGCAAAGGTGCGTACCTTCATCGATCTTCTTGTTGAGAATTTGCGTCAGATCGATCGGGATCACGGCGCACATGATGAAGAGCGTTCAAGGAACTCTGTCGTTCAAGCGGCCCCCTCGGGCGATCCCCGCCCCGCGCCGAAACGGCGGAAGGCTCCGCAATGAAAGTGTCCCGCTCCACTTAGATTTTCCGCACACTTGGCCGGGCTCTCAGGCGATTATTCGGTCTGGCGAAAAGCAGCGTTTCGCATTTTGACCCTAAATCATCTGCCGTTGCTGGCCTATGCTGGTCAAGGATAAGGAGACCATGAACATGGGCAAGACCAGGATCATCGGCACTTGGGTCGGAATTTTCGCTTTTGTGGCCATCATGCTCGGCGGACTGGAGCATGCGTCCAGGACCGATCCAAGCGGCGTTGACACGGCCCGCGTTGCTCTCAAAGGGGTTGTTATTCCGCCCTTCAATTGAACGAGTGCCTCAACAAAACGGACAGCCACGCCGTCAAGAGTCGAATTCGCGTGGGCCACTAGCGGTCCGCCGTCGTAAAGCAGCGCTGGTCGGACGACCGATTTGCCCGTCGGGCAAAATGAGCAACTCGCGTGTCCAGCCCTATTTGCGAAAATATTTCGCTTAACCCGTCGGGCAAATCACTCCTACAGCTTCGCGCATCTCGTCCGAAAAAGGGGCGTTGGCCATCGTCACGAACGTTGGGCGGGATGCGGTGGACGCTTTTGGCGCAACTGACGAGCGCATCAAAGGCGGACGGCGAAGTCGTATCGTCCTGGCACCCCGACGCTGGTGTCAAGCTCCTAAGAAGCTAACGCTTCTCAGGGGTGACGGAGGCAACAAAGCCGGTCTCCGGGGAGAATGCGAAGGAAACCGTTAAAACCATCGCGCAGGAAATGCCGGAATGTCTCGGCCTACCTGTGGTGAATTGCTCGTACGCTTTTTTACCTTGCGTGCGAGGCCATGGGCGCTGGCCGAGCGTCCGGCGTTTCCTGCGCCCTCTCCTTTCGCGGGCGTTCGCATTCAACATGCCTCGGGCAATCCGCCGCGAGCACGAACACGTGCGAGGACCTTTCACGCTAATGCAACTAACTCGCAATAGCGCAATCAGACCGTACTTTAATCGTTAAAACCCGCCTGCTAAACCGCCGCCCATGGAAGACATTCATCCAACCAAATCGCGCGTTGCGGCGATTTCGATTTTCGTCAGCGCCGGCATGGCCGTGGCCAAATTCGTGGTCGGCGTCGCCATCGGCAGCCTGGCGCTGATCTCCGAAGCCCTGCACTCGTCGGTGGACGTGGTCGCAACCGTCATCACCTGGATGGTGGTGCGTTTTTCCGATCGTCCGGCCGACAAGGAACATCATTATGGCCACGGCAAGCTCGAGAGCGTGTCGGCGCTCGGCATCATCGCCATGCTCTATGTTCTCGCGGGCGGCATTCTGGTCGAATCCTTCAGCCGTCTGCGCGAAGGGACCGCGCCTCCGGTCTTGTCGGCGATTCCCTTCGTCGTGCTCGTGCTCGATATCGCCGTCAACCTCTGGCGGGCCCGGGCGCTGCACCGCGCCGCGCATGCAACGAGAAGCCAGGCGCTGGCCGCCGACGCCTTGCACTTTGCGTCCGACGTGCTCGGCTCGGTTGCCGTCATCGTAGGCCTGGTGCTCTCGGGACTCGGCTATGCATGGGGCGACGCGGCCGCCGCCGCCACGGTTGCCATCGTGATCGCGACGCTGGGCATGCGGCTGGCCCGTTCTACCGTCGAGACACTGACCGACCGCGCGCCCGAAGGCGCCGCGGAAAAAGCCACTGCCGCGATCCGGACCGTTCCGGGGGTGGTCGGCGTCGAGCGGATGCGGGTGCGCATGGTCGGTGCGACCCATTTCATTGATGCGACCGTGCAGGTGCCGCGAACCTACCCCATCGATCGCGTCGATGAGATCAAACGAAAGGCGCAAGGTGCCGTTTCCGCTGCGCTCGAGGATGCCGATCTGACTTTCACCGCGGTACCGGTCGCACGCGATAACGAGAGCATCCGCGAACGCATCATGGTGATCGCCCGCAATTCCGGCCTCGCCGTCCACCACGTGACCGTTCACGATCTCGGCGACAAGCTCACCGTCAGCATCGACCTTGAAGTCGACGGCGAGATGACGCTCGTGGCCGCCCATGACATCGCCCACGAACTGGAGCGCAACATCCGCGACGAGTTCGGCGAAGATGTCGAAGTCGATACCCACATCGAACCGCTGGAACCGGAATTGCCGCACGGAACCGATGCGACGCCCGAGCGGGTGGAGGCCATCCGCGCGGCGCTTTCGCAATTCGCGGCGCCAGGCGTGATCCACGACATCCATAATGTGCGCGTGCGGGATACGGATGCCGGCGAAATCGTCAACTTCCATTGCCGCGCGGCGCCTTCGATGAGCGTGATCAAGGTTCACGAGAGCGTCGACGAGATCGAGCGAGCGTTGCGCCGCGCGTTTCCAACCGTGAAACGCGTCATCAGTCACGCCGAGCCGCCGAACGCCTGAACCAATTCGATATTGCCACGCGCGTTCCTGTTTCGGACTCATTTCGCCCGGCTTTTTGCGGGCCTTTTGGTGGTCCGATTCGTCGTGGACAAGAATTATTTGTCTTAACGAATCGTTGACTCTCGACAGCTCGGAAAAAGTGGATTCAAATGAATCTGATTCGGGGAGCAGCGATTTCTTCTCGAATGGGGTGGGTACGGAATTTTCCAAGAGGGCAAACGGTATGGCGCGCGCACACGCGGCGAGCGCGTGCGTCCAATCCGATTCGATCAAGGGATTGGCGCAATCGATCGCGAAGCCAGCCTATCACAGGCTGTTGTTAGCGGAGCCTGCGCTCCGTCGTGCAGTACCGACACTGATCATCGCGTTCCTGATCACCATTTGCCTCGGCGCTTTCGTGCAGGTGATCGATCAGACCCGCCAGAAGCGCGCGGCGACCAAACGCGATCTGGCGGCGATTGCCGACCTCTTGGCCGAACGTCTCGATCGCATCGCCTCGGCCAGGCAGGATCGAGCTGCTTCTTTCGACCGTCTCCAACTGCTTCTGCCGGGACTCATTCCGTCATGGGCGGCTGCCGCCGGGCGGCATGTCATTGTCACCGGCATCGATCAGCGAATTCTCGCCCGCATTCCGATCGAGTCCGGAATCGGCGATTCCTCCAGCATCCTTGATATCGTGAGCGCCGTCGTGCCGCCGCCGGCTGCGGGGCAACCTGCCGGCGTCACCGACATTACGCTGCCGAACGGCGGCGAAGCGCTGGTGGTCCGGCACGCCGTCCGATCTTTACCCGGCCAGGTGATCGTCATCCAGGAAAAGCTCGATTCGATCTGGCGCTCGGACGCGGCACTATCGGTAACGCTCTCGGCCACGACCGGCTTTGTCGTGCTGATCCTAGGCTTTGCATTCCACTGGCAGTCGACCCGCGCCCGCGAGGGCGACCTGATCAATGACGCTGTGCGCGGCCGTATCGATACCGCGCTCAATCGCGGCCGCTGCGGATTGTGGGACTGGGATCTCTCTCGCGGCAGGATCTTCTGGTCGCAGTCGATGTTCACCATGCTGGGGCTGGACAACCGCAGCGACCTTTTGACCTTCGGCGAGGTCAATGCGCTGGTGAATTCAGACGATATCGATCTGTTCGAGATCGCCGATCAGTTGATCTCCGCGAAGATCAATTCGATCGACCATACGTTCCGCATGCAGCATACCGACGGCCACTGGATTTGGCTCAGGGTCCGCTGCGAACTCAGCCAGGGCGCGGCCGATGCCGGGCTTCATCTGATCGGCATCGCCGTCGACATCACCGAGCAGAAAAGCCTGGCGGAAAAGACCGTCGAAGCCGATTTGCGGCTGCGCGACGCGATCGAGACTATTCCCGAAGCGTTCGTGCTGTGGGACGCCAGCGATCGGCTCGTCCTTTGCAACTCGCATTTCCAGCGGCTGCACAAGCTGCCGGATTCGGCCGTGATCCCGGGCACAGCCTATGAGACCGTGATCGAGGTCGGCCGGATGCCAGAGGTGCGAACCCGCCTGCACGAGATCGCCAATCAGGCGCCGGGCGCCCGGACCTTCGAGGCGCAACTCGACGACGGCAGCTGGCTGCATATCAGCGAGCGGCGGACCAAGGACGGCGGCTACGTCTCGGTCGGAACCGATATCACGCGCATCAAGGAGCACGAACAGAAACTGGTCGACAACGATCTTCGCTTGCGGGCGACCGTGATCGACCTGAAGCGGTCGCAAAGCGAGCTTGAACGGCAGGCGATCGAGCTTGCGGATCTTGCCGAAAAATACTCGAGAGAAAAAAACCGCGCCGAGGAAGCCAACCAGACAAAGTCCAAATTCCTCGCCAATATGAGCCACGAACTGCGGACGCCGCTCAACGCCATCATCGGCTTCTCCGAAATCATGGAAAGCGGCATGTTCGGTTCGCTCGGTTCGGAAAAGTATCAGGAATATTGCCACGACATTCTCACCAGCGGGCACTACCTGCTCGAGGTGATCAACGACATCCTGGATATGTCCAAGATCGAAGCCGGCCGGATGAAACTCGACATGGAAGAGCTCGATCTGTCGAAAACGCTGGCGGAATCCTTGCGCGTGGTCTCAGGCCGCGCCGATGACAAGAACCTCGATCTCGATACCGAGATCGATGGCCCGATCTCGATCGTGGCGGATCGCCGCGCGACCAAGCAGATCATCGTCAACCTGCTCTCCAACGCCGTCAAATTCACGCCTGACGGCGGAAAGGTCATCGTCCGCAGCCGGCAGGTAGAGGATTCGGTTGTATTATTGATCGCGGATACCGGGATCGGAATCGCCCCCCAGTCGCTACGGCGGCTGGGCCGGCCATTCGAGCAGGTCGAAAGCCAGTTGACCAAGACCTATCACGGCTCAGGGCTGGGGCTTGCGATCGCGCGATCGCTGACCAACCTGCACGGAGGTTCGATGCGGCTGCGCTCGAAGCTGGGCAGCGGCACGGTCGTTCGGGTAACGCTGCCGCGCAACGCCGTTCATGAAAACAGCGCGGCTGCTTAAGCTACGGGTAGCGAAGGTCTGCTCCACCAGCCTGATCACGCCAGGGACGGCGCAACCTCGCGCGCAATCTGAACAAGTGCTGCGATCAGCGGCGTCATCGGGTCGCGCTGCGGGATCACCATCCCGATGCTGTAGTCCACCACCGGATCGGTAATCGGGATGCTGCGGACCCTGTCGGCAAGCCCCAGCGTTTCCGCCAGTTTGGAAGGCATGATGCTCGCCCAGCGGCCGGTCTTTACATGGGTATAGAGAACCAGGAGCGAGTTGGACGTGAGTGTCGGTGTCGCCTCCGCCCCGACCGACCGGAGCGCGCGGTCGATGATGCGGCGGTTCTGCATGTCCGGCGTCAGCAGGCACAAGGGAACCTGACCGACCTCCGCCCAGGTCACCTGCTCACGGTCGCCGAACATGCCGTCGGGCGAGGTCAGCAGGCGATAATTTTCATTGTAGAGCGGGATGGTACGGACATGACCGATTGGCTCGTTCTCGATATAGGTCAGGCCTGCATCGACTTCCAGATTTTCCAGAAGTCCGAGCACCTGTGCCGAGGTACAAGATACCACCCGAAAGCGCACATCGGGATAGCGGGCGCGAAACGGCGTCGTCAGCGAGGCCACCATGCCGAGCACGGTCGGAATCGCCGCGATCCGGATTTCGCCGGAAAGCTTGTCCTTCAACGAGTTGATTTCCTGGCGCATTGCGCGGGCGTCGCCGACAATGCGCCGCGCCCAATCCAGCGTACGCTCGCCTTCGGGCGTAAAACCCTGGAACCGCGAACCGCGCTGTACCAGCATCACGCCCAGAATTTCCTCTAACTGCTTGAGGCTGGTCGACATCGTCGGCTGGGTAACGCCACAGGCCTCCGCGGCCCGTCCGAAGTGACGTTCCTTGGCCAGCGCCAGCAGAAGTTCAAGCTTGTCGATCAAGACGTCCCCCAACCGTTTCAAGGGTAACGGATATCACGGTTCGTTCCCCGGCAGGCGGGGCTAAAAGTCCAAGGCCAAAACAAGCCAAATTAGCCAGGTTTTGACCGTCAAAACGAGCCGCCCGAGCACCATCATTATGATTACGCATCAATCAATATCACTTTCCAATCGATTGTCTTTCGCTATCGCAGCATGGGACAGCTTTATTGATTTTTAGAACAATTCCGCGTTTGAATAGTTGCTGATAAGGTATTGATTGAGAAAGTAGATCATGTCCGTTTACGAACCGTGGGATGCCGGGCGCGGCGCCGAAATCATCGCGGAGCACAGCCATCTGGAGGGTGCGACGCTGGTGATCCTGCACGCGCTCCAGGAGGCCTTCGGCTATGTGCCGGAACCTGCTATTCCCATGGTCGCGGAAGCATTGAATTTGTCACGCGCCGAAGTCCATGGTGTTTTCACCTTCTACCATGATTTCCGTCACAAGCCGGCCGGCAAGCATGTCCTGAAGCTGTGCCGCGCTGAGGCCTGCCAAGCAGCGGGCGGCGACGCGCTCGCCGCGCGCGCGGAAGCCAAGCTTGGAATTGCGATCGGCAATACGACCGCGGACGAGCGTGTGACGCTGGAGCCGATCTACTGCCTCGGCCTTTGCGCGACTGCGCCTTCCGCGATGCTCGACGGCCGACTGGTGGGAAGACTGGACGAGGCGCGCATCGACGCGCTGGTCGCGGAGGCACAGCGGTGAAAATGCGGATTTTCATTCCCCGCGATGCAGCTGCAATCTCGGTCGGCGCCGACGAAGTTGCGCTGGCGATCGAGCAAGCGGCTGAAAAGCGCGACTTGCCAATCAAGATCATCCGGAACGGCTCGCGCGGCTTGTTGTGGCTGGAGCCGATGATTGAGGTTGCGACCGTAAAAGGCCGTGTGGCCTACGGCCCGGTAACCCCTGCGGACGTGCCTTCCCTGCTCGACGCAATGGCCTCCAATGGTTCGCACCCGCTCCGGCTCGGCCTCACCGACGAAATTCCGTGGCTGAAGCGGCAGACCCGCCTCACCTTCGTCCGCTGCGGTATCATCGATCCGCGTTCGGTTGAGGATTATCGGGCCCATGACGGCTACAAGGGACTCGACCGGGCGTTGACCTTGACCTCGGATGCGATCCTCGCCGACGTGACGACGTCGGGGTTGCGCGGCCGCGGCGGCGCCGGTTTTCCGACCGGCATCAAGTGGAAGACGGTGGCGCAGACAGTCGCGGACCGCAAATTTATCGTCTGCAATGCAGACGAAGGCGATAGCGGCACCTTCGCCGACCGCATGATCATGGAGGGTGACCCCTTCGTGGTGATCGAAGGCATGACCATCGCCGGCATCACGGTGGGCGCCACCAAGGGTTACATCTATATTCGCTCCGAATATCCGCATGCCGTCGAGGCGATGAATGCGGCGATTGCGGCAGCCAAGCGCGCCGGTTATCTAGGTCAGCGTATCTGCGGCTCGAAGCACGACTTCGATCTCGAAGTCCGCGTGGGCGCCGGCGCCTATGTCTGCGGCGAAGAGACCTCGCTGCTGGAGAGCCTCGAGGGCCGGCGCGGCCTCGTCCGCGCCAAGCCGCCGCTCCCAGCGCACAAGGGCCTGTTCGGCAAACCCACGGTGATCAACAACGTCCTGTCCTTTGCGGCGATCCCGTTCATCCTCGCGGGCGGCGCAAAGGCCTATGCCGATTTCGGCATGGGCCGTTCCCGCGGCACGATGCCGATCCAGCTTGCGGGCAACGTCAAATTTGGTGGCTTGTTCGAAACCGCCTTCGGCATCACGCTTGGCGAACTGGTCGACGATATCGCCGGTGGCACTTTTACCGGCCGCCCCGTACGCGCCGTGCAGGTCGGCGGGCCCCTCGGAGCCTACTTCCCGCGCGCGCTGTTCGATACGCCGTTCGACTATGAAGCTTTTGCGGCGCGCGACGGCCTGATCGGTCACGCCGGCATCGTGGTGTTCGACGACACCGTCGACATGTTGAAACAGGCGCGCTTTGCCATGGAATTCTGCGCCATCGAATCCTGCGGCAAGTGTACCCCTTGCCGGATCGGATCGACCCGCGGGGTGGAGACGATCGACAAGATCCGCGCCGGCGAACGCGTCGAGCAAAACCTCGCCGTCATCGAAGACCTCTGCAACACCATGAAATTCGGTTCGCTCTGCGCACTCGGCGGTTTCACGCCCTACCCGGTATCGAGCGCGCTCAAACACTTCAGGGAAGATTTCAGCCCGGCTCCCAAGAGCCTTCAGGCTGCGGAATAAGGAGATCGCCATGTCGCTGATCCAGGAAACCGATTTCGGAACGCCGCTCTCCAGGTCCGAGAAGACGGTCACGCTCACCATCGATGGCCAGAGCGTCACGGTGCCGGAGGGCACCTCGATCATGCGTGCGGCGATGGAAGCCGGCACACAGATCCCAAAACTCTGCGCCACCGACATGGTGGACGCGTTCGGCTCCTGCCGGATGTGCCTGATTGAGATCGAAGGCCGCAACGGAACGCCAGCGTCCTGCACCACGCCTGTCATGGCAGGCCTGGTGGTTCACACCCAGACCGAACGGCTGAAGAAGCTGCGCAAGGGCGTGATGGAACTCTACATCTCCGACCACCCGCTCGATTGCCTCACCTGCGCCGCCAACGGCGATTGCGAGTTGCAGGACATGGCGGGCGCCGTTGGCCTGCGCGACGTGCGTTACGGTTATGAAGGCGAGAACCATGTTTTCGCCAAGACCGACGGCAAAGCCAACGCCGCCTGGATGCCGAAGGACGAATCCAATCCCTATTTCACCTACGATCCCTCGAAGTGCATCGTCTGCTCGCGTTGTGTACGCGCCTGCGAGGAAGTCCAGGGGACCTTCGCGCTAACGATTTCCGGCCGCGGTTTCGACAGCCGGGTTTCGCCCGGTATGAGCGAAAGCTTCCTCGGCTCCGAATGCGTGTCCTGCGGTGCCTGCGTTCAGGCCTGCCCGACCGCGACCCTGACCGAGAAGTCCGTGATCGAAATCGGTCAGCCCGAGCATTCCGCCGTGACGACCTGCGCCTATTGCGGCGTCGGATGCACCTTCAAGGCGGAAATGCGCGGCGAGGAAGTGGTCCGCATGGTGCCGTACAAGGACGGCAAGGCCAATCGCGGCCATTCCTGCGTCAAGGGTCGTTTCGCGTGGGGCTATACCAACCACAAGGAACGTATCCTCAAGCCGATGATCCGAGAAAGGATCACCGATCCCTGGCAGGAAGTCTCCTGGGACGAAGCTTTCAACTTCGCAGCCGCCAAGCTCAAGGGGATTCAGACGAAGTACGGCCGCGACGCCATCGGCGGCATCACCTCCTCTCGCTGTACCAATGAAGAAACCTATCTGGTGCAGAAGCTGATCCGCGCCGGTTTCGGCAACAACAATGTCGACACCTGCGCGCGTGTCTGCCACTCGCCGACCGGCTATGGCCTTGCCACCACCTTCGGCACCTCGGCCGGAACGCAGGATTTCGACTCGGTTGAACACTCCGACGTCATGATGGTGATCGGCGCCAATCCGGCAGCCGCCCACCCCGTGTTCGCCTCCCGCATGAAGAAGCGACTGCGTCAGGGCGCCAAGCTGATCGTGGTCGATCCGCGCCGCACCGAAATGGTGGAATCGCCGCATATGAAGGCGCTGCATCTGCCGCTGATGCCCGGCACCAACGTCGCCGTGCTGACGGCGCTGGCGCATGTCATCGTCACCGAAGGCCTGGTTGATGAGGCCTTTGTGCGCGAACGCTGCGACTGGAGCGAATTCCAGGATTGGGCGCAGTTCGTGTCGCTACCGAACAACAGCCCCGAAGCGACCGCGATCATGACCGGCGTCAATCCGAAGGATTTGCGCGAAGCGGCACGGGTGTTCGCGACCGGCGGCAACGGCGCGATCTATTACGGCCTCGGCGTCACCGAGCACAGCCAGGGCTCGACCACCGTGATCGCGATCGCCAACCTGGCGATGGCGACCGGCAATATCGGCCGTCCCGGCGTCGGCGTGAACCCGCTGCGCGGCCAGAACAACGTGCAGGGCGCCTGCGATATGGGTTCGTTCCCGCACGAACTGCCGGGCTACCGTCACATCTCGGGCGATGCGGTACGCGATCAGTTCGAGGCGCTGTGGAACGTCAAGCTCAATCCCGAGCCGGGCCTTCGCATTCCCAACATGTTCGATGCCGCGATCGAAGGCACGTTCATGGGAATGTACGTGCAGGGCGAGGACATCCTGCAGTCCGACCCCAACACCAAGCATGTGGTGGCCGCGCTGTCGTCGATGGAATGCGTGGTCGTCCACGACCTCTTCCTCAACGAGACTGCGAACTACGCCCATGTCTTCTTGCCCGGTTCGACCTTCCTCGAGAAGGACGGCACCTTCACCAACGCCGAACGACGCATTCAGCGCATTCGGAAAATGGTGACCCCACGCAACGGCTTGGCCGACTGGGAAGTGACCATTGGGCTTGCGAAAGCGATGGGCTTCGAGATGAAGTACAATCATCCGTCCGAGATCATGGACGAGATCGCGGCCCTCACCCCGACGTTTGCCGGCGTCTCCTACGCCAAGCTTGACGAACTCGGTTCGGTACAGTGGCCCTGCAATGAGAAGGCTCCCGAGGGCACGCCGGTGATGCACATCGACGGCTTCGTCCGCGGCAAAGGCAAGTTCGTCATCACCGAATATGTCCCGACCGACGAGCGCACCGGACCACGCTTCCCGTTGTTGCTCACCACAGGCCGCATCCTCAGCCAGTACAATGTCGGCGCGCAGACCCGCCGCACCGAAAACGTCGTCTGGCACGAGGAAGACCGGCTCGAAGTCCATCCACACGACGCCGAGCAGCGTGGCATACGCGATGGCGACTGGGTACGGCTGGCAAGTCGTGCTGGCGAGACCACGCTGCGCGCGTTGATCACCGATCGCGTCGCGCCAGGTGTGATCTACACCACCTTCCATCACCCGGACACGCAGGCCAACGTCATCACGACCGACTTCTCCGATTGGGCGACCAACTGCCCCGAATACAAGGTCACGGCGGTGCAAATCTCGCCCTCGAACGGTCCGTCGGAGTGGCAGAAGTCCTATGATGAGCAGGCGCGGCATTCGCGGCGCATTGCTCCTGTCGTAGAAGCTGCGGAGTAACTGTTGCGCGATCCGGTTCGCACCGTCGACCGTCTGGCATGGCGCGATTCCCGCCTTACCGGCGGCACGCGTGCGATCCCGGAAGAAACCGCGCTGGCGCTGACCTATAATGGCGGCACCTACGCGGTCATGATGGGGACGCCGCAAAACCTCGACGATTTTGCCATCGGCTTCAGCCTCAGCGAAGGCATCGTGCAGTCGCCTGACGAAATTGCTTCGCTCGACATTGTCGATCTCGACGATGGCATCGAACTGCGGATGTGGCTGGCGGAGGACAAAGCCGCCCGCCTTAGCGAACGGCGACGGCATATTGCAGGGCCCACCGGCTGCGGGCTTTGCGGAATCGATTCGATTGCGGAAGCCGTGCGTCCGGCCGCCGTCATTGCGAAGGGACGCTCATTTAGCCCGCGCGAAATCATGACCGCGATGTCCGGCATATCGCCGTTGCAGCCGATCAATATCGAGACCCGCGCCGTCCACGGCGCGGCATTCTGGACGCCGGCAGATGGCATCGTTGCGTTACGCGAAGACGTCGGCCGCCACAATGCACTCGACAAACTGGCCGGGGCGCTCGCGCAAATCAAAGTCCCGACAAGCGAGGGAATGGTCTTGTTGACCAGCCGCGTCTCCGTCGAAATGGTTCAGAAAACCGCCGCCATGGGCGCTGCCGTGATGGTTGCCGTTTCGGCGCCAACGGCGCTGGCCGTCAAGATGGCGGAAGCCGCCGGTATCACCCTTATCGCCGTTGCCCGCTCCGACGGCTTCGAAATCTTCACCCACCCGGATCGCATTACATCTGCGACGATCGCTACGCAAGGAACTGCTCATGTCGCATAGCACCGACGACCGGCTGGTCTATATGGCCAATCAAATCGGAAAATTCTTCCAGAGCCAGGGGCACGACCAGGCCGTCGCCGGCGTGGCCGACCATATTCGCAAATTCTGGGACCCGCGGATGCGTAAAGGAATCTTCGCGCATCTCGACGCCGGCGGCGCCGGCCTTGATCCGAATGTCCGCGAGGCCGTCGCATCGCTGAAAGCCGCGGGCGTGAAAGCGTACTGACGACTACCGGTGATATCCGCGGCGAGCTAACTTCGTCCCTCGACCACCGCACTAAACACCCGCCGCACCTCGGCCTGGGTTTCCTTGACCCGGGCTTGTAGGGAGGAGAAGTCCGGCGCATCACCGGCCCGCGCCATGATCTGCAAGAGATCTTCGCCAGCGGTCTCCGGATTGAATTTTTCATTGACGCAGAGCCGCAGGATTTGCGTCAGGTCGTGATAGAGCAGCGCCGCCGACCGCAATATTTCCACCGACGCCGGCGGCAGTACGCCGAGCCGCCCGGCATTGTCGAGCACGTGCAGCGTGTTGACGTCGAGAATGTCGGGCTTGTCGGCCGCGTGGGCGAGTTGCAGATACTGGGCGATGAAATCGATATCGACCAGCCCGCCCCCGACATACTTGAGATCCCAAAGGTCGTCTTCGCCCTTTTCCAGGGCAATGGCACGGCGCATGTCGGCCACATCGATCGCAACGCCCGCGGCATCGCGCGGCCGCGTCAATACCCGGCGAATGATGCTCTCGATTTTGCCGCTGAATGCCGGCGAAGTGGAAATCACCCGCGCCCGGGTGAGCGCCATGTGCTCCCAGGTCCAGGCTTCCTTGTCCTGGTACTCGGCGAACGCATCGACATGTGAGGCCACGGGACCGGCGCGGCCGGACGGCCGCAACCGCATGTCGATGTCGTAAAGCACGCCATAATTCGTGCGCGTCGTGAAGGCGCTGATCAGCCGCTGCGTGAAACGCGCAAAATATTGCGCGCCGTGCAGCGATTTGACGCCGTCGGAATCAGGACTGTCCGGATCGAAGTCGTAGAGCAGGATGAGGTCCAGATCGGAAGCCGCCGTCATCTCTCGGCTGCCCAGCCTTCCCATCGCCAGGATCGCGGTCTCCTGCCCTGTGATCCGTCCATATTGAGCGGCGAATTGCTCGCTCACCAAACTATGCACGGTGTGCACGATGCCTTCGGCCACGTCGGCAAATGCAATGCCTGCCTGTTGGGCGGAGACGGTACCGGACAGAATACGCGCCCCGATCAGGAACAGGCTCTCCTGCCCAAACAACCGAATCCGATCCAGAAACTCCTCGTAGGAACCGGCATCATCGAGAGTTGCCGCCAGACGCGCCGACAATTCGCTCCGGTCCGGCATGGCGCCGAAAAAGCGCGGATCAATCAGGCCGTCCATGATCTGCGGCTGCCGCGCCATCATATCGCCGAGCCGCGGCGCCGCCCCCAGGATCAACGCCACCAGCGCCACGAGGTCACGGTTTTGACCAAGCAGCACAAACAGCCTGCCGCCGCGCTGCAAAGCCCCGAGAAAGCGGTCGAAGACGACAATTGCATTGTCGGGATCCTCCGCGTTGGCAAGACCGTTAATCAGCGAGGGAAGGAACTCGACAAAGGAATTGCGCGTCGTCTCGACCCTGAACACGCGATAATCGCCATCCAGCCATTGCCGCACGGCCGCGGCCACCACGATCGGCTTCTTGAACCCGAGCGAGGTGAGATGATCGATCAGGCGCGGATCGTCCGGCCCGGCCGTATAGTCCACCTCCGGCAGCCTGGCGGTTCCCGCCGGATCGCCTTCAAAAAGCCTGGCGTAATGCCCCTGCACGATTGTGAGATGCCCGAGCAGATCACTGGCAAACGCAGCGCGACTCTCATAGCCGAAAAACCTGGCAAATTGCTCGATGGCCTTGGCGTCATCAGGCAGCGCATGGGTTTGCTCGTCGGCCATCATTTGCAGGCGATGTTCAACACGGCGCAGGAACTCGTAAGCCGAGGTCAACTGATTGCGCGCTTCAAACGTGATCCAGTTACTCGAAGCCAGCCGATCGAGCGCCTCAAGCGTCTGCCGCACCCGCAATTCCGGATGCCGGCCGCCGGTAATCAGCTGCTGGGTCTGGGCAAAGAATTCAATTTCGCGGATACCGCCGCGCCCGATTTTGACATTGTGGCCTTCGACCGCAATTTCGCTTTGCCCGCGATAGGTCTGCATCTGCCGCTTCATGTCATGCACATCGGCCAGAGCGGCAAAATCCAGATGTTTGCGCCAGATGAAAGGCGCCAGCTCGGCCATCAGCGCTTCCCCGGCCCGCAGGTCCCCGGCGCAGGCCTTGGCCTTGATCATGGCAGCGCGCTCCCACGTGCGGCCTTCACGCTCGTAATAGTGCAACGCAGATGCTGTCGAGATTGCCAGCGGCGTCGAGGCCGGATCGGGACGCAGCCGCAAATCGACCCGGAACACGTAGCCCTCGCCGCTACGTTGCTGCAACATCCTCGACAGCCCCTGCGCCATGCGGACAAAGAACGGCTGCGGTTCGATATCGGGCGCCAGCGAGGATGCCTCGGCATCGTAAAAAACGATCAGGTCGATATCGCTGGAAAAATTCAATTCTCCTGCGCCCATTTTGCCCATCGCCAGCACGATCAGGCCGCTCCCCTCCTCCGGACGATCCGGGTTGGACGGCAGCATCCTTCCTCGCGTGGTCTCCTGCCGCAGCAGGAAGTGCAGCGCCGACTGCACCGAAGTAACGGCAAGATCCGTCAGCGCAGCCGTCACCTGCATGACCCGCCACACGCCGCCAATGTCGCAAAGCGCGATCAAGAGCGACGCTTCGGCTTTCGCGCGGCGCAGCACCTGCATCGCCTGCGCCTCGCTCGACGCCGCCCAGACGTCATGACGGGTTTCCTCGATCAGCCGGGTCAAATACCGATCAGGCTCGCTTCGCAATATCCTGAGTGCGCGGGCCGCGTCGGACCGGATCAGCTCAAACAGATAGGGCGAGGCCTCCGCAATGCCCGCAAAGATTTGTCGGGCACGGGGAAAACGCGCAAACAGGCCTTTGAATTCGTTCGCCCGATCGATCGCAATATCCGACAGCCAGACGGACAGGCGCTGTTCCGCCTTGTCGGAATCAGACAGATATGGGCATGCAACAAAACTCGCCACAAGCGATGCAGCGTCGGCATTCGCATCGTGGATTGCGTGAAGAGTCATGGCGAACGTCGATCCGGGAAAAGCGCAAAAGCCTGCGTCAAACCGCGCCTTAAGCCAGCGCTTCGATTCACGCGGCTTTCTGTGGCATATCCAGCGTTTGAGCCGCAAGCCTGTCGCTGCTGCCGGACAATGCCGGGATCGCGAGTGTGGCAATAAGCCCCGGATGGGCATCGTCAAGCCGGAGATCGCCACCGTGCAGTGTGGCCACCGCCGACGCCAGGCTCAATCCAAGGCCGGAACCCGGCTGCGTTCGGCTTGCCTCCAGGCGAACAAATCTCTCCACCGCGTGTTTGCGGTCTGCCACCGGAATCCCCGGCCCGCGATCGGTGACGCTCAATAGAACCCGATCGCCGACGCGTTTTGCCTCGATCAGGATCTCCTTGCGATCCTCGATGGTCGCACCCGCGGTCAGCGGCTGCACGGTGCCATCGGGCTTGCCGTACTTGATGGCGTTCTCGACCAGATTCGCCAGCGCCTGGCTGATCAACTCGCGATTGGCATGAATCGACGCCGTTTCGACCTTTACCCGCAGCGCCATGCCGTCGTCTTCGGCGAGTGGCTCATAGAGCTCGTGAATGCCGCGGGCGACATCGGCGGCGTCAAAATCGTCCATATTGCCGCGGGCCTGCCCGGATTCGGCGCGCGCGATCATCAGAAGCGCGTTGAAGGTCCGAATCAGACCGTCGGATTCCTCGATGGTCCGCTCCAGCGCGGAGCGGTATTCGGCCTCGGTTCTGGATTTCGCAAGCGCTTCCTCGGCACGATTGCGAAGACGTGTCAGCGGCGTTTTCAGGTCGTGGGCGATGTTGTCGGAGACTTCCTTCAACCCCATCATCAGCGCCTCGATGCGCTCCAGCATCGCGTTGAGGTTTCCAGCGAGCCGATCGAGTTCGTCGCCGCTTCGTCCAACCGGAAGACGCCCGCTCAGATCGCCGGCCATGATGCGCTGGGTTGTCCCGGTCATGGCGTCGATCCGGCGCAATACCCGCCGCGCAACAAATATGCCGCCGCCAAGGCCAAGCACGACCACCACCAACAATGAAAACTGCGCGGCCTTGGCGACAATGCCGAACAGCCGCCGGCGCTCCTCAAGGTCGCGTCCGATCAGGAGCCTGAAGCCGCTGGGGAGTTCGGTGACGCGCACCAGTGCGAAATGACTGCTGGAATCCTGCTCCTCGAGCCGCCGGTAGGCGGTTTCCGACCATCCCGTCGTGGCCATGACCCCCGGCGCCAGCGAGCCGACATTGCCGGCGATGGCCTGTCCTGCGGGCGTGGTGACGAGATAGAGGTTGGCGCCGGGCCGAAGTGCGCGATTCTCGATGGTGTTAACCAAACCACGCAGGCCGCGCCGGCCGAAGATATCGCTGATCTCGCCGGTCTCCGCGTTCACCGTGGTCGTGATCTGCTCGGTGATCAGGTGCCGGGTATTCCAGGCAAAAAAGCCGAGCAGGAACGCGGCGAACAGCGCGAACAGAAACAGATAGACCAGCGTCAAGCGAAACGCCGTCGTTCGGATCAGCTTACCGAATGCCGTCACGGATCATGTACAGGTCGGTAGAACTGGTAATTGCGGGAACCATTTTACCTCCTGTCCTTTGCAAGCAGTTTTGGCTATTTTGGCGAGGGTATACAACATCTTGCCGACCATCGCGAAACGGTACCGCCACGGTTCACAACAATATCGATGGAACAAGCCGCTATCTACTTAAATCTGTGCAATCTGGCGCGGCCGCGAGAGCAATTGCCGTCCTTGTTCGCGTGATCGGATATCCGCGGTAAAGTAGACTACTCGCTTATCTTTGCTATCTGACCAAGATAACCTTCCAAAGTGCCCCTGCCTCCCGAACGTTGGGCATGCGCGCATCCGCGATGCCCATACACGCGGCGGATGTTAAGCTGAATGGTCCGGCTCGAGAGGCCAGCTTGGTCTTTCCATTTGAAAAAGGTCGGACGAGCGTGCGTACCAGCCGCCGCCATGCATGCGCGCGATTAATTTCAAAGCTTCCGTATTGATGTGGCATCGTGCGGCGTCTCGAACGAACTTGTCAGCTACATAGGCGGAGACAACCCGCCCCACGACGATCGTCTGCCTCGGACCCGTCACAAGGGAAGTTAGGGCACGGCACTCGAACGAAACCGGAGATTCAGCAATACGAGGCGGAAGCACCTGCCGAGACTTCACCGGCGTAAGACCTGCAAGCTCCAGTTCATTGACGTCAGCGGGGGCTTCGACGCAAGTTATGTTCATTGCCCGCGCGTTGTCCTGCGATACCAAATTGACCACGAACTCATTCGTCGCCAGAATGTTAGCCGCGGTATCCTTGAAACGATCGCTGCCGCTGAGCATGCCGATGACAACCGTCGGAGGCTCGTGTCCCATGACGTTAAAAAAGCTGTATGGCGCGGCATTCACCACACCAGTGTCGGACAGCGTCGTAACCCACGCTATTGGTCGCGGCGTCACGGTCGATGTCAATATCTTGTAACGATTCTGCGCGGAGAGAGACTCCATATCGAAGAACATGATGTTTCACCCTGGACTTGAGCTTGTAGGCCACCGACGAATTGAACGTACGAGCTCCAATACGAGAGGTGAATCTGGGTCGCTGAGACTCAACGCGATGTCAAAATGATTGTAGTTTGGCATCGCTACGATGTCACAGGCTTTGCCGCCTGTTCGCCAAGCCGCTGCATAATCCGCCGTCTGGCGTCTAAATTCGGAGGTCTCTCGTCCTCCGACTGACGCAATCAAGTGAGTATCGGAATTACTCGGAATATTCCGGATCGGACTATTGCGGATCGCGTCCTCCTCGTTGAGAGAAAGCCACGAATTTACAGACGTGTAACGCAGTGGCTGAAGATCAAAAAGGCCACTCAGCGTCAAAGCAGTCCCAATACCTTGAGCGGCCACAGATGAACCGCCCCAACCTTCGGCAATTAGCATGCCTACAAGGTGTCCACCTGCGGAAGACCCGCCGACCGCAATCGGAGTTGCAGCAATATTTTGACTGCCGGATCCATTATGGAGAAACTCAGCCGCGGCCCGGACCTGACGTACGATTTCATCCAGAGAGGCAATTGGAGCGAGAGTATAATTCATTACCGCGACGGAAACGCCATGCGGAACCAATCCCAGTGCGACAAATGCATTGTCTTCCTTGGAGCTTGAGCGCCAATATCCTCCGTGAATCCACAGGAATAAAGGAGCGTTGTCTGCCGACGCTCTGTATATATCCAGCTTCTCCCCGCTCTTTAAGTCATACACGATATCTGATTGCGCTTTGAGAGTTTGCTTTGCCCTGAGACTCGCTTCGATATATCGATCATATTCTTCCTGAAACGACGGAACGCTTTCTCTCGCGTTATACTCACGATCGAGCGATATTGAATCGTACGCCTTGTAGATCGGCGGTAGCTGGCTGCTCATTGCAATGATCCCAAGATGCAATTGGTAGTTATAGACCGAGATAGCGACGAGCTATCTCCGGTTCGTTGCCTAGTCCCGCAGGCGAGCCAACCCAGACGACACGCCCCTTCTCGACGATATGATGCTTGTCGACCAGCGCCGCCATTTCGGACAGGTTTTTGTCGATCAGAAGGATCGTCTGTCCTTCCCCCTTTAGCTGCTTAAGACAGCGCCAGATTTCGATCCTAATGAGCGGTGCGAGACCTTCTGTAGCTTCGTCGAGAATCAGAAGCCGAGGATTGATCAGAAGAGCACGTCCAATAGCCAACATCTGCTGCTCTCCGCCGGAGAGGGTTTTGGCCGGTTGCTTGCGTCGCTCGCCGAGCCGGGGAAACAGGGCCAGTACCTGCGGTAGATCCCACCGGGAATTGCGATCCACCCGACTGGTTGCAATCAAATTCTCCTCGACGCTTAGCGAAGCGAAAACGCGCCTCGCCTCGGGGACGAGTCCGAGCCCAAGACGCGCGATAGCATGGGGGGCGAGGCCTGCGATGTCGCTATCGTCGAACTGCAGCCGGCCGGCACGCGGCTTGACCATTCCCATGATGGCGCGCACCGTAGTAGACTTGCCCATTCCGTTGCGCCCGAGCAACGACACGACTTGGCCCGCCCTGGCCTCTAGCGACATACCGAACAATACGCGGCTTGTGCCATACCCGGCCTCGAGGCCCTCAACCGTCAGCATGGAAGCTCCTCACCCAGATACGCAGCGCGCACTTCCGGATGCGCTCGAACTTCCGCTACCGTTCCGGTGAAAATGATCCGCCCGTAAACCAGCACGCTGACGCGGTCGGCAAGAGTGAACACAGCTTCCATATCATGTTCGACGAGAAGGATGGCGTAGCGTCCCTTGAGTTCGCCGAGCAGCCTAGTCAGGGCCGCGGACTCTTCCGGTCCCATTCCGGCCATCGGCTCGTCCAGCAATAGCAGTTGCGGATCCCGCGCAAGAGCAACCGCGATTTCAAGCTGCCGCTGTTCGCCATGTCCCAGCGCGCTGACGGGGTGGTCATCGCGTCCAGCGAGTCCAACACGATCGAGCCATTCGCGCGCGGCTTGTCGAAGCGGAGAATTGCGGCGTGGGTTCACGATCACGTTGAAGGAGCCGCCATGCCGGGCCTCGATCGACAGCATTACATTGTCGAGAGCAGAGAAATCCGGACAGAGTTGAGTCATTTGGAATGAGCGGCCAAGCCCTAGCCGCGCGCGGGCATAGGCCGGCAAGCGCGTAATATCTTGCCCCGCGAATAGAATGCTACCGGCATTTGGCGCCAGTTCACCGCAGATCTGGGTGATGAGGGTCGATTTTCCAGCGCCGTTCGGCCCGATCAGGGCATGGAGCTCGCCAGCACGCACCGTAAGTGTCACATCATCGGTGGCAAGCACGGCACCGAAGGATTTTCGTAGACCGGTAATCTCCAGAACCGGCTCACCGTCTGGGGTCGAGGGCGAACTAGTCATTATTATTCTGCCCAAACAGTCGACCCGTCATACCCTTGCGGCCGAACAACGCAATCATCGTCAGAATAGGACCCATCACAATCATCCAGTGTTCGGTCCAGCTCGTCAGCACCTGCTCCAGCGCGAGATAGACCGCAGTGCCTACAATCGGTCCCAACAGCGTTCCGAGTCCACCGAGAATGACGATGGCCATGAACTCGCCGGACTTGGTCCAGGCGGCCATGTCCGGCGAGACGAAGCGGGCATAGTTGGCCCACAGAACGCCGGCGAGACCGGTCCCGACCGCAGAGACCACAAAGGCCATAAGCCGGAAGGGCAGCGGCCGGATGCCGAGATTGATCGTACGACGCTCACTCTGCCGCAAAGCCTGCAAGACCAAGCCGAAACGAGAATTCACCACCGACGTGCATACAAGCGTCCACAGCACCAACAGTCCGAAGCAAAGGAAGTAGAAGGTCCGGGGCTGGCCCAGATCGATCAGCGGCAGCTCGTTGCGGCGGTCGATCAGCAACCCATCGTCTCCGCCGTAGGCTTGGAGTGACACCAAGACGAAGAAAATCATCTGCGCGAAAGCGAGCGTGATCATGATGAACTGGACACCACGGGTTCTCAGCGCCAGCGCGCCGACTACAACAGCGAGCAGTGCGCAGGCCAGGAGCGCGAGGGGCCAGACCACCAGCGCTGCGTTGGTTCCGGACCAGCCCCACATCGGACCACCGCCGAATGTATGGTGAGCGATGATGGCAACGGTATAGCCACCGAGACTGAAGAACATCGCATGGCCGAAGCTGACCATCGCACCATACCCGATAATTAGATCAAGGCTGACGGCGGCGATGGCATAGATGAGAATACGGGTGGCGACATCGACGACCGTCGCATAGCCGGCAGCGGCGGCAATAAACGGTATCGCTGAGAAGACCACGAGTCCGACCAACGCTGCCGTCAGACGCACAGTGCGAGTTCTAGTTCTCGTCATGAGCGTCAAGCCCGTGCTGGCAGAAGGCCAAGCGGCCTGACGAGGAGCACCAGCGCCATTAAAACATAGATGCTGGCCGAGACGAGCCCGGCACCAAGAGTATCCGCCACCGAGGCCGGCAGTAGCAATTGCAACGCCTGTGGCAGATACGCCCGACCGAGACTATCCACCATACCGACCAGCAAAGCACCGACGAGGGCGCCACGTATCGACCCAACGCCGCCGATCACGATCACGACGAAAGTCGTGATCAGAACCCGCTCGCCCATGCCGATCTCGATCGCGAGCAGAGGTGCAGCCATCACGCCCGCCAGACCGCACAGAACGCCGCCCAGCCCAAATACCAACGTATAGAGTCGACGAATATCAACCCCCAGTGCGTCAACCATCTCCCGATCGTCGGCACCGGCACGGATCAACATGCCGAGCCGGGTGTGATTGACAAGTCCCCACAGCCCGATCGCCACCAAAGCACCGATGGCGATGAACGCGAGACGGATCACCGGGTAGTCGAGACCTGGGAGCAACCCAACGGAACCGCGCAGAAAGGGCGGAATATCCATCAGCGGAGGCTTACGGCCGAATAAAATACTGACGGCTTCGTTCGTGAACAGGATCAGGCCAAGCGTGGCCAATACTTGGTAGAGATGATCGCGGCGATAGAGCCACTGGATCACCGCAAGCTCGACCAGTACTGCATACAGACCCGCGCCAACAAGCGCTGACAATGCACCGACAAGGAAGGAGCCAGTGCCGAGCACGGCGAAGGCTGCGCTGTAGGCCCCTATCATGTAGAAAGCGCCGTGGGTCAAATTGATCACGCCCATGATACCGAAAATCAATGTAAGACCCGACGCAAGCATGAAAAGCATGGCGCCATATTGCAGGCCGTTGAGAAGCTGTTCGACGAGAAGAAGCATGATGAGGGTGCCGAAAGGATGGGTGCTGCGACTAAGACTGCAGCAACGAGTTTCAATTCATCTTGCAGCTGGCAGAATAGACGTCGCCGTAATCGGAGGCGATTTTACGGACGATAGTCTGAACGATCTCCCCCGAACCATTCTTCTCGAAACGGGTCAGGTAATAATCCTGAATCGGATGCTGGTTAGGACCGAAGGCAAACTTGCCCCGAACCGACGTGAACTCGGCCGCACGCAACGCTTTTCGAAATTCATCTCGCTTAGTGAGATCGCCGCCGACGGCCTGGAGTGCGCTACCAACGAGACGAGCGGTATCGTAGGCCTGCTGCGCGTACATGGTCGGCATCCGCGCGTAAGCTCTCTTGAATGCGGCCACAAAAGCCCTGGAGGCCGGATTACCAGTCTCGGTTGTCCAGATCGCGGAAGCATAGATTCCCTCACTAGCGTCTCCGGTGGCAGACACCATGCGAGCATCCATTGAAAAACTCGGTATCAACATCGGAATAGTTTTGGCGAGGCCAGCGTTGGCGTACTGCTTGGCGAAGTTGATCCCGGCTCCGCCCGGGTGAAACTGATAGATTGCATCGGGAGTCATTGATCGGACACGGGCGAGCTCTACTGAAAAGTCGGTCTGATCGAGCTTGGTGTAAATCTCTCCGGCAATCTCACCCTTATAGGTGCGCTTGAACCCCTCCAGCGCATCACGACCCGCCTGATAGTTTGGTGCAAGCAACACCATCTTTTTGTAGCCAAGATCGTTGGCCGCGAGCCCCGCGGTCTCGTGAAAGGCGTCGTTCTGAAACGAAGCGACGAAGTAGCCAGCGTTGCATTTCTCGCCAGCGAAGGTAGAGGGACCTGCATTGACACTGACGTACGTGCCGCCCGATTCGAGCACGCCCGGCAACACTGCAGCGAGGACGTTTGAAAAGTTCACACCAGTAAACAGCTTCACACCCGATTGAATCATGCGGTCGACGGCCTGCTTGGCGTTGGCCGGTTTCAGCGCATCGTCCTCGATCACTAGTTTGACCGCTACGCCACCGAGTTTTCCGCCCTCTTCCGTTATCGCAAGCTGGAAGCCATCACGAATGTCTTCGCCGATATAGCCGGCCGGAGTCGACAAGGTAGTGATAAAACCGATCGTAGGGTCATCGGCCCATGCCTGACAGGACCATACCGCGGATGCTGCAAACGCTCCCATCAGTATTGCTCCAGCCAGCAGGGGCCCACGAACGCAACGGATCAGCCTCATGATTATCCCCTTCAAGATTGACGGAATGAATCGTTCGTTGCGAACGGCAAAGTATTTGGTTTTGATCGACTAGACTGCAACGACCGGATGCCGGATACTGCCAATGGCCTCAACGCCAGCTTCGATCACATCGCCCGGCCACAACCACTCTTGTGGGGTTCGTCCCGCCCCTACTCCCTCCGGCGTACCCGTTGCGATGATGTCGCCTGGCTCGAGGGTGATTGCCGCGCTTATGTCGGCGATCAGCACCGGAATTTTGAATAGCATGTGCCGAGTATTGGACTTCTGCTTGATCTCACCGTTGACCGTCAGCCAGAGATCAAGCGCATGGGGATCGGCGATCTCGTCGGCGGTGACGATGCATGGCCCAAACGGCGCATAGGTATCTTGCCCCTTGGAATAGATCCACTGCCCGGCGCGTCGGTTGTCCCGCGCGCTGATGTCGACCATCACGCTGTAACCGAACACGTAGGACAGCGCATCCGCTTCCGATACGCGCCGGGCCACACGGCCCATAACGACTGCAAGCTCAACTTCCCAGTCCAGTTGCTGGGTTATCTTGCGATTGTGCGCAATCGCCTCGTCCGGCCCGATGACGCTGGTCGGCGGCTTCGAGAAAATGACCGGCTGCTCCGGCAGGTCCTTTGCGGTATCGAGCGTTCGCGAAGATTCCTCGACGTGTTCCACATAGTTCAAGCCGATACCGAAGATGTTCTTGCGCGGCCGCGGAATCGGCGCCAGAAGCTTGACGTTAACCAGCGGAACTCCCGTTCGCGCCGGAAAGCGGCCGCTAAATTCTTTCAGCGTGTCACGGAGCGATAAGATGGCGGACGGCCCAAGGTCAATGAAGCCGAGCATTGAGGCCGGAAGCGACAGCCCAGCCTTGGCGCCGATTTTTTCGATGTCTACGACGAGATCGCCGTCGATCACGCCAAGGCGAGCCTCGGATTCGATCGTTTCACGGTAGGTCACAAGACGCATATTTCCGATCCTCACGCCGCAGTCGTCTGCTGGCCACCATTGTCGGCAAGCGCTTCTTCACGGTAGAGGCCGAGCGCATGCATCACCGGCAGGTCGTTGAAGGTGAAAAGGCAGGCGTCCTCGCTGGGTGAGGCATTGGCGTGTTCATGCCAAGCCCAGGAGGGGACACAGAAGATGTCGCGCTCCTTCCAATCGAAGCGCTTGCCGTCGATCACCGAGTGGCCCTGCCCCTTGGCGACCTGATAAATGAAGCTTCCGGTATGACGATGGGCCCGCGTATGCTCGCCCGGCCGCAGCATCTGCATCGAGGCGCCGATCGTCTGCATTACCGGGCCGCCGGTGACCGGATTGACGTAATTCATAAGCAGGCCGTCGAATAGCGAACCGTCGGTCGCGCGCCCGTAGCGCAGCAGCGACTCGTAAGTCGAGCCCCATTCGTACTTCAGCAACGGGGAATAGCCCTTCGACCAGTCGCCACTCGCCGGCCGCAGGCCCGGACTGCCCCAGGTGTTTGCCATGTCGTCGATGGGGAAGCCGACATTCTGCTGCATGTCGGGATGGACCACATAGAAGTTTGCCTCAAGTGCATTGACGAGAGGAATATCGAGGCCGTCTTGCCAGATGCAGGGCGAGCCGTCGGACGCAACACCGTGCTCGTGCCAGGTACCGTTCGGCGTCAGCACGAAGTCGTTGGCACCAAGCGTCATCTTGTGACCATCGACGATGGTATAGGCGCCCACCCCCTCCATGATAAACCGCAGCGCCGAAGCGGAATGCGCATGGGCCGACGCGACCTCACCGGGGTGCATCACCTGCAATCCAGAATAGAGCCAGCCAACGGCGGCTGCGACATCACGACGACCCGGATTGTTGAGATAGATGACCCGCCGCCCAGCTTTTTCCGGCGTCACGAGTTCTACCGACCGCAGCACGTGGTCGCGCAAATCCTGATAGCGCCACAACACCGGCACCGAGGATGACTTCGGCTGCCACGGCTCAATCTTGTTGGCGATCGTCCATAACGCGCCGGCGTCCAGGCGCTGAAGGTCGTCGTAATAGGCGATGAGTTCCGCAGTTTCTTCGACGTTGGCCCGTCCGGCCACATCCTCGCGATAATTCTCTCTCTTAGACATGATCGTTCCCCTCTAATATATTATATGACACAATATATTTTCGAAAGAAAGTACTTTTTGCTTTTAAAATAGAATCGTATAAACTCCGCGGTGATTAGCAGGAGGAGCGCGCGTGAACGGCAGGCGGAATACGCAACAGATCAACGATCGGCCGTTGGCCAACGACCCAGAAGCGACGCTCGCAGAGACCGCTTATCGACGTTTACGCCGGGACATCGTGGCCGGCATTTTCACACCAGGGCAACCCTTACGGTTGGAACTTCTTAAGCAGCGCTACGGTTTGAGTTTTTCACCGTTGCGGGAAGCACTGAACAGGCTTCAGGCCGAGCGACTTGTGACTGCGGCCGCTTTACGTGGATTTTCAGTGGCCACATTTTCGGTTGATGAAATGTGGGATGCGACCGAAACACGAATCCTGATCGAATCCGAGGCGTTGCGACGTTCCATAGAAGATGGCGGCGACAATTGGGAAACGGGAATAGTTGCGGCCTTCCATGCGTTGGAACTCCAGGCCCGACGGGTGATTTCAGGCATGGACGCGGCAACCGACGAGGACCTGTCGTCACTGGAAGTCCGCCATCAGGAATTCCATCTCGCTCTCATTGGTAGTTGCAAATCACCTCGGTTGCTAAATCTCGCCTATCAACTTTACGCGGAGACTCAACGATATCGTCTGCCATCGTTGACCGGCCGCTTCGTTACGTCTGAGGCTCGTGACATCCCTCGAGAGCACCGAGAGATCATGGAGTTGACCCTCAATCGGAAATCGGCGGAAGCAATCAGCTTGTTAGCCAAGCATTACCGCCGGACCGCTGAATTAGTCGAGTCGGCTCTCCCTGACGCCTAAACTCTTTGCATAAGTTACGTTCACTAGAAGGAGGAAAAAAATGAAACGGCTTTGTCTGCTTTTTGGTTTGCTTTTCGCAGCACCTTTCGCGGCAACGAATAGTTCCGCCGCCGACTACGTCACCGGCGATTTCGAGACAAGTAAGGGGCTTTCCATTGCCAACGTAGTGGAGGGTGGGCGCACCATATATTTCTCCGGAGGGGATGGCGCGATTGACGAGAACGGAAAGGACATATCGTACGATCTTGAGGCCCAAGTACGTCACATCTTCTACGTCTTCGAACAAACCCTCAAGAAATCCGGCGGTACGACAGCAGATATCGTTAAATTGACGGTTTTTCTGAGAGACCTAAAAGATAGAAATGCCTTTAATGCACTTCGCAAGACACTGTTTGTCGACGGACACTATCCCGCTAGCTCGCTCGTCATCGTGAAAGAATTGCCTCAACCGGAGTGGGTGGTCGAAATCGATGCCATCGCGGTCATCGGCGATAAGTGCTCTGCCGGGCGATGCGTTGACGGGAAGTAAAGCCAGGGATGACAGCCGCCTAAACGAGGAGACGCGCGGTCTCTGGTGCTTTGGGCCGGATCGCTGTCGAAGGAAACCGCGTGGTCCGGAGATCGCATCAACCCACGCGAAATCGATTCATTAGTTTCTGATTAGCAAAAAAATGCGCAGGCGGGCGCATTCCAGGGGAGAACAAAATGATAAGACGACTTTGCCTGAATCTATGCGTGCTGCTGGTGACTGTTTTCACCGGCTCGATAAGTTGCTTCGCCACTGACTACGTCACCGGCCCCTTTGAAAAGAGCGTTGGAGTTTCCATCGCCAATGTCACGGAAGGTGGCCGTATCGTCTGGCTATCAGGCGAAGGAGGTACAAAAGATGAGAACGGAAAGGACATAACGAACGACTTCGAAGCCCAAGTGAGGCATACCTTCTACATTTTTGAACAGGCGCTCAACAAAGCAGGCGGGAGCATCGCGAATATTACAAAAATGACGGTCTTCCTCAAGGATCACGACGACGGGGCTGAATTTATCAAGATCCGAAAAACACTCTTCCCTAACGAAAATTATCCTGCGAGCTCGCTGATCACGATCAAGGATCTTCACCAGCCGGGATGGAAGATCGAAATTGAAGCCTTTGCCGTCATTGGCGACGGCTGCTCCGGGGGCAAATGCCTCAACGGGAAATAGTCGAAATGCACCCAATGAAAACTCGCAAAGTTTGAAACTCTTATAGAAACTGGCTACAGCCGTGCACGCAGGGATGCAGCCAGTTTCCAAGAATTGCTCGCTCGATTTCTCATTGCGGCAAGGCCGGGTAATTCAGGAGACTTTTAGTAGATGAGCAATTTCGTTTTTGAATGCCCAGCGCCACCTTCGGTCGCGGTTTCAGGCGAAGAGATACGTTTCCCTGTCCGTAGGGTCTTTTGTGTAGGCCGCAACTATGCGGCGCACGCTCGGGAGATGGGGCGAGATCCAGATCGTGAAGCGCCGTTTTTCTTCACAAAGCCCGCGGACACGGTCGTCGACAGCTGTGCGGAGATTCCGTACCCGCCAGAGACTAGCAATTTTCAATATGAAATAGAGCTCGTAGTGGCGATTGCCACCGGTGGGCGCAATATTCCGGCTAATGCCGCACTGGACCATGTTTGGGGTTACGGAGTTGGGATAGATTTGACACGTCGTGATCTTCAGCTTGAAGCCCGCGATAAGGGCCGGCCGTGGGATTGGGGAAAAGCTTTCGACTTGTCGGCTCCTTGTGCGCCCCTTCATCGAAAAAGCCAGGTCGGCGACGTAGGCTCGGGCCGTATCTGGCTTTCGGTCAATGGATCTATCAAGCAAGACGCGAATGTCGCTGAACTGATATGGCCAGTCGCGGATATTATCACTTTTATTTCGCGATCGATTGCCCTTCGGCCCGGTGACTTGATCATGACGGGAACCCCCGCGGGAGTCGGAGCCATAGTCCCAGGCGATATCGTCACCGGTGGAATAGATGGACTGGGTGAAATCACCATAACTATCGCAGCAGCCTTGTAGTCGCTGCTTACCTTGATTGCCTGGGTGAATTTGTAAATTCCAGCGGAAGCAATGCCCATCGGTGGTTGCGTGATCTGGCACCCGCCGGGTGGCGAGCTGTGTTTCGCGTTAATGTCGAGGGCACTTTCACGCTCTGTAGCCTTGTGGGACCCCTCACGGCAAAGCGCGGCCAAGGGCGCATCATCAACACGGCACCTGGTTCGGTAAGCGAGCGATCTCTACGCCCGCCGTGCCTTGGCAACAGCCAAACTAACGATGCACTTCGTACCCGAGCAGGCCGTCCGCTCGTCAATCGTCGATTCGCTGGTCTCATCGCACGAAACGGCTCAGCGTGCGCCGCCGTCGCCGTTCAGAAACTTGGTGACAACCTCGATCTGATCGTTCGCGATCAGGGCCGGTGCATGACCGCAGTTCTGAACTGTATGAACGCCCACGTTGCCGTTCCGGCGCATCATCTCCTTGAGAACGGCTTCGGGAAGTAAATCGGATTGCTGCCCGCGCACCACCAAAATAGGGACGTCGATTGCACCCCAGTATTTCCAAAGATCGACGCTGTAATGCCAGGGGTTCCGAAAGGCATGGGCAATATTTGGATCGCAGAGCGATTTGAAGCAGCCTCCTTCGGCGCTCCAAGCAACGCTGTGCATCGTCAAATGCCGCCAGTGCGCATCTTCCAGATGCCCGAAGGGCTTAAGAACCCATCGGAAATAGGCTTCGGCTTCCTCGATCGTTTCGAACGACTTCGGAGCATCGTTTAGATTCGCGCCAAGGCGCAGCAAGCCGGCCCAAGGCAGATAAGGTCCGATATCATTGATAACGATACGACGGATCGGGCTGCCCGGAAGCGCCGCAAGCACGATCCCGATCAATCCGCCCAGGGAGGTGCCGATCCAGTCGACCTCCGTTGCATCAAGTGCGGCCATCAATACCGTCATGTCGCTGCAATACTGGGGCAATACGTAGTCGTTGCTGTCCTGCAGCCGTTCGCTCTGTCCCCTCCCCGGCAGATCGGGACAAATGGCCCGACGCCCCATCCCTGCGAGCGCCACCGCAAGGTGGTCGAAATCCCGGCCGTTTCTGGTGAGCCCGTGAACGCAGACCACCGGACGTGCCGCGGATGATGGCCCCCAGTCCGTGAACGCAATGCGGTGAAAGCTGCGCCGTGTCAGTCCTCGCACCGACCCAGTCCGATCAGGAACCATTTTGCGATCTTCAAAGCGGTCTGCTGAGATCGTCCGGGTCGGCCGTAATTTAGGAGGAAGGAACTCCATGCCTATTCGATTACAAACTGGTGAGCATCGGCCGACGTTTCGAAAATATGCGGAGCAACGTCGCGGCGGGACAGGGCGTCACCTAGCTTGAGGCGCATGAATGCACTGGTGGTATAACGTGAAACATGATCATAGCAGGTTCGCTCGACGTCGGCAGCCATGGAAAACCACTTGTCCGCCATGTGAGATGCGATATCCGACGAGTCGTAGTTGATGACAGCAGCAAACCGGCGTCCGACGCGATTGTAGACCTCGAATACGGCGTTACGGATGGCCTCGACGTCGGCATCGGTATGGACGCGATATCCGTCAAGGCCGAGAAAGAGCGTGTTGCGATCCGCGTCGAACGACAGCCGCTCCGCCAATGGACGGTTGAGAAGCCTGTTATCGAGTTGCATCAGCGCTTCACTGAAGAGCGACGCATCCATGGCTTTCGGCGAGCGGATGATGGGCCGAAAACCCATCAGCGCCAGAATGTCCCGCTCCATGTCGATACCCGGCGCGATCTCGATCAGTTCGAGACCTTCCGGAATTAGCCGGAATACGCATCTTTCAGTCACATAAAGAACCGCCTGCTTGTTGCTCGCGGCAAGCCGGCCGGAAAACGTGATCTGATCGACCTTGCCGATGAATTTTGAGGATTTTCCTTCGCTGAGGATGTTTAGCTCACCTTCCACGACGGCCGTCTTGAGACCGCCGGTTGTGAACGTCCCTGCGAAAACGAGCCGACGCGCATTCTGGGATATGTTAATAAATCCGCCGGCACCGGCAAGGCGGCCGTTGAACAGGCTGACGTTCACGTCGCCACTGCCATCCACCTGGGCCATGCCGAGGCAGGCCAGGTCCAAGCCGCCACCGTCATAGAAATCGAACATCTGGTTCTGATCGATGATCGACTCAGCATTGATCGCCGCGCCAAAATCGAGCCCACCCTGCGGAATGCCGCCGATGATTCCGGGTTCGGCCGTCAGGGTCACAAAGTCGAACAGCTTTTCTTCCGCGGCCACCGACGCAATGCCTTCGGGCATGCCGATCCCGAGATTGACCACGCCGCCCATCGGCAATTCGAGGGCACAGCGGCGTGCAATGATTTTGCGGTTGTCCAGCGGCATCGGAACATTGCGATCGGCCGGCGCGCGCAGTTCGCCCGAAAATGCCCCGTTGTATCCGGTGGCATAGGTCTGCACGTGGTTTTCAGGCTGGGCGACGACAACGCAATCGATCAGCACGCTGGGAATCTTGACGTGCCGTGGATTGAGCGACCCGGACGCAGCAATACGTTCGACCTGCGCAATGACAAACCCCTTGCAGTTCTTGGCGGCTGTCGCGAGCGCCAGATTATCGAGCGTTAGCGCTTCTTTTTCCATCGAGATGTTACCGCTACGGTCGGCGGTGGTGCCCCTGATAATCGCCACGTTGATCGGAAACGCCTTGTAAAACAGCCACGGTTCGCCATCGATTTCGATCAACCGCACCAGTTCTTCCGTGGTACGTGCGTTCAGTTTTCCACCACCGTTGGCCGGATCGACGAAGGTCCCCAGGCCGACTTTTGAGAGAAGGCCAGCCTTGCGTCCCGCAATCTCGCGAAACAGATGCGATACGCATCCGAGCGGCAGATTGTAAGCCTCGACATGATTGTCGACTGCCATCCGGGCCAGCTTCGGCACCAGACCAAAATGTCCGCCGACCAGGCGCTTGATGAGGCCCGGATGAGCCAGGCGATTGAGACCACGATCGGCGCCATCCCCCGGCGCCGCGGCAAACACAAGTGAGAGATCCCGAGGCTCTCCGGTCTGAATAAAACGCCGCTCCAGCGCCTTGATAATTTCGTCGGGCGTTCCAACGCCAACAAAGCCGGACGAGGCGACGGTGTCGCCGGACCGGATGATGGCAACAGCCTCGGCGGCATCAACGATCTTGTTGCGCATCAGGCTTCACCCACAGGGTTGGCATCGCGGGCGACCAGCCAATCGGTGATGCTCTGGCTAAGCTTTCCCTGCGATTTGCTCGAGACAAAGAGGCCTACATGGCCGCCGGGTAGCGGGATCTCGGTATAATCCCGACTTCCGATCTTCGCGCCAAGCGCACGCGAGCAGTCCGGCGGGATGATGTGGTCGTCCAGCGCAAACACATTGAGGACGGGCGCCGTGATGGACTTCAGATCGACCTGACGGCCGGACAGCACAAAGCTGCCGTCTACCAGGCGGTTCTCCTGATAGAGATCCTTCAACCATTGCTTGGCCGCTTCGCCCGGATGATGCGGCCGGTCCGCGAGCCATTTTTCCATGCGAAGAAAATTCATGAATTTGGCCTCGTCGTCGACGATATCGATGAGGTCGACATTGTATTTCGTCAGTGAGCGCATCGGCGTCATCATCGAGAACACCGAGCTCATGAACTCGCCCGGCACGACGCCGTAAGTGTCGACGAGATTGTCGATATCCTCGGGGTCGAGGCTGCGGGTCCAGATATTGAGAAAGCCGTGATGGGCAGCCTTGTCCTTGACGTCGGCGTGAAAATCGATCGGCGTGATCGTAATGACCAGATTTTTCACCTTCTCCGGATGCAGCGCGGCGTAACAAGTCGTGAAGACGCCGCCTTCGCAAATGCCGAGCAGCGTCACCTGATCGTGCCCAGTATCCTGCGCGATGCGATCGACCGCGGCGTCGATGTAATCGTCCACATAGTCGTCGATCGTGAGCCACCGTTCGGTGCGACCCGGTTGGCCCCAGTCGATCAGCCAGAGATCGAGCCCCTTCGAAAGCAGGCTGCGCACCAGCGAACGATCGGGCTGGAGATCGGCCATCGTGTATCGCCCGATCAAGCCGTAGGCCAGAAGCACCGGCGTCTTCGCTGTCGTTTCTGCGATCGGCTCGTAATGGAACAACTCCACCTTGTCGCGACGCATGACGAGATGCTTCGGCGTCGTGCCGATGGCGACATCCTCGTCCTTGGTCTGCCCGAATAGCTGCGACGCCTTGACCATCTTTTCGGTGTTGGCGGCGATGTCGCGGAAGAACCGAGCGGCCTGATCGTCCTCTGTCATCACCGGTCTCTCACTGGGTGTTCGGCTGTTCTTCGGAATTCACAACGGCGGCGCCTGCTCCGGGATGCGCCGGACGGGAACTCCGCTGCTGCGCATTGACCTGATGGCTTAGCGCGCGAACTTCGCGCCGAAGTTCGGTCAGTTGTCGCGTCACCTCGTCAAAATCCTTGCGACCCGGCATACCGAACATCGCGGCAGCGGCTTCACCGACGTCGTCCTGCCGGCCACGCAGCTTCAGCCCCGCCTGCAGCAGTTCTTTTTGCGCTCGAAGAAAGCCGTCGCTGCGCTGATTTCGGATCAATTCCTCGTTAGAGATTTCACTCCATTTCGCAAACGCTTCGCGCCACTCCGGAGCCGGCTTGCTGCCGTTATCGGTTGCCGTCGACATTGCGTCCATGAATCTCTTGGCGGCTTCCGTCCACGGCGCCGCCGTCACGGCGTTGTAGCTTGCCAGCTTCTGGCGCATGTCCATCCATGCGCCGAAAACCAGCGCCATCTTTCGATCGATGTCCCACACATCGGCCAATCGTGGTCCCTGCGCCATTTTCTCAATGGCTTCCGACATCTCGTTGCCGGCGGCAAATCCCTGCGGGTGCTCCAGCAGACGAGCAAGCATGAACGGAGCCATTGAGCTCGACCATGCCTCAGCGATCTGTTTGGAGGAATCCGAGAACGACTGCCAAAGGTCAGCCCAGCCAGAAGTTTGGTCCGAGGGGGCCGCATTCCGATCGCTTTTCTCGTTCATCGCATTCCTCGCAACGGCGGATATCGACATCGACGGCCGCCCGGTCAGGCGGCAGCCCTGTTTCCGAAGGCTTCGGTATAGATCGCCAGCGCGTCCTCGAAACTCACCTCACGCGGATTGTTGACCAGAAGCCGTGTCTGCTTCATCGCATCCTCGGCGAGCTTCTTCAGGTCCGTTCGCGCAATGCCGACATCGGCGAGCGATGCCGGCACATTGCAGTCCCTGCAGATCGCCGCGATGGCATCCACAAAGAGCCGCGCCCGCTGGCCGACACTCATTCCTTGCGATTTGGGATCGACGATCGGCGCCAGTTCGGCATAAAGCGCTTCCGCTTCCGGCAAATTAAACCGCAACACCTGCGTCAGGACCAGGGCGTTCGACAATCCATGCGGCACGTGGAACAGCGCGCCGATCGGATAGGCCAGCGCATGTACCGCGGCCACCGGCGAGTTGGCGAATGCCATCCCGGCCAGCATCGAACCCAGCAGCATCTGCGATCGCGCTTCGAGGTTTGAGCCGTCGGCGCAAACCGTTCGAACATTCGCCGACAACAGGGTAAGGGCCTGCCGTGCGAGTTGATCCGACATCGGATTCTTCCGGTGCCGGCTGGTATAGGCCTCGATCGCATGCACCATAGCGTCGATGCCGGTCGCGGCGGTGACGTGGGCGGGCAGGCCAAGCGTCAGTTCCGGATCGAGGATCGCCCAGTCCGGCAGCAATCGCGGCGAAACGACACCCTTCTTTTCTGTTGTCGGCGTCGTGACGATCGCAATCGGCGTGACCTCCGAGCCGGTTCCGGCGGTCGTCGGCGCCAGCAACAGCGGAAGACGCTCGCCCTTGGCAAGACCGACACCGTAGATGTCCTCGAGGCGGTCGGGGGTCTTGGCGAGATAGGCCACCAGCTTTGCGGTGTCGAGCGCGCTGCCGCCCCCGATCGAGGCGACCAGTTCAATTCCCTTGTCGCGGCACAGTGCGACTGCCCGTTCGATGACATGCGACGGCGGATCGGCCTCCACGTCGTCGAACACCGTGAGCTCGCTACCACCCGCAATCAGGGCCGCCTCGGCGCTTGCCGTCAGGCCCGCGTTGCGCACGCCCTTGTCGGTGACCAGCAGGACGCGCTTGGCGCCATATCCGGAAACCAGTTCGGCCAGCTTCTTCGATGCGCCGGCTTCGAACAGAATATTCGGCGGGGCCTGAAACGTGAAAGGTTTCATCGGATGTCACTCCTGATCTGATAGGACGGCAATGCTGCCAGCGCAGCGGCCAGTTGGCCTGCCACGACGTCTATGGGTTGCAAGCCATCGACGATATTGAGCAACCCTTGTGACCGGTAGTATTCGGTGACAGGTGCGGTTTGCGCGCGATAGACGTCGAGCCGCGTCTTGAACACCTCGGGATTATCGTCACGGCGCACCGGCTCGCCTCTGCTGGCCGCTTCCTCGGCACGGCCCCTGATACGGTCGAGCAGCGCATCCTGGTCGACCTCCAGTTCAAGCACCGCATCAAGCTTGATACCCCTGGCGGCAAGCTCTCGATCGAGCGCTTCGGCCTGCGCAACCGTACGGGGAAACCCATCGAGGATGAAGCCGTTCGCGGCGTCCGAATGATCGATACGGCTGGCGATCACCGAAACCACGACATCATCGGGCACGAGTTCACCGCGGTCCATGATGTGTTTGACACGCAACCCCGAAGCCGTGCCTTCCGCGACGGCCTCGCGCAGCATGTCGCCGGTCGACAATTGCGGAATCGAAAAACGGCCGACAATTCTTGTCGCCTGCGTGCCCTTCCCCGCGCCCGGCGGTCCCAACAGAACCAGTCTCATCAACCTTGCTCCTGCTGCCTTGCGATTCTCAGTTCTTTGCCCGTGCGATCGCCTCAACGATGAGCCGGCGCGCTTCAGCACTGTCGCCCCAGCCGATCATCTTCACCCATTTTCCCGGCTCCAGATCCTTGTAGTGCTCGAAGAAATGCTGGATCTGCTCCATTGTAATTTTCGGCATGTCGGCGATGCCGGTGACATGGGCGTAGCGCATCGTCAGTTTCGGCATCGGCACGGCGATGATCTTCTCATCGCCGCCACCCTCGTCATCCATCTTGAGAACGCCGATCGGCCGAACGTTGATCACCGCACCTGGCGCGATGGGTCGTGAATTCGCCACCAGAACATCGATCGGGTCCCCGTCATCCGACAATGTATGCGGCACGAAGCCGTAATTGCCGGGGTAGCGCATCGGCGTGTACAGGAAGCGATCGACAAACAGCGCGCCAGCAGCCTTGTTCATTTCGTATTTGATCGGTTCACCTCCGATCGGTACCTCAATGATCACATTGATGTCCTCGGGAGGGTTGTCTCCAATCGAAATCGCCTCGATATTCATTTCGACAGCCCCTTTTGGCCGTGGCGGTTCCTGATCAAATCGTCAACCACGGCGGGATCGGCCAAAGTGGAGGTGTCTCCGAGCGCACCGACTTCGTTTTCTGCGATCTTGCGCAGGATACGGCGCATGATCTTCCCGGAGCGGGTCTTGGGAAGGCCGGGGGCGAACTGGATGACATCAGGAGCGGCGATCGGGCCAATTTCCTTGCGAACCCATGCGACGAGTTCCTTGCGCAATTCGCCTGACGGCTCCGTACCCGTCATCAGGGTGACATAGGCATAGATGCCTTGCCCCTTGATGTCGTGGGGAAAGCCAACGACCGCGGCTTCCGAAACTTTCTGGTGCGCGACGAGCGCGCTTTCGACCTCGGCTGTTCCCATGCGATGGCCGGACACATTGATGACATCGTCGACGCGGCCCGTGATCCAGTAATAGCCGTCCGCATCGCGGCGACAGCCATCGCCCGTGAAATACTTTCCCGGATAGGTCGCAAAATAGGTCTGCATGAAGCGCTCGTGGTCGCCATAGACCGTGCGCATCTGGCCCGGCCAGGAGTCGGCAATGACAAGATTGCCTTCGCACGCGCCCGTCAGCACGCTACCTCCTGCGTCGACCACCTGCGGCGTCACCCCAAAAAACGGCAGCGTTGCCGAACCGGGCTTTAGGGCGGTGGCGCCCGGAAGCGGCGAGATCAGGATGCCGCCGGTCTCGGTCTGCCACCAGGTATCGACGATCGGACAACGCTGATCGCCGACGACGCGGTGGTACCATTCCCATGCTTCCGGATTGATCGGTTCACCTACCGAGCCCAGCAAACGCAACGAAGCGCGGCTGGTCCGTTTGACCGGCCCCTCGCCGGCCGCCATCAGCGAGCGGATCGCGGTCGGCGCAGTGTAGAAGATGTTGACACGGTGCTTGTCGACAATCTCCCAGAACCGCGACATCGACGGATAATTCGGGATGCCCTCGAACATCAGGGTGGTCGCGCCGTTGGCCAGCGGGCCGTAGACGATATAGCTGTGGCCGGTGACCCAGCCGACATCGGCGGTGCACCAGTAAACATCGCCATCGTGATAATCGAAGATATATTGATGCGTCATCGACGCAAAAACGAGATAGCCGCCCGTCGTATGAACGACGCCTTTGGGAGCACCTGTTGACCCCGACGTATAAAGAATGAACAGCGGATCCTCGGCGTTCATTTCGGCAGGCGCGCATTCGGCGGAAGCCGTCGCCGTCTCGTCCTCGTACCAGACATCGCGACCGTCGACCCAACCGATCGGACCGCCGGTGCGCTTGACCACGATCATCGTCTTGACGATGCCGCCGGCCTTCTTCGCCGCCTCGTCGGCATTGACTTTCAACGGCACCTTGCGACCGCCGCGCAAACCTTCATCCGCCGTTATGAGGACTTTCGAAGTGCAACCCTCGATTCGCCCCGCGAGCGCGTCCGGCGAAAAACCTCCAAACACGATGGAATGAACCGCGCCAATTCGCGCGCATGCCAGCATGGCATAGGCGGCTTCCGGAATCATGGGCAGATAGATGGTGACGGTGTCGCCTTTCTTGACGCCGTGATTCTTCAGGACGTTGGCGAAGCGACAGACCCGATCGTGCAACTGCCCGTAAGTGATATGCTTTGATTCACCGGGATCGTCCCCCTCCCAGATGATCGCGACCTGGTTGGCACGTGTGGCCAGGTGCCGATCGATGCAGTTCGCCGACACATTGGTGGTGCCATCCTCGAACCATTTGATCGAAACCCTGCCGGGATCAAAGCAGGTGTTCTTCACCTTGGTGAACGGCTTGATCCAGTCAATTCGCTTGCCGTGTTCGGCCCAGAATGCTTCCGGCGTCGAAACAGACGAAACATACATGCTACCGTACGTCGTCGCGTTGACATGAGCACGTTGTGCCCAGTCCGCCGGCACATCATGGATCAACGTGTCTGCCTTTTCTGTGCTCATCTTGGAGTCTCCTAGACGCACCGGGTTGCGATCTTCCTGAACGGATGACGCCGTCATCGTCCACGCTTCGACCAAGCGCAGCCATTGTTCTATGATCGAGAGATGCGGCTCTCGCTTTTGGCGTGACCCGCTCTATTTATTCAGGTCGACGGCCGGCGGTTGGCTCATCGCACTTCCGAGCTCACGAAACTGCGCGTTCATTCTTTCCATCTGCTCCTTGAGATGATTTTGATAGACAACTGCCATTTCTTGCGGGTCTTTCGCATGCAGGAGCTGTTGGGCCAGTTCGAAACCCGCGGCCACATTTGCTTCGGCGAAGGCGACTGCTTTATCGTTCATCTCTTTCGCCGTCGAATAAGTTGCGCGAACACCAGAATCGGCCTTCTCCCTCAGCTTTTGGGATTCGACCATGTATTTCGACACCGCATCCTTTGCTTTATCGAGCGTGGTCTGAGCCATCTCACGCATTTTCTCGGCTTGCTCGTTGATCTTGTCACTCATTGCACTCTCCATTTCAGCCATCTGCGGCTTCGGTTGACTTCATTTCGAACTGGAGCGTCAGGTTCGTACCGGCGGCATTACACCGCCGGTTCAGCGACTGTCTTCAGCTTCTCGCGAAGTTCATCGATCAGCACGCGGGTGTTCTCGCTGTAGTCGATCGGAACAACGACCAGGTGCACGCCGCCGCTCTTGAAAGCCCGCTCCAGCGTCGGTATCAGATCGCCGGTGCTCTCAACCCGCGAGCCCTTTGCGCCATAACTCTCGGCGTATTTGACGAAATCCGGATTTCCGAACGTCAGGCCGAAATCGGGAAAATCATCCACCGCCTGCTTCCAGCGGATCATGCCGTAGGCCGAATCTTCCAGGATCAACACCACGAGGTTCAGCTTGAGACGAACCGCGGTTTCCATTTCCTGCGAATTCATCATGAACCCGCCGTCGCCACACACCGCCAATACCCTGCGATCCGTATACAGCATGGCCGCCATCATCGCGGAGGGCAGGCCGGCACCCATGGTCGCGAGCGCGTTATCGAGCAGCAGCGTGTTCGCGACGTAGGTTCGATAGTTTCGTGCGAACCATATCTTGTACATCCCGTTATCAAGCGCGACGATGCCGTCCTCGGGAATAACTCTGCGCACGTCGTGCACGATGCGCTGGGGGGTGGGCGGCCAGCGATCTTCGGTGGCGCGATCCGCAATACGGGTTAAAATGCTCTCGCGAAGGCTCAGCAACGCGCCGGCATTATGCAGCCTACCCTCGACGCGGTCGGCCAGCAGTTCAAGGCTCGGCCCGACATCTCCCACCACCTCGCACTGCGGAAAATAGACCAGTTCGACGTTGGCGGGCGTGTAGCTGACATGGATGACCTGGGGGCCCTTCGGGCCCATGATAAAGGGAGGCTTCTCGATCGTGTCGTGTCCGATGGCGATGATCAGGTCGGCCCGGTCCACAGCCTCATGCACATAGTCGCGCTCGCTGAGTGCGGCTGTGCCCATGTACAGATTGCTGCCGCCAGGAACGGTTCCCTTGCCCATCTGCGTCGTGAAGTAGGGAATTTTCGTGCGGCGAACGAAACCACCGATCCCTGCCGTGCTGCGCGGACGCGACGCTGCGGCGCCGAGCATGATCAACGGCCGCTTGGCCTTCAGGATCATTTCGGCGGCACGGTCGAGGGCGGCTCGGTGCGCGACCGGAATCTCGATCGGATGTTGCTGAACCATCGCGACCGCGTCGGTCTCTTCTCCGGCCACGTCCTCGGGTAATTCAAGCAGAACCGGGCCCGGGCGCTCCTCCATCGCAATCCGAAAGGCATCCCGCACCAGGGTCGGAATACTGCTGATGCTGACGATCTGGCGCGACAGTTTGGTAAGCGGCTTGAATGCCGTGACGACATCCACGATCTGGAACCGCGCCTGACGGCTACTCATGATGCCCTTTTGCCCGGTCAGCATCACCATCGGCATCGCACCGAGAAGGGCGTAGGCCGCGGCCGTCGTGAGGTTCAACGCGCCCGGACCCAACGTGGTGATGCAAACACCCGGCTTGCCGGTCAGGCGTCCGTAAGTCGCGGCCATGAAGGCCGCACCCTGCTCGTGGCGCGTGAGAATCAGCTTGATCGATGAATTTCGCAAACTCTCGACGACATCCAGATTCTCCTCGCCGGGAACTCCGAAGATTCGGTCGACGCCCTCGCTCTCAAGCGCGGCAACCAATAGATCTGATCCCTTCGGCATCTGTCTTCTCCTGATCTTCCGTTTAAACGTCAGTAGCTCAACTCTGTTTCGTGACGTCGCCAGCTCAAAATCACCGTCCGAATCTGTTTCCTTGCATCATGACGGCAGCGCCGGAAACAAGTTCATGAGAAGCACCATGCCCAGACCGACAAGAGCGACGATGGACTGGACGGCTGAAATTGTCTTTGTCGCCTCGCCCATCGTCATCCCGAACGATTCCTTCACCAGCCAGAAGCCGGCGTGATTGGCGTAGTTGAAGAACAAAGACCCCGAGCCGATCGCAAGGGCAAGCAGCGGTAAATTGAGCGACGGATCGGCGGTTGCCAGCGGCGCCAGTAGTCCCGCCGCTCCGACAATCCCGACCGTCGCCGAACCGGTGGAGACGGATAGCAACATGGCAATCAGCCAGCCGAGCAGCAACGGCGGCAACGAGAAATGCTGCGTGAGATGCACGATGGCGTCGCCTACCTTGGCCTTCACCAGGATCTGTTGAAACGCGCCGCCGCCGGCAATGATCAGCAAGATGCCTGCAATCGGCTTGAGGCTGGCGCCAAGAGCGTCGCGCAGCTTTTCGGTGCTGCCGCCACGCAGATAGACCAAGGTGATCGAGGCAAACAGGACGCCGGCGAGCATGGCAATCAGGGGATCGCCGAGAAACGCCGTGACCTTGGCGCCCCAGGAGCCCTTGAGAAGCAGCGTCTCGCCGAGGGTATTGGCCAGCATCAGGAGCGCTGGCATCAACACGGCGATAATACCGATCCCGACCGGCGCTCTCGTGGTCGCCGTCGTCGCGGTGTTTGAAGAGGTCTGCGCACCGGAAGCCGTGAACTGGTCGAGCAACGCCTGGTCGGGCCGTACCGACATTCCCGGCGAAATGAACCGCGCATAGATTGGACCGGCAAGGATGATCGCTGGGATCGCGGAAATGAAGCCGTAGACCATGGTCGGCCCGACGCTCGTCTTCAAGGTGGCGATAGCCGTAAGCGGACCCGGATGCGGCGGGACCATCCCATGCAACGATGCCAGTGCCGCGATTACCGGAACGCCTATCAGAACGTAAGGCGAGCCTTTGACCGTGCCTTTGCTCTCCAGCTTGCGCGCAACGCTGAAGATCAGTGGCAGCAGAACGACCAAGCCGACCTCGAAAAACATCGGGATGCCGACGATAAACGCAGCAAAGGCCATGGCCCAGGGCAGCGTGTTGTCGGACGAGCGGCTAAGGATAGAATCGGCAATCGCCTCGGTGACCCCGGAATCCGCCAGGATCTTGCCGAGCATGGCGCCCAGCGCGATGACGATTCCCACGACACCCAGGGTGCGGCCGGCGCCGTCCACCGTGGCTCCGGCGATCGAGCCGATATCCATCCCGGCCACGATGCCGACAGCGAGGGAAACCATAAGTAATGCAATCAACGGGTGCAGCCGAATGCGGGTGACGATCAGTGTCACCAACAACGCCACACCGCCGAGCGCGGTCAGCAGCAGCTGGATATCGGATTCAGACAATCATTGCTCCCATTCCCCAATCCGCGTTTGCTGCCTACTGATTGACCCGACGGATGATGCTTTGCGTAAAGTCGGTGGTGGACGCCTTGCCGCCCAGATCCGGCGTGCGAATCCCGTCCTTGCGCAACACCTGATCGATGGCTGCCCTGAGACGGTTGGCGAGTTCCGGCCGGTCGATATGCTCCAGCATCAAACCGACCGCCAGCAACAGCGCGAGCGGATTGGCGATGCCCTTGCCGGCAATATCCGGAGCCGAACCGTGCACCGCCTCGAATATCGCGGCGTCCGGGCCGATATTGGCACCAGGAGCCATACCAAGACCGCCTACCAGGCCGGCGAGCTGATCGGACAAAATGTCACCGAACAAATTGGTGGTGACGATGACGTCGAACTGCCAGGGGTTCATGACAAGCTGCATCGCCGTCGCATCGACGATGCGATCGTCCATCTTGATCCTGCCCTCGTATTTTTTCGCGACCTCATGACCGACCTCGAGAAACACGCCGGTTAGGGCTTTAAGGACATTGGCCTTGTGAACGACGGTAACCTTCTTGCGGCCGTTCTTGAGCGCGTAGTCAAATGCGAATTCGATGATTTTGCGTGAACCCTCGCGGGTGTTGACGCCGGTCGAAATCGCGACCGCGTGCGGATCGTCCCCGATCGGGATGTAGTGCTCAAAGGCCACATAAAGACCGCCGAGATTCTCCCGCACCAGTACGATATCGATATCGTCGAACCGTCCGCCGGGGACCATGCTTCGAACCGGCCGCACGTTGGCGTAAAGCCCGAATTCCTCGCGCAGGCGAACGTTGATCGATCGGAATCCTCCACCGACGGGCGTTGTCAGCGGACCTTTCAAGGCGAGCCGCGTGCGCCGGATGCTGTCGAGCGTCGCCTGCGGCAACGGATCGTGACTTTCCTCGATGGCCGCCAAGCCGCCCTGGCGAGTCTCCCATTCGAACGGGGCGCCAAGCGCTTCGAGAATATCGACCGCCGATTTCACGATCTCCGGACCAATACCGTCGCCGGGAATGAGTGTCGCGGGAAGCTTGCCAGATGTTTTGGTCATGGATGTTCTCTCGATGAAATGATCGGGTGATCGTCAGGCCGCCAGCTGGCGCAGGACGTATTGGAGGATTCCGCCGTTGCGGAAATACTCCAGCTCATCGAGCGTATCGATGCGGCAGTTCAACGGAACGACTGCCTTGCGGCCGCCGTCAGGCCGACTGATCTCGACCGAAAGCTTCTGGCGAGGAACCAGACCGCTCTCAATCCCGCGCAAGGTGATGATCTCGTCGCCCTTCAATCCCAGCGATTGCCAGGAGGTGCCCTCTTCGAAGACAAGCGGCATCACGCCCATGCCGACAAGATTCGAACGGTGAATGCGCTCAAAGCTCTCGGCGATCACGGCGCGGATACCAAGAAGGTTGGTGCCCTTGGCCGCCCAATCGCGCGACGAGCCGGTGCCGTATTCCTTGCCCGCGAAAACCACGAGCGGCACCTTCTCGACCTGGTAGCGCATGGCGGCGTCGTAGATCGACATCCTTTCGCCGCTCGGCTGATGAATGGCATACCCGCCCTCGATGACCCTGCCGGCTTCGTCTTTCACCATCTGGTTCTTGATGCGGATGTTGGCGAATGTTCCCCGCATCATCACTTCATGGTTGCCGCGGCGGGTGCCGTATTGGTTGAAGTCGACAACGCGGATCTGATGGTCACGCAGATAATGCCCCGCAGGACTGCTTTCCTTGATCGATCCCGCAGGCGAGATGTGATCCGTGGTGATCGAATCCAGGAACATGCCGAGGATGCGCGCATTGATGACGTCCGTGGGAGGAGTCGGCTCCTTTGTCATCCCGGCGAAATAAGGCGGATTCTGAACGTAGGTCGATACCTCGTCCCACTCATAGGTCTGCCCCTTGGTGACGCCGATATTCTTCCAGTTCGCATCGCCGCTGAAGACATCCGAATAGCGCGCCTTGAACAGCTCGCTGCCGATCGTGCGATCGATGCAATCCTGCACCTCCTTGCTCGAAGGCCAGATATCCCTCAGATAGACGGGCTTGCCGTCGCTCCCCAATCCGAGCGGCTCCTTTACCAAATCCAGCGCCATGGACCCAGCCAGCGCGTAAGCCACGACCAGCGGCGGCGAGGCGAGATAATTCGCTCGCACATCCGGATTGACCCGTCCTTCAAAGTTGCGATTGCCGGACAGCACGGCGACGGCAACGAGATTGTTGTCAGAAATCGTTTCCGAGATGGCTTCCTGTAATGGCCCCGAATTTCCAATGCAGGTCGTGCAACCGAAACCGACAAGATTAAAGCCGAGTCTGTCGAGATCGGTCTGTAGACCGGACTTCTTGAAATACTCCTCAACCACCTGCGAACCGGGCGCTAGCGACGTTTTGACCCATGGCTTTGCGCTCAATCCCCTGGCGACGGCGTTGCGTGCCAGAAGACCGGCCGCCAGCATGACGCTGGGGTTGGAAGTGTTGGTGCATGACGTAATCGCCGCGATGACAACATCACCGTGGCCGAGATCGAATTTTTCGCCTTCGACGCGATGCCGCTTGTTCATCTGCGCGGCTTGGCGGAATTCCTGATCCATCGCGCTTAAAAAAGAGTTCTTCGCGGTATCGAGTGTCACGCGATCCTGCGGCCGCTTCGGCCCGGCGATCGAGGGTACAACGTCGGCCATGTCGAGATGCAAGCTGTCCGTGAACACCGGATCCGGTGTATCCGCGGTGCGCCACATGCCCTGGGCTTCGGCGTAAGCCTTGACGAGAGCGATACGTCCGGGATCGCGGCCCGTGGTCGTCAGGTAATCAATGGTTCTTTGGTCGATCGGGAAGAAGCCGCACGTTGCGCCGTATTCCGGCGCCATATTTGCGATCGTGGCACGGTCCGCGACAGTCATGTCATCAAGCCCCGGGCCGTAGAACTCGACAAATTTGCCGACGACGCCGCGCTTTCGCAACATCTGCGTCACGGTCAGCACGAGATCGGTCGCCGTGACACCCTCCTTCAGGCGGCCAGTCAGCTTGAAGCCAATGACCTGCGGCAGCAGCATCGAAATTTGCTGCCCGAGCATGACGGCTTCGGCCTCGATTCCTCCCACGCCCCAGCCGAGCACGGCGAGGCCGTTGACCATTGTCGTGTGTGAATCGGTACCGACAAGTGTATCGGGATAGGCCAGTTCCACATCGCCGCCTTCCGCTGTGCTGGTCCAGATCGTCTGCGCCAGAAATTCGAGATTGACCTGATGGCAAATGCCTGTGCCGGGAGGAACCACGCGGAAGTTCGTAAATGCGCCCTGCCCCCATTTCAGGAACCGGTACCGCTCGCCGTTGCGCTGGTATTCGAGTTCGACGTTCCTGCTCAGCGCCTGACCGTTACCGAAGGCATCGACGATCACGGAATGATCGATGACCAGATCCACGGGTACGAGAGGGTTGATCTTTTGCGGATCGCCCCCAAGATGCTTCATCGCGTCCCGCATTGCGGCGAGATCGACGACCGCCGGAACGCCGGTGAAATCCTGCATCAGCACGCGGGCCGGCCTGAAGGCGATTTCCCTTTCGATTGAGCCTTTATTCTGGACCCACTGCGCCGCACCTTCGATATCGGCCTTGCTTGTGCTGCGGCCGTCCTCATTGCGGAGCATATTTTCAATAATAACTTTCAAGGAAAACGGCAGCCGGGAAACGTTCGAAAGACCGTTCTTCTCCGCTGCGTGAAGCGAATAGTAGGCGTAGGTCTTTCCACCGACCGCGAGAGTTTGGCGGGCATCAAAGCTATTGAGAGATTTGGCTGTCACGACGACAATCCTTCTACAAGAGGCCTGCAAGGCCTGAACATTTTCGGTTTAAAAGAGAGCAAATAGCGATCTGGCTCCGGCTCGTCAGGTGACCCGCGACAGTATGATCAGCACGACGGTTACGGTTATGGCTCCTCCGATCCGCGTCGCGATCTGCGCAAACGGCATAAGCTGCATCCGGTTCGCCGCCGTCAGAATGGCGACGTCGCCGGTGCCGCCCTGTCCGCTGTGACAGGCGTTCACGATCGCCACGTCGATCGGATACATGTTCAGGAAGCGCGCGACCACGAATCCGGTTCCCATCAACGTTGTCACCGTGGCAACGATAGTGACGAGATTCGGAAGGTTGAAGGCCGCCACAAGCTTGTCCCACGGCGTCAAGGCCACACCGATGGCGAACAGCAAGGGATAGGTGACGGCCGTTGAGAAGAATTTATAAACGACAAACGCGCCCTGCTGTAACCGCGGTGAGATTGCACTGGTCAGTTTCACAAGAACCGCGATGAAGAGCATCGCGACCGGAGCAGGAAGCCCAAACAGGCTGTGGCACATCACGCCGACGAGATATAGCGAGATGGCGACGATGCCCGCGGCCGCGATTGTGCTGACATCCATGTTGCCGGTGATCTCTTCCTGAGCCGGCTGCATGTCATCGTGCTCGCCGGGCTGGAGGCGACCTTCGCCGGTGAGGTGGGGATAGCGCTTTCCGATGAAATTCAGCGTTCCGGCGAAAAGGATCGCGGTCAGGCTGCCGAGCATGACCGGCGGAAGAACTTGTGCGAAGAGTTCTCCATGCGGCAGATGCATTATTTCCGCGTAGCCGACTGACAACGGAATTGCGCCCTCACCAATGCCTCCCGCCATAATCGGAACCACGATGAAGAAGAAGGTATGGTAAGCACCCAGCCCCAGCATCACGCCGATGGCCGTACCAACGGCTCCAGCGACAATTGAGCCGATCGCGAGTGGCACGAATATCTTGAGAAAGCCCTTGATGAGGACTTGCCGGTCCATGCTCAGGATACTGCCGACGATAATCGACGCGATAAACAGATACAGAAAGTTGGTGAACTTCGTGAAGTCTGTGACGAGTTTCACGATCGGCTCGGGAAGTAACTGATAGTAGGTAAGGGCCGACGGAACGAATGTCGCGAAGATAGCCGCCGCCCCAACGTTGCGGAGGATCGGAAGCCGCTTTCCCAATTCGGCGCAGGTAAACCCGCCCACAGCCAGGATAGCGATGAACATCGATACCTCTGAGGGTACCGAGCCGTTGAAGGCGAAGCCCGTGATCAGAATGACAAGAAGCACATAAACCGGAAGCGGAATAATCCCGATTCTGAAATCCAGCAGCTTCCACCAGCCTTTTGGCCAGAAACCGCCGTCGACTTCTCGGCTGTCGGCGAGCACAGTCCCTTCGACGACGCCTGCCTGCCCGGTTACGTCTGCTTGCATGCCAACCTCCCTTGACGCGTGCTTTTTTTATTTTTGATATTGTCTAACGAAATGCTCTTCCTGGATTTCTATCTGTCCTGAAGAGCGCGACGCCACTCCTTTAGAAAACTCGCACGTTTCGACTGATCAAGATATGTCAGCAACTCTGGCCCGATGTGGATTGGCTTCACTGCGTCACTACGGTCCGCCGGTATTACGCCTATTGCGCCCAGACCAAGGCGGACAGAACCAATCGATCGAGCCAGGAGAAACTTTTGTCCGCGCTCCGAGAGAAGGTAATCGAGGAACAGTTTCGCAGATTCCGGATGCGGTGCCGCAACAGGTATGAAAGCGATGCGCGACATCAGGGTGATGTAGTCGGCAGGAAAAATGACACCTATCGAAGCATCTTCCTTGGCCCGCTCGATCGCGTAGGAGCCGATCATATTGTAGGCGATCAGATGCTCGCCGGATGAGATCCGGTCGAGGACAGTTCCGGTTGTCGAATAGAGCTTGATGCCGGCACCGCCAAACGCGCGAACCAAGTCCCACGTGGTTTTGGTGATCCGGGAGTCGCGTGTAATGAACAGGAAGCCGGACCCACTCTGCTCCGGATCGTAGGACGCAATTTTTCCTCTATAAATGTCCGACTTTTTGCTCAGAAGATCTGTCAACTCCGCGCGGGTTCGAGGTACGTCGGACTCCGCAACGAGTTTCTTGTTGTAAACGATGACGACCGGCTCCGCGGTGATCGCGTAAGCTTCATTCTTCCAAATCGCCCAATCGGGGATATGTGAAATTTCTTTTGATACGTAAGGCTGAGCATAACCGTCGTTGACTAGCTTGATCTGCAAATCCATTGACGAACTCCAGATGACGTCGCCGAACGCCTCGCTGGAGGACGGAGGATCTACAATTCGATTGTAAATGTCGTTTGAATTTGCTTTCGAATAGACGGTCTGGATGCCTGGATAAAGCGCGCGAAAATCTGCCAGCAGGTCGGACACCTCTGACGCATCGGTCGTTGAAATGATTTTGAGCTCATCCCCGGCTTCGGCGGCAGCCGTCAACTGACTTTTGACAGGGGCAACATCCCGCGCCTGCTGAGCTGTGGTCGGCACAGCAAACAGGGTTCCAACGCACAAGACCAAGGCGTTCGCAGCCCTCATCGTAACGCTTCCCCACCAATGAGCCGCTTTGCGCGTTTTTGCTATTCAGGACTGTAACCGTCGAACCTGTCACTCTCCTGTCGCGTTTACCGTTTGTGATGGTAATCTTGGGCGACTTAGTGTCCGGTATCCAATATCCGTTAGGCAAGTAAAATGCGGCTTTAACTGCCACTTTCGTAATTGTGCTCCGCAAGAGGAAAGCTCACCGAAACCAGAAGACCTTGGCCTTCTGTGCGCGGTGAAAGCACAATTTGAGCCCCGAGACGGTCCGAGAGTGCTTTCACAATAGCTAGCCCGAGACCGCTGCCGTCAGGTCCGTTCGTCATCGGAACCCGATAAAAGCGCTCGAAGACGCGCGCAAGATGGGCGGCTGGAATTCCCGGGCCGGTGTCTTCAATTTCAACGCGCGCCGTGGTCAAATTCAGAATCGTGCGAACTGAGACTACCCCGCCGGCGCGATTGTAGCGGATTGCATTATCGATGAGGTTTGCCAGCAACTCGCCAATGAGGAGGCTGTTTCCCGGGATCATGGCTCGCCCGTCGAATCGATCAAGCTGGACGTCGATATCCCGCGCGAAGGCTTGTGGCGCACGTTCCGACAGAATGTCAAAGACGATTTCGTTCAAATCGACGTTCTCGACGATCGGTTGCGCGATGGTTTGTTCATCGACCCGAGCCAGTGCAACGAGTTGCTGGATAAGCCTCTCGAGGCGGTTGATCGCGCTGTCTACTTCGTTAAGGGCCGATTGACCCGCAGGCGTTTCCGACCCCTGGCGCCGCACGAGATCAAGATGTGTTCTCAAAATCGCCAAAGGCGTTCGCATCTGATGGGATGCATCGGCGGTAAACCGGCGCACGAGTTCAATTGCCATATCCAGACGTTGCAACAAGGAATTCACGGCGATCGCCGGAGCCAGGGCTTCCTGCGGAACCCTGGACAGATCGAGCGGGCTGAGATTTGGACCGCCCTGAATGCCGCGCGTGTCGATCTCCTGTTTGAGTTCGCCAAGCGGCCTGAGGCCGCGCTCGACCGCATACCAGCCAAGACCCGCAATCAAGCCAATCAATCCAATCTCCAGGAATGCCAGGCCGGCTAGCATTTCGCGCTCGACTGCACGGCGTGCCTGCACTGTTTCGGCGACAGCGACAAGGATCAGGCCCGGCCTGCCATAGACCTGTCGCGCCTGCACACCAAGACGAACCGGATTGCCGCGGTATGTGCCGTCGCGATGACCTGTTTCGCCGGCCTTCAATTGATCGAACCCCGATAGCGGAAGATCCTTGTATCCAGTGATCAATTCGCCATGATAAGTCACGCTGTAGTAGATGCTGTCGTGAGACTGACTCTCCAGCATTCCCAGTGCTACCTGTGGCAGGTCGACGGTCAACTCGCCGTCTTCCACCCCGACACGCTCGGCGATGGCCAGCACAGAGCCATCAAGCAGACGGTCATGGCTAGTCTCGACAACCCTGTGGATCAGCAGCATTCCGCCGATTCCCAGAACAACCGCAAGAACGATGGCGGGCGCCACCAGATTCGTCAGGAGAGTTCGTCTCAACGACGGCCGCCAGGTGGCGATCACAAAACCTCCAATAAATAACCCAAGCCACGAACAGTTCGAATCCGCGGCCCATCCGGACCGAGTTTTTGGCGAACGCGCGCAACATAGAGTTCCGCGGCGTTCGGCGCCACCGGTTCGTCGAAGCCAAACACTTCCGCGATCAGCCGTTCCTTGGACACGAGCTTGCCGGCGCGAGTCATCAGCACCTCCAGCACGGAAAATTCACGACGCCGCAATTCGAGAGGCCTGCCGCTGAGCGTAATCGTGCCTGCGGCGCGATCGAACGCGAGAGGACCGCAGATCAGGGTCGGGTTGGGTAGACCCTGCCCTCTCCTTACGAGCGCGCGAACACGGGCATCAAATTCGGAGATGTCAAAAGGCTTGGAGAGATAATCGTCAGCACCGAGATCGAGCCCGCTGACCTTGTCGTCAACCGCATAGCGTGCCGTCAGAATCATGACGGGAACAGTTGATCCGGCTTGCCGTATCTTGTGCAGGATCTCGAAGCCCGAAACGTTTGGCAGGTTGATATCCAGAATAATCAGGCTGTAAGGTTCGAGCAACGCGGTCTGCGCAGCTGAAGCGCCGTCGGATTCGATATCGACCGCAAACCCCGACAATTTGAGCCGCTCGGCAAGGCCCCGCGCCATGGCGGCATCATCTTCAACAATCAAAATTCTCACTTGACTGCCTTCGTGCTCGCCGCCCCCCGCCTCAACATCGGTAGTCTTTTTTTCGAAGTCTGTTCCTTTTTTCGGACGAACAGCGCGTTGTGTCAATCTTGGGCTGCTAAACCCAGCGACAAGACGCGCACGGCCAATTGCATCATGTGGGGGATACGCTCTTTATTGGCGGCTGTACCAAGCTACGCCCAGGAGGCATGTGAGATTTTCGCCTGTGCCGGAATCGTGGGTCGAGCACAAGGGCGACGAGACTAACCGTGGTGGCCCACGAACGATAAGGGGCTTATGTGATGAACAGTTCGGGCAGAAGAGAAAAGGTACCGCTCTCGAAACGGCTCTCGGTGCCGAGGGCAAGCGTCCTCACCCGGAACCGACTGACCTCCATTCGCGAGGCGATCAGCAGCGGTGATCTCAAGGCCAGAAGCACGGGAGGCGTACGATCATCCTGCCGGACGATTTGAGAGTATGGCTAAAGACGCTGCCGGACGCTGGAAGCCAATTGAAGAAAGCCCCGCTTAGGTGGGGCTTTTGCTTTTCGGTGCCGTGGAACCGGCTGACGATATGGAGAAGCGGTAAATAGTCGGCAATCGAAAAACAATACGCCTGAAAAAGCGCAACAATTATTGTTTCTTATCGGATCCCGTCACGGATCATGTATCCCGCGCCGCGAATAGTATGAAGCAACGGCCGTTCGAAGCCTTTATCGATCTTGGAGCGCAGCCGTGAAATATGCACGTCGATGACATTGGTCTGCGGATCGAAGTGATAATCCCAGACATTTTCCAGAAGCATGGTCCGCGTCACCACCTGACCTGCATGCTTCATCAGATATTCCAGCAGCCGGAACTCACGCGGCTGCAACGTCAATTCTTCCTTGCCGCGCATCACCCGGTGCGAGAGGCGGTCGAGTTCGAGGTCGCCGACGCGGTAGGTTGTGTCCTCGGCCGGTCCGCCGCGGCGGCGCGACAACACCTCGATCCGGGCCAGCAGTTCGGCAAACGAATAAGGTTTCGGCAGGTAATCGTCACCACCGGCCCGCAAGCCTTTGATGCGATCGTCGACCTGCCCGAGCGCCGAGAGAATCAAGACGGGAGTGCGGTTGCCCTTTTCGCGCAGCGCACCGATCAGCGACAGTCCGTCACGCTTGGGGAGCATGCGATCGACCACCAGCACGTCGTAGTCGCCGCCCTCGGCAAGCGCCAACCCTTCCTCGCCATCACCTGCAAGATCGGCCACATATCCGACCTCGCGGAACGCCTTGACCAGATAGTCGGCAGATTCGCGGTCGTCTTCGATAATTAAAAGTCGCATCTGGGTGTCGGTTGCGATCACGGTCACGAGAGAACTTCCATCACCATGGCGCGGCCGGAGCCCTCATGCAAGGCGATCGGACGCGCCCTTTTGAGCCAAATGAAGTCAAAAAAAGCGGGCGGTGAAGCTGGGGGGACCTCACCGCCCTTTGACCTTCCGACGGAGGGGGGCGTTTTCCAACGGAAGGTAGTCAAGGAAGCGGGCTCATGACCCGCCCCAAGGAGAGCACCGTCGACGGGGGCGATTATGCCGGCGACACCCTCCATTTCGTCACGCACCTGGCGCTTAGCCCTTCGCCAGCGGGACCGCGACAAAGCGCGAGGATCCGCCGCTCTTGACCCGCATCAGGACGCTATTCTTGTTGTCGCTACGCGCGGCGTTGATGGCCTCCCGCACGTCTCCGACATTGGCAACGATCTTTCCGGCGACTTCCAGAATGACGTCGCCCTCCTTGAAGCCACGCTCAGCCGCCGCGCTCTTCGGATCGACGTCGGTAACAACGACGCCCTCCTTGCCCGCGCCACCAACCGTATTGGCCGGTGCAAGAGTCAAACCGAGCTTGGGCACATCGGTTCCACGGGCGGCGCTGCCCTTGTCGCCATTGTCGGTATCGGCCTTGGCTTCGAGCGTATTCGGCAACTGGCCGAGGTTGAGGGCAACCGTGGTATCCTGGCCCTTGTGCAACACGTTGAGCTTGACGGCGGTGCCGGGGGGCAGACTGCCGATGGTGCGGGCGAGTTCGCGGGCATCCTTGACCGTTTCGCCGTTCACCGCCGTGATCACGTCGCCGGCCTGGATTCCAGCCTTCGCGGCCGGGCCGGTTGCCTGCGGTTCCGCAACCAGCGCGCCTTCCGCCTTCTTCAGACCGAGGCTTTCGGCAATGTCAGGCGTGACCGGTTGAATCTGCACGCCGATCCAGCCGCGGCTCACCGAGCCCTTGTCCTTGAGCTGGGCGATGACGCTCTTCACCGTGGAAGCCGGGATCGAGAACGCAATGCCGACGCTGCCGCCGGACGGAGAATAGATCGCGGTATTGACGCCCATCACCTCGCCCTCGGTATTGAAGGCCGGGCCACCCGAGTTGCCCTTGTTCACGGGCGCGTCGATCTGGATGAAATCGTCATAGGGGCCGTTGCCGATGTCGCGGCCGCTGGCCGAAACGATACCGGCCGTCACCGTGCCGCCTAGTCCAAAGGGATTGCCGACCGCGAGCACCCAGTCGCCGATCCGCGGCTTGCCGTCGGACAGCTTGGCGAATGGGAAGTCCGATCCGCCTTCAACCTTGATCAGCGCGAGATCGGTCCGGGCGTCGGTTCCAATCACCTTGGCGGTGTAGGTCTTGCCGTCGTCGGTCGTCACTTCGACCTTATCGGCGCTATCGACCACGTGATTGTTGGTCACGGCATAGCCGTCAGGCGAAATAAAGAAGCCGGAACCCTGGCCGGTCACCATGCCACGGCCGCGCGGCATACCGCGCAATCCGGGTGGCAGGTCCCCTCCGCCGAAGCGGCGAAAGAAACGTTCCATCGGAGATCCCGGCTGGAACGGGGAGGCGTCGTCATTGTTGTCGCCGCTGTCGTTCTTGGCGACCTTCTCGTTGATATTGACCTTCACCGAAATCACGGACGGTTTGACGCGTTCCACGATGTCGGCAAAGCCGACCGGCTGAGCGACCTTGCGAACCTCAGTGTTGACCTGCGCGTGGGCACTGGTGGTGAAGATGTCGACCGGGCCGGGCGAGCCAAAGCCGTAAATGGCGACGCCAAGGCCGGCGACGACCGACGCCATCAGCGCGAACCTGCGTGCCGACAACAACGAGCGGCGCGGCGCCTGATAAGACGGAAGTGAGGAAAGATCGATGGGACGGTCGGTCATAAAAGCTTCTCCAGAGCGTGAATCAGTGGTGGGTACGGGGGCTGCACCTGCAGGATCCAAACATGGGGATTCTCGCCTTACCGCGCGCTGGCTACGGCGTTAAACTTTAGTAATGAACAGCCCGCAGTATGCGGCGGATTATCGCAGGCCAAATGACGTCGCTGTTTATTTTTCGGCAACCCGTTCCGCAGCAATCAATCGGTTGACCCGCGCCTCTTCGTCCGGCGTCAAATTTAGCGAGGCGGTGTCCTGTTCTGCGTCGGACCGGGCGCCTCGGCGGCCCTGCATCCATAACAAAATACCACCGATTGCCAGCGCCAACGGCGTCAGAAACCAGAGCAGCCAGGTGTGCGAGTTGAGCCGTGGCTTGAGCAGCACGAATTCGCCGTAGCGCGCGACCAGAAAATCGATCACCTGGGCATCGCTGTCGCCGGCCGCGATCCGTTCGCGAACGAGTAGCCGCAGATCCCGTGCCAGCGGCGCCTCGGAATCGTCGATCGACTGGTTCTGACACACCATGCAGCGCAATTCGCGCGACAAATCCCGCGCCCTCGCTTCCTTGACCGCATCCGACATGATCTCGTCGGGCTGCACGGCGTGCGCCGTGGTTGCCAGCATCGCAACCACAGCCAATGCGAGAAAGAGTGCTCGTTTCAAGGCATCACTCCGCCGCCTGCAATCCACGTAGCGATTTCGCAGGTTTCGGTGCACCGACGCGCAGCCGCCGGTCCGACAACGACAGCATTCCTCCGAATGCCATCAGCACCGGACCGAACCAGATGAATAGCACGAGGGGCTTGTGATAGATGCGCACGGCGACCGCGCCGTCGGCGGCGATGTCGCCAAGCGAGATGTAAAGCTGGCTGGCCCCGCGCGACAACAATGCGGCTTCGGTTGTGGTGGCGCCGCGCGTGGTGAAATTGCGTTTCGAAGGAGTCATGGTGTCGATCACATGACCGTCGATCAAAACACTGAACTTCGCTACCATTTCGCGGTAATTCGGCCCCTGCTGTGAGGTCAGACTTTCGAGCTTGAGGCTGTAGCCGGCGATGCTGGTGACCTCGCCAGCCTTCATCGACCTGATGTTCTCGCTATTCCACGAGGTTTCGCAGACGATGCCGATCAGCGCGATCCCGACGCCGGCATGGGCGAACATCGTTCCCCACGCCGAGCGGGGCAATCCACCTGCCCGCCGTATCGCGGTGCCGAGCGGAAGCCGGAACAAGCCGATGCGTTCGGCGGTATCGGTGACGGCGCCAACGATCACAAACACCGCAAGACCGATCGCGAGCGGCGCGAAGGTACTGCCGCCAAGTGTCCAGGCCCACACCAGCGCCACGACGATCAATGCCGCGACACCGGCCGCTATCAGGCGCTGGGCAGCGCCAAGCAGATCCCCACGCTTCCAGGCCAGGAGAGGTCCAAAAGGCAACGCGACCAATAAGGGGAGAAACAACGGTCCGAAGGTCAGATTAAAGAACGGCGCACCGACGGAAATCTTGTCCCCCGTCATCACTTCCAGCGCAAGCGGATAGAGCGTCCCGACAAAAACCGTCGCGCATGCGGTCGTCAGCAGCAGGTTGTTGAGGACGAGCGCGCCCTCGCGCGAAATCGGCGCGAACAGACCGCCTTGCTTGAGGGACGACGCACGAAAAGCGTAGAGCGAAAGACTGCCGCCGATGAAGACGCACAAGATCATCAGGATGAACACGCCACGCTGGGGATCGTTGGCAAAGGCATGGACCGACGTGAGTACGCCGGAGCGAACCAGGAACGTACCGAGCAAGGACAACGAGAAGGCCAGGATCGACAGCAGGATGGTCCAGACCTTGAGCGCGTTGCGTTTCTCCATCACCACCAGCGAATGCAACAACGCCGTGCCGGCGAGCCAGGGCATCAGCGAGGCATTCTCGACCGGATCCCAGAACCACCAGCCGCCCCAGCCGAGTTCGTAATAGGCCCAGTACGAACCCATCGCGATGCCGAGCGTGAGGAATATCCAGGCGACCAGCGTCCACGGCCGCACCCAGCGCGCCCATGCTGCATCGATCCGGCCCTCGATCAGGGCTGCAATCGCAAAGGAAAATGAAATCGAGAAGCCGACATAACCGAGATAGAGCATCGGCGGATGCACGGCGAGACCGATGTCCTGCAAGACCGGATTGAGGTCCTGACCCTCGATCGGCGGATTGGCGATCCGCAGGAACGGATTGGAGGTCACCAGGATGAAGAGATAGAAGGCGCTGGCAATCCAGGCCTGCACTGCCAATACATGGGCGCGAAGCGATATCGGCAGGTTATTGCCGAAGATCGCAACCATGCCGCCAAACAAAGCCAGGATCGATACCCAGAGCAGCATCGAGCCTTCATGGTTACCCCACACGCCCGTGACCTTGTAGATCAGCGGCTTCATCGAGTGCGAATTCTCAAACACGTTGATGACGGAAAAATCCGAAGAAACGTGCAGCGTGACCAGCGCCGCGAACGAAGCCGCCACGAATACAAGCTGTGCCACCGCGGTCGAGCGCGCGACATTCATCAACGCAAAATCACGCCAGCGCGCGCCAAGAATCGGCACGCTCGATTGAATAAGCGCCAGGCCGAATGCCAGCACCAGCGCGTAATGTCCGCTTTCGGCGATCATCGCGCCGCCCCCTGCTCGCGTTGCGCCGCTGTGGCGGCTGAGGCATTGCTGCGCTTGGAGGCCGCGCCATATTCTTCTTTCCAAAGTCCCTGCTTCTTCAGAGCGTCGGCGACATCCTTGGGCATGTAATTCTCGTCATGCTTGGCAAGCACTGTGTCGGCCTTGAATACACCGGAGGCGTCGAGCGCGCCTTCGGCGACGATGCCCTGCCCTTCACGAAACAGATCGGGCAAAATTCCCTGATAGGAAACCGGCAAGGCAGCGCTTCCGTCGCCTACTTCGAAAGTGACCTTCAGATTGTCACCGTGGACGAGCGACCCCGGCTGCACGAGGCCGCCGAGCCGGAACCGCTTGCCCGGCTGAATATGCCTTTCCGCAACCATCTTTGGCGTCGAGAAGAACACGATAGAATCGCTCATCGCATTCAGCACCAGCGCCGCGGCGACCGCGAGCACGGCGAGCGAGCCGCCGATGATAGTCAAACGCCGCTGCTTGCGCGTCATCGATCGCCTCTGTTGCGCTGTGCCATTTCGCTCATCGCACTCATCCGTCGACTCCGAGATTTTTCAGGCCATCGTTGAGTTGCTGCAACCGCTGCGGATCCTTGGCAACCGCCTGCCGGGCATCTGACGATGCTGTCTTGGCCTTGTCGGCGTCACCCATCACCATATAGGCCCTCACCAGCCGCAACCATCCCTCGACGTCATCGCCATTTTGCTTAAGCCGGGTAGCGAGGCGATCGACCATGCTGCGGATCATCGCGCCGCGATCCGTCTCGCTCATGTCCTTTGCCGCGGCCACGGCGTCATCCGACAGCGCCGGGGCTGGAGAACCGCCGACCCGCACCAATGCAGATTGAACCAGCTGACGCCAGGGCGCGTTCGCCGGCGCCTTTTCAAGCATGCTGCGCCAGATCGACGCCGCCTCGGCAGAGTGGCCGTCCTGCTCGGCAGCTAGCCCGAGGAAGTAATTGGCCTTCACATCCTCCGCACTCAGCGCGAGCGCGCGCTCGAATTCGGCCTTGGCCTCTGCTGTAACCACACCGCCCGCAAGTGCGACCAGAGCTTCGCCAAGATCGGCCCGCCGATCGGCGCTTTCACCACTATAAGTGATCGAATTGCGGAAGGCCCGGACAGCATCATCCAGACGCCCAAGCCTTGCGAATACTGGCGCGATCACGCTCCAGCCGCGGCCATCGGTGGGGTTATCCGCCAGATGCCGCTCGACCTGCGCAACGAGATTGTCAAGCGATTGCGTTCCATCGGGTGTGCGGCTGCGCTGGGCCAGCGGAAAATCGGGCAAATCGGGCGAGCCAAGCGGGTAATAAAGCGCAACCGCGACGGCGGGCAGTCCTAGAAGAGCGATAACAGCAGCCACCCGGCGCAACCTGACATTCGTCGCCAGGGGCGGCTCCCGCTGATTGTCGGTCGCCGCCAGCAGCCGGCGGCTGATCTCGACGCGCGCGGCGGCTGCCTCGGGCGGGTTGATGAGACCCGAGGAAACATCGCGCTCAACTTCGGTGAGCTGATCCCGGTATACGGCGGCCTCGCCTCCGTCCTCCTGGGTGCGGTTGCCACGGCCAAGCGGCCAGAGCACGGCGAAGATCGCCGCGGCCGTCATCAGCGCGAACACAAACCACAGCATCATCGAGCGGGTTCCGGTGAAACGGCGCAAATCAAAGCGGCGCCTTGCCGCCGCTTTACACCACAGGCGCCAAGTGCGGGCAATTGACAATAATCAATTTGATGAAACGGGCGCAAAACATTGAAATATTTCACGAAAATCTTATTGTCGACGTAGGGAATTTTTTGCCGGTCTGCGGCAGACGCATGAGCTGGCGCGGGTTATCCGGCGCGCGACGATTTGCGTTCGCCCGTTACCGCATTTTCTGCCGCCCTGCTCATCAACGACGCGTAATCGGCGCCGAATAACACGTCACAAAAGCGGATGGCCGCCGCGACCTGCATCTGGCGATACGCCCGTCCCTTGACGTCGCTGCCGCGGAGCGATTGCACCAACGCTTCGGTCGACTGCTCGACATAGTGTTGGAGATCCGAGTACGTCCGCATCGTGACTTCGTTGATCGCCAGTTCGCTTGCGTACGTACGGCATACGGCGACGAATTCGATCAAGGCCGTGGTTTCGTCCACGTCGCCTGGGTTGATCGGAGCTCCCGTCGCGATATCCTTGTCGGTACGCTGGCGCAGCAGACGCCTGACCCGGCCGGGAACGCTATCGATTTCCGATTGCAGCGCGCTGGATATGTCGGCGCGAATCGCCGCCAACTGCTTGCCCCAGGTTGAATCGTTGCGGAGGTCGAGTTCGGTCCTCAAGCCGCGTACACCGTCATGAAGGTTTTTCAGATGCTCGGCGACTTCGCCAAAACGGCCGCGCTTGATATCGGCCCGCAGCGTTGCCGCAAGGCACGACAGATCATGCAACGCGATGGTAACCGCGACGCCATAGGGCGTCGAGGCAACACGCATTTCGTCATCGGACGCCGCCATGCGTATGGCCAGGCGAATGATCTGCCACGGCGCGGCCAATCGTTGGATAACCAGCGACAACGCAAAGGGCAGTAGCTGCGGCGTCTGCAGTGAAGGAACATTGAGCGCGGTAATCGCAGACTCGACCTGTGTATCGTTGAAGACCCGTATATAGCTCGGAAGCCGGCTATTGAGCGTGTCGACGGCTTCGCGGACCTGCAATACGCAAGCAATCGACGGCAGATCTTCGATCACATCGGTCGGACCGATACGGGAGAGCGCGCGACGGTCGTTGGTAGCCGCAATCGCCCGCAATCCCTCGGCTGCGGCAAGCTGAAGCTTCCGCGCGGCGGACTCGATCTCGGGCGATGTGCCGCTCTCCGGACCACGGGAGAGTGCGGTCTCGAATTGGCGGGCCAGGTCCGGAGCTCCCTCGCGGGCCAGCCACTGCCAGACCGATAGCAGAGAGGCACGGCGAATCTGGCCGGCTCGCTCCGCCACATTGCCTTCGATCAGAAACGGTTCCAGCGGGCGGAACAGGAGCCGGGCCGGATTGTCCGTGCGCGGCCGCGCATCGTCATCGTTGCCGCGTACGATTTTGCGCAGTTGTTCAAGCACGAAGTTAGCGGTCGTGGCGTCCTCGCCACGCTCGACGGCGCGTTCGAATTCCCGCATCAGCAGCGCCTGGGACCGCGGCGGAAGCTGGGCGAGATAGTCTCTCAGCCGTTCGGTTGATGTCGTCTCACTCATGCGCCCGGGGCCGCAAGCTTGTGTGGCGCGGACGGCAAAATACGTCCACGAGGCATAGTAGAAGCTACCGCGTTAAGAAGTCGTTTAGGATCATCAACCTCAAAGGGAGCTTCCAGGGTCGAACATCCATCCCAAGTTGCGTCTTCCAGCGAATATTTTACGCCGCCGGCAGCAACAGTTCCGCCCGCAAGCCTCCGATCGGGGCCCGGCCGAGGGTAAGGCTGCCGCCGTAAAGCGAAGCCAGATCGACCACGATCGACAGACCAAGGCCCGAACCCGGCTTGGACTCGTCAAGCCTCTGGCCTCTGCGGGACACCTGGGCCCGTTCCTTCTCCGAAAGACCACGCCCGTCATCGTCGACAATGATTCGCAGCATCGGCGTTGCGCCGGGCTCGGCGGGCCCGTCAACCAGAACCTCGATGAAGACCCGCGAGGCTGCCCACTTGCAGGCGTTGTCGACGAGATTGCCGGCCATTTCCTCGAGGTCCTGGCGTTCGCCGCGAAACATTGCCTTTGAGCGAGCAGAAACCTCGATGGCGATATCGCGATCGCGATGGATCTTCTCCATGGTCCGGCGCAAGGCATCGACGACCGGTCCCACCTCCGCAATCGTGCCGACGATGGTCAGACGCGCGGCTATTCGCGCGCGCTCCAGATGGTGGGCGACCTGATCACGCATCACGTCCGCTTGCTCAAGAACCTTGGTGGCAAACACATCGGAAGAATGCGCGGCCGCCTCGTTGACGATCACCGACAATGGCGTCTTGATCGCGTGGGCCAGATTGCCGACATGGGTACGGGCGCGTTCGACGATTTCCCTGTTGGCGTCGATCAGGGCGTTGGTCTCGCGCGCGAGCGGGGCAATCTCGACCGGAAATTCGCCCTCCAACCTTTCGGCGCGGCCGGACCTGATATCGGCGATCGAATCCGATATCCGCTTGAGCGGAGCCAATCCGAAGCGGACCTGGAAAATCGTGGTCAGGACCAGGACGATCGATAGGGCAACAAACGTCCCGCCGAGATAGTAGTCGAAACTGCGGGTCTCGTCGAAAATCTCCGATGCATCGCCGGCGACATCGACAAGAAATTTGCCGTCAGCGCCGAGATCGACCGGCCGCTCCACCATCCGCAGCGTCTGCCCCTCAGGGCCTTCGACATAGCCGAGGCGAATACCGGCCGCACTCAATTCGGCGCCGTGGTCCTCCAGTTTGGGCAGCTTCTTGTCCCACAGCGAACGCGACGCTCGCGCCTCCTCCTTGTCGGTATCTGTGCGGATGATCTGCCAGTACCATCCCGACAGCGGCAGTTCGAACAGCGGTTCGCCCAGCGACTGGAACTGATGATCGGGCGGCTCGTCGGGCGTCGCCACTTCGGCGACCAGCGTTCGCAGATAGAGATTGAGGCGGCGGTCGAAGGCGCGTTCGGTGGCGTCGCGGTAGACGGACGACAGGATGACGCCGGTGATCAGCAGGATGACCACCACCCAGGCGGTCGCAGACAGAAACAACCGGGTCGCAAGCGAGCTGCGGCGCATCAGGGCATCATCTCGAATGATCCATACCCCGAGCAGAGCACAGAAGGAACGGCGCGATCAACCGCCCGCCACCGGTGGCGTCAGCAGATAGCCAAGCCCCCTGACGGTCTGGATGATATCGACCTCGAGCTTCTTGCGGATGCGCCCGACGAAAACCTCGATCGTGTTCGAGTCGCGGTCGAAGTCCTGATCATAGAGATGTTCGACCAGTTCGGTCCTGGAGACCACGCGCCCGGTGTGATGCATGAGGTAGGCCAGCAGCCGGTATTCGTGCGACGTCATCTTGATCGGGTTGCCGGATACGCTGACGCGGCCGGTGCGGGTATCGAGCGAAACCGGACCGCATGTCAGTTCAGACTGGGCATGGCCGGTCGAACGGCGAAGCAGGGCGCGAATTCGCGCCAGGATTTCTTCGAGGTGAAAGGGCTTGGCTACATAGTCGTCGGCGCCGGCGTCAAAACCTTGAACCTTGTCGCTCCAGCGATCACGCGCAGTCAGAATGAGGACCGGCATCGAGCGCCCATTGCGCCGCCAGGCTTCCAGCACCGAGATGCCGTCCATCTTCGGCAGACCAATATCGAGCACAACCGCGTCATACGGTTCGCTGTCGCCGAGGAAGTGCCCCTCTTCGCCGTCATAGGCACGATCGACCACGTATCCGGCGTCGGTCAGCGCCGTCGTAAGCTGGCGGTTGAGATCCGGATCATCCTCGACGACAAGCAGGCGCACGCGGGTCTCCAAATGTAGTTATGTCCGGGCGCAAGATGAGCGCGACCGTCGTGAATGGGCTATGAACGGCGGTAGTGGCCAAGATTACTTTTTCTTCACAACGGCTTTCAACGACATTCCTGTCGCAGAGCGGGAGCGGACTCGGCGGATTCGTTAACGCGCCGCCGGGGCGCCCTTGATGAGGATAAAATCGATCGGGCCGCCTGGCCTGTCGTCGCCGAAAACGCCGATTGTCAGCCGCCCCGTTTTCCACGCAAGCGTGTCCAGATTGGTCCTGCCCTCGTAAAGCAGCGGGCCGTCGGGGTCGTTATCATGGCCGTGGACGACATGCAGATTGCCGAAGCCTTCGGAATACCCCTTGGGATAGCGCTTCCACAACAACGTTTCCTCGCTCTGGTGATCCAGGGAAACGCCGGGATCAACACCTGCATGAACGTAGAGGCGATGAGTATCGGCATAGAATAGCCGCAGATGATCGAGCCAATGGACGTGGGATGGCGGCACGTCGACCGGATTACCCCCATACGAAGCCAGCGCCGCGTCTCCGCCTTTCGCCAGCCAATCCGCGATTTTCGAGTCACCACGCAGTGCATCGACCATCATGGCATCGTGATTGCCCTTCAATGCCACGAGCGCAAAGCTGTCGCCGACACCCGGCATCAGCCGTTCAATCACCCCCTTGCTCGCCGGTCCCTTGTCGACGTAGTCGCCGATCGTGACAATGGTGTCCGTTCCGCCTTTCGATCGTGCGGCAATTTCGGCAAGCCCTATCTCCAGAAGATCGAGCCGGCCATGGAGGTCCGGAATGACGAAGGTCTGGCTCACGGTTTATTCTGCGCTAATGGTCCGATTCTAATATTTGCATTCCGGTGTTGAAGTTCAAACCGGTTGAGATCAGGCCTGATGTAGCTTACCAACAAGACATGATTCAGAGAATATTCGTCATCGCAGGCTGGCTGGCGCTCGCTTTCGTCGCCTTCGTGACACCGTCGCCGATTGGAATACGCCCTTCGATCGCCAGCTCACATCTGGAACATTTCACCGCATTCGCGCTGATCGGCCTTGCGTTCGCGCTGGCCTATCCCAGCCGCATATTGCTGGTTGTCACCGTCGTGGTGGGAGCGGCGCTCGGTCTGGAAGCGCTTCAACTCCTGACACCGGACCGGCATGCCCGCGCGATGGAAGCCCTGGTGAAGTCGCTGGGCGGCATCAGTGGAATTTGCGCCGGGCAACTGGCATACTTCCTGCTCCGCGTCAAAACGATCCAGCCCGATCACTCGATCTGAGCTGACGGCTTGCCTCGCCGGTATGGCAGCAGCAAGAATATCAATCTCGAAGAATTTCAATCCCGAATTCCAGGCATCGCCTGAAGCCGGCTCAACCCTTCGTCTGGCAACGCACCCGTTTGTCGGCCGCAACGCTTGTGATGCGAAGCGTCAAAAAGCCCGGCGAGGATGCCCAAACATCGAGATACGCGGTTCAAGGGTGGCAAACTGCGACCGACGCCGCCACGCGCAAGCAACGTATCCGACAAGGAAGCCCGCGATGAAAATCGAAGACTGAAGGAGAAGAGTGAGCATGGAGTGCATCCGGTTATCCCCCTGCGCTTCTTCATCGCCCGAATGGGGCGACATGATGATTTGAAGTGCTGAAAACCTGCCCTGCCTCCCGCACCTTCCACAGATCGGAAACGACCGGGGCAAGTCTCCGCTGGCGGCGATCATGCGCGATTCGTCATGCCCAAAAAACCGGAATAACACGGGCACCGGAATGGCACGGTGATCAACCGGCGAGCACAATCAGGGATCGATAACAGTTCCGCCGGACGCTCGTTGGTCCCGAACTCAGGTGCGGAAGAACACGAACCAGACGACACCCAGGATCAAGACGGCAAGACCGGTGGAAACCGCCAATAACGCGAGCACCGACGGTCCGGGCTCGGCCTGCCGCGCCTCGGTTGGAGTTTCAACAATCTGACGTTGTCGCTGCACTGCCATGACAGCCTCAATCTACTTCTCAGGCCAAGCCGCTCTCTGCCGCGGCACGGGAGGGCAACGCGTGATTTCCAATCATGTTCCGTGGCTTGCCAGGGCGCGATAGAGTGCCGGGCGAACACCCTCAAGCCGAACCAACTCCGCGTGCGCCCCCGGGCGCAACTGGCCAATGCCTGCCATAACGGCGCAACCTATTCGCGGTTAACGCCGTTATCAGATTCCCGTCCCGGCTCGTTTGAAACCGCGCCTTGCGGTGATATCGTCGGGTTTTTCGCGTGTTGCGTTCGAGGAGTATCCCATGGCCCCCCGTGCCAATTGGAAGGGTTTCCTGCGCCTTTCACTGGTGACCTGCCCTGTCGCGCTGTACCCGGCGACGTCGGATGCTGAAAAGGTCAGCTTCAATCAGATCAACCGAAAGACCGGCCATCGGATCAAATACGCCAAGGTCGATGCCGATACCGGCGAGGAAGTCGCGTCCGAGGACATTATCAAGGGCTACAAGGTCGATACAGATACTTACATCGAGGTCACAAAGGACGAACTCGACGACATCGCGCTCGAATCGACCCACACCATCGAAATCGACGAGTTCGTGCCAAAGGCCGACATCGATAGCCGTTATCTGATCCGCCCTTATTACCTCGTCCCGGACGGCAAGGTCGGCCACGATGCCTTCGCTGTGATCCGTGAAACCGTTCGCAGCATGAACAAGGTCGCGATCGGCCGCTTGGTATTGACCAACCGTGAGCACATTGTTGCGTTGGAACCGCTGGGCAAGGGCCTGATGGGAACGCTCTTGCGCTACCCCTACGAAGTGCGAAGCGAAAACGAATATTTCGACGACATCCAGGACGTCAAAGTCACGAAGGATATGCTGGATCTCGCCAAGCACATCGTCGAGAAGAAATCAGGATCGTTTGAGCCGGACAAGTTCGAGGATCATTACGAATCCGCACTGACCGATCTGATCAACAAAAAGCGCAGCGGTATTCCCCCCACAGCCAAGACCACTCCCAAGACCGGCGGCAATGTCATCAATCTGATGGACGCGCTCAAGCGCAGTCTGGCCAACGAGCGGCAGGCCCCTCCCCCCGCCGCCAAGGTCAAGGGCAAGAGGCCGAAGAAGCGCATCGAAGGTCAGCGCGAGATGCTGTTGCCGATCAGCGGCAAGCGTGCGGCCAAAGAGGAAGCAAAGGCCGAAACAAGAGCTCCTGCGGCGAAGAAGCCCGTGCGCAGTTCGGCTCGGTCGAAGAAGGCCGGATAGAGCGGCGTTATTTCAACGACGTATTGATCGATGAGAATTTGGTGTTGACGGTGCTGCCGATGCCGTTGACGGCCGTGATAATCACGATGCTGAGACCGACCGCGATCAGGCAATATTCGATTGCCGTCGCGCCGGACTCGTCGTTCAGGAACCGTGACATCAGATGCAGCATCCGAAACTCCTGCCCGCAGACTCCGAGCGCTTGTACTGCCTCAACTAGCGCCGGAATCTAAATTCCATTGGTTACAGGTGCATTGAAGAACAATCTGAATGGCCCCTTAATCGGAACGGCCCTAAACCCCCGATTTTTTTGTAACCCCTTATCCGATATCGAAAATCAAGCGCGTCTATTTTAAACGCCGTTTTCACCGGTCGAGGCCAATTTAAAAAACGTCATTTGATGAACCGCCACGATTGAGCAGCTGCCGCGAATCTATTCCGCCAGTTCGACCGGCTGTGCCGGACCTGCCAGCGGCCTCTCCTCCATCAGGCCCATGCAAATGGAGGCCACGACCATCATCGCGGCGGCAGCGCCGAACACATATCGGAATGCGGCGATCATATCGGCGGCCGGAATCAAGCCCGCCGCGCCATGCTGCTCACCCGAAAGCGAGACGTCGGGGCCGAGCGCCGTCAGCAGGATGGCCGAGAACACCGCAACCGTGAACGATGCCATCAAGGCGCGAAAGAAATTGGTCGCCCCCGTGATGGTGCCGACCTGCGATCGCGCGACCGCATTTTGCGACGAAACGGTTGAAACCGGAAAGGCCGTGCCCAGACCCAATGCGAATATCGACAACAGCGTCAGCAGCGCCCACAGCGGCATCGGCGCCGACGCCAGCGCGGCTGCGGTGACGGCAGCCACGATGGTCCCGATGATTGCAACCCGCTTGTAGTGCCGGGAGCGCGACATGGTGCGTCCGGCAATCGCGGCACCGCCGGTCGAAACCGCAGCCAGCGGGATCAGCGCCAAGCCCGCTTCGCTCGCGCTGAGGTGATAGACCCCCTCATAGTAGAGCGGCAGATAGACGGTCAGTCCCAACATCGCGCCCATGGCGCAGCCGCCACACATCATGGCGTAAGGCACCACCGTTCCACCCATCAGCGACAATGGCAGGAACGGCTCCGCGGCCCGCAGCGCGTACCACACGAAAGCAAGCGTCAGCGCGATCGAGGCGCCGATCATCGCCATGATGGCGGGTGAAAGCCAGGCATAGCGGTTGCCGCCCCAGGTCAATACCAGCATCACAACGACGGCGGCCGCCATCAGCAGAACGCCACCGAGCCAATCGACCTTGCGGCGCCGGTGAAAAACCGGGATTCGGCCCATGTTCGGCAACAGCATCGCGAGCGATGCAAGCCCGAGCGGCACGTTGATCCAGAAGATCATCGACCAGTGGAGATGTTCGGCAAAGACGCCGCCGAGGATCGGCCCGCCAATGCCTGCGGCCATCCACACACCGCTGAAATAGGCTTGATACTGGCCGCGCTCACGTGGCGTGACAACATCGGCAATCACGGTCTGGACGATCGGCAGAATGCCCCCGCCGCCAAGCCCCTGAAGGCCCCGCGCGATGATCAGGACCGTCATGTTGGGTGCGATCGCGCACAGGATTGAACCGGCGATAAACAGACTCATCGAGGTGATGATCGTGGCGCGGCGGCCGTAGATATCGCTCAGCGTGCCGAACACAGGCGCCACCGCGGTCGACGCCAGCAGATAGGCCGTGATGACCCATGACAGGCTGGAAACGTCTCCAAACTGCTGACCGATCGTCGGTAACGCCGTCGCGACGATGGTCTGGTCGAGCGCGGCCAGAAACATCGTGAGCATCAGGCTCATCAAAATGGTGCGCACTTCACCCGGCGTCAGTGGCGCAGGCGGCGCAATCGGCGGCGCGTCGCTGATATCAGGGATGTCCGAAGGCACCACCGTAGGTTCGCTGGCGAGGCTTTCGGACAATGTCTGCTGATCGGCCAGTGGACGGCCCTGCCGTTCGAACTTGTTCATGCGGGAGTGCTGCTGGAAAAAAATGTGGCGGCGAGCCGCCAGGAAACATGGCTTTCTATCTAGGGGACGAATCGAGGTTGCGGCAGCGGGGCGGGTGCATGGGTGCGTCCCGGTGAGAGCGCAAGACATCCCGTCATCGTGACGGTGTCGGACGCTTTTTCAGCCGGGCGCGTTTGGGCAGCAGTGCCGGCCACTGCACGATATGATCTTCGAGATCTTCGTCAGCGATCTCGTTTTCGGTTCCCTCGACGCGTCCGCGCACGGAAACGCCGGCCTCATGAACCGTATTGGGGTCGCCTGAAATCAATGGGTGCCACCAATAGAGATCGCGGCCTTCGGCCACCAGCCGGTAACCGCAACTTGGCGGCAGCCAGTTCAGCGTGCGCACATTGGCAGGCGTCAGTCTGACGCAGTCGGGAACCTGTTCGGAACGATGCTGATAATCCTTGCAGGCGCAAAGACCTGCATCCAGAAGTTTGCAGGACACGTGAGTGAAATAGATTTTGCCGGTATCTTCGTCTTCAAGCTTTTCCAGGCAACAGCGGGCACAGCCATCGCACAGGCTCTCCCATTCCGTCTCCGACATCTCTTCCAAGGTCTTGGTTTTCCAAAAGAATCCCTCCTGCCCGGACGCCGGTTTGGGCTTTTCGGTCATGGGCTTGGGTTCTTCGGGCGTCTTTCGCATATGTCCTTCTAGGGGTAGCGTGCGCAGGCGTGCAAGTGGCAGGACGGCAGCGCCTCGTGAACTTCGGCTGGCGTTATCCCTTCCCCTGGAAATGTGAGCCCGGCCATTGGTTTATCGTCCCCGCTCGGCTAGATAGAAAGTGCGGCAGTCAGGGCACCGATATGCCCTAGGTTTGCCGCAACATTCACGCAAGATTCCAGCTTCGTACACCGCAAACGGTGATCGATCTCAAGTCGAAAAAAACGAATCCGGAATTCCTGTTTCAGGTAACGCCTGCCCGTGCGCAAGACCGTACTAGCCGAATGGGGAAAGAAGATCCGGCGCTGGATGCTGGATCTGGACGCGCGCATCGATTCGACGCTGTTCTCGGCCGGCAAGGGCTCCCGCGAACTCTATGAGCGCTACTCGGCCTTCATGGATCGCTTTTACGTCGGCCATTGGAAGCGCTGGGTCTTCATCGAACCGTTGTCGGAAGCCGCCACCCTCGGCCTCGGCGGCCTGGTCCTGATGCTGGTGCTGGCGGTACCGGCCTTTCGCGAGACCGCCGACGAGGACTGGCTGAAGAAATCCGATCTCGCAGTGACCTTCCTCGATCGTTACGGCAATCCGATCGGCAGCCGCGGCATCAAGCACAACGATTCGATTCCGCTGGAGGATTTCCCGGACGTCCTGATCAAGGCGACGCTGGCAACCGAAGATCGCCGCTTCTACGACCACTTCGGCATCGACGTCGCCGGTACGTTGCGGGCGATCGTGACCAACGCCCAGGCCGGCGGCGTGCGGCAAGGCGGCTCCTCGATCACCCAGCAGCTGGCCAAGAACCTGTTCCTGAGCAACGAACGCACCATCGAACGCAAGGTGAATGAGGCGTTTCTGGCGATCTGGCTGGAAACGCGGCTCACCAAGAACGAGATCCTCAAACTCTATCTTGATCGCGCCTATATGGGCGGCGGCACCTTCGGCGTCGACGGCGCGGCCCATTTCTATTTCAACAAGTCGGCGCGCGACGTCAATCTCGCTGAAGCTGCGATGCTTGCGGGGTTGTTCAAGGCGCCCACAAAATACGCGCCGCACATCAACCTGCCCGCGGCACGTGCCCGCGCCAACGTCGTGCTCGACAATCTCGTCGATGCCGGCTTCATGACCGAGGGTCAGGTGTTCGGCGCACGGCGCAATCCGGCCACGGCCGTCGACCGCCGCGACGAGAATTCGCCGAACTACTATCTGGACTGGGCTTTCGACGAGATGCGCAAGCTCGTCGACACCTTCCCGAGGTCCTACAACGAGCGCGTCTTCGTGGTGCGCACCGCCATCGACATGAACGTCCAGCGCGCCGCCGAAGAGGCCATCGAAAACCAGTTGCGTCAGTTCGGCCGCGACTATCATGCAACGCAAGCCGCGACCGTCGTTTCCGATCTCGACGGCGGAGTGCGCGCGATGGTTGGCGGCCGCGACTATGGCGCCAGCCAGTTCAACCGCGCGACCGATGCCTATCGGCAGCCCGGCTCGTCGTTCAAGCCCTACGTCTATACGACGGCGCTGCTCAACGGCTTCACGCCGAAATCGGTCGTGGTCGACGGTCCGGTCTGCATCGGCAACTGGTGTCCGCAAAACTACGGTCACTCTTATTCGGGCGCAGTCACCCTGACGCAGGCGATCACCCGCTCAATCAACGTCGTTCCGGTGAAGCTGTCGATCGCGCTTGGCGGCAAGGCGCCCAATCCAGCCAAGGTCGGCCGCGCCAAGATCGTCGAGGTTGCCCGCCGCTTCGGCATCAAGGCGCCCCTGCCCGACACCCCCTCGCTGCCGATCGGCGCCGACGAAGTCACCGTGCTCGAACACGCGGTCGCCTATGCGACATTCCCGAACAAGGGCAAATCGGTGACCCCGCACGCCGTGCTGGAAGTGCGTACTGGCTCCGGCGACCTGGTCTGGCGTTTCGACCGCGACGGCAAGAAACCGTTGCAGGCCATTCCACCGTCGGTTGCCGCCGATATGGCCGAGATGATGAGTCACGTCGTGAGCGAGGGCACGGCGCGCCGTGCTGCGCTGGACGGTATTCCGACCGCGGGCAAGACCGGCACCACCAATGCTTATCGCGACGCCTGGTTCGTCGGATATACCGGCAACTTCACCTGCGCCGTCTGGTACGGCAACGACGATTATTCGGCGACCAACCGCATGACCGGCGGCTCACTGCCGGCGCAGACCTGGCACGACATCATGACCGCGGCCCATCAGGGCGTCGAGATCAAGGAACTAACCGGCGTTGGAATGGGCGCGAAACTGCCGTCCTCGCCTTCTGCCGCTCTGTTGGCAGCCAATGGCGGTCCGAAGCCTCCGGATATCAAGCCGCCGCCGGTCCTCACCAAACGCGGCGCGGATGTCCTGGTGCGGGTGGAAAAGCTGCTTGACGACGCAGCCAAGACAACCGACCAGCCTGCCAAACCAGCCAAGCCCGTCTCCTCGACCTCGGCTGGATTTAACGAGAGCTTTGCTTCGGCTTTGCCCGGCAGTCCGGCGGCTGCACCCGCTCCACTCAAGAACTAACGTGAGATTGGTACTCGTCACTTTGCTGGCGTTGATACTCGCCGCCGCTATCGGCCTCGGCGCGACGTGGACGACGGCGACCCGCGGCACCGACATCGGCGCGCTGGCCATCGGTGCGTGGACCGCGCGGCCCAGGACCGGCACCGTTGACGTTGACCCTTATTCGCGTGCATCCATCGCTCGCAGCGGCGAACTTCCGGTTGGTACCGGCGATGGCGTTGCGTTCTCCGCCACACGGGACGATCGCAAGCAGCCGCTTGACGGCCGCTGCGATGTTCTCGTGAGCGGAATTACGCCGGCAGCGCGGTTCTGGACCCTGACGCTCTACGATGCGAAAGGACGGCTGGTCGCCAATTCGCTGCAGCGCTACGGCTTCACCAGCCAGGAAATCATCCGCGGCGCGGATGGCTCGTTCGAGCTGCGGGTAGCGTCACGGTCGCGCGCCGGCAACTGGCTGCCGACCGGCGGAATTGAACGCTACACGCTGGTGCTGCGGCTCTACGATACGCCGGTCGGCGTCGCGACGCGCACCCAGCGCGATGCCCCGATGCCCTCCATCGCAACGGTGAGCTGCCCATGATCCGGGTGTTGTTCACGGTGCTTGCCGGCGTGCTCCTGGGGGGCATCGTGCATCTGGTCAGCGTGCTGGCGCTGCCGCGCATCGCGACCCAGGACGCCTATTCCCGGCTCGCTCCCATCACCAAGTTGAATGCCGTTTCATCCCTGCCCCAACCGGATCCGAGCAACGCGCCCCTGCCGTTCATGGACCCGGCCTTTGCGGTCGCGGTCTGCCGTTACGATCTGTCCGGAGGACCGATCAAACTCACGGTTCCCGTGAGTCAGGCCTACACGTCGGTGTCGTTCTATACCCGCAATGAACTGGCTTACTATGCCATCAACGACCGCTCCGCCGGGCGCAAGGTCATCGAACTCGACCTGATGACGGAGGCCCAGCACGCTGCCTTGCCCGAAGACGAGGATGTGACCGCCGCGGACCGGCTGATCATTGATTCCCCCAGCACGGCTGGACTGATCGTGATGAAGGCCTTGGCGCCGGAACCTGGCCTGATGGTGCAAGCACAGGCCTCGCTGGCCGCGTCAAGCTGCACGGTTCAGACGGAGCCGATGCCGGCCAAGCGTTGAAGCATTTATTTCGGTAATTCAGCCGCGTGAACTAAGCGTGGCGCCAGCAACAGGCTGAACCACGACCGGCGGATTGGCGGCCAGTGCGGCAAGTTCGTTGATCAACCGGTCGGCTTCGGCGGCCATGTTGTCGGGCCCCTGGACCACGAGCCGTTCCAGCGCCCAGCGGTAGGACGAAATCCGCCGTTCCTGACATTGCTGGACCCATTGCACGATGATCGTGTTCTCTTCCATGCGGGCGACGGCGTCCGCGCGCTCCCGCGGCGACAGTTGCGAAACGTGAGCAAGGCTCGCATTGCGCTTGCGGTCGAGGTCGAGCACGCGGGCGGCGGTGGCATAGAACGGTTCGAAGCGGGTGATGTCGTCGCGCACATCGTCGATCAACAGGGAATAACGCGAGGCGTCCGAGCGGTGCGGCTCGTCGATCAGTTGTCGGCCATAGGCGGTGCGGTCGAACGCGACCTTCTGCCGCCATGGCGAAGCCACGACCTGGTAGTCGCCGAACACGGCCTTCCAGGCGGGACGCGAATGCGGCGGCTCGATCACCGGATAGGCCTGATCGCGAAGCTGCCTTTCGCCATCGGTCAATTGAAACTGCGAGGCTTTCATGCCGATGCTGCCGGTGGCCTCCGTACCGAGCCAGCGATGCATGTCGTCGTTAAGGAAATCCTCGCGGGTGCGACCGAAATCGCCTCCGCTGCAACCGGCGAGCATGAGGCCCGTTGCGAGCAGCACCAGAGCCGATACGGAAGCCCGTGGCTGCCGCCGGATCCGTATCAGATGAAATGCGTCGGGCATATCAATCCGGCTTTCAGCGCCGACGACGGCGACGGCCGGGGGCTGTCCCCTCCTCCGGCCCGCGGTCTCCGCTGGTTTCTTCAGCCTGGCGCTCGATCCGGATGACGGGAAGGATCAAGACCGTTCCCTTACCTTTCTGCGCGGCGTCATCCATGGTTGAGCCCGGCCGCCGCGATACTGCATCTGCCGGAAATTCAATGATGGTGCCCATGCCGAACTTCTCTCCGGTTGCCGAACTCACGCGATTTGCGGCGACGGCGGGGCCATTAAGATCAGGACGTGGTTAACGGCTTCTTAATACGCCAGCGGTTCGATTGACGCTGACGGTTTTGCATCCGTGATGCAGACAAAATGGCACAATGACTGCCTCGCTCTTTCACGGATTGTTTTCCTTAACGCCGTGTTAAAGCAACTCGACTAGGCTCACGCGACATCTGAAATCAGTCGCGTATCGCTCAAGATGACCACCCCTCCGCTATTCTCGGGCTTTGACGGTTTGATGAATCTCTCCCGTCGGGAGGGCGTCGATATCCGTCCCACGTTGCTTCGCGTTCTCGCCGATCTCTACGTTCAGACCAGTACGCACAGCGAGGAAGAAGCCCGGCAATTCGTCGAGCTCACATCCCGGCTGATCGACCAGGTCGACGACGCCACGCGCGCGGCCGTGCGGGCACGGCTCGCCCTCTATCCGGCAACGCCGGCACCGGTCCTGAAACAACTCGGGCTCAAACCCTCACATCCCGACCGGCGCGTGCCGCTGGCGCGCGAAATTCCTGCACCCTCTCTTTCCGAGGCCACGTTCGCATCGGAACCGGCCACGATGTCCCGTGAAAAGCAGTCAAGGATAACCTCGAACTTGTCGATGCAGCCGACGGATGCGGCGGAAATCAGCGGTCTGTTTTTCCGTGCAAGCTCGGCGGAACGCGCCTTGATCCTGCACAATCTCTCCGAAACGCCACTGAAGGCTTCGCCGCGTATTCCCGCCTTTCGTGCGGAGCACGCGATTGAAGCTCTGGAAATGGCCGCCTTCGTTGCCGACGTCGAAAACTTCACGCTCGAGCTAAGCGAAACGCTGATATTGCCCTGGAAAATCGCAACCCAGGTGGTCAACGATCCGACCGGCGAACCGCTTGCTTGCGCCGCCAAGGCGCTTGGCATGCCGAGCCCGGTCTTTCAGCGCGTTCTCTTGTTCCTCCGGCCCGAGATCGGAACCTCCGTGAATACGGTGTATCGGCTCTCGCGACTCTACGACGTCCTGAACGAAAGGTCGGCGCTGATCATGCTGGCCGCCTGGCGCGGCTCGACCTTGGTGGTGACGCGCGCCAAGTATCGTTCCGCGCTCTATGACGACGAGCGCGGCCGGACGCGGAGCGCAACAACGCAGACCCGGACAGTTGCGCAGCCCGCAAGCAACGTTGTGGCACCCCGAACGGGTTCGTCGCAGAATTCCAGACGCTAGAACTTCAAATTCGCCGGGCTCGCGATCAATCGCGCGACAGATCGAGAAAGTGCCGCCCGGCGCGGTCTTCGGTCTCCACGATCCATGCGTCAGGATCGAACCGGATTTCTTTCTGAAGACGCTCCTCCACGGAAGGCTCCGGCACCGGCTGCTTCGAGATCGGCATGAACAGCCGCTCGATCGGCCTTGAGTCGTCGTAGACGGTCTGCGGCGCCGGCACGTAAAGCATGGCGTTGCCGTCAAGCAATGCCACCTTGACGAACACCGCGCCCGCCTCCTCCGCGCCACGCCGGCGCACTGCGCCAAAGACGCCCTCAGTTTGGCAGCGGCGTAAATAGGCCGCAACCCAGATGCTTGATTTCAATCGCATGAGACAGACATAGGCCAGACGCTTACCGCAGGCCAGACGCTAATGTTACGAATCCGAAAGTTCGCCGAAAAAACAACTTCAGGGCGACGACGCTACTCGATCGAATGGCCGATCGTGGAAGCCAGTTCACGCACCAGGCGATCGGACACCTGACCCGTAATGGGAAGCTTGCGCGCTTTCTCGAATTTCTGGATCGCGGCCTGTGTATCCGGTCCGACGACACCGGTCGGCTTCAACTGGGCGTAGCCGTACTCGGCCAATGCGCGCTGCACCGCGGCCACGCGATGCGAGCCTGAAACGGGTACGCTGTCGACGCGGGTAGAGACCGGCACCGTCATGGGCGGGCGCGGAATATTCGCCGTTGTCGCCGGCACGGTGCTGGTGGTCTTGACGAGATTGGTCAAGGGATCGGCAGTTCTCAGATCGGCCGGCCTGGCTTCGGGCAGCGGGACGTCGGCCTCAACCGGCCGCGGCCGCGGCAAGGGACCGGCGGGTACAGATGCCACCGCAGGCAATGCCGTGACGGCGCCAAATATCGGCGCTGGATGACGTCCGTCCTGCATGAGCAGTGCATTGGCAATAATCGCAATGACAGCCGCCAGGGCAAGCGCACACGCAATCACATCTTTCGGACTGTGTAGAAAAACGCGCATCACAAGACCGCGTTCGGTATCCTGCTCGAACGCAGCTTCTCTGGAGCCGCGCCGGCGCGGCATATCATCGTCACGTGTAGGTTTCCTAGGCACTTTTCTTCACCTGGAGGGCTTGCTCTGATATCATGGGGCGCGCCGGCGGAGCGAGCGTTGCGATCTTGCCTGAAGCTTGCGTGGCCTGTGGCGTCAATGGCAGCGCAACGGTAACGGTCGTGCCTTCGTCAACCTGGCTCTGCACCGTCATTTCGCCGTCATGCATGGCAACGAGGCCCTTGACGATCGACAATCCGAGGCCGGTGCCTTCGTGCCGGCGCTGATAGGTCTTGCCGGCCTGGAAGAATGGATCGCCGATCCGTTTAAGGTCATCGGCCGCGATACCGACGCCGGTATCGGCGATGCGCACAATGAGCCGCGCGCCTTCGACGGCGGCCGACACCGTCACGGCGCCGCCCCGCTCGGTGAATTTGACGGCGTTGGAGACGAGGTTGAGCACAATCTGCTTGAATGCACGGGGATCGCCGATCATGACCGGCAAATCGTCCGGCGCGCGGGTCACGAGATCAATGCCGCTCTCGCGAGCCTTGAGCGCCAGAAGGTTGCAACAATTGATCAGCGCCGCCCGCGGGGCGAAAGGCTCGGGCATGATCTCGAAATTGCCAGACTCCATTTTCGACATATCGAGAATGCCATTGACGACCGACAGCAGATGCTGACCTGAATCGTTGATCAGCTGGGCATACTCCTTGCGCCGCGCGGCATCCAGCATCAGCGCGTCTTCCTGCATGATCATCTCGGAGAAGCCGATGATGGCATTGAGTGGCGTACGCAGCTCATGGCTCATGGTGGCAAGGAAACGCGTCTTGGATGAATCGGCCTGCTCGGCCGCGGACCGTGCCAGATCCAGTGCCTGTTCCTGATTTTTCCGATCGGTGACATCACGCATCACGGCGACCACCTCGGCCTCGGAGCTTTTCGCGGCCGAAAACACCGTCTCGAGCGGCCGACAACGCATCTCCACCCAGATGAAATTCACGTGGTTGGCCTGCGCCAATTCGCGGCCGCGGATCACATCGCGCTTGAGACGGAACTCGACGCTTTGCGCCTCGCCTCCGCGAGCCGCGTCCGAAAGCGCGGTGAGGTAGGCCGGGCGATCGGCGACATGCACACGATCGAACAGCCCGTAGCCCTGCAGACGCGAGACGGATGTACCCAACAAGGCTTCCGCAGCCGGCGATATAAAGCGCACGGCCCCGTTGCGATGATGGCGGGAAATCACGTCGCTCATGTTGTGAGCCAGCAGGCGATAACGGTCTTCCTCGACATAAAGCAGGGAAGCGCTGGTGCGTGCGAGTAATTCGGCGCCAAATGCCAGGCCCGCGGCATAGAGCGTTGCCGCTGCCACGCCGAATGCCGTCAGGATCGCACGCATGTCCGGACCGACATCCACCGCCGGCAACAGCTGGAAGTGGCCAAGGACGATCAGCAAGGAAACACAGGTCAAGGCAGCCGCGGAAGCAAACGCAACCACGCGGCGCGATGCCGAAAGTGCGGCTTCCACCGGTACGACAACGAGCCAGATCGCGGCAAACGATCCGATGCCACCGGTCGCCGAAGCGAGCGTCATGATCAGACCGGCAAACGCCAGGGATGAAAGGAGGCATGCCTCTTCATAGCGGCCGGTTCGCGACAGGAACCAGGACAACAGGATGGGCGCAATCAGCCATGCGAAGGCCGCGACCCCGAGCGCGGTCGGCGCGCCGTGCATGGCGAGGTAGACCGGAAAGGCGGCAAATGCCGTGAGGCTTCCCAGCAGCCGTGGCGCGATAAAGGCGCGATGGCGCGCGCGCGCCAGCACATCCTGCCGTGCCGACGGGTGCAGCAGCGCATCCAGACAATCGCGAATGATACTCAGAACTGTCACAGCTTTCGCTTCGGCCTGCGCGTCGAACAGACGCCGGGAACGTCCCCCTTGTCGTTATCGCAACCTGTCAGAGTGACATTAAACGAACGCTAAGGTGGCCCGCATTGCAGCCGAAGACCGTATCTACATGGCGCTTTCGGCGTCTGATGCGATGTTCAATCAACACAGATGGTGAACGGCGGGTTTCCGGAAACTCGCTGGTATGGTTTCGAAATGGTGGACGGCCGGCTGACGCGGCTGTTTGCGGCATCAATCAAAAATTTACGCCGAATCAAATCGACGGATTTTTTCGCGAATTCTTCGCGATTTAACTTCAATACAAGTACTTGCGATTTATCGACGCCTAATAGTGTGGCGGTTCGAAAGTCCGCGGGACTGAAGGCAGCAGAACAAGAGAGGCGACCGGAGTAGCAAGATGTTTTTCCTGCTTCGTTTGGTGTTTTGGGTTGGACTGGTCCTCGTCCTGTTACCGAGGGACAAAACCCCGGATTCGGACAAGACGCCGCAAATCAACGCGTCTGAGGCGATCTCGGCTGCCACTGCGGCTATGTCCGACATGAGCCAGTTCTGCAAACGCCAACCGGCAGCATGCGAAGTCGGCGGCCAGGCCGCCACCGCCATCGGTCAACGTGCGCAAGGCGGCGCGCGAAAGGTCTACCAGTACATCACCGACAAACCGGAAAAGACCGACAAACCGGACAAACGCTCGCCTGAACACACCGGATCGATTGGCGTCATGGAGAACGCGGACGGCGCGCAAGGCGATGTCGCGCACGATACGCTGACGCCGGACGATATGCAGATCGAGTGGCAAGGCGCTCCGCCGCCATCGCCGTAATTCCCTTCCGAAAACGGAACAATTCTCATTGATCGGATGATATCGCTTTCGGCAATCTTCGGCCTTATATAGGGTCTGAAGGTTGAGCACGATCATGACGACGATTGACGACATCCGCGAAAATTTCGAGCTTCTGGAGGATTGGGACGACCGCTATCGGTACGTCATCGAACTCGGCCGGACGCTCGAACCGATGCCGGAAGCCGAGCATTCCGCTGCCAACAAGGTGCAGGGTTGTGCCAGCCAGGTTTGGTTGTCGAAGAAAGTTGAACGCGGCGATACCGGCGAAGCGTTGCTGAAATATCTGGGTGACAGCGACGCCCATATCGTCCGTGGATTGATCGCAATCCTGTTGACGCTTTATTCCGGCCATACCCCGCAGCAAATCCTTTCAACGGATGCGATCGCGATCTTCAATGAATTTGGGTTCCGCGAACATCTGACACCACAACGCTCGAATGGCTTGCGTGCGATGGTGGAGCGTATTCGTGCCGATGCACGCGAGGCGCTGGCGACCACTTAACGCCAGGATTTCCGGAAACGTTGTCTATTTCCGCCGCCGGCGTTGTTGGCCAAGCCCCATTTTCTTGGCGAGTTGCGAGCGGGCGACCGCATAATTGGGGGCGACCATCGGATAGTCCGGCGGCAAACCCCATTTTTCCCGATATTGTTCGGGCGTCATATTGTACTGCGAACGCAGGTGCCGCTTCAAGGACTTGAAGCGCTTGCCGTCCTCGAGACAAACCAGATAATCCGGCGTCATGGACTTCTTGACGGAAACCGCAGGTTTGGCGGGCTCCGAGGATACTTCGGGCCTGCCGGTCGAGACGCGCACCAAAGCTGCATGAATCTGGTTGATCAGGCCCGGGATTTCCGATGCCGGGGTCGGATTGTTGCTGAGATAGGCCGAGACGATATTCGCCGTCAGGTCGATGAAATTCTTGGGTCCGGTGTCGGTCATGGCCTGAGCCTTCTCAAGATTTTGTCGCACGAGTCATGTCATGCCGATTCACAAACTAGACCGCAGGCCGCTCCTCGAATATGAGCGGATTAAATAAGAACGAATTATCCTCGCAGAGACAAGAACGCCGTTCCAATTTTCCTGTCCAAGACGGCTCGCAATGTCATGGACGCTGGTCCAGATGCGCGCGCAATTCGTCGATCGAGGCAAAGCGCATCATGCCCTCGGGCATCTGGGCTTCGATCGAACCGTCGGAATACAACGAATAGGCCATCCCATCGACGACGCCCGATTTGAGGACCGTCACCGGTGCTTGACTCTCGACCGCCGGAGGCTGGCGGGTAGCCTCGCTGAACGTCGACGGGTTTCGTGCAACACGGCGCTGAGGCGGCACATCGGCAGGCCGTGCCCGTTCCGACTTCGGCCAAGCGTCGTCAAAGCTTGCGGGAGCAGGTTCGTTGACCTCCGCTGGCGGCGCGGCCGCCGCGGCAGGGCGAGGTTCGGCAACAGTCACATCGTCTGCACGCGGCTGGTTTCGCTCGCGCTCGCGACGGGACGACGACGAAAACATCAAATTACGTCGCGGCTTTGCCGGTGGTTCAGGCGCCGGCTGTGATGACGTCTCCTGGCCGGGCCGATCACGGGCGGCTGCGTCGTCGGCCCAGGGCGCGGATGGTGGCGAGGGCGGCCCGTCGCCTATCGAATCGGCATGCGACACAGTGCCGTCACCTTGAGCGCCGGCCGGACGCTCGAGCGCTGCTCGCCGTGATGGATTGCCCTTCAAGTCGAGCGCTGGAACGAAGCCGGATTGCCCGGCGAGGCTTTTCAGCTCCCTGACCGCGACCCACAAGCTCAGGACGATCAAGCCCGATCCGGTGGCGATCGTGCCAGCCAGAATCAACGTATTGCCGAAGTCGAATTGGTTGATCGGCAGGCCGAGACCGATCGCCAGCAGACCTGCCAGAAGGCAGACAATCCCGGCGACCAACATTCCAATCATCATCAAACTTACCCCTAAGCCGCGCTTCCCCATCGCGCAGCCTTGCAGCCCCACCTTTGCAGCCCCAAATGCCACGATACCGTCATATTGCATGCCCCGCCAACGGCAATTGCCGCGGCAATTCCGTTAGTTGGGGACCATTGGAACCCGCCTCAAGGGCCAAACGTGCCCGCTTTGCGCTGCGGCAAGCGAATTACGCCACAATTACCAATTACTTGGCAACGGAACTGCGCTATAGGGATGCTGGGGAAATGAGGCTCAAAAGCGCTAACTGGGCCAAAGGGACACCGGGTATCCAATAGCCATGTCTTCAATTGCGACCTCGGCGCTCGATACGCCTTCGCGGCGCTCGATGGAGCGGACTTGCGACGACGCCGCAATGCTGGTGTTGGTGGCGGTTGGACTGGTCGCGAGCTTCACGTTCCGCGACTACGGTCTCGGTTGGGACGACTATACCCACGCCGAATACGCCGATTTGCTGCTGCGGATGTATGGCTCCGGCTTCAAGGATACGGGAGCATTATCGTTCGCCAATCTTTATATGTACGGCGGCGGCTTCGATATGGCCGCGGCGTTGCTGCACAAGATAATCCCTCTCGAATTGTTTGAAACGCGCCGGCTGCTCGGCGCCATCGTTGGCATGATCGGCCTCACCGTGACCTGGCGGCTGGGCCGGCGCGTCGGCGGCCCGCTGGCAGGACTTGCAGCGCTATTGCTTTTGGCACTGTGTCCGACCTTCTACGGCCACATGTTCATGAACCCGAAGGATGCGCCGTTTGCGGTGGCAATGGTGATCCTGATGCTAGGCCTCGTTCGCTTGGCCGAAGAATATCCGTATCCCTCGCCGCGGACGGTTCTGATTGTTGGCCTTGGCGCCGGCCTGTCGATCGGTTCTCGCATTCTCGGCGGGCTCGCGCTGCTCTACGCGCTGATCGGCTTTGTCCCGATGCTGATTGAGGAAGTTCGCGCCCACGGCGCGCGGGAGGCTGCCAGGCGATTTGTGCAGATGGCTTACGCACTGCTGCCCGGCCTGATCTTCGGCTACCTCGTGATGGGATTGATCTGGCCGTGGTCGATCATCGAGCCCGATCATCCTTTCCTGGCCGCGACCTATTTCTCGAATTTCTTCGAAAAGCCGTGGAAAGAAATGTTCGACGGCGCCATCGTGTCGGTTCCGGACATGCCGTGGTCATATCTTCCGACGCTGTTCGCCTTGCAGCTTCCGGAAGTTCTGCTGGCGCTGACCTTTGCAGGCGTCGCCGCCAGCATCCTGGCATTGCCGCGCAGCGACGTGCCGGCGCGCCGCAAGACGATCCTTTTGATGCTGACCTTGGCGGCGCTGCTGCCGATCGCGATCGCCATCCTGAAGCGTCCCGCGCTTTACAACGGCATCCGCCACTTCATCTTCGTCATTCCACCCATGACAGTACTCGCAGGCCTGGCTTTCGCACGGGGAATGAGCTGGCTGAAAGAAAATCGCCGCAACTGGCAGCCGGCAGCTCTCGCCGTATTCTCGTTCGGCCTGTTGCTGCCGCTTGGCGAAATGATCCGGCTGCACCCTTACCAGTACACCCATTTCAACCATATCGCCGGCACGGTGCGCGGCGCCGACGATCGCTACATGCTCGATTACTGGGGGCTGGCATTCAAACAGGCGTCTGACAGCCTGCGCAAGCAGCTTGACGAAAAACACGAAACTCCGCCGCCTGGACACAAGTGGAATGTCGCCGTATGCGGGCCACACCGGGGGGCGCAGGTCGCACTTGGCCCCGATTTCACCATCGGCTGGGACAGCCATGTCGCCGACTTCGCGATGACGCTCGGCGAATTCTATTGCAAGGGCCTCATCAGCGCGCCGATCATGGTTGAAATCAAGCGCGACGACGTGGTGTTCGCCCGCGTTTACGATATCCGCGGGCGCAGCATTTCAAGCCTGTTGTCGATGCCCCCGCCGTAAAGCCGCGCCGCCCGCGCTGTGAAGCATAACTGCCAACGACCCAACGCGCCTTGTGGCCAGCCGGCGGCAAGAATAGGCTTGCAGCAATCCAGCGATCAACAGGAGATCCCGTCATGTCGCCAGCGGAAGCTCGCCTCAAGGAAGTCCCGTCGGGAATGACGGACGCAGAGTGGGAACAGCGCGTCAACCTCGCTGCCTGTTACCGTCTGATCGCCTATTATGGCTGGGACGATCTGGTCGATACCCATATCTCGGCGCGCGTACCGGGGCCGGAGCATCATTTCCTCATCAATCCCTACGGGCTGATGTTCGACGAAATCACCGCATCGAGCCTGGTCAAGGTCGGTCTCGACGGTAACCTGCTCACCAACAGTCAGTACAGTATCAATCCGGCCGGCTTTACCATCCATTCCGCGATCCACGAGGTTCGCGAGGACGCGGGCTGCGTGATCCATCTGCACACGCCTGACGGCACCGCGGTCGCGAGCTCCGCCGAAGGATTGCTGCCGCTCAATCAGACCGCGCAGCTTGTCACCTTTGACCTCGCCTATCACGATTATGAAGGCATCGCGCTCGATCATGACGAGCGCCCGCGCCTGCAACGCGACCTTGGCGACAGGAACCACATGCTGCTGCGCAATCACGGCACACTGACGGTCGGCCGCTCGGTGGCGTCGGCCTTCGAGCGCATGTTTCACCTCGAGCGCGCCTGCACCATGCAGGTACGTACCCGGATGCTCGGTCCGACCGCCTATCCGGTCGATGCCGATGTCATCGACAAAAACACCCGCCTGCTCGACAATCCCGAGCGGGCAGAACTGCGTTCGACCATGCTGGTTTGGCCGCCGCTCTTACGCAAGCTCGACCGGTTGGACCCGAGCTACAGGAATTGAAAAATTAGGAAGTCCGGTGTAGAGTTGTCCTCATATACCTCTGCACACCGAATCCAGACGCCGCCCAATCCCGGGCGGCGTTTTTATGTTTCGACGGCTTCCGATCACAATAGCGGGAGACCTGGATCGTTTCCGACTTTTGCTGGCGAACGTCTCGAATATTGCGCCGCGTATTGCTCCATGCAGCCTCTTGCGATTAGATGCCGCCGATCCTGGGAGGAAATAATGAAAAAGAGCATTTACGTTATAGCCGTTGCCGTAGCATTGACGGCGATCTTGCCGGCAAGTGCGCAACAGGCCGATCCGCCCAAGCAAAGCCTGACCGCCAGGATCAAGCAGAAATACCTGGAGCGGCGGGCCAAGTTCGTGCATCGCGCGAAGGACATTTACTTTGCTGTCGGATGCAAAATTCTGACCAGCGAAGCGGGTATCCATTCCACCAGCAAAGAGAGCTATCTTACCTATGTCCAGGAGCAGACGATCCTTGATTTGAAGGAAGACGAGGAACTCGTAAAGGCTGCAAAGCAGGAGGGCCTGGACCGCGCGGCGAAGCCGGGTGAGTGCGATTACTATCGCAGACATCCGGAAGCCGCCGAGGCGATGCGACGGGCTGGGGCCGAAGCAGCCCAGCAAAAATGACAGCCCTGCTACTGCGGCATCTCCGCGAGCGCGGCGAGAATCCTCGCCCAGGAGCGAATGCCCTTATGGAAGCTTCTGAGATCGTATTTCTCGTTCGGCGAATGAATATTGTCGTCGTCGAGCGCGAAGCCCACGAGAAGTGAGTCAAGGCCAAGCGTGCGCTTGAAATCGGCCACGATCGGGATGGAGGCGCCCGATCCCATCAGCACCGCGTCCTTGCCCCACTCCTCAGCCAGCGCGCGCCGGGCAGCGGCGAGCGGCTTCATGTTCCAATCCAGCGCAACGGCCGGCGCGTTGGAGTGATCGGTGAATTCCGCGCGGCAATCGCCGGGCAACCGCGCCGTGACATAGTCGCGAAACGCGTTCCGTATCCTCTCGGGATTCTGTCCCTCCACCAATCGGAACGAGACCTTGGCGGAAGCCTCCGCCGGGATCACGGTTTTTGAGCCTTCGCCGATATAGCCGCCGACGATACCGTTGACGTCGCAGGTCGGGCGCGAAGAGACCTGTTCGATCAACAGGCGCCCCTTCTCACCGGCGGGGATCGACAGGCCGATCGGCTTGAGGAATTTTTCCGGCGTCAGATCGAGTTTCCGCCACTGCTCCAGAACGTTCGCCGGCACATCTTTGACGCCGTCATAGAAGCCGGGAATCGTGATGTGGCCATCATCGTCAAAAATGCCGCCGAGGATGCGGGTCAGAACCCGGATCGGATTTTGCGCGCCACCGCCGAAGATGCCGGAGTGCAGATCGCGATTGGCGGCCTTGATCTTCACCTCCTCGTAAACGAGTCCGCGCAGCGAGGTGGTGATGGCCGGCGTATTTGGATCCCACATGCCGGTGTCGCAGACGAGTGCGAAATCCGCAGCCAGGTCGTCCTTGTTCTTTTCAAGAAACGGAACGAAATTTTTCGAACCGACCTCCTCCTCGCCCTCGATCACAATCGTCAGCTCGATCGGCAACGATCCCGTCACCGCCTTCCATGCCCGGCACGCCTCAACGAAGGTCATCAACTGACCCTTGTCGTCTTCGGCACCGCGCGCGACGATGATTTTTCGTCCATCCGCGTGGTCGGTAATGGCGGGTTCAAATGGGGGACGATGCCAAAGGCTCAGCGGATCGACAGGCTGCACATCGTAATGACCGTAAAACAGCGCGTGCGGCCCTTTGCCGCTCGATCTAGCCTTCGATTTGGCGACGACGGCCGGGTGCCCGTCGGTCGGCCTCACCTCACTGGTAAATCCGAGTGTGGCGATATCCTTCGCCAGGTGATCGGCTGCCGCCTTGCAGTCGCCGACGAAGGCCGGATCAGCCGAAATCGACTTGATCCGCAGCAGCGCAAACAGCCGCTCAAGGCTGTTGTCGAAATCCGCATCGATGCGTTCGAGGACCTTTTGAAGTTGTGCGGCGTCGGACATTTCCGATCTTCCTTCGGTTGGTGGGAGTTTGCTGTCTCTACTCTATGGCACGCTACGAGATGCGGACAAGGAGCCAGCCTTGACGTCAGCCCTTGGAACCATCCTTGTTTTCCGTCGGATGGAGGAGATACCAGACAAGTGCTCCGGCCATCAGGGCCGTGGCGAGGAAATTGTTTCCGAAAGCCTGCAAGTCATGCGGGAACACCGGAAGCGACAGGCCAACCAGAAAGCCTGAAATCGCCAGCACGATCCATGTTGCCTTGCGCACGACGGCCCGGGGATCGAGTACCGCACGGTGGATCAGCACCGTGAGCGGGAAGAACAGCCACATGAAGTAATATTGGCGCGCCAAAGGCGAAGCCACCGTCATGAGACAAAAGAGAATGCCGAGTTCCTCGGCATCCGACCGGGCCGTCCTGCGTCGTGCCGGCGGCATGACGGCGATAAAGCCAAGGCCGATGACGACAGAAACGCCGACCACGACCCAATTGGCGGACTTGAAGTCGAGATCAAGCAAATTCATATAGGCCGGAGTTTTGTTCGGATTGTCCTGATTGTAATCGACCGGGCGCGTCAGGCGATGCGTCAAGGAGATCAGGGACTGGTTCATCCATGACCAGTTCTGGTCATCGCGCTGCCCGAACCCCGCTTCCGAACTGGATGCAACCATTCCCTGATACCAGGTCTTCAGTTCGGAGAGGTTGTGCTGAAAGCCACGCACGGGGCTTGGCACGACCAGCAGGAACACCGCCAGAAAAATCGCCATGCTCGCAACTGACGCCCACTGCCTTCGCCACACCAGGTATGGAAACACGGCCACCGGGAAGACCTTGATCGCGGTCGCGAGTGCAAACAGGGCCCCCGAACTCCAGGGGCGGTCGTGTTGCAGAAGCCAGAACCCCAGGAGCATCAAGGCCAGCAGGACCAGATTGGGCTGACCAAGATCGAACATATCGAAAATGAAGGAGATCGTGACGACGGAGGGAAGCGCCGCCAACCAGGGGTTCAGGACCTTGCCGTCGCCCGTCATGGCGTTCGAAAGCTGAGCTGTCATCCACCACGCGGTGACATTCAGCAATGACAGGCAGAGATAGAGCGGGATTTTTCCGAAAAACGCAGGCGTCGCGAGCAAGATCGCGGACAGCGGCGGATACAGAAAGTCGAAATGACCTTTAAGGTCGTGCGGATAGAGATCGCCTCCTTGCAGGATCTGCTGACCGGCCCAGAACCAGAGCGGATAGTCCTTTGTCTTCCCATGGCCGAAGATTTCGGGGCCGAGAACGTCTGATGTCAGCACGAGACAGCAGATCAGGAAAAGGATATCGAGCGGTGCTCGCAAGGACGGGAATCTCAGCACACGTCACTTTCTGAAAATTGAAGGAAGATCATCGCCGCAACAACCCGCCGAGCGCGCCGCGCACGATAGCGCGGCCGACCGAGCCGCCGATTGAGCCGCCGACAGATTTGCCGAGATCGGCGGCCGCACCGCCCACGACCTTGTCGGTTACCGAGCGCGTGACGTTGCGAGCGATAAGCTGGCCCGTAGACAATTTGCCGCGGGGCGTGTCGGTGCCGAAAATCGTGCCGACGATGCCGCCGATCTGGTCCAGGATCCCGCCGCCTCCACCGCTCGCGCCCGCCACCCGCTTCTGCAAAACTTCATAAGCGGATTCGGAGTCGATCGCGGTATCGTATTTGCCTTTCACGGGACTGTTGTCGATGATGGACTTGCGTTCCTCCGGCGTGATCGGCCCGATGCGCGCCGTCGGCGGCCGGACCATGACACGCTCCACCATCGCCGGAATGCCATTTCCTTCCAGAAACGACACCAGCGCCTCGCCTTTGCCGAGTTGCGTGATCACTTGCGCGGTATCAAGCTTCGGATTGGGCCGGAAGGTTTGGGCTGCCGCGGTCACAGCCTTCTGGTCTCGCGGCGTAAAGGCGCGAAGCGCGTGCTGCACGCGGTTTCCCAACTGGGCGAGCACCTTGTCGGGGACGTCGATCGGGTTTTGCGTGACGAAATAAACGCCGACGCCCTTTGAGCGTACCAGCCGCACCACCTGCTCGATCTTTTCCATCAACGCCTTTGGCGCGTCGTTGAACAACAGGTGGGCTTCATCAAAGAAGAACACGAGTTTCGGCTTGGGAGGATCGCCGACTTCCGGCAAGTGCTCGAACAGTTCCGACAGCATCCACAGCAGGAAGGTCGCGTACAGGCGGGGACTTTGCATTAGCTTGTCCGCAACCAGAATGTTGACCATGCCCCGGCCGGCGCGGTCGGTACGCATGAAGTCATTCAGGTCCAGCGCCGGTTCTCCGAAAAACTTGTCGCCGCCCTGGTTTTCCAGCACCAGAAGCTGACGCTGGATCGTTCCCACCGTCTGCTTCGAGACGTTGCCATATTGGATCGTCAGTTCGCCGGCGTGCTCGGCGATAAAAGACAGGATCGCCCGCAGGTCCTTCATGTCGAGGAGCAGCAACCCCTGCTCGTCCGCGACCTTGAAGGCGATGTTGAGCACGCCCTCCTGGACGTCGTTCAGATCCATCATGCGCGACAGCAAAAGCGGTCCCATCTCGGAGACGGTGGCGCGCACCGGGTGCCCCTGCTCGCCAAACACGTCCCAAAACACCGTCGAAAACTGGTCCACCTGGAAGGAGAGCCCCATATCGGCAGCCCGCTTGACGATGAAATCCCTGGCCTCACCGACTTCCGAGATACCGGACAGGTCCCCTTTGATGTCGGCCGCGAACACGGAAACGCCGGCGCGCGCAAACCCTTCGGCCATCACCTGTAACGAGACGGTCTTTCCGGTCCCGGTAGCACCCGTCACGAGCCCATGCCGATTGGCCAAAGCGAACGTCAGCCAGGCCGGCTGCTCGCCCTTGCCGATAAAGATCTTGTCGGCAGTATCGGCCGTCAGGGTATCGGGTGTTGCCATTGCATCGCCTCGTCATGGACCCCAAGGCGTAGTCCAAGCAACGCACTTATAGTGCATGTTGTGAACCTATTGAAACCTTCAACGAACGAATGAGGATGGAAACGCATTTCGTTCGGCGAATGTTCGACCCCGTTTTTTCGCTTCACATCATCAAGTTTGCAACCAAACTCCTCCGCCAGGATGCGAAATCGGAGCCAGCCCTTGCAACGCTGCAACACTTGCCGAGCGATTCACACGACCAAGCATCGTGATCGCTTGTAATTCGTCTCGCAGAAGATCAAGATAAATCTCAAGCAGGGGGCCGGTTGATAAGCTGGCCGAGGACGGGGCGCGATGGACGAGTTAACGGCGTGGCTGGCCTCCAAGGCCGGCATCGAAGATACCGTGGCCGAAAAAACTATCGGCATCATTCTAGGTTACCTTCGCAATGAAGGCCCCGCTGACAAGGTTCAGGCCTTGATCGACAAGATTCCCGGAGCAGAAGCTGCAATCTCGGCGTCCGAAAACAGCGGCGGTTTGGCCAAGCTGATGGGCGGTGGGCTGATGGCTGTTGGCACCCGGCTGATGGGGATGGGCCTGGGCATGAGCGACATTCAGAACATCGCGCGTGAACTTTTCCGGTTCGGCCGAGACAAAATCGGAGAGGATCAGATGGGCGCGATCATCGCTGGGACTCCCGGCCTCAGCCAATTCGCCTGAAGCACATTTTTCAATCAAAGAATCATGACATATCCCATTTCCGAGATTGATGGCCTTCCCTCCTTCGCAGCCGCCAAACTGAAATCGCTGGGCATTCGCACCACGGACGGCCTGCTTGAGGCGGCACGAACCGTAAAGGGCCGCAAGGCGCTTGCCGCAAAGACGGGCATCAGTGAACAACAATTGCTCGAATGGGCCAATTTTTCCGACTACATGCGGATTCCCGGCATGGGCAGGGCGAAAGTCGGATTGGTCCGCGCCGCGGGTGTCCCGACGGTGCGCGAACTTGCGCTTCGGAACCCGTCGCGACTGGCGCAGAACATGAAAGAAGTGAACATCAGGCGCAAACTTGTCCGGGTCATGCCCTCCGAGAAGTCAGTCGAGCAACTGATTGCCAAGGCGCGGAAGCTTCAGCCCAAAATTACCTACTGAGATCACATACTGATCCACATCTTCATGAGAGCGCGATCCGTTGGGCCGCTCGAGGGACCGGTGACGGTCGCTCCCTCCCTTGACTCCCCGGCCCCGACCGCGCAAAGCCACCGCATGATCGCGACTTCGCCCGGAACCGTCCCCACGGCCGCCTCGGCGGATCATCGAAGCTGGCCGGAGCGCCTGTCCAGGCCCTATCCGCTGGTGATGGGGGTGTTGAATATCACGCCGGACTCGTTCTCGGACGGCGGGCGCTTCTTTGCGCCGGGGGATGCACTGGCTCAGGCCAGGCGCATGGTCACCGAGGGCGCTGACATCATCGATATCGGCGCCGAATCCACCCGGCCCTATGGTGCACAACCGATCTCCGCCGATGAAGAAATACGGCGCTTGCGGCCGATCCTCAGCGAGATTGCCTCTCTCGGAATTCCCGTTTCAATCGACAGCATGAAGCCGGTGGTCGTCGCCTGGGCGCTCGATGCCGGAGCCGCCATCGCCAACGATGTCTGGGGTCTGCAAGGCAATCCGGACATGGCCACGCTGATTGCCGAGCGACATTGCCCGGTCGTGATCATGCACAACCGCGATCGCGCCGAGCCGGGCATCGACATCATGGGGGATATCGCCGGGTTCTTTTCGCGTTCGCTTGAGATTGCCGCGAAAGCCGGCATCTCGCGCGACCATATCGCGCTCGATCCCGGTATTGGCTTCGGCAAGACGCAAGAGCAGAGCATCATGGTGCTGGCCCGGTTGGAGCAATTCAACAGCTTCGGGCTGCCGCTCCTGGTCGGCGCGTCACGTAAACGCTTCATCGCCTCGGTCACGCCATCCGAGCCGGATCAGCGGCTCGGCGGCTCAATCGCCGCACACCTGATCGCGGCGAAAGCCGGCGCGAAGATTATCCGAACCCACGACGTATCGGAGACCGTACAAGCCTTGCGTGTGGCCTCAGCCATCTGGAGCAAGGAATGAACGATACCATCTTCATCACCGGCATTGTCATCCACGCACGCCATGGCGTGATGGATCATGAAACCGAAGTCGGACAGCGTTTCGTGATCGACCTTGAGCTCTCCGCCGACCTTTCGGAATCCTCGCGCACAGACCGTCTGGCCGACACCGTCTCTTATTCCAACGTGGTTGCGACCGCGACCGCGGCCTTCAAGGACGTCAACTACAAACTGCTGGAACGCGCCGCGGGCGCTGTTGCCGATGCAGTTCTGGCCGCGTTTCCGAAGGTGAGTGCCGTCAAGGTCACTGTCCACAAGCCGCATGCGCCGATCGCGGCGATCTTCGAGGACGTCGGCGTGATCCTGACCCGCACGCGGAAGCCTTGATAACCGCATGATCTTTTCGAAAAACCGGTTCCCACTTTTTCGGATCACGCGCTGATGCCGCACGCCCTGATCGCGCTCGGCGGCAATGTCGGCGACGTCCGCGCCACGTTCCAGAAGGCGATCAGCAACATTTGCGGCATGACGCAAGCAGCCCTTCTGGCGCGCTCCTCCGACTATGCCACTCCCCCATGGGGCGAAGTTACCCAGGAACGTTTCATCAACGCCTGCATCGAAATCGAGACGAGTCTCGACCCCCACGCGTTGCTATTTACACTGCAAAAGATCGAGACCAAATTCGGCCGCGACCGGGCGAAAGAGCAACGCTGGGGACCGCGGACGCTCGACCTCGACCTGATCGCCTATGACGATGTCTCGATACAAAAGCCGGAGCTGACGCTCCCTCACCCCCGCTTGTTCGAACGGGCCTTTGTGCTGGTGCCACTGGCCGAGATTTCACCCGACCGCGTGATCGGGGGACGCAGCGTCAGTACGGCACTGGCCGGCCTATCCACCGAGGGAATCGAGCGGTTACCGGGTCCGGTTTAGGTCGAAAACACCGTTTGGCTTGGCGGCTCACCCGTGGCAATTTCGCTCCATGTCATCGACCGACGATCCATCATTTGCCGCCGATTTCGCGCCCGCCAGTTATGACGATTGGCGCAAGCTGGTCGATGGCGTTCTGAAAGGCGCACCGTTCGCAAAGCTGGTCGGCAAGACCTATGACGGGCTGACGATCGAGCCGATCTATCGTCGCGCCCCCGGCGTGGCCCCAATCACCGGCCGGTCAGCGGCCGCGCCCTGGCAGATCATGCAGCGGATCGATCATCCCGATCCTGCGGCAGCCAATGCGCAAGCGACCCATGACCTTGAGAACGGCGCTAGTGGGCTCGAGATCGAATTTGCCGGCGGGCCAGGCGCCCGCGGCTTTGGTATCGTCGATGCAACGCCGGAAACGCTGAAGAGGTTGTTTGACGGCATATTCGTCGATGCAGGAATTTCGATCTCGCTCCATCCGGTGGTCGGCCGGGGCAATGCCGGCGAGACGTTCGCCGCTTTGATCGAAGAGCGGCGCGTCGATCCGGCCAAGATTGACCTGCGTTTCAACTATCAGGCGCTGAGCACCATGGCGGTGCGAGGCCGGGCACCGGCCGCATGGGATGAGATGGCAAAGCCATTCGCGGGCGTGGTCGGCGGGCTGATGAAGCGGGGTTTTCGGGGTCCGTTCGTGCTCGCCGATGGACGCGCAGTCCATGATGCAGGCGGGTCGGAAGTCCAGGAATTGGCGTTCGCGTTGTCGCTGGCTGTCGCCTATCTGCGCATGCTGGATGCAGGCGGTGTGAATCTCGATGCGGCGCGCGCAGCGATTTCGTTCAGGCTGGCAGCCGACGCCGACCAGTTCCTGACGATGGCAAAATTCCGCGCGCTGCGCCTGTTATGGGCCCGTATTGAGTCAGCCTGCGGGCTTGCGCCCAAGCCGGCCTTCGTCGCCGCGGAAACCGCGTGGCGGATGCTGACCCAGCGCGACCCCTACGTGAATATTCTGCGCGCGACGATGGCGACATTCGCGGCGGGACTCGCCGGCGCGGATGCGGTCACCGTACTCCCGCATACGCTGGCGCTCGGATTGCCGGATACTTTTGCGCGGCGCGTCGCCCGCAATACGCAGCTGGTGCTTCTGGAAGAATCCAATCTGGCGAAAGTATCCGATCCCGCGGCTGGCTCCGGCGGCATCGAAAGCCTGACACATGGCCTGTGTGAAGCGGCATGGGCGCTGTTCCAGGAAATCGAAAAGGCCGGCGGCGTCTTTACCGCGCTCGAACAAAATCTGATCCAGCGCCAGGTCGCCGCCACCCGTGCATCACGCGAAGCCAATATTGCCCGCCGCAAGGAAGAACTGACTGGCGCGACCGCCTTTCCAAACTTGAACGAAGCCCAGGTCGCCACCCTGGATGCGAAGGCCTTGGAGTTTGCGCCTTTGGACGAAGATAAAATCAAGTTCGAAGCGCTGTCGTCGATGCGGCTCGCCGCACCGTTCGAACGTTTGCGCGACCGCTCCGATAAAATCCTGAAAGCAACGGGCGCAAGGCCCAGGGTCTTTCTTGCCAATCTGGGCGCGGCCGCCGATTTCACGGCGCGGGCGACCTTCGCCAAGAGTTTTTTCGAAACCGGCGGTGTCGAGGCTGTCGACTTTTTACCACCGCTCCCATCGGGAGAGGTAAAGGAATTCGCGGCGCTTGCGGCTGCCTTCAAGGCTTCCGGCGCGGCGCTCGCCTGCATCTGTTCCTCCGACAAGGTCTATGCCGAACACGCGGAAGAAGCGGCAAAGGCCCTTCACGCGGCCGGCGCCAGACATATCTATCTTGCAGGGCGGGCGGGCGAGCAGGAGCAAGCCTTGCGTGCTGCCGGCGTCAACGAATTCATCTTTGCCGGTGGCGACGCGCTGGCCGCCCTGCAAGAGGCTCACCGGCTGGTGGATGCCGCATGAGCGAAGGTGCAAAATCCGTTCTGACCGGCGGATGCCAATGCGGCGCGATCCGCTTTGCTCTGTCGGCGCCACCTGCCAGGGTCAGCATCTGCCATTGCCGGATGTGCCAGAAGGCCGCTGGCGCTCCCTTCGCCTCTTTTGCCGAGATCGAAAAGAGCGATTTCGCCTGGACCCGCGGCGAGCCAGCGGCGTTCCGTTCCTCTTCCATTGCGGAACGCGATTTTTGCAAGGATTGCGGCACGCCTCTCAGCTTCCGCCGCATTGACGGCCCCCGCATCGAGATCATGACCGGCGCCTTCGACCGGCCGGATCGGCTGGTCCCGATCCGGCAATATGGCACCGAATCCCGGCTCGGCTGGGTCGTGGCGATTGCGAACTTGCGCAGCCAAACCACGCTGCAAAACTACGGGCAGGAAAAGCTTAACGGTATCGTCAGCCACCAGCATCCGGATCATGATTGAGGCACGCGATAGAATGACGCTGAATGCCGGTTGTGATACGCTCGCTATCGAACCCGTCATGCCCGGGCTCGTCCCGGGCATCCACGTCTTTCCCGCGTTCAGAAAGCAAGACGTGGATGGCCGGAACAAGTCCGGCCATGACGAATGAGGCCACGGAAATGAGCGGCATTCCTGATTTCAGTACCGTCGCCTTCGAGCCTGTCGCTGCGACTGCAGCAACAGCCAAGGCCGAACCGTGGCTCACGCCCGAAGGCATTCCGGTAAAACCCTCTTACGGCGAAGCCGATCTGGCCGGCATCGACTTTCTCGAGACCTGGCCGGGCATCGCGCCCTATCTGCGCGGCCCCTACCCGACCATGTATGTCAACCAGCCGTGGACGGTTCGCCAATATGCCGGCTTCTCGACGGCGGAGGATTCAAACGCCTTCTATCGCCGCAACTTGGCGGCCGGCCAGAAGGGCCTGTCGGTCGCGTTCGATCTCGCGACCCACCGAGGTTACGACTCCGATCACCCGCGCGTCGCCGGCGATGTCGGCATGGCGGGCGTGGCGATCGACTCGATCTACGACATGCGCACGTTGTTCGCCGGCATTCCGCTCGACCAGATGAGCGTGTCGATGACCATGAACGGCGCGGTGCTGCCGATCCTGGCGTTGTTCGTGGCAGCCGCCGAGGAACAGGGCGTTCCACCGGAAAAACTGTCAGGCACCATTCAGAACGACATTCTGAAAGAGTTCATGGTGCGCAATACCTATATCTATCCGCCGACGCCTTCGATGCGGATCATCTCCGATATCTTCGCCTACACCTCGCAGAAGATGCCGAAATATAACTCGATCTCGATCTCCGGCTATCACATGCAGGAAGCCGGCGCGACCCAGGACCTTGAACTGGCCTATACGCTGGCCGACGGCGTTGAATACTTGCGAGCGGGGCTGAAGGCGGGACTCGACGTCGATCGCTTTGCACCGCGGCTGTCGTTCTTCTGGGCGACCGGCATGAACTTCTTCATGGAAGTCGCCAAGATGCGCGCGGCGCGGCTGTTGTGGGCGAAGCTGCTCAAGCCGTTCAATCCGAAAGATCCCCGCTCGCTGTCGCTGCGCACCCATTGCCAGACGTCCGGCTGGTCGCTGACGGCGCAGGATGTGTTCAACAATGTGATGCGCACGACGATCGAGGCGATGGCGGCCACGCAAGGCCACACCCAATCGCTGCACACCAACGCGCTCGACGAAGCGCTGGCGCTGCCGACTGATTTTTCCGCGCGAATTGCGCGCAACACGCAACTCTTCCTGCAACAGGAAAGCGGCACCACCCGGATCATCGATCCCTGGGGCGGTTCGTATTACGTCGAGCGGCTGACCCGCGACCTCGCCGCCAAGTCCTGGGGCCATATCCAGGAAGTCGAAGCGCTCGGCGGCATGGCGAAGGCAATCGAAGCCGGCGTTCCAAAACTCCGCATCGAAGAGGCTTCCGCCAAGACCCAGGCCCGGATCGATGCCGGCAAGCAGGCCGTGATCGGGGTCAACAAATACAAGCCAGTCGACGAGACCCCGATCGATATTCTCAAGGTGGATAATTCCAATGTACGGCGGCTGCAGATCGACAAGCTCAAACGACTGAAGAGCGAACGCAGCGAAAAGGCGGTCAGCGAGACGCTCGCCGCGCTGACCCGCTCGGCCGGCGGGGGCAACGGCAATCTGTTGGCGCTTGCGATCGATGCCGCGCGCGCCAAGGCCACCGTCGGCGAGATTTCAGATGCGATGGAGAAGGTGTTCGGCCGTCACCGCGCCGAGATCAAATCCATCACCGGCGTCTACAAACGGGAGGCATCCACCATGTCCAACCGCGTCGAGAAGGTGCAGGCGTTGATCGCTGCCTTCGAGGAGGCGGAAGGCCGCCGGCCGCGCATCCTCGTCGCCAAGATCGGCCAGGACGGTCACGACCGCGGCCAGAAGGTGATTGCCTCGGCTTTTGCCGATGTCGGTTTTGACGTCGATATCGGGCCGTTATTTGCGACCGCCGACGAAGCGGCGCGGCAAGCGGTTGAAAACGACGTGCATATTCTGGGCGTCTCGTCGCTGGCGGCGGCGCATTTGACCGCCGTGCCGGAACTGAAGGCCGCGCTGAAGAAGCAGGGCCGCGAGGACATTATGATTATTGTCGGCGGCGTGGTGCCGCCGCAGGATTATGACGAACTTTACAAAGCCGGCGCCGAAGCGATCTTCCCGCCGGGTACTGTGATCGCGGATGCCGCCGAGGAGTTGATCCACAAGTTGAACGCGCGACTGGGGCATAGCGAGGCGGCGGAGTGATTCTTTTTCCGGATGTTAAACTACGACAACTTTGGTTAATCCAACCCGCGAAGAGATTGTAGGAAGCCTGGTGCTGCTTAAAGGTAGCCTCCAAGAACGTGGCGTTACAAACTTGGCTATGTTTGGATCGCGCGCACGCGGCGATCACCATCGCGCAAGCGATCTTGATCTCTTGGTCGATGTCCGGGAAGGCAAGAAATTTTCCCTGCTGGACCTGATTGGAATTTCTCAAATCATTAGCGATAAATTGGGCGTTCCAGCAACCTTATTCATGCGACGCAGCCTGGAACCAGAAATGGCCGACAACATACGGTTGGACGTCATCGAGGTTTTCCATGACTAGTCGTGCATACTGGCGCGTAACGGATATGCAAAAAGCAATCTCCGAGATTCGGAGGCTGCTGGAAGGAAAAAGTGTAAATACCCTCATGTCAGATGCAGCAACAAGAGCTGCATTTGAGCGCTTCTTGGAAATATTAAGCGAAGCGTCTCGGCACATCCCGGAAGATTTGAAAAACGAATTTTCTGATATCCCTTGGCGGCAAGTTGCCGATATCGGTAACTTTATTCGTCATGTCTACCATAAAATTGATATCAAGTCTTGTAGTCGATTTACGAGAATGATCTGGACGCTCTTGAAGGGGTTGTTCAACAACTCGTCGAGCGGCTGCGGCCCCCTTAACTTCATCCAGAGGGTGGCATAGACGACCCACAATGACGGATCGAAATACACGGGATATCAATTCGCTCGCCAATGACCTCCGCTCGGGCCACCGCGCCGCGCTGGCGCGCGCAATCACGCTGATCGAAAGCCGGCGCAGCGATCATCAGGCGGCCGCGCGCGATCTCGTGCAGGCCTTGCTTCGCGAAACCGGCACGGCCATCCGGGTCGGCATCACCGGCTCGCCGGGCGTTGGAAAATCCACCACCATCGACGCGCTCGGCATGTTCCTGATCGAGCGCGGCCACAAGGTCGCAGTCCTCGCGGTAGACCCCTCCTCGGCCCGTACCGGCGGCTCCATTCTCGGCGACAAGACCCGGATGGCGCGGCTGTCGGCCTCCGACAATGCCTTTATCCGTCCCTCGCCGGCCTCCGGTACGCTCGGCGGGGTCGCTGCGAAAACACGCGAAGCCATGCTGTTGTGCGAAGCCGCCCGCTTCGATGTCGTTCTGGTGGAAACCGTCGGTATCGGTCAATCCGAAACCGCCGTGTGCGACATGACCGATTTTTTCCTGGCGCTGATGCTGCCTGGAGCGGGCGACGAACTGCAAGGCATCAAGAAGGGTCTCGTCGAACTCGCCGACATGATCGCGATCAACAAGGCCGACGGTGACAACATCAAGCGCGCCAACCTCGCGGCCGCGGAGTATCGTGGCGCGCTCCACATCCTCTCGCCCCGCTCGGAACACTGGCATCCGCCGGTCGAAACCTATTCGGCCCTGACCGGTACCGGCATCGAGATGCTGTGGCAAAAAATTCTCGACCATCGCACCGCGATGAATGCCTCCGGTGAATTCACGAGCCGCCGGCAGGGGCAACAGGTGAAATGGATGTGGTCGATGCTGGAGCAGCGGACCATGGCGCGGCTGCGGGCTGATGCGTCGGTGCGCGCCAAAGTGAAACGGATCGAAGCCGAAGTCGCGGGCGGCCGTATCTCGCCTGCGCTCGCTGCCGAGCAGATCGCGGAAATGCTGCGATGAGCCAAAATGCTGCGATAAGCCAAGGCTTGCGGATCCTCATCACCGGCTTTGGCCCGTTCCCCGGCGCGCCTTTCAATCCGACCACGCCGCTCGTCAAACGGCTGACACAACTGCGCCGACCGGCACTCGACGACGTAACGCTGACCGGCCATATCTTCCATGTCACCTATCAGACAGTCGATCGCGAATTGCCCAAGTTGATCGCGCAATTGAGTCCGCATGCGCTGTTGATGTTCGGCCTCGCCACGCGCACCGCTCACTTGCGGATCGAGACACGCGCCCGCAATGCCGTCGCCACACATCTTCCGGACGCGGATGGCAACCGCGCGCAAGCCGCATCGATCGTCCGCGGGGCCAACGCCATACCGTTCGGCGCCCACACGGGGAACCTGCTGAACGCAGCACGCGCCACCGGCATCGATGCGCGACTTTCGCGCGATGCGGGGGCCTATCTCTGCAATTATCTGAGCTGGCGTGCGGTCGAGGCGACGCAACAGCCCGGCGGGCCGGCGCTGGCGTCATTCATTCATGTGCCTCTGGTGGCGCGCGACGGCACCGCGCGTGAGGGAACATCCCGCGTCACGCTGGAACAACTGGTCGATGCCGGCGAAGCCATGCTGATGGAAATGGTAAAGCTGACGCGGCGCGCGATTGTGCAAGAGGCCCAAGCCTAACACCATTAACCCTACCCCCAACAATCAGCTCCACGAGAGTTCGCGCGCGCCCGGCATCGACGCATTTTCTTGCTACCTATGAGATCGCAAGCATGGCCACTCATTGGCCCGGATCAAGCGATCATGCCAATCAATCGCCGCCATCTTCTCGGGATCGCCGCCACCGGCGCGGGGGTACTCGCGATGTCGCGTCAGGCGGCGGCTGCACAGCCGATTTCCGCACTCGGGCGCGATGCCACGCAATATGGCCTCCACCCCGGCAGCCCCGAGGACCAGACCAAAATTCTGCAACGGGCGATCGATGAAGCCGCACGCGCGCAAGTGCCGCTGGCGCTGCCGCCCGGCGTCTATCGCACAGGCCAGCTTCGCCTGCAAAACGGGTCCCAGCTTGTCGGGGTGCGTGGCGCGACCCGGCTTGTTTTTGTCGGCGGCGCATCGATGATGACGAGCGAAGGTACCGGCAGCGTCGGCCTCAACAACCTTATACTCGACGGCGGCAGCGTTCCCCTTCCCGCACGGCGCGGGCTCGTACATTGCCTGAGCGGTCGCGACATCCGCATCAGCGATTGCGAGATTGTCGCCAGCGGCGGCAACGGCATCTGGTTCGAGAATGTCTCCGGCGATATCAGCGGCAACATCGTCAGCAAAACCGCAGTGACGGCGATCACGTCATTTGACGCGCAGGGCCTCACGGTCACGCGCAACACGATCCGGGACACCAACGACAACGGGATCGAAATTCTGCGCACATCGATCGGCGATGACGGCACGCTGGTCGCTGACAACCGCATCGAGGATATCAAAGCCGGCCCCGGCGGCTCCGGCCAGTACGGCAACGCCATCAACGCGTTTCGCGCCGGCAATGTGATTGTCCGGGGAAACCGCATCAAGAACTGCGATTACTCGGCGATACGCGGAAATTCCGCCTCCAACATCCAGATATCAGGCAACAGTGTCAGCGATGTCCGCGAGGTGGCGCTCTATTCCGAGTTTGCCTTCGAGGGCGCGGTCATTGCCAACAACACGGTGGACGGCGCAGCACTCGGGGTTTCCGTCTGCAATTTCAACGAAGGCGGACGGCTTGCGGTCGTGCAAGGCAACATCATCCGCAACCTGCTGGCGAAGCGGCCGGTCGGGACCGCGCCCGACGACGATGGCGGCATCGGCATCTATGTCGAAGCCGACACCAGCGTTTCGGGTAACGTGATCGAAAACGCACCTTCGTTCGGGATTGTCGCCGGCTGGGGCAAATATCTGCGCGACGTTGCGATATCAGGCAACGTGATTCGCAACGCCTTCGTCGGCATCGGGGTTTCCGTGACACCGGGCGCCGGCACCGCGCTCGTGAACAACAACGTGATCTCGGAAACGCCACGCGGCGCGGTGGTCGGCCTCGATCACGCGAGGCCAATCACACCGGATCTCAGCGCCGAAGGCGCACCGCGCTTTGCGCAGGTCGTTCTGGATACGAACGCCGTGCGGAAGCTGCCTTAAAGCGTATTCCGCAACAGCGGATAGCGCGCCGCAATCGTTGCCATGTCCGCTACCGCCGCGAATGCGTCTTCGGCCAGCGGCTCGGCGGAATGTATTTCGCTTACGACGCCACGATCTTCAGGGGAGATTGAAATCTCCCGTGACGGGGCGACCGGGATTTCCTCGGCTTGCGGCAGATCGACACGACCGCGGCGGAATTCATTTTGAGGCGGCGCGGTTTGGCCGCGGCCGAGCCAGGACAGGTCAATGGCCCTGTTGTCGCGCGAGGCCTCGCGAGACAACAGATCGCGCCAGGTTTCCACCGCGGTCTTGGCCTCCCGAATATTCTCAAGAAACGCCTGCTCGCTGTGAAAGCGGCGCCAACGTCCGCTGTCGAACAATTCGGTGAGATATTCGAGCCGCTGTTCAGCGAGATTGCACCAGCGCGCGACAATTTCGCGGCCTTTTGCCACGTCCAGGTGAGATGTCATAAACCAGCCCGCAATGAGGAAAGACGCGGACGCAACGAATCACACAAACATGACGGATATATTTTGTGGAAAACTCCGCCAATGTCTAGCGGACTGCGCGCGGACGGCATAGGCGACCGGCGCCTCCCGTTGTCTTACGGGCGCTTGAAAATAAAGACCCGTCCGGGGGGACAACCGGACGGGTCAAGCCATATGGGCGCTTGGGGTGGATGGGCGCTCGCGCCAGATACAGCTGTTGGGGAAGGGATGACCGCTCCCCATGCTTTTTGGTCGCGGGTGGCCTGCCGGACGTTCAAAATGCGTTAAGAAATTTTCGACTGCCCCGGTCACGTGATCGAGAGCAGATTTCAGGGCGTCCCCGGCCTGGTTTTGCCTAGGTCCGGCCCCTGCTCAACGCCGGCCGGCTTCTCAGCCGCCATGGTTGCCGCCGGAAGACTTTCGATCGGCGCGAGCTGGAAGCTCCGTGTGTCGGACACGTCGGCTGCATCAGGCTTTTCCGACGCCGCGGCGACCGGGGCCGATGGAATAGGAACCGCGGAGACCGCGGCAAAAGCGTCCGCTTCCCCTGCCCCGAATTGATCGTCCGGACCTGGCGGGCCGAGATCACGCGCCGTTTTGGTCAAGATTGCACGTACCTCCTCCGGCTTCAGCGCCGGGTTACGCTGCAACATCAACGCGGCAACTCCGCTGATGAAGGCGGAGGAAAACGAGGTGCCTGAGGTGATCTGATACTTGTCGTCGGGGCTGGGGAGGAAAAGATCGACGCCCGGCGCCGACACCGAGATGTAGCTGCCCCGGTTCGACGCGGCAAACAATTTGTCCTGGGCATCGGTTGCGCTGACTGCGATGACATTCGCGTCCGCCGCAGGATAAAGCGGCGGCGATTTGGGGCCGGCATTGCCGGCGGCCGCAACCATCACGACATTTCGTGCCGCCAGCGCTGAAAGACTGCGCCCAATGATGGCATCCTTCGGGCCGGCAAAGCTCATATTGACGATCTGGGCCCCATGACCGGCCGCAAGATCGAGCCCTTTGAGGAGCACATAAGAGGTGCTCTCTGCCCCCTTGCCGGAGGTGCCGAAGGCGCGGATCGCCAGGATATGCGCCTCGGGCGCACTTCCCATCAAACGCACATGCGACACGATCGTGCCGGCAACGCCCGTGCCGTGCGCGTGTGGCCCATCCTTGCTGTCGAGCGCGTCGAACGGCGTAATCGTGACACCGGCGAACTCGGGATGCTTGAGATCCACGCCGGAATCGATCACGGCAATGGTGACATTGGCGCCCTCCGAAAGCGTGTGCGCCTGGGCGAGATGCAGTTTCACCTGCGGATACTGCACCGGGCCGCCGCCATTCGCACCTGTGTTCTGATCCTGAAGGGCGTAACGGAAGTTCGGCTGAACCGAACGAACGCTGCCATCCCCGGCGAATTCGCGGCTCGCGGCCTGCAACGTCTTGCGGCCTTCAATGCGAAACAGGCCGATGGTGGCCCCGATCAGATCGAAATTGCCGGATTCAATCCGCCGCAGGCCGTGACGCCGCGCCAACGCATCGGCTTGCGCTTCGGACAGCGTTCCGTCGATCTCGGCCACGATCTCGTTCGTGATCGCACGCGCGGCAAGCGAGGCCTCCAACGACGCATTATTCGCTTTGTTCCTGTTGTTGCGGCTATTGCTGGTGGCGGCCACCTGCCCCGAACAATTGCCGCTGTCGCGATCAGCGGCCGTGCAGGAAGGTTGAATGCGGATGTTGTTCCCGTTCAATCCGGTAACGCCGCGTCCGGCGAGGTTCGGATCAATGCGCGGCATTGCCCGATCGATGTTCGGAACCCGCGACGAGATATTGAGATTGGGCGAGCGCATGATGTTCTGTGCCGACGCGGGAGAGCCCAAGCCCGCAAACAGCAGCATTGCCGGCAGCGTCGCGGGCCACATCTTTCGCCGCCAGGTCGCTGCTATCAGGATCATGTCACTCAGGGCCTTACGCGAGCGCTAGTTAGCCACGGCAAGACTGACGATCTTCTCGTTCTGCAATCGGCTCAGGAGAGCAGAGAATTCGTCCTTCGACATCGCCGCATTGGCGAATTGCAGGCGGAACATGCCGCCTTGAGCGCCGCCTATGATCGATGCCTGATATTTATCGAGGAATGCCGTGATATCGCCCATGCGCGCATCCGGCGCAAACCGCACCAGCGCACGCGGCGAAGATGCCCCGGCGATATCGCGGGTAATCGGCTCGTTCATGCTCAATGAAGCCGTCTCAAACGAGACCGGGCGGTTGTTCACCAGTACCGCGGCGATGATGCCGGCCTGCAAAACAAGTGCTAACGCGCCGAGGCTGGCGGACCATGCCAATGTTCGCGGCGAAAGGCTCGAGAAGAAACCGGCGAATCGCGCCGCCATATTCATGGAAACACCTGGCCGACGCACAGGTTCGGCGTCGATCGCGGCAAACAACTTCTGCATGGCGCGCACCGATGGCGCGCCCAGGCTCTCGTTCAGCTCGATGGTGCCGGCGTATTCCTCGCGAATGACTGCGTATTGCCTGGCGAGTTCGGGATCACGGGCCAGCGCTTCCTCAACCCTTCGGGCATCGCGTGCGTTCAGCGTGCCGGCCGCATGCCAGGGCAGCAGCAATTCGATTTCGCCCGGTTCCTGCTCCACGATCTTTTTGCTCGCATTCGTCATGGCCAGCCTCGCTCTACGCCCGCTGCCTTCAACAGCTCGGCCAGTTTCCTGCGTGCGTAGAACAAGCGGGTCTTCACGGTATTCTCAGGTATGCCGATGATTCCAGCCACTTCTTCCACGGACTTCTCGTGATAGTAGACGAGATCGACGATCTCCCGATGCTCGGCCGAAAGGCCGCCTAAACACCTGCGCAACGCGTCACTGGTATCCTTCTTCTGTACGGTCACCTCGGGATCGTCGGACGTATCCTCGATCGCGCCTGCGGCCTCGTCGTCCAGTTCGGCATCCTTCCTGCGGCGAAGCGCAGAAAGCGCCTTGAATCTCGTAATCGCCAGCAGCCAGGTTGAAACCGCGGATCGGCCTTCGAACTTCCCGGCTTGGCGCCACACATCGAGGAAAACCTCGCTGATCAAGTCTTCGGCGACCTGCTCGTTCCGAACCAGCCGTAACCCGAACCGGAACACCCTGACATGATGACGCCCATACAAGACCTGCATGGCAAGCCGGTCGCCTTGAGCGATCCGAGCGATCAGGACGTCGTCCGCAGCCGCCTGTGTCGCGCTCAATGGCCGTCTCGCAAGGTTGGTCGGATGTAGATGGCGGGTGGTTCGATCAGAAAGGCAAGATTTTTCAAAGTATAGCAATAGCCTGTTGAAACCGTGTTCTGCCGCACAGAAAAGCCTTTACCATTATTAACGCGCTTGATGTCACCCGGTATCATAATACGCCTATGCGCTCCAGTTGTTGGCCATCCCCATCTTGCGGCGATAGCGGTGGCGCCACCGTTTGGGAAGCGATTTCCCCGTCCAAACAAGGGCCAAGCAGCTCTTCAAGGAAGGGTTTCGGCCGGAAAGATACCAAACCTAAAGGCTTTACCCGTTAGGTTTTTTGGATTGTTTCACGAACGGCGAATTTATGGTCACGGCGGCGTCGCCTCTTTTGAATCCGACGGCGGACAGGACGGACGGCGTCGGTCACAAACCGAAGGCCGAGGTACTGTTGCGCCGGGCGCAGCAGCGCCGGCAAATCCAGGACGTGATCGGTGTCAGCTATGTGATCGATGCAACCATTCTGCTGGTCTACGCCTACGCCGGCACCACCTCCGTTACGATCGGTCCGGCATTCGCCATCTGCGGTCTCGTCTCGATCGCCGGACATATTCTGCTGTCGGAATCCGGGTTCGCCGAACGCTTCAAGGATCACTATCTCGTCGTTCCACAATCAATGATCGGCATGATGATCATGCTGGTTTTCACCTACATCGCGCCGGAAGTCGGCGTGATGTTCTTGTGCACGCTGTTCGTTGTATTTGCCTTCAGTTCGCTGCGCTCGACCCCGTGGCAAACGGCCGTGGTCTGGACCGCGATGGCATTGGGTCTCGCTGGCTTGTTCCTGCTGACGGACAAACCGATCTCACTGCCACACGAGAATTATCTGGAACGCTTTGCCACGATGACGGTGTTCATCCTGACCATCGGGCGCTGCATGTTCATCGGTATCTTCTCCAGCGCGATGCGCAAGTCGCTCTATAAAAGCGGCCTTGCGCTGAAGGAGGCCAACAAGCGCATCGAAGAGCTCGCCGAGCTCGACGACCTCACCGGCTCGTTCAACCGCCGCTGCATCATGCGTTTCCTGAATGACGAGGTCACGCGGGCCCATCGCCTCAATGCTCCATGCTCCATCGCGTTGATCGATCTCGACTGGTTCAAGCGCATCAACGACACCTACGGTCACCCGACCGGCGACGAAGTGCTCAGGACATTCGCCATCACGGTCTTCGCCAATATCCGCACCGTCGACCGGTTCGGCCGCTATGGCGGCGAAGAATTCTTGCTGGTGCTTCCCGACACGTCCGGTGAGACCGCGGCGCATGCGCTCGACAGGTTACGGACGATCGTTGCCGACATCGACTGGAGCGCGTTATCGCTCGGCCTGCGGGTAACAATTTCAGCCGGCATAGCCACGCTGGATGCGAACGAAACCTCGGACAGTTTTCTCGCACGCGCCGACAGCGCGCTTTACAAAGCCAAGGCACAAGGACGCAATCGCATCGCCGGCGCCTGAATTTGATCATTTTTCCCCGAGGACGAAGAAACGTCGCGGGTTCGTACAACAGCTACTCCAGGACAGAGTCATGAGTTCGAAATCCATCTCCACCTCCGAAGGCCTGCTTGACGAATTGCAGGCCACACTGGCGCACGGAACCGTCGCCCGCCGTGTTGAAACACTGCGCCGTGTCACCGATCTTTTCATCAGCGGCGCCGTCGAATTCTCGGACAATCAGGTCGCTCTGTTTGACGATGTGTTCCAGTGCCTGATGCATCACATCGAGACCTCGGCCAAGGCACTGCTTTCCAATCGCCTGGCTCCGATCGACCGCGCGCCACCGCTGACGGTCCGCGCGCTGGCGTTCGACGACCTGATCGAGGTCGCAGCGCCCGTGCTGTCCCAATCGGAACGCCTCGACGATGAAACATTGATCGAGACCGCGCGGAACAAGAGCCAGGCTCACTTGATGGCGATTTCGACCCGCAAGGTGCTGAGTGGCGCCGTGACCGACGTGCTGGTACAGCGGGGTAATGACGAGGTGATTCAAAGTACAGTCAATAACCTTGGAGCCGAATTTTCCGAGCACGGTTTCACACGGCTGGTCAATCGCGCGGAAGGCAACGATGGTCTTGCAACCTGCGTCGGCTTGCGTCCGAATATTCCGCGCCACCTCTACCTGAAACTGGTCGCCAAGGCTTCCGCGGCGGTGCGGGCGAAGCTGGAAGCAGCCAACCAGCCGATCGCCAAGGAAGTATCCACCGCCGTGCGGGAAGCCACGCAGTTGGCGCGCACCGCGCCGTCGGCGATCAGCCAGGAGACCGCCATCGCGCACGCGCTCGTCAAATCCCTGTACGAGGATGGCCGGTTGGACGAGTATCAGGTCGCGGCATTTGCCGAGGCCGCCAAGTTCGATGAAGCCAATGCCGCTATCGCGGCTCTCGCCAACGTCTCGGTGTCGATCGCCGAGAACATGATGGTGGAGACCCGCGCCGAGGGCGTCATGATCCTCGCCAAGATTTCCGGCCTGTCATGGTCGACCGTCAAGTCGATCATCAAGATGCGCGACAACCTTGCCGGCAAGGAAGCGTCCGATCTCGATAGCTGCAAGGCCACCTATGAGCGGCTTCGCCCCTCGACCGCGCAACAGGTACTTCGCTTCCACCGGATGCAGCAGACCGCAACGACGCCCGCGGCGTGATGGTCTTGGGTAGCCGGCGCCCCCGCTAGAACCTGAGCACCTTTGCGCCGATGAGCGCGCCGACTGCCGTCACGACAGCGGTTGCAATCGGATACCAGGCGGCCACGAACAGCGGCGAATCATCGGTGCAGTGCGAAGCGTACAAGGTTGCCGCCAATCCGGCCGAGACCAGCCCGGCCAACGCACCGGCCAGCGCCGGTCGCGCCGGCGCGCCGTGACGCAATCCGACCAGCGCTCCCGCCAATAGCGGCAGCGACAGGAGCGGAATGGCGGTCATGCACACTCGCGAATTGCTGCCGATCAAGCGCGTCATCATCGGCAATCGCTGCGGCATCATCATTTCGCTCGCGATTCCGGCAGCGATGATCCCGACCGGAATCAAGAGTAGCCATCCCCAACCCTTCAGCGATGCCTCGGGACGGGAAAGATGCAGGCTCACCGCGATGGCCGAAATTGCCAGCGCCAGCGTGATCACGAACTTCAGATCGAAGAACGGATTATGCATCGCCGTCATGACGTCCGGCCGAACGCCGAGCGCCATCATGAACATCGCAACCGAAACCGGTGCCGCTGCCAACAAGCCAAACATCAGTATCAAGCCGACCGGTCGGGCGCGGTGCGGATTGTCGGCGGCGAGCATTCGAATGAGCTGTTCGGTTTCCATTTCTTACTGTTCCCGCAATTTAGCGGTGAGGCTTGCGAGCGCGCGATGCAGCGCCACGCGGACCGCACCCTCGCTCATCGCGAACTTCACAGCCGTATCCCGGATCGAGACGCCTTCGACCGCGATCGACTGCAAAACCTCGCGCTGGCGCTGAGGCAAGGTCTGCAACAGACTTGCGATCTCGTTTGCGGACGCGGTCTCGGCGACAGGGGTGTCGGGAATGATCTCGGCAAAATCGTCGATATTGACAAAAACCCGCCGGCCGCGGCGCCGCAACGCATCGATCAGCTTGTTGCGGGCGATCGCAAACAGCCAGGGTGCGAACGGCGCGTTCACGTCCCAGGTATGCCGTTTCAGATGCACCGCTAACAAAATGTCCTGCACGACATCCTCGGATTGATCGATCGGCTGGCCAGCCCGCGCCAGCCCGCGGCGAGCCCCGGCCCTCAAGACCGGTGTGACCGCCCTGAGGAGACGTTGATACGCGGCGCTATCGCCTGAAATGGCCAGCCGCATCAGGCCAGTCCACTCGTCTTCCCTTTCGCGCACGCGCGCTCCCACACTTCAATTCGGTCGGTTTTTCAGATTGTTACGCCTCCGGGCGCCAATCACGAATTCGTGATATCAACCCGCCGTGGCACTCGCCTGGAATCGCCACGCAGGATTTATGCCCGCTTGGCTCATAACACATTCTGCACCCCTGACACGCCCCTGATGAAGCAGGGCTAATTCAGAAATGCGGGCAAACTTGCGGGGCTGCGCTTGCCCCGTTTTCGCCCGGACTTGTCTGAAGATTCCCTTTTTTTGCCCCGCTGCAGACATGGCGCGCGGTCTTTTTCTCACCGGGACTAGAGCTCCGATTCCAACGTTCGCAAACTATCGCGGCAACCTCCGATGCGAACTTCGGAATCAAAGGAGCTCTAGAACTTACTGATTCCGGTGCGGCTTTGAATTTGAAATTCCTATCAAGAACTTGCCGCGACACCGATAGGAACTTCAAATTCGCCGCACTGGCAAAACGGGGAGATGCCAAATGATCATCAAAGCCAACGGGCGCTCGGCCTTGATCTTTGCTGCCGGACTCTTTGTGCTGCTCGCAACACCGGTGAACGCAACAGACGGCGACGATGCCGCAGCCGACGCGAAATCTGACAATTCGACTGCCGCGCCAGTCACGCAAAGAATCTACAGGCACGCCTCTCACCATAGAAGGCACTACGCGCACCACGGACTTCATGCGATCGCGAAGGCCGACGACGACAAGAAGGCTGCCGCGCCAGACACCGCCACCGGCGACAACAGGATGTTAGCGGTCATCCCGCCGTCGATCGCCAACGCCAATGCGCAGATGCTGCTGGCCGGCGCCCAGATCGGTTCGGCCCCGGTAGCACCGGCAGGAACCGGCGTTCCGGCAACAGCATCCGAAAATTCGAATGCCAACAACGAAACCCTGGTGGCCGCGTCGGACCAACTTAACGATGTCGATCGGACACTGCAGCAAGGTACTCCGACGGCAACCGCAACCTCGCCGCCAGCCCCCACAGCCACGATGACCACCGAAAGCTCGGCCTGGGACCAGACCTCCCTGATCGGGAAAATCTTCATCGGATTTGGCGCGCTGCTGACCGTGGCCTCGGCCGCGCGCATGTTCATCACCTGAATGATCTCGTGCCCCGGACGCTGCATCGCGTCCGGGACAAGATGATCACCACGCCCACTTGAAGCTCATCCCTTCAACAGGCACATTCGCCTGTAAATTATGAGGGACGGAGCGAGAATATGAGCACCTTCGAACACATCATCGTCGAGACCAGGGGCAAGGTTGGCGTGATCACGCTCAATCGCCCCAAAATACTCAACGCGCTGTCCTTCGAGGTGTTCGGCGAAATCGCCACTGCGGTCGATGATCTCGAGGCTGATGCTGGAATTGGATGCATTGTTTTGACCGGTAACGAAAAGGCATTTGCCGCCGGCGCCGACATCAAGGAGATGCAGCCAAAGGGCTTCATTGAAATGTTCTCCAACGACTTCGTCGCGATCCGTGGCGACCGTGTCGCCACCTGCCGCAAACCGACCATTGCCGCCGTCAGCGGTTATGCACTCGGCGGCGGCTGCGAACTCGCCATGATGTGCGACATCATTATCGCATCCGACACCGCGAAATTCGGCCAGCCGGAAATCACGCTCGGCACCATTCCAGGCATCGGAGGCACGCAGCGTCTGACGCGCGCTATCGGCAAATCCAAGGCGATGGATCTCTGCCTCACCGGACGGATGATGGACGCGGCGGAAGCCGAACGTTCCGGGCTCGTCAGCCGCATCTTTCCAGCCGACAAACTGATGAGCGAAGTCATGGCGATCGCCGAAAAGATCGCCGAGATGTCTCATCCAGCCGCGGAAATGGCCAAGCGCGCCATCAACCGTGCTTTTGAAACCCCGCTTTCCGAAGGGCTCCAGGTCGAGCGCGACCTGTTCCGCTCGACCTTCGCCCTGGAAGATCGCTCCGAAGGCATGGCGGCCTTCATCGAAAAACGAAAGCCGGTCAACAAGAACAGGTAGCCACGCCCAGGATCCTGCGCAGCGAAGCGTTCATCGTTCGCGAAGGCCAAGGAAGCTTTGGCAATTTGGCCTGCTCCCACGGCGGTTAAATGATGGTAGTGCTTTGTGCCGAAAGATTTAGCCAATCTTTGCCACCTGTCCCTTACCCCAGCACAGGTCGTGACTTCTGATTTTCCGAATTTCACTTGACGCTTGGGTAGAAGCAGGATTATTGCGATTCGGTCCCGCTCCTTCTGAGGGGCGTTTCGCGATCGTCACGGACGTAGGGCGCGGGATGCGGTGGACGCGGCGGCGCAGCAAGACGAGCGGCGCTACCGCGGACGGCGAAGCCGTGTGGTCCTGACGCCCCGACGCTGGCGTCAACTCGCGACAATGCTTCGCATTGCGCGGGGACGGTGACAAACAAGCCCGGTCACCGGGGAGAGCGCGGAGGAAACCGTTAAAACCATTGCGCGGGGAATGCCGGGTGCTTCCGGTGTGACCGTGGTGACTATGCTTGTGTGCTTTTACTTTTGCTGCACACAAGGCTGCGGGCGCATCCAGCGCCCGGCATTCCCTGCGCCCTCTGATTTCGAGGGACGATATGATTGCAAAGCTCAGGCGAAATTGCGTCGTGAGGATGCGAACCCATATCTGCTGTTTGAAATTTGAATCAGCAAGCTAATCGTGTGGCGAACGATATCGGTAGCCGTCATTGCCTGCGACAAATGCGAAGCGTTTGCGCAAGGGAGCAACACGACGGCCCGCCGTCGCTCGCGGTGCGCGCTACGGCGCGCTTGGAGTCCGCCGAAGCGCTGTTGCGCGAAGGCGGAAGCAATCCATTCTTTCTTCGCTACGCGATGCTGGATTGCTTCGCTTCGCTCGCAATGACGACTCTGTTGTCGTCAGTTCGCCCGGCTCCTCGTCAGCGCTGCACTCACCAGCGCCCGATACATCCGCTCCGACCAGTTCGCCGGTCTGTCCAATCCCAATCTCGCCAGGCATTCAGCGTCGGCAGGCTCAGGCTGCCGCATGAACCCCTGCCAGAGCAGCGCAGGCAAACTCAGCGGCGAACGCTGTACGTCCTGAAGAAACTGCAAAGCCGGGATCAAGCGCTGCTCCACTTCCGTGAAATCGCTGCCGAACGGAAAAGACGGAAGTAGACCGGACTGCCGGGCCGGCCGCAGTGCCTCCATAATCCGGTCTGGCGTGTTTTGCCGATAGGCTGCCGGAATTTCGAAATTCGCAGGCAACTTGCCGGCATCTTTCGCCTGGCGGGTGAGTTCGTCCTGAAAACGAGAATCCGCCACCTGCAACATGGCCGCGATCACATCGACGTCGGATTTGCCCCTGAGATCGGCAACGCCATATTCTGTGACGACCATGTCGCGCAAGTGCCGCGGAATGGTCTCATGGCCATAGCTCCAGCGAATATTGGATTCCAGCCGGCTGCCCGACTGTCGCGTCGCCTCGACGGTCAAGATCGAACGCGCACCGGCAAGCGCAAAGGCCTGCGCCACAAAATTATATTGCCCGCCAACACCGCTCACGACCTGCCCGTTTTCGAGGCCGTCGGAAATCACCGCACCCAACAGGGTCGCCATCATCGCGTTATTGACGAAGCGCGCATCGACGCGGGCGCGGCGTTTCTCATCCTCGCCGCCATAGAGTTCGTTGGTAAACGACACCGGCATCATCTGGATGCGCGCGATCTGCTCTGGCGTCATGTCGCGTAAAGCCTGGTAAAACGATTTCGGACCGAGGAAGAACGCGCCATGGAGCAGAACACCATCCACCTCGCGCTTGATAATGCCGGCGTCGATCAGGCCGATGAAGGCCTCAAACAGCATTTCGCTGACCCCGTAGAGGCCTTTTTCGAAACGTCCGGTTTCGAACGATTGACCGGCGGGCGAAAGGCGCTTCATGGTCGCGGCGAATTGCGCGCTGTCGCGATGGCGAAGGATCAAGCCTTGCGCGAGCGCATCGCCGACCTGACCGATACCGATCTGCAACGTGCCGCCGTCGCGAACGAGGCCGGCCGCATGAAGGCCGATCGCGTATTTGGTGTCGGTGACAGGCTCCGACGGTGGCGCGAACAGCGGAAAGTCGGTCTCGGGGCTCTCCAGCACCGCGCTGAACTCCTCGCCCGGGAGGTCGCCTGCGCCGGGCATGAACGGCAATTCGGAATTGACCTGGCCGATCAGTTTGAACGACGCGCGGCCCTCGGCGCGCGCTCGCAAAACATCGAGCGTGGTGTCGGTATTGCAGCTCAGGCTGTAGCGGGCGACGCCGTCGACCACGCGCCTGGCGACGAGTTGCGTGACGACGTTGAGCCCGCGCGCGAGCAGATAGGACGACGCGTGGGTGTAATTCGCGGAGATGTAATTCTGCTGCGCCGACGGGACATGCAGCCACGCTCCCGCCAGGAAAAAGAACTCGATCACCTCCACGTTGGGCGGCAATTCATTGGCCCGCAACGCATCGGCGTAAGCGAGGTCCGGATAGCCGCCAAACAGCCGCTCGATGACGGGAGAGATGAAGCGATGCTCAAGAAGGTTCGAAGGACGCGGCTTCTCCAACGTCAGCGCCGAGAGGAAGGTGAGGCGGATGGAGCGGTCTGCGGCCGCGCGCGCATAGAGCGCATTGACGATATGATTGGCCTTGCCGAGGCCGAGCGGCAAGCCGACCACGAGATTGGTCCCGACATCGCGGATGATGTCCTCTGTGATCGCCTCGGGGTCGGAAAACAGTTTCGGCATCGATCTTCCTCCCGAGACCTCACAACCCTGCATCTTTTCCTGCTGACCGCAATGGCGAGATGCGACATCCTGCTTTCCCTATGCGTGCCGCTGCGATAACAGTCTTGTCAATGGCGGAGCGTCCGCCTCGGGAGCCGATGTTTGCTATGGAGAGGTCACGATGATGAAGCTGTACTACGCCACGGGCACCTGCGCATTGGCCTCCCACATCGCGCTTGAAGAAGCCGGCGCCGAATATTCGACCGTCAAGATCAGCTTCGCAACCAGCGAACAGCGCTCGCCGGAATATCTGGCCATCAACCCCAAGGGGCGCGTCCCCTCGCTGGTGACCGACAGAGGCATCCTGACCGAGACGCCGGCGATGCTGGCCTTCATCGCCCAAAGCTTTCCAAAGGCAAAGCTGGCGCCGATCGACGATCCCTTCAGCTTTGCCGAAGTACAGGCTTTCAACAGCTATCTGTGCTCGACCGTGCACATCAACCACGCTCACCGCCCGCGCGGTAGCCGCTGGGCCGATGATCCAGCGGCAATCGAGGCGATGAAAAAGAAGGTGCCGGAAACCATGAACGCCTGCTTCGAACTGATCGAGGGCAAAATGATGAAGGGCCCATGGGTGATGGGCGACACCTATACGATCTGCGACCCCTATCTTTTCACGGTCGCCGGCTGGCTGGAAAGCGATAGCGTCGATGTTGCACGTTTTCCGAAGGTCAAGGCGCACCGGGGCCACATGCTGGAGCGGCCGGCGGTCAGCAAGGTGCTGGCGGCCGAAAAAGCCTGATATCCAGCCGGTTTGTGCCCCTTCCCGCCTGAGATTTATCTCGATAGTGTGGCGCCCAATGCTGCGGCGGACAACGCCGAGCCGTGGGAGAAGTGTGCTATGGGACAGTTGCGGCGTGCGGTCATGCTGATCGCGGCGACACTTGTTTTCGCCAGCCCTTGCGCCGCCAAAGTCGTCAAATTCGAGATTGTGAAGGTGGAATCGCCCGCCTTCGAAGGGCGGACTTTTGGCGCGGTCGGCACCTATGACCGAATTTTGGCCCGCGCTGCGATTGCCGTGACGCCCGACGATCCCAATAACAAGATCATTGTCGATCTCGACCGTGCGCCGCGCAATGCCCAAGGTCAGATCGAAGCTGTCACGGACGTGGAAATCCTGCGGCCGACGGTGGCCGCCAATGGCAACCGCACGCTGTTCTACGATGTGCTCAACCGCGGCAGCAAGCTTGGGCTGGCACTCTTCAACGATATCCCCGCGGTAACGAACGATCTCGTCAAGGCTGCGGATGCCGGCAACGGCTTCCTGATGAGAAGCGGCACACGGTGGTTTGGAGCGGCTGGCAAGGCGACGTCCTGCCGGGCGGCGGCCGCATGACCTTTTCGCCGCCGGTCGCGCCCGGCGTGACCGACCTCGCGCGTGAGGATTTCATTTTCGACCATACCAACAATCCGGCCAGCGCGACGCTGAGCTATCCCGCGGCCGATCTCGACCTCACCCAGGTCAAAATCAGCGTCCGTGAACGCGAGGCCGACCCGCGCACCACGCCAGTGGGCCTTGCGGTCACCTTCGAGAGTCCAACAAAAATTTCGATCAAGCGGCCCGAAGGCTTCGACGCTGGGGCCATCTACGAATTCATCTATATCGCGAAGGACCCGAAGGTGATGGGTCTGGGCTTTGCGGCGACGCGCGACGTCGTCTCGTTTCTGCGCAACGAAGCCGCAGATGCGACCGGCAACACCAATCCGCTCACGGGGCGGATCGACCGCGCGATCGGATTCGGCCTGTCGCAAAGCGGCCGTTACCTGCACGACTTTCTCTACCTCGGCTTCAATGCCGATGAAGCCGGCCGCGTGGTCTTCGAAGGCCTGATGCCGCACATTTCCGGCGGCAAAAAAACCTTCACCAACTATCGCTTCAGCCAGCCCGGCCGCTCGCCTTACGAGCACGCCGACATGCTTTATCCGGGCGCGGATTTTCCGTTCACCTATCCCGTGATCACCGACAGCATCACCGGAAAGAGCGATGGATTCCTCGCGCGATGTCTCGCCGCCGGCAATTGTCCGAAGATCATCAAGACCGACAGCGAGATTGAATTTTACCAGCAGCGCGCGTCGCTGGTCGTGACCGATACGAAGGGCGACCCGATCACCATGCCGGACAATGTCAGGCTGTTCCTCTTGTCCAATCTGCAACATTATGCGCTTGCGCGGGACAAGTCCGAACTGGTGAAGGCCTGCGCCAATCCGACAAATCCCCTGAATGCGGGACCGCCGGTGCGCGCCTTGCTGGCGGCCATGAATGACTGGATAGCCAAGGGTACCTTGCCACCCGACAGCCGTTACCCGAGCCGCGCCGATGCGACACTGGCGCCGCCCTGGCCCAACGCGGTCGGCTTTCCAAAAATCCCGAGCTTTGCCTATCCGAGCCGGATTGCGCAGCCGACCCTCCTCAAGTCCGACGGGATGCCTCCATCGAAGGGAGCCGCCTATCCGGTGTTCGTCCCGAAGACCGACGCCGACGGCCGTGACATAGCCGGCATTCGCTTGCCGACGCTGGAGGCCCCAAGCGCAACCCACACCGGCTGGAATCTGCGGAAGGCTGGCTTTAGCGAAGGCGAATTGTGCGACAACAACGGCAGCATGATGCCGTTCGCGGCGACCCGCGAAGAACGGCTGAGAATCGGCGATCCGCGGCCGTCGATGGAAGAGCGCTACCCGAATGCGGGCGACCGGGCGGCGGCTGTCGCAAAAGCAACGCAGCAGCTCATCCGCGACCGGCTCCTTCTGGAAGAAGATGCCGGACTGTTTATCGCCAATTCGAATTAGCTTCTTCACAAGCGTGATCCAGGCGAGTTAGGACACGGTCAAAGTTTTTAAGAAACCAGGCGCGAAGCGGGAGAAACTTCATGGCGGCGGAAGCCACAACGGCAATCGAGAGCCGGACGATCGCAAAGGTCTCCTGGCGGCTGTTGCCTCTGGTCGCGCTCGCTTATTGCATCGCCTACATCGATCGCAGCAACATTTCCATCGCCGCATTGACGATGAACAAGGACCTCGGCTTCAGCGCCTATCTCTACGGCTGGGGCGCGGGGATCTTTTTCTTCGGCTACTTCCTGTTCGAAATTCCGAGCAACCTGATTCTGGAAAGGATCGGCGCGCGAATCTGGATCGCGCGGATCATGATCACCTGGGGCATCTTTTCTGGCCTTACCGCCTTGATTACAGGGCCGACCAGTTTTCTGATCATCCGCTTTCTGCTGGGAGCGGCCGAAGCCGGCTTCTTCCCCGGCATGATCCTCTATCTCACCTACTGGTTTCCGGCCCAATACCGTGGCCGCGTCATCTCGACCCTCTTTGTTGCGCAACCCGTCGCCAACGCCGTCGCATCGAGCGGCTCGGCTGCCATTCTCGGTATGGACGGCGTGCTCGGCTTCAGGGGATGGCAGTGGATTTTCATCATCGAAGCCATACCAGCGATTCTGCTCGGTCTTTTTATCTTGCGCATCATGACGGACCGGCCGGCAAAAGCTGAATGGCTTGCCGAAGATGAGAGAAGCTGGCTGCAAACGCGGCTCGATAACGAAAGTCGCGAAGTTGAACGCGACGGCCATATGACGTGGACAAAGGCCTTGAGCGATCCGCGCGTGGTTGCGTTGTCGCTGATCTATCTTGGAAGCGTGACCGCCAACTACGGCATCGTTTTCTTCATGCCGCAAATCGTCAAGGGATTGGGTCTTTCCGACCTGATGACCGGTTTCGTTTCGTCGGGACCCTACATTGTCGGCACGTTCGGCCTGCTCGCCTGGGGCTGGTCGTCCGACCGCAATAACGAACGCCGCTGGCATTTGATCGCAGCCTCCACGCTCGGCGCGCTCGGGCTTGCTTTCGCGGCCTGGTCTGGCACCTCCTATTGGGCCCTGCTTGGCATGTCCGCCGCCACTGTGGGCATCTACGGCTCGCGCGCAGCCTTCTGGCCAATGCCTTCGATCTTCCTCACCGGCACGGCCGCAGCGGGTGCGATCGCCATGATCAACGCCGTCGGCAATCTCGGCGGCTATGTCGGCCCGTTCGTTGTCGGCTGGATCAAGGATTCGACGAAGAGTTTCGAAGCCGGACTTTATTTCCTCGCCGCTTGTTCGCTGATGGCGGCGATTATCACATTCTTCGCCGCCCGCGCGGCCGGAGATCCTGCGGCGATAGCGCGGGCGAACGCTACTGCCGCAGCCGAGTAGTTCAACAAAAAGCCAAATAATAAGGGAGACGACCATGCTTAATCGACGCGACCTTTTGCTTGCATCAGTTGCCGCCGGCCTCGCGATGCAAAATCGAGCGGCATTCGCCAAAGCGGCGCAACCGAGCACACCTGTAAATTTCGACGTTCCCGCTCATGCCTGCGATTGCCACACCCATATTCACCTGCCGGAAAAATATCCGTTCTTTGCCGGCCGCGTTTACACGCCAGAACCCGCCTCTCCGGAGGAGATGGCCGCGCTGCACAAGGCGCTGCACATCGAAAACGTCGTGATCGTGACGCCCAGCGTCTACGGCACCGACAACCGGGCGACACTCGAGGGCATCAAATTCCGCGGCAACACCGCACGCGGCGTGGCCGTGATCGACGACAAGACGTCGGAGAGCGATCTTGATGAGATGGGCAAAGTGGGCATCCGCGGCATCCGCGTCAATCTGGCGACCAGCGGCGTCAACGATCCGAGCGTTGGCCGCAAACGCCTTGAGGCAGCGATCGATCGCGTGAAGGGGCGCGGCTGGCACGTTCAGGTCTACACCAACCTTCCGCTGCTCACGACCATCAAGGATGTCCTCGCCGCCTCGCCCGTCCCTGTCGTATTCGACCATTTCGGCGGCGCGGACGCGGCGCTTGGCCTCGAACAACCGGGCTGGGCGGAGCTCGTCGAAGCCGTGAAGAACGGCAAGGTGTATGTGAAGATCTCCGGCGCCTACCGTTTGTCGAACAAGGGACCCGACTATCCGGATGCGGTGCCGTTTGCGAAGGCGCTGATCGCCGCCAACGCGGATCGCCTGGTATGGGGTTCCGACTGGCCGCACCCGAATTCCGTGACGCCGCCGGACAAGAAGGCGACCGATCTCACGCCGCTCTATCAGATCGACGATGGCCGCTTGCTCAACCAGCTTGCGATTTGGGCGCCCGACGCCGCGGTTCGCAAGAAGATCCTGGTCGACAATCCGGCCCGGCTTTACGGATTCTGAGAATCTCTTCACGGCGCTGACCGCTCCGTTAGCGGCGCATGTCCGGCGTAGCTGCGCCGCCATTCGCCGGCCTTGCGCAGTCCGCCGAATGGAAACAGGTGGAAGCCTGCAATCGAAGCCTTCGTCTTGGCGGGCGCCGATTGCAGGCCGCGTACGACATCGTCCGGCCCCGTATCGATCAGGAGACGGCCGAAACGGCCAATCTGGCTCCGCAGCGACCTGATCGAATTGCCGATCCCGCAACGGAGCGCAAATTTCGTCAAGGTAGCAGGCGTCGCCGGGCCGGCGAGACCGACAATGACCCGAAGATCGACGCCGTGCGTGCCGAGTTCGTCGATCCACCCAACAATCGGCGCGCTTTCGAAACAGAATTGCGTCATGACCTCGACACGGATTCCGGTCTGACGCCCCCAGTCCCGCCACGCCCCGAGCGCCGTGAACGCGTTGGCTGGCGCCAGGAAAGGATGGCCCTCGGGATGGCCAGCAACGCTCACGGATTCAATGCCGCGCGCCTCGATCAACCCGCTGGCACACACGTCACGGCTTGACCCGAATGGCCCCTTGGCCGCCGCAACATCGCCGGCGATGACAAGAATACGCCTGACATCCGCTTCCCCGCGCGCCCTCGCCAGAAAGTCATCAAGTACTTCGCGTGACGGCATTTCGCGCGCCGCTATATGCGGGACAGGACTGTAGCCGGCACGGCGCAATTCAGCGGCGGTCTCCACGTTACGGCGATAGTTGTCGCCAGGCAGGAAAGTGATCGTTACGTCCATGCCCGGTTCGAAATGATCCTGTAACGGCTGCAGATGATGGCCGTCCGACGAGACTTCAACGGAGGCCTTTGACAAAAGCGCCATGAGATCGCGAGAGGAAGCATGATCGGGTGTGGTCATGGCACGCTCACCGAGATCATGCCGGCGCGCGGCGGCGCGAGATCACATAGGTCTCATCGTTGAACCACAAACCGCCGTGCTTTTTCAGCACCCGGTCGGTCGCTTCGAGATAGCGCCCGTCGCGAACCACTTCCGATAACCTGACGTCCTCGACCTGCGCGACATAGATCGCGGCATTCCGCGCGGCGAACAGCGTCGAGGTTCCGATCGGACCGCTCACTTCATCCGGAAGGGTGTGCATGTGGTAGCGGAAGATCGAACGCGCGTCGGAGGAGGCGTTGAAATTATAATGCCGCGCGGCCGTGCCGAGTTCGTGTTTGACCTGCCGCAGGATGGCATGGCGATCCGATGTGAAGGGATTGTCGCCGGGCCAGACCCCCTCGATGATCTCCATGCCGGGATCGTTGCCATGTGAATGAATGCCGATCAGCCGGCCGCCAGGCCGCAACGACCGCGCCAGTGGCGCGACCACTTTCGATGCCTTGAATTCGACGCTGGCCCGCGCCCGATAGGGTTGTGAGGCGATAACGAGATCGTAATCGGCCATCACGCGCCCCGGTCGCGGCATGATCGGATCCAGCAGAAAAGAATGGTCTTCGCGCCGCAGCGTCAGAATCACAGGCCGCGCGTAAACAGGATTGCCGGTCGTCGGACTAATTCCGGCGCGCCAGTTCTCGGCGAGGAAGCCTTCGAGGTCGCCGATCTGCTCGGCAAAGCCGTGAGCCGTATTGCCCGACAGCGCGACATCTTTCCAGATCAGGCTTTGAGCCGCGGTCGCCGAGCGCGGCGTCAGCCATGGCGCTTCGGCATAATAGAGATTGGTGACGACCAACACAGTCGCGGGATGTTCGAACAAACGGTCCGCCATCTTCTCCAGCATCATCCGAACGTCTTCGTAACTGATTTCCTTCGCGACGGCGTAGAGCGGCATGGTCGGGAAGCGCGCATGCACCGCCCGCATCACGCGCGACAGCACGGTGCCGTCGCCGACACCCGCATCGAAGATTCGCAGCGCCGGAGGCGCCGGTTGCAGACTGCCGATTTCGAGTGAAATCCTGCTGGCGACGTCGGTCTTCTCGCTACACGTGGATACGAAGAGAAGGTATTTCTGCCGGTTGTCAAAGAACCGGAAACCGGCCGGTGCCACGTTCGCGGCAGCGAAGGCGCCGTTGCCGGTCTTCGGCTGGGCGGGCGGTTTACCTGAGACCGGCGATGCGCCGCCGCGATGCTCGGACAGATAGGCACGAACCTTGTCGAGGGTGCCGGTCGTGATCCTGGCGCCGTCGCGCAAACGCGATACCAGCTTGCCGTCATTGACGACGAGCCGTCCGAACGTGGATTCCGCCGTTTGCGTCGCCCGGCAGTAATCCCTGATTTCGCCCAGAATCTGATCGGAGGTCCTGGGCTGGCCCTGACGTTCCGCGCTCCGCATGATTGATCCCCTGCGGTTTCATCCCGGCTGCCATCAAGGGCAGCGCCCCGCGATACGTCAACCACAATCGAAGTGGGCAGGTTTCATGGGCATGTGCCCACAGTCTCAAGCACGCGCCGGCCATTGCGGCGGATGGCTGCCCAGCGGCATCGCCGGCCACGACCAGAATGCCGGCGTCTGCGATAGCTGCGCGGCATGGCGGACCGCCTGTAGCGGCCCGAAACCGGATTGCACCTGTTCGACAAACGGCTTGATCGCCTCAGCTTTCAAATCTTCGGTCGCAAGGCCGTCGGCCACGCGACCGAGATTCCAGAGCCACCGTCCGGTTTGCGCCAGCGATACGCGGACGTGCCAACTGCCGCCTTCGCGCGACTGACGCGCTTTTGCCATCATGGCGCCGAACGCCATCAGATAGCCGGTGGCGTGATCGAGAATCTGGGCCGGCAATTCCTTCGGACCGTCGACGCCAGCCGCCTGCCCCTCCGCATGGTTGAAGCCGGTCGTCGTCTGCACCAGCGAGTCAAAGCCGCGGCGTTCCGCCCACGGTCCGACATGGCCGTAAGCCGAGAGCGACACCGCGATGATGCCGGGATTGATCCGCGCCGCCTCCTCGGGCGAAAAGCCGAGATCGGCGAGCGCGCGCGGGCGATAGCCTTGCGAAAAGATATCGGCCTCTGCGAGCAGTTGTTTCAGCCCTTCCCGGCCCTCGTCGCGCTTGAGGTCGAGGAAAGCCGAGAGCTTGCCGTGGCCGGTATCGATCGTGAGCCAGGGGATCGCCGGGAGATCGGCGCCCGAAATCAAAAGCACGTCCGCGCCGTGCGCAGCCATGGTGCGGCCGGCCACCGGACCCGCAATCACGCGTGACAGGTCGAGGACACGCAAACCATCGAGGGGCCGATCGCCCGCAGGCCAAGGCTTTGGCGCGGCGTCGCCGATTTTCTCAATTGCAATCGCCGGCAAGGCAGCCAGCGCTTTCGCCTGCGACAACGCGGACCATTCATCGTGGGACCGCATCATCGCAACCACGCCACCGGTTTGATAGGCCGCGGTCTCGAACGCCTCTGCATCCCATTGCATCAACGCAGCCTGAACCTCTTCGCGTTCGGCCTTGCAGTTAAGGACCCGGCACACCGCGTCGCGATGGTGAGGAAAATTGGTGTGCAAACGAACAAAGCGCCGGTCGCGCGTCTTGTAGGTGCCGGCGATTGCATCCCATGCCGGTGGCGGCGGCGTGCCTTCGAGCCGCAGGTAGCGCTCGCTGCGGCATTCGACCACGGCATGGCGCATGTCGACCGCGACCTGTTGGCCCTCGCCGCTGCGCAACTTCCAGATATAAGCGGCGGCAAGCCCCGCTGCGGCAATGCTCGCTTGCGCGGCGGCGGCAACACGAAACGACGACGGCAGCAGCGGCTCGTCGCCGGTCAAGGTGACGGTATCAAGTGCTGCAGCCTCGCCACCAACCAGGGTCCAGAGATCGCCGAGGATTTCACGAGGTGTTTGCATGGGAAATCCTTGAGAGACCCAACGCGACATTATCATCACCGTTATAGACCAGGAAAGCGGGTCCTTTGCGAGAAGTCGTCGTCATCGCGAGGAGCAAAGCGACGACGCGATCCAGTCCTTTTGACTCTGGATTGCTTCGCGGAGCTTGTCATCGGGCGCGCATTTCGCGCGACCCATTGGCTCGCAATGACGTTCTTGGCACACGTCTTCATTCCCGCGGCATCACCCGGGTTATGCAATAACGTCCGTCGCCCTCGAAATTGGAGGGCGCAGGGAAAGCCGGGTGTCCGTTGCACCCGCAGCCTCGCGTGCGAAAATAAAAAGCACACGAGCGTAGTCACTACAGGTTCACCGGATCAATCCGGCCTTCCCTGCGCAATGGTTTTAACGGCTTCCTTCGTGATCTCCCTGGTGATCGGGCTTTCTTGCCACCATCCCCGCCGTGATGCGCTAGGCATCATCGGCCGGTTGACGCCAGCGTCGAGACGTCAGGACCACACGACTTCGCCGTCCGCAACGGCGCCGTTCGTCTTTCGGCGCCTTCGCGTCCACCGCATCCCGCCCAACGTTCGTGACGATGGCCAACGTCCCTCTTTCGGACGAGATGCGCGAGGCTGTAGGAGTGATTTGCCCGTCGGGTTAAGCGAAATATTTTTGCAAACAGGACTGGACACGCGGGTTAGTGATTTGCCCGACGGGCAAATCAGTCAACCCACCGCCATCTGACCCACGCCCCCTGGTGGAGTGAATTTGGCATTCGCCTCCACCTAGCCGCAAACTCGGAAGGCGAATGCCAAATCCAAAACTCCACTAGAAACATATATTTGCTGGTGGGCCCGTGATTCTAACATTCACAGGAGTGGTCGCTGAGAAGGGATGCGAATGTTAGAATCGGACCACTAGTGCATGGGCCAACCCGGGCCGTCGGGCCTGGCGCTGCTGGCTGCCTCGATCTTCTCTGTCAGTTCAAGGCTTACCATCGAAAGCAGATAAATCGCGGTTGTCTCGTCCATTTCGACGGCAACAACCAAGGCATCTTCGATCATGCGGCTAAGTTTACTGAGGTCCTGTTCCGGCATTTGAACTCCTCTGGAGCGCATTTGAACACCTCTGGAGCAAAGGACAACAGTTCAAGCCAGAAAGCGCCGGTCGGCTGTCGGTTGTTCTACAATCGCCAGCCGATCATCGCCGCGAACCTGTCTCAAGCGCGCCAAGGTTCGCGCGTCAAAGGCGGCGGTCACCGCGACGATGCTGTCTTTGCCATCCTCCCGAGGAATGCCAAGCGGCGTGACCCTGAAATGCAATTGCACCAGCCGCAGCAGCCAGATCGGATTCATCTCAATGATGATCTTGGACACGCCGTTTTCCAGCCCCCATTCCACGATGGCCGACAGCAACAAGTTTCCGACGGGACTTAGCAGCCGGCCGCGGTCACGGTGGTCCTTCGTCACGCAATAGCGCGTCCATTCCCAGATATGCGGACCGACGGGAAAATCGCCATCGCAAAGGTGCGGCATGACCGACGACAGGAGATGCGGGCGCATGGATGGCAACATGCGCTGATAGCCCACCAGCCGATCGCCGTCGAGGTACAGCATGTGCAGGGCGCGGCCGTCGTCGAACTGATCCATCTCGCGACCGTCCGGACGCCTGAGATTGTTCCAGCCCATTTCCTCCACGAACACCGTGTGACGCAAGCGGTAGGCTTGCTCCATCGCTTCAGCGTAGGAGCTGATATTTTCAGCCGCGACAATATGAATCCCCATTTGGTCCTCCACCCGGCAAAAACCTCCAGGCGGGAGGGTGGGGTTGGAAGAGATTCGGGGGTAGTACGGATTCCCGTACCTTGACTCTATCGGATGATCTTGTGCCGTAACGCCTGGGCTACGGCCTGCGTCCGATTGGTGGCGCCAAATTTAATTCGAATCTGTCGCGCCATTTTGTCCACAAGATGTTCGGAGACGTGCAGGATTTTGCTGATCTCCCAATCGCTCTTGCCTTCCGCGATCCATTGCAGCACGTCCGCTTCGCGCGACGTCAGCTTCACCGATGGTGGCGTGTCGGCCAGCGAGAGGGCGCGCCCAAACGAATACATCGCGAGCAATTGCAGCGGGCCTCGATAATGTGGCGGCAACTCCCCGCGGTCGCTGGCAATGGAAAAGCCCGCGGACTGTCCGTCGAGCGTCAACATCGGCACGGTGAAACCAAAGCCAAGGTCAAACTCCGTTGCCTCGTCCATGATGCGTTTGGCGGATGGAGTGCCGCGATACGAACTCTCCAGCTCAGACCAGAGGAACGGTTCTGTAGATGTCATGACGCGTTGAATCGTGGGATCGTCGAACAGGTATCCTTGCGAGAAATAGCGTTGGCTCCAGTTTTCCGGCCAGCGGTGCAAAACGACATTCGCAACCTGTTGCTGTGCCGACATGCCGGGCAAGGGAATGATGCCGGCGAAGACTCTGGAAAATCCAAATGGCTTGACGACCGATAGTACCGTTTCCGATACGGCGTCCGCCGACCCCGCGCGGTCAACGGCGGCAATAAATGAAAGAGTCTCGTCCAAACTGCGCCGGGACATCAGGATATCCGCAGATGACTATGCAGGGCCCTTTGAGGTTAATATGATATCGCGGTCCTTTGCTAGCCCTATTAAATTGTGGCGCCTGCTCCAAAGCGATTAATGAAAATCCCGCGACGGCGGCAGGATACGCACGTTGCGGGGATGACGGATTTTCTGGGCCGGATGATCCGGATGATCGCGTCGGTCGTCATTGAGCGGCTCGATCAAGGCGGGACCCGCTGGCAATAGTTGCTTGCGGCGCGGCGTATCGTTGGCGAGCGCAATGAGATCATGCGAGCGGTCGACCAGTTTTTCCGCCACGAGATGCACGACCTTTTCCGGGCTGCTTTGAATCGTGCCTTCGACCAGGATCAGCCTTGATCCCATCACCTCCTTGCGGAAGCGCTCCATCACCTTGGGCCACACCACGATATTGGCGATTCCGGTTTCATCTTCCAGCGTCATGAAGACGACGCCCTTGGCGCTGCCCGGACGCTGCCGCACCAGCACCACACCGGCGCAGCGGACATGTTGTTTGTCTCGCGCATCGGACACCGATGAACAGGCGATGACGCCCTCGCGCTCAAACCCCGCCCGCAAGAACTCCATCGGATGCCCCTTCAGTGACAGGCGAATGGTCTGATAATCGGCCACCACATGTTCCGCCAGCGGCATCGACGGTAGCGGCTGCGCCTGCTCGTCCGGCTGCTCGCGGGCGGCAGCGGTCGTAAACAGCGGCAGCGGCAGATCGTCCGGCAGACGCCGCACCGCCCACAACGCGGCGCGCCGATCGAGCCCGATGGAACGAAACGCATCGGCATCGGCGAGCAAAATCAATGCGCGCTTGGGTAACGCCGTGTCGCGGGCAAAATCTTCCAGCGACGTAAAGGGGCGGCGATTTCGCGCGGCGACGATGCGATCGGCCCAGTCGTCGTTACTGTCATTCCGGGGCACGCGAAGCGTGAGCCCCGAATCTCGAGATTCCGGGTCTGGTGCTAACGCACCATCCCGGAATGACGACTGGATATATTTCAGCCGCTCCTCATCCTCATCATTCCACTTGAATCCGTCGATCTGGCGAAAGCCGAGCCGAACCGCGCAATAGTCGCCATCTTTTTCTTCCAGTGTGTTCTCGGCATAGCTATGAGACACATCGATCTCGCGCACCTTGACGCCGTTCTTGCGGGCGTCGCTCACGATTTGCGCCGGGGCATAAAAGCCCATCGGCTGTGAATTCAGGAGACCACAACAGAAGGCGTCGGGATGAAAATGCTTCAGCCATGACGAGACATAGACAAGCTGCGCGAAGCTCGCCGCATGGCTTTCGGGAAAGCCGTAGGAACCAAATCCCTTGATTTGCTCAAAACAGTTTTGGGCGAATGTGCGATCATAGCCACGCCTGATCATGTTATTGACCATCTTCTCTTCGAAATTTCCGATCGTGCCGACATTGCGGAAGGTCGCCATCGCGCGGCGCAGTCCGTTGGCTTCTTCGGAAGAAAATCCCGCAGCCTCGATCGCAATCCGCATCGCCTGCTCCTGGAACAGCGGCACGCCGAGAGTTTTGTGCAGGACATTGCGTAACTCATCCTTATTGCCCCCTTTGGGGTAAGGATATTCAATGTCCTCAGGCTTCATTTTCCGCCGGCGCAGATAAGGATGCACCATGTCGCCCTGGATCGGTCCGGGCCGCACGATCGCAACTTCAATGACAAGGTCGTAGAAGGTGCGCGGCTTCAGGCGCGGCAGCATGTTCATTTGCGCGCGGCTTTCGACCTGGAAGACGCCAAGCGACTCGCCCTTTTGAAGCATCTGATAAACTTCGTCATCGTCCTTTGATTTTATGTCGGCGAGTTCGTATCGCTTGCCCTTGTGCTCGGCGATCAGATCGAAACATTTGCGGATGCAGGTCAGCATTCCCAGCGCCAGCACATCGACCTTCATCATGTTCAGCGCATCGACATCGTCCTTGTCCCATTCGATGAAGGTGCGATCGTCCATCGCGGCATTGCCGATCGGCACGTAAGTATCGAGCCGATCCTGCGTCAGCACATAACCGCCGACATGTTGCGACAGGTGTCGCGGAAACTCGATCAGTTCGGTGGCGAGTGTGACGGCGAGTTCCACCATCGGGTTCTGCGGATCGAACCCGGCCTGCTTGACCTGCATGTCGTTAAGGCCTGAACCCAAGCTCCCCCACACTGTATCGGCAAGGGCCGCGGTGACATCCTCGGTGAGCCCGAGCGCCTTGCCGACGTCGCGGATCGCGCTGCGGGGCCGATAGTGAATGACGGTTGCGATAATGGCCGCGCGATGCCGTCCATAGCGGCGGTAGACATATTGCATCACCTCCTCGCGCCGCGAATGCTCGAAATCGACGTCGATGTCGGGCGGCTCCAGCCGCTCCTTGGAGATGAAGCGTTCGAACAGCAGATCGACCTGAGTCGGATCGACCGAGGTGATGCCGAGCACGTAGCACACGGCGGAATTCGCAGCCGACCCCCGCCCCTGACAAAGAATTTTCTGGCTGCGCGCATAATGAACGATGTCATGCACGGTGAGAAAATAATGCGCGTATTTCAGTTCAGCGATGAGATCGAGTTCCTTGCGTAAAGTGGCGCGCAAAGTGTCATCGACGTTGCCAGCGAAATAGGTTTGCACGCCCGCCCAGGTCAGGTCTTCCAGATGCTGCTGCGCGGTCTTGCCCCGCGGCACCGGCTCGTCGGGATACTGGTACTTGAGCTGATCGAGCGAAAAGATGATGCGATCGGCAAACCGGATTGTTTCTGCGATCGCCTCCGGCACATCGCGAAACAACCGCGCCATTTCCTCTGCCGGCTTGAGATGACGTTCGGCATTCGCCTCAAGGCGTTTCCCGATCACCTCGATGGTCGTCTTCTCGCGGATACAGGTGAGAACGTCCTGCAACGGGCGGCAGGACGGATGATGGTAGAGCACCTCATTGGTCGCCAATAGCGGCACGCCGGCCTGATCCGCAATGCGCTTGAGGCGGGCGAGACGCCGACGGTCGTCGCCGCGATATAAATGGCTCGCTGCCAGCCATACGCCATCGGCGCGGCTCCCACGCAAGCGTTCCAGAACTTCGCGCGCTTTCGCTTCCTCGAAACGGTGCGGCAGCGCCAACACAAGAAGCTGCCCTTCCGCAAACGCCAGGAGATCGTCGATCCTCAGGTGGCATTCGCCCTTGAGAGTTCCCTCGCCGCGCTTGCCTTGCGTCAACAACTGGCACAGCCGGCCGTAAGCCGGGCGGTCACGCGGATAGACCAGGATGTCCGGCGTGCCGTCGATGAAAACGATCCGCGACCCGATCAGAAGCCTCGGCTTGTGCTGGATCTTGGGATTTTCGAGTTCCTTGAAAGCCCGCACGACGCCGGAAAGCGTATTGTGGTCGGCGATGCCGATGGCGGCGAGCCGCAGATTTCCTGCCTCACGGACATAATCTTGCGGATGCGAGCCGCCGCGCAGGAACGAGAAATTCGTCGTGATGCCGATTTCCGCGTAAGAAACCGTCGTCATGCGAACAGTCCATGCATGAACCAGTTCGGCTGCACGGGCTTGCCTTCGTTCTGTTCGATCTCGCGGTCATAAAGCCCGTCGCGATAAAGCCAAAACCGCAGACCTTCTTCGTCCTCGACGCGGAAGTAATCGCGCGTCAGCACCGCGCTTCTCGCCCGCCACCATTCCATGGCGACGCGCTCAGGCCCCTCCGTGCGAACCACCGCATGGGTGGCGCGGCGCCAGACGAACCGCGCCGGAGGACCATCCGGCACCTCGGCGATCACCTTGATCTGTTCCGGCCGCTCGAACAGCCGCAATGGCCGCAGCGGCGGCTCGCCCACGACACGCGCCGGCCAGACCGCCTGGGCGGCTGCCACCAGATGATGTTGCGCCGGCGCAGCCCACACCGCGCGCTCGGGAATATGCGTATCCTGCGGCAGGTGAACGACCACGCGCTTGCCGCCGATGCGTGCGGCAACGCGATCGATCAAAGCTGCAAGCTCGTCGTTGTCGTGAACGTTGGCGTCGAGATCGCGCTGCTGTTGCACGACGATTTCGGTGCGGCTCGCAGCCAGGCGAATGAGGTCGAATCCAAAACCGGGATCGAGCGGGTCGCTCAAAGCCTCCAGCCGCTCCCGGAACAGCCGGTCGATCACGTCGGCTTTGGTGACGGGCTGCCCGGTATCGACCGTGATGGTGCGAACCGCGCCATCGGTCCGGAAGAAACGCGCTTCCAGCCGCCGTGCACCCTTCCCTTGCCTCCCCATCGCCGCGACCAGCGTCCCCGCCAGTCCCGACAAGGTGGCCGAGATCACCGTTTCGGTCACGACCGGTTCGGCAAAGCGCTTTTCCACGATGTAATCGGGTAGCGGTTGGCGCGGACTGATCGGCGCATCGCGCTCACCCAACGCTTGTTCCAATAGCGCCGTGAAGCCAGAGCCAAACCGGGCGGTGATTTCGCAGCCCGCACGCTCCGCTACTTCACCAATGGTTTTCAGACCGGCGCGGCGCAAACCCGTTACCACGGCGGCATCCGCGCCGAGTGCGGACACCGGCAGCCGCCTGACCGCATCACGCTCCTCGCCGTCGCGGACGATGCGGCCATGGACATGACGGGTCAGCGTCCGGGCACAGACGGCGGTGCCGGCGATCGCGGCGCTGACCATAAAGCCCTGCGCGGTCAATCTGCCGCATACAAGATTCATCATCGCCGCCTCGCCGCCGAACAGGTGCGCACAACCGGTGACGTCGAGAAAAAGACCGTGCGGAGGATCGAGCGCCACCAGGGGGGTGAAGCGGTCGCACCAACAGGCGATGGCGTTCAGCGCGGCGGCATCCGCAGCCTCATCGGCATCATAGACCGCGACCTGCGGACAGATGGCGCGGGCGTTGGCGAGTGGCAGGCCGACCGCAAGGCCGAAATGCGCCGCCGCATCGTCGAGCGCCGAAATCCGCAGCATGTTGTTTTGCCTGGCAACGACAATGCCGGGCGCATCAACTGGTTCGACCCGGTTTGACGTACTTTCTTCACGCGACGCGATAACCGCTTCGCCTGAAAGCGTTTTTATTTGTTGTAATTGTCGCTTGATACGGTCGATAGGCAGGCGCGGCAGCCACAGGCTGAGGATACGCCGCCGGTTCTCCGAAAAGGCACTCATCACATTTCCATTCCATGATCCAGCGGCCAACGGGGCCATGACGGTTGCGGACAAGCTGCGCCTCCAACAGCGGCGATCCCCATGCGCTCGATGGGTGTGAGCCAGGTGGCGAATGCGCCGCGCGCACGATCCATCGGGTCTCGGCCGTCGAGGCCCTCGGCTCGGCCGCCATCCGCAGCATCAGGCCGGTCGCGCCCGAGGCTTGCGCGGCCAGCGTCAGCTTGCGGCTGGCAACGAGATCGAACTGCCTTGCCTCGCCCCAGACCTCCAGCACGACCGCGCCCACCGCATCGCAGGCCAGCGCGTCGGCGGCCGTGCGCAATGCATGGTCCACGTCCGTGACGCGGACGGTGACGAGAAGGCGCGGATCAAGACCGAGTTCGGAAAACCCGCTCATCGAGACCGCACCTGTTTCAACTTCCGTGAAATCCTGCCGGATCCAAACCATCGGCCGCCGCGCGGCGACGCGGCTCGCGAGCCCTGCGACAAAGCCGGTCGCCACAGCACTCTGCCGGCCGGCTTGCGCAAACACCTCGTGAACGGCGCCCAAAGCGAGCCCGCCTTGCAGGCTCGCATCCGCCTCCGCATGCCCGAGCGGCGTCCGGCGCGGTGGATGTGCCATATCGTTCGCCTCGAGGCGCTCGATATGACGGCGTAAAGTCGAAAGGCTGCGTGCTTGCTCTCGCATGCACCGCTCCTTGCAAAGGATTAAAAATGCTCGCGGCTCCCGAAGAGAAGAACCCAGGGCCATGCCGCTTGTTCACTATTTGTTCTAATATAAAGCTAACAGGACCAAGAGAGTCAATCGGGGTTGGTGAGAAGATTTTTTGCAAACTGACCATTTGCCTTCCATCATAAAAAATCGGTGGATCGATGGGACCGCCGCAAGCTCTTTTCAAAAGATTTTCCGTCAGTGATTCCAATTGGATCGTTGGGGCCCCCAGCCGTGAGCGGGGATAACCTCCCGGCTGTCACATAACCTTCAAATCCATCAGCCATTGATGAAAGCTCATCGTATCAGGGGCGTGGATATGACTGATTTTGTACTTAACCAAAAAATTAGCGAGACGGACAACGGACCGATTGAACCGGCTTCAAAGCCCAATCTCGACAAGGGCTTTAACCCGCTGACGATGATTATCTTTTTTGGCATTCTTGCTGCTGGCCTGGGATTTGTGGCCTACAGCATTTACGCCGATGTGGATGCCACCGGGGCCAAGATCACGAGCTTCCTGCCCTACCTGCTGTTGATTGTGGCGCTGCTGATCGCGCTCGGCTTCGAATTCGTCAACGGGTTCCATGATACCGCCAACGCGGTCGCGACCGTCATCTATACCAACTCGCTGCCGGCCGAATTCGCCGTGATGTGGTCGGGGTTCTTCAACTTCCTCGGCGTTCTGACGTCGTCCGGCGCGGTGGCCTTCGGCATCGTTTCGCTGCTGCCGGTTGAACTCATCCTTCAGGTCGGAAGCAGCGCCGGTTTCGCGATGGTGTTTGCCCTGCTGATCGCCGCGATCATGTGGAATCTCGGAACCTGGTTTTTCGGCCTGCCGGCTTCCAGCTCCCACACGCTGATCGGATCGATCATCGGCGTCGGCGTTACCAACGCGCTGTTGCGTGGCCGCGAAGGCACCTCGGGTGTCGACTGGAGCAAGGCGACCGAAATCGGCTACGCGCTACTGTTGTCGCCGCTGGTCGGTTTCATCTTTGCCGCACTTCTTCTGATCGTCATGAGGAAGATCATCCAAAATCCCAAGCTCTACGCCGCGCCGGAAGGCAACAAGGCGCCGCCAATCTGGATCCGCGGCCTTTTGATCCTGACCTGCACCGGCGTCAGCTTCGCGCACGGTTCGAACGACGGCCAGAAGGGCATGGGCCTGATCATGCTGATCCTGATCGGCACCGTGCCGACAGCCTACGCCCTCAATCGCGCTTTGCCGGATTCCCAGGTCGTGGTGTTCCAGAAAGCCTCGGACGCCGCCGCTGCCGTGGTTTCGGCCAAGAGCGCCGGCCATAGCGTCATCGGCGATCCGCGCCCGAAAGTGACGGAGTACGTATCGCAGCACCAGTTCAGCGACGACACCTATCCTTCGCTGGCGGCGCTCGTAAAGGACGTCGGCGACCAGGTTCAGAAGTACGGTTCACTGAACAAGGTTCCCGCGACCGTCGTCGGCAACACCCGCAACGACATGTACCTGACCTCGGAAGCGATCCGGTTCCTGATGAAGGACAAGCAGAGCGATCTGAGCAAGGAAGATATCCTGACCCTGGTCGCCTATAAGGACTCGCTGGACAGCGCCACCAAGTTCATCCCGAATTGGGTGAAGATTGCGGTCGCATTGGCGCTTGGCCTAGGCACCATGATCGGCTGGAAGCGTATCGTGGTGACGGTGGGTGAAAAGATCGGCAAGACGCATCTCACCTACGCTCAAGGAGCGTCGGCGGAGCTGGTTGCCGCCGCTACGATCTTCGCCGCCGATACGTTCGGCCTTCCGGTCTCCACCACCCACGTGCTGTCATCGGGCGTCGCCGGCGCCATGGCGGCCAACGGCTCGGGGCTACAGCTCGCGACCATCCGCAACATGGCGATGGCCTGGGTACTGACGCTGCCCGTGGCGATCCTGCTCTCTGGTTCGCTGTACTTCATCTTCTCGCATCTGTTCTGATCCGGCGGATACGGCGTCAAGAAAGAAGGCCCGCGCTTCCGGCGCGGGCCTTTTTGCATTCATCGATGAAATGCCATTGCGCGATCGTTTACTCACGCAGCAAGCGTGTTTTCGACCAGCTTGATCCAGTAGGACGTGCCAAAGACAATCGCATTATCGTCGAAATTATACGCGGGATGATGCAGCCCGGCGCTGTCGCCGTTGCCGCAGAAAATAAACGCACCCGGCCGCTTCTCCAGCATGTAGGCGAAGTCCTCGCCTCCCATCAGCGGCGGCATCTCCTGAACATGGCCGTTACCGGCAACGTCTTCGGCCACCTTGATCGCAAAATCCGTTTCCGCGGCATGGTTCACCACGACCGGATAGCCGCGCAGATATTCCAGGTCGATCTTCGCGCCAGTCATCTGCGCCACGCCGGCGACGACCTCACGCACACGCTTCTCAACCAGCGCTCGCACGTCTGCCGTCAAGGTCCTAACAGTGCCCCTGATTTCGGCGGTTTGCGGGATCACATTGCGGGCGTTGCCGGCGTGGAACTCGCACATCGAGATCACGGCGGCCTCCAGCGGATCGACGCTGCGCGACACGATGGATTGCAACGCAGTGACCAGCTGGGCGCCGACCATGACGGAATCGATCGACAGATGCGGGCGCGCCGCGTGGCCCCCGCGTCCTTCGATATAGATATTGACAGCATCGGTCGAGGCCATGATCGGACCCGGCCGGATGGCGAAGGAGCCTACCGGAATTCCCGGACCATTGTGCATGCCGTAGACTTGATCGATGGCAAAGCGCTCGAACAGCCCATCCTTGATCATGGCGGCCGCACCGAACCCGCCCTCTTCCGCCGGCTGAAAGATCACAACCGCCTCGCCCGCGAAATTCCTGGTCTCGGCCAGATACCGCGCCGCGCCGAGCAGCATCGCAGTGTGCCCGTCATGGCCGCAGGCGTGCATTTTGCCGGAGGTCTTGGAGGCATAGGGCAATCCGGTCGCCTCTTCGATCGGAAGCGCATCCATGTCGGCCCGAAGCCCGATGGACCGGACATCTCCCTTGCCGGCCGGCTTGCGTCCCTTGATGCGGCCTACGACGCCGGTCCCGCCAAGACCGGTCGCCACCTCGTCGCAGCCGAATTCCCGAAGCCGTTCGGCCACAAAGGCAGCCGTACGGTGCTCGTCGTATCCGAGTTCAGGGTGTTGATGGATATCACGGCGCCATGCCTGGATATCGGGTTGCAGGTCGGCCACGCGGTTGACAATGGGCATGAGAAACTCGGGGCTAAATCGTTGATGTCACCCCTGTTTAGCATGCAAGGCCCGGCCCGCCCAATACCCCTCGTAAGAGAACCCGGACCCTTGCATTGACAAAGGCGCAATGGCCGGACTTTGGTCCGGCCTATTAACGTCTGACAAACCAGGTGCGCAGACGAAGGGATGGAAACCGGAAATGGCCACGCGGATCGAGGGAGATTTCGACTACATCGTCGTCGGCGCCGGCACCGCCGGATGCATCGTCGCCAACCGCCTGTCGGCTGATCCGAAAAACCGGGTGCTGATCCTGGAAGCCGGCGGCAGGGACAACTGGATCTGGTTTCACATCCCGGTAGGCTACCTGTTCGCGATCGGCAATCCACGGTCGGACTGGATGTTTCGGACCGAGGCCGAGGCCGGCCTCAACGGCCGTTTGCTGGCCTATCCCCGCGGCAAGGTGATCGGCGGCTCGTCGGCCATCAATGCCATGATCTCGATGCGCGGACAGGCTGCCGACTACGACCACTGGCGCCAGCTTGGCCTGACCGGCTGGGGTTACGACGATGTATTGCCCGCCTTCCGCCGGCTGGAGGATCATTTTCTCGGCGAGAGCGAACACCATGGCGCCGGCGGCGGCTGGCGCATCGAGGCGCCGCGGCTGTCATGGGCCATACTCGATGCCGTCGGTAACGCCGCCGAGCAAATGGGAATTCGCAAGACTGCGGATTTCAACACCGGCGACAATGAAGGCGTCGGCTATTTCCACGTCAACCAGAAGCGCGGCCGGCGCTGGTCGTCCGCCCGCGGTTTCCTCAAGCCCGCCTTGAAGCGCGCCAATCTGCGCCTTGAAAAAAATGTGCTGGTCGATCGCCTCATCGTCGAGAACGGCCGCGCCGCGGGCGTCTTGTTCGCAAGGGATAGCGAGGTGTTCGAGGCCCGCACCAAAGGCGAGGTCATTCTCTGCGCCGGCTCGATCGGTTCGACGCAGGTGCTGCATCGTTCCGGCATTGGCCCGGCGGAGTGGCTGACACCGCTCGGCATCGCCAGCGTCATGGACAAGCCGGGTGTCGGGCACAACCTGCAAGACCATCTCCAGCAGCGCGCGATCTACAAGGTCACCGGTGTGCGGACCCTCAACGAGACCTATTATTCTCTTGTACGACGCGGCCTGATGGGCCTCGACTACGCCTTCCGGCGGCGCGGGCCGCTGACCATGGCGCCGTCGCAACTTGGTATTTTCACCCGCTCGGATTCCCGCCGCGACCGGGCCAATATTCAGTTCCACGTGCAGCCCTTGTCGCTCGACAAGTTCGGCGATCCACTGCACCGATTTCCCGCCATCACCGTCAGCGCCTGCAACTTGCAGCCGACCTCGCGCGGCACCGTGCGGATCAAGTCACCGGCTCCCGATCAGGCGCCTTCGATTGCACCAAACTATCTGTCCACCGACGAAGACCGTGAGGTCGCCGCTGACGCCATCCGCACCACGCGGCGGCTGATGAAGCAGCCGGCGCTTGCCCCCTACCATCCCCAGGAATTCCTGCCCGGCCCTTCGGTCGGCGATGACGATGCGTCATTGGCAAAAGCCGCTGGCGACATCGGAACAACTATTTTTCACCCCGTAGGAACAGCGAAAATGGGGACGTCCAGCGACCCCACGGCGGTGGTCGACGAGCGCTTGCGCTTTCGCGGGATCGCCGGCCTGCGGGTCGCGGATGCATCCATCATGCCCACGATCACCTCGGGCAATACCAACACCCCAACCGCGATGATCGCCGAAAAGGGTGCGGCGATGATCCTGGAAGATTCGCGCTAAAGCCTAAGCCGACTTGCGAACCGCATTGTCGACCAGCGTCTTGCCGAGCGACCAGATCGCTCCGGGGACCTTGTGGCTGGACGCGATCACTGCATCGAATGCCCGCTCGATCCAGTTACAGTCCTCTTCGGTGATGGTCAGCGGCGGCAACAGCTTGATGGTGTGGCTGCCGTGTCCCGACACCTGAGTCAGGATCTTGTGGTCCTTGAACAAGGGAACGGTGATGAGCTGACAGAACAGGCCCTTGTTGGCGCTCTCCAACACGTTCCACGAAGCCTTCAGCCGCAAGGATTTCGGCGAACCGAACTCAAGGCCGATCATCAACCCCTTGCCGCGCACTTCCTTCAGCAACTCGTATTCCGGAACCATCCGGTTGAGCGCGAGCCGCAGTTCGGCGCCGCGCTTGGCGGCAGCCTCTACCAACTTCTCCGACTTGATGACCTCAAGCGTCGCGATGCCGGCGGCCATCGCCAGATCGTTCTTTGCAAACGTCGAACCGTGCACAAGCGCGCGATCCATTTGACTGAAGATCTTGTCGAAGATGCCCTTGCGGAGGAGCACGGCACCAACCGGCACGTGACCGCCCGAAAGCGCCTTGGACAAAAGCACCATGTCAGGCTCGACGTTCCAGTGCTCCACCGCAAGGAAGCGTCCCGTCCGGCCCATACCGGTCTGGATTTCGTCGGCAACCATCAGCGTGCCGTACTTGCGGCACAACGCTGCGGCACCGGGCAAGAACTCGTCGGTGGGCATGTTGACGCCCTTGCCCTGGATTGGCTCGACAAAGAAAGCGGCGACTTCACGCGACGACAAGGCCTCTTCGAGTGCGGCAAGGTCGTTAAAGGGAATCGAGGTGCAGCCGGGAAGCAGCGGCTGAAATCCACCGCGGAAGTTTGAATCGTCCGTCAGCGACAACGCACCGTAGGTCAGCCCGTGATAGGCGTGCGCACAATAAACGATACCGGGCCGGCCGGTGGCGGCACGGGCAAACTTGATAGCGGCCTCGACACACTCCGCACCCGAATTTGCAAAAAAGACCTTGTCCAGATATGGCACATATTTGAGCAACCGCTCCGCGAGTACGCCCGCAAGCGTCGAAACATCGAGTTGCACCAGATTGGGAAGATCACTGTCCAGCACACTCTTGAGCGCCGTGCGCAGGGCCGGATGGTTCCGTCCAATCGCAAAAACGCCAAACCCGCTCAGTAAGTCGAGATAACGAGCACCGTCACGATCAAACAGGTACTGGCCTTGGCCTTTCTGGAAACCGACATCATATCCAATCGTTTTGAGAACCCGAACGAGCTGTTCGTTCAAATGGCGCGCGTGCATGGAGCTGCGTTGCCCCTGCCGGTCCACAAACATCTCAGAAACGTCTAGATTGGAATATGTCATCAGCTAAATACTTCAATTAGCGCTGGTTTCGTCAACTGAAAACGCCCTGTGCGGCGTTTTGCCATCCTCCCGATTATTCTTTTGAGCATAGGTTACGCCATGTTGCACCGCCCCCGAGACTTCATGCGAACCGCTATATTTTTTGGAGCATTTTTTGCCATGACGACGGCGTCCGCTTTTGCGGCGGACCCGACGGGAGATTGGCGCGTGGCAGACGGCGTGGCCCACATCCGCGTCGCCGAGTGCAACGGCAACATGTGGGGCGCGGTGATCTGGGAGAAAGAGCCCGGCCTCGACGAACACAACCCGGACGCCTCCAAAAGAACTAGACCGACGCTGGGCATACCTGTGCTCATCAACATGAAGAAGAAGTCCGGAGTCGATCAGTGGGAAGGCGAGGTCTACAACGCCAACGACGGAAAAAGTTATAGTTCGACCATCAAGCCCGTTGGTTCCGATAAACTGGAAGTTCAGGGCTGCGTGCTCGGCTTCCTGTGCGGCGGGGAAACATGGACCCGTATCGCCGGCCCGATTCCACCGAGCAGCGCAAACAGCCTAGCAAAAGCGACAAAGACCGCGGTACCCCCGAAAACTACGGGTGCTGTCGAGGCGGCCAACAAAATGCAGGGTCAGAAGCAGGCAACTCCGGCTGCCGACACGGTTGGCGATATCTGCCTAATTCCCGACATCGCGCGGTTTGCCCATTAACGCTGGCTGAAACAGCAGCACGGCGGCAAGCGTCGTGACGAGCGACAGCGCCAGAAGCTTACCCATGCTTGCCGTTCCCGGATGACTTGACAGCCACAGACTGCCGAACGCGGTCGCGGTCGTCAGCGCGCTGAAAAAGATCGCGCGGGTCAGGCTCGATTGCAGCAGGTTCGTTCTCCCGGAACGCCACGCCGTAATATAATAAATCTTGAAGGCGACGCCGACGCCGAGCAGCAAGGGCAGCGCGACGATATTGGCGAAGTTGAGCGGCATGCCGATCAGCACGCAGATCTCGAGCGTCACCGCACCCGCCACCAATAGCGGCACCAGGGTCAGCAGCACGTCGGTGATGCGACGCAAAGTGACCCAGAGCAGCAGGCTGATCACGAGCAGCGCCCAGAAACCGGCGTGAATAAATGCCTTAACGACCGTGTCGCCGGACTTGAGAATCGATACCGGGCCACCGATCGCGGTCGGCTCGGCGGCGAGCACGGCGGCGGCAAATTTGCGCAGCGTTTCGTTGTCGTTCGGATCGCCACGCGGCTCGGCCTCGACGCGCATCAGGCCATCCTTGGTCTTCCAGCCGCTCACCAAATCGGCTGGCAAGGTGTTGAGGCTGACGGGCTTGGCCTGCATCGCGTTCTTGAGTTGATCGAGCACCACTTTCAGCGGTGTGACGAAGATGGCTTGCGCCTTTTGACGCGTGGCCTCGTTCGAATCGGCAAGCCGTGACAGGTCGTCCGCAAGCCGCCGCGACGCGACCGCTCCCGGCCCTTTCGCGTCGCCTGCCGTCTTGCGCAGACTTTCAGCCGAACTTTTCAAGGCATCGATGTTTTCCGCATCCGACGGCGGCTCATCGACCGATTCAGGATTAAGCACGGGATTGAGAACCTTGGCTCCCTGCGCAATCAGCTTGAGTTTTTCAGCCTGATCCTCCGGCACGAAACTGTCCAGCGAGACGACATTGAGCACTTCGGGCAACTGGGAGAGCTTGGCTTCGATCTTCTTCGCGTCAGCTTCCGAGTTTGTCATCACATCGATGGCGTTGGCGCCGGTGTTCGGATCTTTTCTCAGGTCGAGAAATGTCGCGATCGATTCAGCATTGGGATTGCGCAAATGCATCGGGTTGAAATCAAAGTGCAGGAAATAAAGCAGCGGCAGACCAGCAGCCGCGACCAGCAACGTTCCGCCAACGATAAGCACGCGGTGTTTTTCGAGAAAATGATCGACCGGCGCCAAAAAGGCGTAACCGACCGGTTCGTCTTCTCCGGGCGGATTGAGCAGGCTGAGTAGGGCCGGCAACACGGTGATGCTGGTTAAAAATGCCACCAGCATGCCGACGCCTGCGATTTCGCCCAGTTCCGAAACTCCTTTGTAGTCAGTCGGCAGGAACGACATGAACCCCGACGCTGTCGCCATTGCCGCGAGCGAAAGCGGGACGGCGGAACGTTCGGCAGCTTTCGCCAGCGCCGTCTTCAAATCGCTGCCTTTAAAACGCTCCGAACGGTAGCGAACGCTGAATTGAATCCCGAAATCCACTCCTAGTCCGACAAACAAAACGGCAAATGCAATCGAGAGCAGGTTGAGCGAGCCCACCATTTTCAGACCGATCGCGGTGGTGATCGAAAGGCCGATGAACAGGTTGGCGAACACCGCCGAGATGATCTTCGCCGAATGCAACGCCATCCAGAGGATGAAAAGCACGACCAGGGTGGTGCCAATCCCGTTGACGATGGCGCCATCGGCTACGGTCGCAAACTCCTCATTGGAGATCGGCACCGGGCCGGTCAACCTGACCCGCGCACCGTATTGGCCTTCGAGATTGAGATCGGCTGCCGCCTGCCTGATCGCGTCAGTTGCCGCCTTGCCGGGCTCAAGCGCATTGAAATCCAGAATCGGCTTGAACTCGATGAAGGCGCGCTTGTCTGCGTCGGTCAGAGGCTTGTCGCTGAGCAGTTCACGCCAGGAGAACGTCGCGTTGCCGTTCTTCAGCACGTCTTCGACCGTCTGAGCGATCTGGTTAAAGGGCCGCTCGGTGCTGTCGAGCTTGATCTGGCCGCGCTTGACGCCGGCAAGCGCGGTTTCCAGCGCCCCCGTTAGCCCGCGCAAGGATGGATCGCCCGCCATGATCTCGATCAGCGGCGCTGCCTGCTCGAACTGGCCAGTCAGATGCGCAACCTGGTCCTTCGGCAGGAACAAGAAAGCGTTCTTTTCAAAGAACTCGCCCGAACCGAGCGGCTGCAACGATTCAAAATGCTGCTTGTCGCCAGCGAGCTTCTGATAGAGCGCCGCACTCGCCGAGTTCGTCAATTCAGGGGTCGGCGCCTCCACGACAGCGAGAATCGTGCTGTCCCGGTCGAAAGCCGTGTCAAACTGGATGTCGCGCTTGCGCCAGTCGAGATTGGAAGAAATCAGCGTGTTGATGTCGGTATTGATCTCGAAATGTTTGGCCGTGTAGAAGCCGGCCCCGACCGCAAGGGCGAGGGCAATGAGGACAGTCGTGGCGGCAAACCGGGTGCAGGTCCGAACAATCGAAACAACTATCTTTGTCAGCACATCTTCTCTTTCTGGTCTGAAAGGCCTGCCGGAAACGCCCGCTGTCTAGCGGAGTTCTCCCGGCCAATCTAATGTTGTTTTTGAGGTTTTTCCGTCGCTTCTGGCCATAAAAGCTTCAGAAAGCGCCAATTCCGGGCCGTTCGTCACAAGATCACCGTTTAGCTGCGCTTAATGACGCAGCCGCGAGGCGATCGAAGGGTGCGCCCTCAAAAATCTGTATTATCTTACCTAAATTAACGCTGGGAACCGCATATAACCGTCCCGCAGGCCATCCTGTTCCGAGTCGCCTTTCCTATCCGGTCTTTTTTTGACACAAAGCCCTGCACCAACGGGCCTATAGGCTTGGTGTAGATGTTGCACTGCAGATATTACATATATTGGCCGTTGTCCTCACCGGATCGCACGCCAAAATGAGGGTAGTCTAATTTGCGTAACGGCCGTCCAATGGAAGTCTATCTAGCTCAGCCGCGCGGATTTTGCGCAGGCGTCGTGCGTGCGATTGAAATCGTCGAACGGGCGCTCGAAAAGTATGGCCCGCCGGTCTATGTGCGCCATGAGATCGTCCACAACAAGTACGTGGTCGAGAGCCTGAAGAACAAAGGGGCGATCTTCGTCGAGGACCTTTCCGAAGTGCCCGCCAACGCCGTCACAGTATTCAGCGCCCATGGCGTGGCGCGCAGCGTGGAAGAAGAGGCTGCCGCGCGTGGCCTGCCGGTGCTCAATGCCACCTGCCCGCTGGTGACCAAGGTTCACAACCAGGGCAAGCGGTACATGTCGAAGGGCCGCTCTCTCATCCTGATCGGCCACGCCGGCCATCCCGAGGTCGAAGGCACCATGGGGCAGGTTCCCGGTCCCGTGCTGTTGGTCCAGAACGTCGATGACGTCGCGGCCCTGACACTGCCGGCTGACGCCCCTGTGGCCTATATCACCCAGACCACGCTCAGCGTGGATGACACCAGGGACATCATCGCTGCCCTCCACCAGCGATTTACAGACATTCAAGGCCCCGATATCCGGGATATCTGCTATGCGACACAGAACCGCCAATCTGCGGTAAGGGACCTGAGTAAGCTCGTCGACGTTATCCTGGTGGTTGGGGCCACCAATAGTTCCAATTCAAACCGCTTACGCGAAATCGGCACCGAAGTCGGTGTTGCGAGTTACCTGATTGCCGATGGCAGTGAACTCAATCCGGAATGGCTGAAGGATGCCAAGGCGGTCGGCATCACCGCCGGCGCTTCGGCGCCTGAAGTTCTGGTGGACGACGTGATCGAGGCCTTGAGGCGCATTGGACCGGTTGCGGTTTCGGTGCTCCCGGGCCGCGAAGAGAATATCGAATTCCGGCTTCCGGCAGAGTTGGCGGCGGGCTGACAAACTCCTCATCTTGGATGCAGAAAGACTCGTAATGGCAATACCGTTCTTCAAGGAAATTCGCATCGGCAGCTATATGCTGAAGCAGAAGCTGATGGGCCGGAAACGATATCCGCTGGTGCTGATGCTGGAACCGCTGTTTCGCTGCAACCTCGCATGCGTCGGCTGCGGCAAGATCGACTATCCGGATGCGATCCTCAATCGACGGATGAGCGCGCAGGAGTGCTGGGATGCGGCCGACGAATGCGGCGCGCCGATGGTGGCGATCCCCGGCGGCGAACCGTTGATTCACAAGGACATCGGCGAGATTGTTCGCGGTTTGGTGGAGCGCAAGAAATTCGTCTCACTCTGCACCAATGCGTTGCTGCTCGAAAAGAAACTGCACCTGTTCCAGCCGTCGCCCTACCTGTTCTTCTCGGTCCACCTCGACGGGTTGAAGGACCATCACGACAAGGCCGTATCGCAAGAAGGCGTGTTCGATCGCGCCGTCTCGGCAATCAAGGCCGCCAAGGCCAAGGGTTTTGCGGTCAACGTCAACGCCACGATCTTCGACGGACATTCGGCGGAAGACATCGCCAAATTCCTCGACCTCACCACGGAGCTCGGGGTCGGCGTTTCGATGTCGCCGGGCTATGCTTATGAGCGTGCGCCCGACCAGGCGCATTTCCTCAACCGCACCAAGACGAAAAACCTGTTCCGCGACGTGTTTGCCCGCGGCAAGGGCAAGAAGTGGAACTTCATGCATTCCACCCTGTTCCTGGACTTCCTGGCCGGCAACCAGAGCTACGAATGCACCCCGTGGGGAATGCCCGCCCGCAACATCTTCGGCTGGCAGAAGCCCTGCTATCTGCTCGGTGAAGGCTATGCCAAGACCTTCAAGGAGCTGATGGACACGACGGACTGGGAAACCTACGGCACCGGCAAGTACGAGAAGTGCGCCGACTGTATGGCCCATTGCGGCTACGAGCCGACCGCGGCGAGCGCCGCTTTCAGTAATCCGCTGAAGGCGCTGGCGGTCGCGGTGCGCGGCATCCGCACGACGGGCCCGATGGCGCCGGAAATCGACCTGACCAAGCAGCGGCCGGCCCAGTACATCTTCTCGGCCGAAGTGCAGAAGCGGCTGTCAGAGATCCGCCGCGACGAGGCCCTCGCTGCCCAGCAGAAAGCCTCGACAGCCGCGTAGGCTGCGCAGCGCGCGGTTGAAGTCGATCCCCGTTGTCACGAGATCGCGCAGCGTCCGCGGATTGCGGGCGACGCTGCGCAGAACCTGACGCAGGTCGATGTCGCCATTCGGCTTGATCGCGGCCATGGCCAGCGGCGGCAAAGCCCGGTGGGCGGGATCGCTGACCACCCGAAGGGCAGCAAACGGAAGCCCGGCATTGGCGGCATACTCCGCCGCGATATGGCTTTCCATGTCGACCGCGGCCGCGCCGGTTTCCAGGTGCAGCGCCTCCTTGAGATGACGGGCGGCGACCACTTGCTCGGCACCCGCCAGGCTTCCCCTGACAATGCGCCGGCGCCCAAAGCCAAAGCCAGCGATCAAATCCTCTTTCAGCGCCAGATCGGCAAGCCAACGGGTCTCGCCGGCGCGCACTTCCGTCGCCACCACGATATCGCCGGACTTCAAGGCAGGATCGAGCCCTCCGGCAACGCCAAAGCTGATCACCCCCCGGATCGTCGTGGGATCGAATACAGTGAGCAGGGCGCGCAACTGCTGCGGATCGCTACTGCTGCAAATAACGGTCATTCCGGGCCCGGACGCGATCCGGGCCTCCTGAATGAGACCAGTCACAATAAGAACCGGCCGCGGGTCCACTTGGCCCACGGGCGCGGCAGCCGCTGCCCCCAATCTCACATCCCGACCCCTACCACCCTGCTGTTGGTCTTTCGCAAATTCCGGTACCGCGCCAACGCCCAGAGCGGAAAGAATTTCGAATAGCCATGATAGCGCAGATAAAACACCCGAGGAAACCCCGTTGCCGTGTAGCGTTGCTCATCCCACAGGCCGTTTTGGGCCTGTGTGGACATGAGGTACTCAACACCACGGGCAAGGGCCGGATTTTCGACCTCGCCCGCCGCCATTAGACCAAGCAAAGCCCATGCCGTTTGTGAGGCCGTCGTCGGGGCACCCTCAAATCCCTTATAGTCGAGTCGATAGCTGGTCGCATCCTCCCCCCAGCCGCCGTCGGCGTTCTGGATCGACAACAGCCAGTCCGCGGCCTTTCGCACCATCGGGTCCTGGTGGCCGACCCCTGCGGCATTAAGCGCACAGAGCACCGACCAGGTGCCGTAAATGTAGTTCAGGCCCCAGCGGCCGTACCAGGACCCCTCCGCGAGCTGGGTCTTCCGCAGGTAAGAGACTCCGGCCGCCACCGCAGGGCTGGTATCGGCGTTTTCCCCCAACTGGGCCAGCATGGAAACGCAGCGGGCCGTGACGTCTTCGGTCGGGGGGTCAAGCAAGGCGCCGTGGTCCGAGAACGGGATGTTGTTGAGGTAATATTCGAGGTTGTTGACGTCGAAGGCTCCCCAGCCGCCGTCCTTGCTCTGCATGCCCTCGATCCATTCCCGGCCACGGGCAATCGCCGCATCGTATGCCGGGTTCGGCGCATCGCGCCGGACACGATCCATCGCCATGACGACAACGGCGGTATCGTCGAGGTCCGGATAATAGGCGTTGTTGTACTGGAAGGCCCAGCCCCCCGGGCGGGTAGTCGGGCTTTTGACCGCCCAGTCTCCCTTCACGTCCAGGACCTGTTTGGGCAGCAGCCAGTCCAGCCCCTGCCTGGCAGACGGCAGCGCGGCCTCGCCCCCGGCTTCGATCATGGCATGACAGGCCAGCGCGGTGTCCCACACCGGCGACACACAAGGCTGGCAATAGGCCTCGTCCTCGCGGATCACCAGGAGCTTCGCGAGGCCCCGCCGCTGCGTCGCGCGCGGCGGATAGTCTGCGTCCTTGCCAAGCGCCGCATACATCATCACGGCATTGGCCATCGGCGGAAAGATCGCGCCCAGCCCGTCTTCGCCGTTCAGCCGCTCTTCGATGAAGGCGACCGCCGTATCGATGGCGCGCGCGCGCAGCTTCTTCGGAAACAGCGGCTCGATCACCCGCAGCACGCTATCCAGAATGCGAAAAAACAAAAACCAGCCCCAACTTTGATGCGGCGCCTTGGCTGTCATGCCGATCGAACGCGGGTCCTGTAGAAACAGTTCGTCGATGCCCACGCCCTTTGGATTTTTCGCTCGCGGCTTCAGCGCGGCCAGCACCAGAAGCGGCACCAGCGTGGTGCGGGCCCAATAGGAAATCCTGTTCAGGTGAAACGGGAACCACAACGGCAGCAACGTGATCTCGACCGGCAGCACCGGCACGCTGCGCCAGGTCGTCACGCCGAACAAAGCCAGCATGAAGCGCGTAAACACGTTGCTCTTGATGGCACCGCCCCGCGCGTGGATCGCCTCGCGCGCCCGCACCATATGCGGCGCATCGATGGAATCGCCGATCATCTTCAAGGCGAAGTAGGCCTTGACGCTCGCGCTCATCTCGAAATCGCCCTCATGGACGAGAGGCCAGCCGCCATGGGCGCCCTGAATCCGCCGCAGGTAATTGGCGATCTTGGCTTCCAGAACCGTATCGGCCGGCTCGCCCAGATAGTGCGCGAGAAGCACATATTCGGCCGGTATCGTGCAGTCGGCCTCGAGCTCGAACACCCAGTGGCCGTCGGCCTGCCGGCACCCCAGCATTCCCTGCGTTGCTGAATCGATGCTCGCCTTGAGGGCGTCTTCACCCTCAGGCTTGATAGTTGCGGAATGCATGTCGTTCGACATCACCTGACCTTGTCATGGTCTCACTGATACGCATCGGCCTCGCCGATCATCCGCCTGCTAGGACGAGATCGGCCGCGCGGTCGCCCGACCGCACCGAACCTTCGATGGTCGCCGGCAACCCCGTATCAGTCCAGTCGCCGGCAAGAAACAGGTTTTTGAAGGCCGTTACAGCGCCCGGCCGCAATGCATTCTGTTCCGGCGTGGCCGCAAAGGTGGCCCGGCGCTCGCGCACGATCTGCCAGGGCGGCATTTCGGCGGTGATGCCGGTGGCCTGGCAGATATCCCGCCAAATGGCCTGGGCGAGTTCCTCACGCGGCCTGTCCACCAGCCGGTCGGCGCCGCTGATGGTGATCGACAGGCGGTGCGGAAACGCGAAAAGCCATTCCACCAGCCCTCCCACGACGCCCAAAATGGGGGGCGTGTCTTTCGGAGGCTCGAAACGAAAATGCGCGTTCACAATCGCGCGAAATTCCGAAGGCGTTTTAAGACCCGGCAGCAGCGAGGCCGCCGGCCGCGGGGGCACAGCCAGCACCACAACATCCGAGGGTGCAAGTGCAACACTCTCTTCGCCAAATTTCAGCTCGCTGACGCGGCCGGCCGCGCTTCCAAATCCGCGCAACTCTTGCCCGAACCGGATATCGGCGCCCCTGCCCTGCAACAGCCTGATCGCCGGCTCGACCAGAACCGCACTCAGGCCCTCGCGCGCGATCAGCGGCCGGCAGGCCTGCCCGCCCGCCAGCAACGTCTCCCGCATGATGGCACCGGCAAGGCCAGCCGATCCCTCCGGCGGATCGACATTGAGTGCCGCCAGCAACAGCGGCTGCACCAGTCTCTGATACAGCAACCCCTTGCAGGGGATGGCATCGCCGACGAGCCTTTTGGGCGAAGACCAGATCAAAGGCATCAACGCCAGATAGTCACTCAGGCCTGTGTCCGGCACGCGTCGCGCTGCATCGAACAGCCACAGTGGCAAACGGCCATCGCCAAGGTCGAGCTGCCAGCGTTTCCCGGTCGCCAGATCGACAAAGGGAAACTGGGCGCGCTTCGGACCGACCAGCCCCGCCTCCGTGCCAATCGACTTCGCATAGGCCAGCGCGTGAAGATTGCCCGAAAGCAGAAGGTGATTGCCGTTGTCGATCGTCAGGTTGGTCGCGGCATCGAAATAGGAACGGCAGCGCCCGCCCGCCTGTTGCGTCGCCTCGTAGAGGTTCACCTTGAAATTCGCGTTCGCCAGCCTGACGGCAGCCGACAGGCCCGAAATTCCCGCGCCAACGATATGGGCAACTTTTTGCATGAAAGGTCGTGTGAAAGGTGATGGACGTCAGAAAAAGGCGTAGCGAAGCAGAATGGCGATGCGGGCCATCTTGTTCAGACGAACCGGCGTTCGCGGGTTAGCGAACCCGCGTGCAACAAGCAATTCCAGAATGGCGCCATAGTATTTCGACATGATGCGCGGCGCGCGCACCGCGCGGCGCGAATTGCGCGCCATGATGTCGTCGGATTTCGCAAAATGGTCTCTCGCTTTATCCACCAGGGGGCTGCAAACCTTGGGCAGCCTGGGGTCGGCCGCAACGGGAAGCGGATCGGTCGAGGTAATCCCCGCCTGAATCAGGCCTTCCTTCGGCAGATAAAGTCGTCCGATCGCGGCGTCTTCATCGATATCGCGCAAAATGTTGGTCAGCTGCAATGCGCGACCCAAATGATGCGCGAGCTGGATACCATCCTCTCTTGGTAAACCGAATACCCGCACCGACAGCCGCCCGACGGCGCTTGCGACCCGGTCACAATAAAGATCCAGCGTCGCAAGATCCGGCGCCCGGATATCCTGCGGGACGTCCATTTCCATGCCGTCGACGATGGCCAGAAAATCCTCACGCTCAAGGGCGAACCGTTGAACCGACGGCACGTAGTCGGAGAGCCGCGCGGGCGGATGGCCCTGATAGAGGGCGTCGATGTCGTCGCGCCACTGTTGTAGCGCCGCCAGCCGTGGCCCGCGTGGCCCGTCGGAATCGGCGATATCGTCGACCTGCCGGCAAAAGCTGTAGATCTGAAACATCGCATCCCGCTGCTCTTGCGGAAGGATGCGCATCGCGGCGTAGAATGAACTACCCGACGCTGTCGTTCCATAATTCGGACTGGCTGCCGCCGCCTCGCTTGTCATGCACCGGCCGCCGGTTTCGAAACGGGACGACGGCGGGTGAGACGGCGTGCCGATTCTCTGGCCATACCACCAAGGCTGAAGGCGAGCAGTTCGAGCGGACCAAGATGCACCCGCTCGGACAGGGGATCGCGGACCTTCAAGAGCCGGACGATCCTGTCTGCAAACGACTGGATCACGGATATCTCGAGCCCGAGCCGGAAATCCCTCACCTCCGCGGCCAGCGATTTGCTCTGGTCGAGCAAGGCCTCGTTTCGTGCGGCCAGCGATTGCAAACATTGCAGCAACGCCGACGTCGCGCGCGCCTCGCCCAGCTGCTCGACGGAGGCGCCGCTGGCTGCCAGTGCATCACGCGGAAGATAGACGCGATTGAGATCCCTGAAGTCCTTGCCGCAATCCTGAAGATGATTGTTGATCTGCAGGGCGGCACACAGCGCATCAGACGCGGCCCACGTCGAGGTGTTCTCGCCATGGACGTCGAGCATGAATCTTCCGACCGGCATCGCCGAGTATCGGCAATAATGGATCACCTCGTCCCACGTCTCGTAACGAAGTTTGGTCACGTCCATGCGGAAGGCGATCAAGACATCGAGCGCATGACGCGGCGGCATTCCGCGCTCGGCGAGCGCACGGCGCAGATTGACGGCCTCTGGTTGGCTGTCGCCCTTGCCGAGCAATTCGGCCTCCAGGAGATCGAGAAGCGCGAGCTTTTCGTCGCCGCTCAATGTCGCATGATCGGCGATATCGTCGGCCGTTCTGACGAAATTATAAAAGCTTAGGATCAGCGCCCGATGCCGCGGATGGATGATCCACGAGGCGACTGGAAAATTCTCGTCGCGGTGGCCCTTGCCGGATCGCCATTCGCTCGCGTTGGTCATCTCAAAGGCTGGCCGCGCTGTTTCGGGGCTTTGCATGCGCCGGAGATTCCGGCATGCTCGAGGCCCCATATAGGCGAATACGTCACCAAAACCAATGCCATAAGCGGCTACGGACATGCCTCAACCGCGCCTCTGGAACGAGGCGCGGCAGGCCTTCGGATACAGCTTTAAGGGCTATTACTGGCCGTGATTGGTCAAGACCTGATCGCAGGCCTTGGTGAGCTTGGCGCGATTCTGCTGCAAGCAGTTCAGAACGACGAGGTCGGCGTCGTCCATTACCGCACGGCAGAACTTCTGAACGTCGTGAGCGCAGGCCTTCTGCTCTTCGGGCGTTCCGCTGCGTTGCTGAGCGATGGCCCCGCCGGAAACCGACAGCGACAGCAGAGCGGCTACCAAGAAAATTTTACGCATTGTGTTCCTTTGTCCTACGGCAGAGATTTCCAACCCGAATAGCACAAGGCATCAGCGGGTAGACTATTCAGATTGCGAAAGCCGACGATTGCATGCGGCAAGCAGAAGCGCTGGCAAATGCGGCCAAATTTGCGGCGGCGATCCCCCTAAATTGCGGTCCTCGAAGGCAGATTCCGAGGTGTACGTAACCGACTGGTATCACATAACATTTTTCAGGATCTAGGCGCTGGACGATTGTCGCGCGGCGAGAACTTCACAATACCCGAAGTCGCCAGAGTTTCGCGAGTAAAAAAATTGCGGTGCCGCAATTTGTCCCAGGGTGGCGGTTCAGAAGTTCGAAACGTGGCTCCCCAAAATACAACGTCGGAATCGGCACACCAGCCGTGAAGGAGGTTCCGCAAGCTGCAGCAAGTTCGAATCGTTTGAACCTAACCCCTTGCCGAAACACCAAATCACATGCGCGTCAGACCGCGGAACGCGGGAACAATATATTCGAAGGGGATTTCAGCATGAAAAGCTTGGGTTCAGGCTTGATCGGACAAGCCTTCAAGGCAGCCGCCGTCGTCGCCGCGCTGGTTCTATCGACCTCAGCCGGGCACGCACAGGCACGACCGTTTGCGGGCTTCGACGGAGCCTGGTCCGGCAACGGAACAGTTTCGCTCTCGGACGGCTCGACCGAGCGGCTGCGCTGTCGGGCGGTGTACCAGGTCGACCGCACCGGGCTCGCGCTGAAGCAAACCCTTCGCTGTGCCAGCGACAGTTACAAGTTCGATCTCTCGAGCGATGTCACCAGCCACGGCGATCATATTACCGGCAACTGGTCGGAAACCAACCGCAATATTTCTGGTAGCCTGCTGGGGACTGCCGGCAGCGGCAGGATCGATGTGACGGTCGAATCCCCCGGCTTTACCGCCAGCCTGACGCTGCGCGCCAGTGGCAACAAGCAGACCGTTCAGATCAGCTCCAAGGGCGACATCAGGGGCGTATCGATCACGATGGTGAAGGGCTGACGCCCTTCTTCCATTCAGAGCGAATTACACCGCAGGCCCCGCGGGAGGGGCCGTTCCGCGAAGCCGCATCGACAGGTTGATCAGGAACATCGCCGTCGGACGCAGGATGAAGAGGTCGGCCACCAGCGCCGCAACCATCGAGAATGCGCTGAGCCAGCCGAACAGGCGCAGCGACGGCAAATCAGAAAACACCGTCACGACAAGGCCGCAGGCGAGCACGACCGTGGTCAGGATCAGCGCCGGCCCGACCAGCACGGTGGCCCGCTCGACCGCATGGTCCGGCGTGACACCAGGTTTGGACTCAAGCCTCAAGCGGTTGAGGAAATGGATGGTGGCACTGAGCCCCAGTCCAAACGACACCGTGAGCGCCACGACGCTGGCAAATTGCAGCCCCTCTCCGAGCAGCCACAGTACCGTGCCGGACAGCACGACCGGGAAAATTCCGGGCAGGATGCAGGAGAACATCACCACCACTGAACGGAAGGCGAGCCCGATGAAAATTGCGACAAGCGCAAACTCGATGGTCAGGCCGCGGTTGAGCTTTTCGATCATGTTGGCGGAATTGCGCGCGGCGATCGCCGAAAGGCCGGTGACTGAAATCTCAAAGCCCGGATGCGCCTTGCGTACGGCATCTAACCCATGATCGAGCTTGTCAACCACGGGAAGGATTTGGCTGGAATCAAGGTCCGGCACCCTGCCCGATACCACCACGGCGGTCTGATCGGCCGAGATGAAACGCCGCACCAGATATTCGGGAATGACGCTGACATATTCTTTCAGCGTCGCAACGTCGGAGCTACCTGCCTTTTCCGCGAGCCAGCGTCGCAGCGTCTCCAGCGACCAGACGTTGCCGACGCCCGCCTGCTTCTCCACTTGCGAATGCACATCTGCAATGGTCTGCAAGGTTTCGGGCGCATAGAGCGAGGCGCCCTTCGGTAACTCGATCAGGACATCGATCGCATTGGCGCCGGCGAGTTTTGCGTCGAGACGGCTGCTGGCGGCAACAGCCTGCTGCTTGTCCGGCACCTGGTCGGCAAGCCGGTAGCGCGGCTCGAGATTGGCGTAGACCACCGCGAGGCCGCCGACGAACAACACCGCAATGAGGCTGAACAGGCCGGGGCGGCCGACCATTCGCACCGCGATCCAATAGCAGAAATTCCGCAGCATCTGCACGCCGGCATCGGCGCCCTGGAACTTGACGGCAAACGTCTGTTCGTTGCGTACAAACAGCACACCAAATACCGGCACCAGCGACAGCACCGCGATCAGCGCGATGACGGTCGCGGCCAACCCCGCCTCGCCGAATTTCCGGATCAGGTCGGAGTCCGAAAACTGCAAGGCAATGAACGAAATTCCGGCGGTGCCATGCGTCAGCACGCAAGCGGGCCCCACGACCAGCACGGCATTGCGGAAAGCCGTGTACTTGTCTTGTCCGGCAATCAGACGGTCGCGCGCCGCAAAGGTAAGCTGCATCGAATCCGAAAAACTGATCACCATGATCAGCGGCGTCATCACGTTCAAAAACATATTGAGATTGAAACCCGCCCAGCCGAGACCGCCGAGCGCCAGCAGAATCGCGATAATTGGCGGGAACGCCGCCACCACCATGAACGATATCTTCCGGAAGAAAATGATGGCGATGACGCAGCCGGCCAGTATGCCGAGAATATTGTAGGTCAATCCATCGCGTTCGACCGCATTACGAATTTCCAGTTGCATCACGGGCACGCCGGATAGTTCCACGTTGAGCCCGGTGGCGCCGAGATCATCCTTCATCAGCTTTCTGATGTCGCCGATCGTTTTACCAAGCTGATTGCTGGCCACGACGTCCGGCTCAAGCGAGAGCACAACCAGCGCCAGCGTACCGTCTTCCGACAATAATTTGCCGCGAATGAGTTCGTTCGATTTCACCGTCTCGATGAACTTGTCGTAGTCGGCGCCTTGCGGCAATTCGGACGGAAACAACGCCGCGGGGAATTTGCCCGGCGCCGGCGCCTGCCGCGCCGAGAACAGGGAGATCAGGCCGCGGGTGCCCTCCACCAGTTGCAGATCGGTGATGAAGTCGCGTAGCTTTTCAAGATTGCCGCGCGCCAGCAGGTTCTTGCCTTCGACCACGACGAGCACGTCAAATTCCGTCGCCGGAAAGCGTTTGATTTCCGATTCATATTGCCGGTATTCGCGGGAATTGGATCGAAACAGCTGGCTCAGGGAATCGTCGATCTTGATACGCTGGATTCCGAAGATCGCACCGATGACGAGCGCCACCAGAATGATGCAGGACAGCACCGGGGCCTTGACCGCAATGAGTCCGATCCGCTCGAGCCCGAACGCGATGCTCGACATCGGCCGCTGTTCGATTTTCTCGACGTGGACTTCGTTGTCGCTGATCTTTTCGAGCATGCCCTGTCCGATTCTCACATCAGCTCAAATAACCGCACAAAGTAACGAAAACAAATCAAGTCTGAAAAGCTCCGGCTATGGCGGAGCGCCTTATTAGCCGTTGAAAAACATATGATAATTCTGCGGGTAAGGATGTAGCAGGTCCCGAAGGCTTCCCGCAAGCAGCCCGCCCGGCCGTTGCAGTGCGACGAGCCTAATCCTCCACGAAATTGTCACGTTCGCCTGAATTGGCAATGAAACCGGTACCCATCGGGCCTCCGCTTTCGTCCTTCAGCGCAATACCGGTCAACTCCCGGGCCAGGCCTTCGCGAATCAACCAACCGATCTTCGCGGCCGCATCGTCGTAGCTGAGCCCGGCGCCGTGAATGTTGGAAACGCAGTTACGCTTTTCATCCGTCATTCCGGCAGCTGGAGCAAAGGTCAGATAGACCCCCAGACTGTCCGCGGCGGAAAGACCTGGCCGTTCGCCGATCAGCATAACGGTCATACGCGCACCCAGTGCGTTGCCGATCTCATCGCCCAACGCCACCCGAGCGCCTGTCGCAACCACGGCATAAGCGATGTCGACGGCATCCAGTTCCAATAGCGGGAGCAGTTTTCGCAACAGGGCAATCGCATGCGCGTTGACGGCGGCCGGCGAAAGCCCGTCGCCGATAATGATCGCAAGCTGACCCGCTTTGGCGCCTTGGCCGGCCAGCCGGCTTTGCGAATCCGCGTCAAGCTTGCGCCCGAGATCCGGGCGAGCGAGATAGTCCTTGCGAGCGGGCGCCCGGCTCGAAACGTGGATGGCTTCCAGACCCAGGTCCGCGAGCCCCCGTACCAGGCTTTGAGCATCGAAGTCCGCGTGGACCGCGTCACGGGCCCGCGCATGGTCGAGGGTAAATTCAAGCAATGCCTTGGTCGGCAAGCTTGCCCCCGTGCGGCCCAGCGCAACACGCGCCGGGGTGAGCTTGCGCAGGCGCTCAAGCGATAGCGACGGCGCGCCGGTTTTTGTGAGATTACTCGGCAGGGACGGACGCCTCGCGCAATCGCACGGAATAGTTCGACGCATTTTGCCGGCCGCGGGAAGCTGCGCGCGCGAACATGATGAGGTGATGCGCAACCATCATCGAGGCGATGAAGTGCTCGATCTCGCCGCGGGCCATACGCCGCAGGGCGAATTTCCAGAACTCGCGTTTGTAGTCGCCGAGAACCCCGATCTTCCAGAATATGTTGCGCAGCATGACCAGGCCAATTTTGATGTTTGGCCACGTCAATTGTTGACGTGACCAAGGCCGCTTGATCTGTTTCGGATAGGTCTCGCGGATCTGATATTCGTAACGCTGCAAAAGCTTGCCGGGTTCATAGGCCGCGCCCATGCACCTGCGCCAGGTATCCACGACCTCGTCATACGGTTGGCGAAAATCGACGTTGGACTCCCGCCCTTCATCCTCGATCAACCGGTTTTCCTTGGCCAAGCGATCCCAGAGCGGCGTCTTCGGCAGCGCCTGAAGCAGGTTGATGGTCAGCAGCGGGATTTGCGAGGTCTCGATAAATTCAAGCAAATGCGCTCCGGTTTCCGGCTTGTCGGTATCGAGCCCAAGGATGATTCCTGAAACCACCTCCAGGCCGTAGCTGTTGATGGTCGCAATCCCCTCCAGGATGGGGACCATCATATTGTGATCCTTGTGCATCGCCTTCAGTGCCACCGGATCCGGCGTCTCGATGCCGCAGAAAATCGTGCAGAAAAACGCCTCGCGCATCCCGGCCAGGATTTCCGGACGTTTGGCTATATTCAATGTTGCCTCGCAGGAGAACCGCAGGACATAACCTGTCTTTTTCTGCCATTCCACCAGATGCGGCAGCAGGTCGAGCGCCGCCTTGCGGTTGCCGATGAAGTTGTCGTCGACGAAATAGACCGAGCCGCGAATGCCATATTCCAGCAGCTTGTCGAGCTCGGCGGTGATCTGTTGCGGGCTTTTCAGGCGCGGATTGCGGCCATAAAGCCCCGGTATATCGCAAAACTCGCACTGATAGGGGCATCCGCTCGAATACTGGATGCTGCCGAGAAAATAGTGCTTGAGATCGGCCAGCTCATAAGCGGGAAGCGGGAAACTCGTCATGTCAAGCCGGTCAGCCGTCTTGAGGACGACCTGATTTTCGGGACGCGAAGGATCGTGCGCGAGCCGCGCGATCAATTCATCGGTCGCATCGCCGAGTTCGCCGACATGGAGATAGTCGAACGAGGGATAGTAGTCGGGACAGGCGCTGACCGACGGCCCGCCGATCGCTACCGCCAGATCAAACGCATGCGCGCGCCGGCAAATGTCGTTCATTTGGTATCGCTGAATGTGCATGCCGCTGACAAAGACAGCTTCGGCCCACTCGAAATCCTCATCCGTCGCGGGACGGATGTTTTCGTCGATGAACCGGACCGGCCAGTTTTCCGGCAGATAGGCTGCAATCAGCAACAGCCCTTGCGGGGGCATGAAGGCCTGGACACCGTCGGTCAGCGGATAAGCATGCTCGAACGTGCCAAATGACGACGTATAGCGCGGAAAGACGCACAGAATGCGGCGCACCATTTCAACGCATCGAGCTCTCATCGCGACCTCAGCGCCCTCAACTTCGGCAAGTAAATCACGCAACCCTCAGGCTGGGCCACAAATTCTTCAGGATTGTGGCAGTGGCCTAACCCGGCCAGGACCGGAGGGTTGCAAACCTTGAGGGAGATAGTGTCTGAAGAGGCCTTCAGGCAATCATACGACGGGCAAAATCGGGCAACAAATCGTTGTTACCGGCAAGATCGAAGTTTGCATCGGCAAGGCCCACGCGGAACAGCCAGTCATCGAATTCCGGCGCACGCTTCAGTTTGAACAAATCCCGGACATAAAGCGCATCGTGGAATGATGTCGATTGATAGTTCAGCATGACATCATCAGCGCCCGGTACCCCCATGATGAAATTCACCCCGGCGGCCGCAAGCAGCGTCAGCAGGTTGTCCATGTCGTCTTGGTCGGCCTCGGCGTGGTTGGTGTAGCAAACGTCCACCCCGAGCGGCAGACCGAGCAGCTTGCCGCAAAAATGATCCTCCAGCCCGGCGCGAATGATCTGCTTGCCGTCATAGAGGTATTCCGGGCCGATAAAGCCGACCACACTATTGACCAGCATCGGGTCGAACGCACGGGCGACCGCATACGCGCGCGCCTCGCATGTCTGCTGGTCAACGCCGTGATTGGCATTGGCTGACAGTGCCGATCCTTGCCCGGTTTCGAAGTACATCACATTGTTACCGATGGTCCCGCGCCGGAGCGACCGGCCGGCGTCGTTGGCTTCCCGCAACAGCGCGAGGTCGACGCCAAAACTCCGGTTGGCGGCTTGCGTACCCGCGATCGACTGGAAGACCAGATCGACGGGCACGCGCTCGGCAATCAGCCGAAGCGTCGTCGTGACATGCGAGAGTACGCAAGCCTGCGTCGGAATTTGCAACCGGCCAATGATCTCGTCGAGCATATGCAACAGCCTGCCGATGACGGCAGGGTCGTCGCTCGCCGGGTTGATGCCGATACAGGCGTCGCCGGCACCAAGGAGGATGCCATCCAGGATCGAGGCAGTGATGCCCTGGGCATCATCGAAAGGATGATTGGGCTGCAACCGCACGCTCATTCGCCCGTTCAAGCCGATCGTGTCGCGAAAAGCGGTCACGACTTCACATTTTTTGGCCGCCAGGATCAGATCCTGATTGCGCATCAGTTTCGATGTCGCCGCCGCCATTTCCGGGGTGATCCCGCGCGAGATTGTCTTGAGAACCTCCCGGCTGGCCATTCCGGAGAGCAGCCAGTCACGGAACGATCCAACCGTGAGCGAAGAGATCGGCGCAAAGGCCGCCGGATCGTGGCTATCGACGATCAGGCGGGTGACCTCGTCGACCTCGTAGGGAATAATCGTTTCATGCAGGAATTGCTTGAGCGGGACATCTGCCAGCGCAATCCGCGCGGCAACCATCTGCTCGGCGCTTTCGGCAGCGATACCGGCAAGGCAATCGCCAGAACGCGGAGGGCTTGCCTTGGCCAGGAGATCGCGAAGGTCGTTGAAGACGTAGGCGGTCTTACCTATGGCGTGCCGATAGGCCATATCTTCTCCGGAGCGGTCAGCGCTGACTGCCAAAAACCATCGCTGAGCCTAACATCTCGCAGTGCGTCATGCGACAGATGCGCGCTGTCTCTGAGCGGCGCGCTCGGCCTAATCAAGCCTCAGTCCGCCTTTAAAATAACGCACTGATATTATTGGTTTTATATCAATTCGATTTTTGGCATACTAAATACCACTAGCGGTTGAATCGCCGGTCGATGCCCAGACCGACGGCAGCAATTTACCGATTATACAGGAAGATTCCACATAGTTTCCGATGACGGCCGTCATCGGATTGACCGGCCTCCTGCATGTGGCCGGGGATGCCGAACCTAATGAAATCTGATGCGCCATCGGGCTCAAAAAAAGGCTCAAGCTTTTCGCTTGCCTTCAAGCTTTATTCGATCTTCGCCCTGTTCGCGCTTTTGACGGCAGCCGTCACGGCGCTGTCCGACTACAATACCCGCCGGGGCACGGAGCTCACCGAGTCCATTGAGACCGCGAGCCGTGCGGCTCTCAACGTCGAGCGCGTCAACTCGCTGGTCTACGCCGTAGTGATGGAATCCCGTGGCATCTACATGTCGACGGAACCGGCAGTCGTGAAGAAATACGGTGATGGGCTGCACACGTTCAGCGATCATCTCCTGGATGTCGTCAAGAAATGGGAAGCGATTGTCCAGGCCGACGACGCCCAGCAATTCGCCGTCTTCAAAAAACGGATCGAACAATTCGTCGAATTCCGCAAGGAGCTCGTTCGGCGCGCCATCGAGGTCAGTCACGAGGCAGGCCGCGAATGGGGCGACAACGAAGCAAATCGCGACGTTCGCACGGCCCTTAATAGCGATCTCGAAGCCTTGTCCAAAGTCTATGCCGAGCGCAGCAAGCGGATCGCGCAGCAAACCGAGACCAACCGCCAGCTCGCTTTTCTCCTGACCTGCCTCGGCGGACTGGCGCTGGTTCTGGTCGCTGTCGGCATCTTCATCACCGCCCGGATGGTGGCGCGGCCGCTTTCGGTGATCACCAGCACCATCAAGCAGGTCGCCGAAGGCACGGAAGGCGTGCTGGTTCCGCATACTGATCGAGGAGACGAAATCGGCGCATTGGCCCGCGCGATCCGGATCTTTCAGGAAGCGATGGATCGCAACCGTAATCTCAATTCGCAGGTATTGCTGGATTCCAAAGCGCGCGAAGAGCGGACCCAGCAGATTGAGACATCGGTGGAGGCCTTCCGCGGCGCGATCGGAAGTGTGCTGGGCGCGGTGAACGACAACGCCTCCGCCATGCGGGATACCGCGCAAACCATTTCCAGCGTGGCCTCCGATGCCAGCGGGCAGGCAGGCGCCGCGGCACGCGCCACTGAACAAGCCTCCAGCAATGTTTTCGCAGTCGCCAGCGCTGCCGAACAGTTGTCGGCCTCCATCGAGGAAATCGGCCGGCAGGTGCGACAATCGGCGCAAGTGGTCGAGCAGGCCGGGCAGCGCACCGAAAAATCGGTCGCTGAGATCGAAAGCCTCGCCGCGGCAACCCAACGCATCGACGGCGTGCTCACCCTCATTCAGGCCATCGCCGAACAGACCAACCTTCTGGCGCTGAACGCGACGATCGAAGCCGCTCGCGCCGGTGAGGCCGGCCGCGGCTTCGCGGTGGTGGCTCATGAAGTCAAGGCGCTCGCCGGCCAGACTGCGAAGGCTACTTCCGAGATCGGCCAAAACATCAGTCTGATTCAGACCTCGACACGCAATGCGGTCGATGCAGTGCGTGAAATCGGTACCGCCGTACGCGAGATCAACGATGTCACAGCCAACATCGCGGGCGCTGTTGGACAGCAAGATGCGGCGACACGGGAGATCTCGCAAAACGCTCAGCTTGCCGCCGACGGCAACTCGACGCTCGTTGACAATATCGGGTCGCTCAACGAGGCCATCGAAAACACAAACAAGGGCGCATCGTCGGTGCTTGCGGCCTCGAGTGACCTGGCATCAACGGCGCAAATGCTATCGCGTGAAGTCGAAAAGTTCTTCCATGACTTGCGCGCCGAAGGCGAGAACTCCGCCCGAACCGGGACCGGAAAAAAGTTGTGACGGCGCAGGTCTCAGAGCCAGGGAGCCAGGATCTGAAGGTCGCCCACGAAGACAAACGCCATCGATATGGCAAGTCCGCTGGCGCTGAACATGACGATCTGTTTGAAGAGACCCGCTTCCGACGAAGCATGGCTTTTGCCTGTGTTTGACATATCGAGCATTCTACTCCCCCGAGATTGGACGCTTGTGGCGCCTCGTTTGCCGGTAAATCTACGGGGCGAGAGCTAAGCAGGTCTTACGCGTGATCTCCAACCACGACCAATAGTAAAGAGACTGTTAAGAAACGATACCGCGTGCGATCAACGCCGTGCGACCCGCTCGCCGATCACTCCACCAGCAACACATCAACCGCGACGTTGAGCTTCTGCTTCCGTGATCCCACGATGATGCCGTCGACAGGCGACACGTCGGAGAAGTCGCGCCCCATAGCCAGAACGATGTGATCGTTCTCGACCAGAATATCGTTGGTCGGATCGAAGCCGATCCATCCCAAACCATCGCCGCACCACAGCGACACCCAGGCGTGGGTGGCGTCGGCACCTTGCAAACGCGCTTTGCCGGGCGGCGGAATCGTTCGCAGGTAGCCGCTGACATAGGCGGCCGGCAGGCCAAGGCCACGGAGGCCTGCGATCATGACATGGGCAAAATCCTGGCAAACGCCGTGACGCTTTTCGAACACCTCGTTGAGCGGCGTCGAAATGACGGTGGCTTTCGGGTCGTATTTGAATTCGGTCCGGATCCGATGCATGAGATCGACCGCCCCGGCCAAAATGCCGCCGCCGGGCGGAAAGCTTGCCGACGCATAGGCGGTGACCGGACGCTGCACCGGCACCAGCGGACTCGCGAAGACATATCCGATCGGAGACGCCGGACCGAGACTCTTGGCCTCAACGGCCAGATCCCGGACGCTTTCCCAGGGCCGGCTTTGCGCTGCGCGACCTGGAGCGCTGCGCGACACCGATACCCGCGACCGGGAATCGATCCGCAGATTGCGGTGCGGCGCTTCGATCAGGATGCTTTCGGTACGCGTTCCGAAAAAGTCTTGCCGCACCGTGCGATCTGCCGGACGCGGCCTGATATCGACGGTGTGCGAAATCAGTTCCTGTCCGTCGCCGCTTCTCGGTTGCAGCCGCAGCGAGCACCGCGCGAAGCTGACCGGACTTTCGTAACCGTAAGTGGTGACGTGACGAATGTCGTAGATCACGCAAGGCCCGTCAGTTTTTCAGGCCTCGAGGCATTCGGCCCGTGCGGAAAGTAATGCTGCCCGATGGCATCGGCGAGATTGAGCAAGTTCTGTTCGAGCCCGAAAAGCGTCTGGGTATGGAGGCTCGCCGCTTCCGCCGTCGTCAGCATCGACTGCGCCGCGACCGCGAGACGTTGCGGCCGCTCGATCAATCCATTTTCTTTCAGTGTCGGCAGGCTGGCGATATGGTCGTTCAGCGCGGAAACCTGAAACGCCACCGACCGCGGATTGTAGGGATCAAGAACCACGAGATCGCGCACCGGCGCCAGCAGCGGCCCCACGAGATAGCGCGAGCGGTAGGTGATCTGGCAATCCACCAGCGTCAACAGCACGTCGAGATCCTCGCCGGTGGCCTCCTCATAGGCAAACTGGCGGGCGAACCGCACCGTATTGATCGACCGTTCGACGCGACGGCCCATTTCGAGGAAGCGCCAGCCAGCCGCGCGATTCATGTTTTCCTGAGCAAGGCCAGCGAAGCTCGCCAGCTCCTGCAATGACAGTTCGGCGGCCCTGATAACGCCGTCATCGTCTTCGACTTCCTCCGCCAGGCGCTCCGCCATTTCGATGATGACCTGCCAGGCGTCCGGCGACAGGCGCTCGCGCAACGAAGTCGCCGTGCGTTGAGCCGAGCGCACCAGCGACAACGCCGAACCAAAGCGCTCGCCGTTTTGCAGCGCTTCGGCAACCACCCTGGCGGGTTGCGTTCGCGCGGTTTGCGACGTCGCACCCCAGGCCAGCAGCAACCGCTGAATCCTTTCTACTGTGGGGAGCACGGTCGATGTTCCCTTGGCGGAATCGCGCGGCGAGGTCGCCAATGCGCGGATCAGCCGCAAGGTTGTCTCGGCACGCTCCAGATACCGGCCAAGCCAAAATAGATTGTCCGCGGCGCGGCTTGGAACCCAGCCGGCGATGCGCCTGATCCGTACCGTATCTGTGGTGGGCAACAGCGTTGACGCCGGCACGGCCTTGTCGGAAATCACCCACACGTCTGCGGCGCGGGCGCCGTCTCCCATCGATACGGCACGGGCATCGGGCTGCTCGGCGATCCGGCAAAAGCCGCCCGGCATGATGGTCCAGCCCTCGGCGGTTGCGGCGGCAAAAACCCTCAAGACGAACGGACGTGGCGTGATGCGTCCCTGATCCCACACCGGCATGGTCGACAAGCGCACCAGCTCCTGGCCGACGAAGTCGATGCCGCGATCGCTGATGGCCATCCGCAACTTTTCACGATCCGCCGCCGATAGTTCGCTGGCGAGCACCGGACTATGGCCGGGAAAACCGGGAACATCGCGGCGGTAGGCCCCTTCGATCGCGACCTCGTCGAGCCGCGACAGCACCTCCTCGCGGGCGGAAGCCTGTCCGCACCACCAGGTCGCGATGTGCGGCATCTTCAAATCTTCGCCCAGCAAGCGCCGGCACAGACTTGGCAGGAAGCCGAGCAATGCGCGCGCTTCCATCACACCGGAGCCCGGCATGTTGGCGACGACGACGCCGTTCTTGCGAAGCACGTCGATCAGCCCGGGCACGCCGAGTTGCGAGGAGGCATTGAGTTCAAGCGGATCGAGAAAATTGGAATCGACCCGGCGCAACAACACATCCAGCCGCTTTAAGCCGGCGACGGTGCGGATGTGAATGCGATCGCCGCTGACCGCAAGGTCATCGCCCTCGACCAGAAGGAAGCCGAGATAGCGTGCGAGCGTCGCGTGCTCGAAATAGGTTTCGTTGAACTGGCCGGGCGTCAACAGCCCGATGCGCGGTTCGTCCCGGTCGGCGCCACCGCGCAGCGAGTCACGGAACGCCTCGAAGAACGGCGCCACACGCTCCACATTCATCGACTTGTAGAGGCTCGCGAAGGCGCGCGACAGCACCAAGCGGTTTTCGAGCGCATAGCCCGCGCCGGACGGCGCCTGCGTCCGGTCGCCCAGCACCCACCAGCGTCCATCCGGTCCCCGGCCGACGTCAGCCGCATACAGGCTGAGATATCGTCCGCCGGGCGGTTTGATTCCGCATACCGGCCGCAGATATTCCGGGCTGCCGGCAATCGCGGCGGCCGGTATTGCGCCGTCGGCGATCAGCTTGCCCTCGCCATAGAGATCGCTCAGCACAAGCTCCAGCAATTGGGCGCGCTGCACGATGCCCGCGGTCAGTTGCCGCCATTCGGCCTCGTCGATCAAAAGCGGCAGATGGCTCAACGGCCACATCCGGTCGGAGGTCTCGCCGGGTGCGCGATAGCTGACGCCGGCTTCCCGCAGATGCCGGTCGGCGGTGCCGAAACGCCGTTCGATCTCGGCAGGCGCAAGCGAAGCGAAGGCTTCGAAAAAGCGGCTCCAGACCGCGCGTGGCGTGCCGTCCTGGGCGATATATTCGTCGGGAATGCCGGGCAACGGCACATAGTCGCGCATCCACTGCGCCACGCGGCGGCTGCCGGGACGGGCTTTATTTCCTTGTCCACTTCCCTGATCGGCCTGCCCAGTCATCCCCGACTCTCTTGCATCTCACGCCGCAGTGTTCAATGCGGGAGCGGCGTCCGCAAGTCGAGAGTCAGGGGGAATTCCACCGTGCGTTCCTCGCCCGGCGGGTCGATCTTGCCGGGGGTATGGCCATGATCCTGAAACCGGGCGAGCCGGCGCGCCTCCGCCTCGTAGGAATTGACGGGTTTGGTGTCGTAGGTGCGCCCGCCGGGATGCGCGACATGGTAGACGCAGCCGCCCAGCGAGCGGCCGTTCCAGCTATCGATCAAATCAAACGTCAGCGGCGCGTGCACAGGAATCGTCGGGTGCAGGCCGGATGCCGGCTGCCATGCCTTGAAGCGCACGGCCGCGACCGCCTCGCCCGACCGCCCCGTCGGCGTCATCGGCATCCGCCGGCCATTGCAGGTGACGACGTGACGGCCTTCGACAAAGCCTTCGGCCTTGACCTGCAACCGCTCGACCGAGGAATCGACGTAGCGCACGGTGCCCCCGGCAGCACCCTCTTCGCCGAGCACATGCCAGGGCTCGAGTGCCTGGCGGATTTCGAGCGAAACCCCACCGTGATGGACGCGGCCGAACGTGGGAAAACGAAATTCGAGCTGCGCCTCATACCAATCCGGCGAAAATTCATAACCGGATTGCTTGAGCTCGGCGAGCACACCGAGAAAATCCTCCCACAGGAAGTGCGGCAGCATGAAGCGATCGTGAAGCGTCGTGCCCCAGCGCACGAACTTGCCTTGCTGCGGCTCACGCCACAACTTGGCGATCAAGGCGCGGATCAATAATTGCTGGGCCAGCGACATCCGCGGATCCGGTGGCATTTCGAGCGCGCGAAACTCGACCAGACCGAGCCGCCCGGTCGGGCTATCGGGCGAATAGAGTTTGTCGATGCAGATTTCGGCGCGATGGGTATTGCCGGTCAGGTCGACCAGGATGTGCCGGAACAGACGATCCACCAGCCATAGCGGAATCTCTTTTCCCGGCGGCGGCACGTGGGCCAGCGCGATCTCCAGTTCGTAGAGGCCGTCATGCCGGGCTTCATCCATGCGCGGCGCCTGGCTGGTCGGGCCGATGAACATGCCGGAGAACAGATAGGACAGCGATGGGTGGCGCTGCCAGTACAACACCAGGCTCTTCAACAAATCCGGGCGGCGCAAAAACGGCGAATCCTTTGGTGTGCCGCCGCCGACCACCACATGATTGCCGCCACCGGTCCCGGTGTGACGGCCATCGACCAGAAACTTGTTGGCTCCGAGTTTGATTTTTGCAGCGTCTTCATAGAGGCCGAAGGTGATATCGACGGCCGAACGCCAGTTCGTCGAGGGCTGGATGTTGACCTCGATGACGCCGGGATCGGGCGTCACCTTGATCACCTCGATGCGGGGATCGAACGGCGGCGGATAGCCCTCGACATGCACCTTGACCTGCATGTCCTCGGCGGTCGCTTCCACCGCGGCGATCAATTCCAGATAGTCGTCGATCTTCTCCACCGGCGGCATGAAGGCACACAGCACGCCGTCGCGGATCTCGATCGACATCGCGGTACGGCCCCCGCCACTCTTGAGCTGCTGTTCCTGCACCTGCTGATGCGGCGCGCTCTCCGCCGGCGCCCCGTCAAACACCGGCAATTGCTCCCGCGGCTCCAGCGGGTCCTGCTCGACGATGTAGGGATATTCGTCGGCGGGAATATGCGGCAGTGAAGCGATCGGCAGCCGAAGCCCCAACGGCGAGTCGCCCGGGGTCAGGAACAGGTTGCTCCGGCGCAGCTGCCAGCGCTCGCTCTTCCACTTGCCGGCATCCGCGTTCCAGCGCTGGATCGGCAGCACGAACCCACGAGGCTCGGTCAACCCCTTGTCGAACACCCGCGCCATCCGCGCGCGCTCCTCGGGGTCGGACAGCTTGGAGTCGCTCGGATCGACATTCGGCGGCAGGCCCGCTTCCTTTTGCAGCCAATGACCGGGATCTTCGAAGGCGGGCATGACAAATTCGGAATCGACCCCCAGCCGCTCTGCGGTCTTTTCTGCGAAACTCTGGGCCTCCTCGACCTTTGCTTGATGCGGCCCCTCTATGTCCGCGATCAGATTGGCGTTCTTCCAGATCGGCACGCCGTCCTTGCGCCAGTAAAGGCCGAACGCCCAGCGCGGCAGGCTTTCACCTGGATACCATTTGCCCTGCCCGTAATGCAGCAGCCCTCCGGGCGCAAAACGCGTCCGCAACTTGCGAATAAGCTCATCGGCGAAGCGGCGCTTGGTGGGACCGACCGCGGCGATATTCCATTCCGCCGATTCCATATCGTCGACCGAGACGAAGGTAGGTTCGCCGCCCATCGTCAGGCGGACGTCGCCAGCCGCCAGATCCACGTCGACCTGCTCACCGAGCTTGTCGAGGCGTGCCCAGGAATCATCGGAGAACGGCCGGGTAATCCGCGGCGCCTCACGGATCCGTTTAACGTTCATCTCGAAGCCGAACTCGACATTGGCAAATCCGACCGCGCCGCTGATGGGGGCCGCGGTCCGATAATGCGGCGTGGCGGCGACGGGAATGTGCCCCTCGCCCGTCAGCATGCCCGAAGTGACGTCAAATCCGATCCAGCCTGCGCCCGGCAGATACACCTCGGCCCAGGCGTGCAGATCCGTAAAGTCGTTTTCGACCTCACGCGGGCCCTCGACCGGATCGATGTCCGGCCGGAGCTGAATGAGGTAACCCGAGACGAAACGCGCAGCGAAGCCGAGATGCCGCAGGATCTGGATCAACAGCCATGCGGAGTCACGGCAGGAGCCTGCGCCCGAGGCAAGCGTTTCCTCCGGGCTCTGAACGCCCGGCTCCATCCTGATGATGTAGCGAGTCTTTTTCTGAAGCTCGGCGTTGAGTTCGACGAGGAAATTGACGGTGCTCGTCGCCTCCCGCTTGATACCCGCGAGGTAGGCGGCAAGGTTCGGCCCGGCCTCGGTGGTTGCGAGGTAAGGCGCAAGCTCGGTCTTGAGATCGGCGATATATTCGAATGGAAAACTGTCGGCATACGGTTCGACAAAGAAATCGAACGGGTTGATCACGGTCATCTCGGCCGAGAAATCAACTTCGATCTTCAGCTCGTGGGCCTTTTCGGGAAAAACAAAACGGGCAAGCCAGTTGCCTTGCGGGTCCTGCTGCCAGTTCACGAAATGATTGGATGGGGTCACCTTGAGCGAGTAGCTCAGGACCGGGGTGCGCGTATGCGGCGCCGGCCGCAGCCGGATGGTCTGAGGGCCGAGATCGATCGGACGGTCGTATTTGTAGTGGGTGACGTGATGCAGTGCGACGAAGATCGACACAGAGGGGGTGCTCCAGCAGCTTTTTTAAGCAGAACACCTGATCTGACCGACATCAAGCACTAACAACGGGCACCGGATGCCTAGCGCGAGTGCGGATGTTTGACGCCGTCATTCCGGGATGGTCCGGAGGACCAGACCCGGAATCTCGAGATTCTCAGGTGTGCAACTGCACACCATAGTTCGGTGCTTCGCACCGCCCCGCAATGACGCATAAACCTTACATCGTCGCAGAATTGACATCCCCGGCCAGTGGTCAACATCCGAACAGCCCCATCCACAGACACGGCCCCGCTATCTCGCCGCACCACCGCGCGAGTTTTGCTATCGAGTTCCCGCCCTCCTCTAACAGAGGGCGCAGGGAATGCCGGGCGCTTGGTGCGCCCGCAGCCTTGTGTGCGAAATAAAAAGCACACAAGCATAGTCACCACGGTCACACCGGAATCACCCGGCATTCCCCGCGCAATGGTTTTACGGCTTATAGCGCGCTCTCCCCGGTGACCGGGCTTGTTTGTCACCGTCCCCGCGCAATGCGAAGCATTGTCGCGAGTTGATGCCAGCGTCGGGGCATCAGGACCACACGACTTCGCCGTCCGCGATAGCGCCATTCGTCAAAGGAGCTATCCGCGTCCACCGCATCCCGCCCCGCGTTCGTGACGATCGCGAAACGCCCCTCATGTCGAGGCGGGACGGCGCGAGTTGGTAAAGATGATTTGCCCGACGGGCAAAGCGGAAAATTTTTCGCCAAGGGGCTGGACACCATTATTGCCGGACTGCCCGTCGGGCAAATCGCAGGTCCGCTATTCCGCGATAGCGACAAAATTCGACAGCGCAGCGAACTGATGCGATGTGCCATGATGCAACATGGTTGAGCTACTTCTTCCTGGCTGATCGTGCGTGGATGGGACCGCCGCCCACAAGGAGAACCAAAGGGCAGCCCTCACCTATGCAAGGTTATAGTATGCACGGTATGTTCGGGCGTGGCTTCGAATAAATCGCCGTCCTTGTTGACTACGTCGCGCCCAAACGGTCGCTGTTTTTCGTTTCCTTGACAGTCGTACGGATGTACCTGAGTGCGCTGATAACGAGTATCTGCCATACAAAGCTCCAGCTCTGTGTCAGATTTGTTTGGCCAGTGCCAGTTTTTGGTTTCGGCGTGGTAAAAGAGTTCCATGGCATTGTATGGCCCCGATCCGAAGTCACGTTGCAAAATAGACCGACAGCCGCCATCAGCTATCGTCCACCAGCCTCGAATAACTTTTTGAGGATTTTCACTATTATTCGGGATTGAAACCGCAAACCACATATCACCATCGCCAGCGTAATTGCAAACCACCAGGGTGAACCACGGATTAGATTTATCAGCTCCCACGGAATCGTCCACGGGACGATCAGGTGGATCGTTGGTGATTGGAGGCTTCGACGGTACGGGTGGTGTGCGTGGGCTTGGGGCAACTTCAGGTTCCTCAGTTCCGCGGTTACTGTCTACACTTGGCCGGAAAACGCAGAGATTGAAGTTTGAACCGCGATCTGGGTCAAACTCAAGAAACCCGCTCCCTGCAAGATCATGACATTTTGCTTCGTCCTCGGCTCGCCCCGCCGCCCCGCGGTTGTTGCCGGGCCATTCGACAAAGCAGGCGTTATCGTAAGGTAAGGTGAACGCCGGATTGTAACGCCCCTCAGGGACGTTCGGCCCTGGTCGGGCGCCAGGTATGACGTCTGAACAGCTTTCAGCCGAAGCTGCTGTACAGGTTTCGCTGATCATGAATAGCGCAGATATGCAGTATAGAATTGTTCGCGCGAACGGTTTCAAATCTCGCTCCCCAACCCCAAAACCAACTAATAATGGGCAATCCTAACTAGAAAAAAATTTTTAGGAATAGGTCTGCGGCGACTTCCGCTATCGGTGATTTGCGACCGAGGTCGACCCGCAAATCCACCCATATTTGCTACGCCGCCGAAAGCGGAAATAAATCCAGCGCCTAGAGTGGGTGGAGCGACCCCGTCCACCGTAGCCCAACGAGCGAAGGCGGAAGCGATACCCATCAATTTAAATTTGCGAAGATGATGGGTTTCGCGAAGGGCTCAACCCATCCTACGCACTACCGGCGTCATTGCGAGGAGCGTAAGCGACGACCCGCCGTCGCTTGCTTTGCGAGCTATGGCGCGCTTGGAGTCCGCCGAAGCGTTCTTTCGCGTAGGCGGAAGCAATCCAGTTTTCCGCCGCTGGATTGTTTCGCTGCGCTCGCAATGACGGGAAAATCGAGAGCGCTGGGCCGGATTACTACATCGTAGCCCCAACCACCCACGGCGCGCGAATTCGGCGTCGCCAAAGTCAAAACTCTCGCTTTTGGTTGGCTGACCCGAGGCGGTCTCGAGCATCAGGTCGACCACTCGCTGGCCGCATTGCTGCACCGTCTCCCCGCCGTCGAGGATGGTGCCACAGTTGACGTCCATGTCGTCTTCCATGCGCTTGTACATCGGCGTGTTTCCGCAGTCTGGCAAGGAGATCACAAAACCAATCAAACCGACTTCGTCTTCAGCCTGCTTTTCAGATAAATCCGGGTCATCTCGCGCAATTCTTCGATGGCTCCCGGACGAACGCTTTGGTCTGCAAGGTCCGAGAAAGCTGCCATCGTCTTCATATTGCCGAGGATTACGACGGCCATGTCTTGCGCCTTATCGGAGGTCAGTCCCGGGCTGCGCAGCGTCAATGTCCGGACGATATGCTTGTGAATGGATCTGCTGAATTCACCGCGCTTCACCGACAGAACTTCGGGAATTTCCAACAATCGTTTCATCGTCGGCCCGGCCCCCTTGTGGAGATCGACCATCAGATCCAGCAGAAAATCAGCGAGCGCGGAGATGGATAGCGATTGAATTCTGGAATCAAGTTCATCGAAGGCGTTGTGAACGCCTTCGTGGTAATGCGCGATCAACGCATTCGCCAGGACTTCCTTGTTGGGAAAGAAACGATAGAGCGAACCTATCTTGGTGCTCGACCTTGCAGCGATCTCGGCCATTGTCGCCGCCTCATAACCCTTCTCGGCGATGACGGCGGCACCTGCCTTCAATATGGCGGCGACCCGCAGCTTTCCGTTGCGCCGTTGCGGCATCCTCGCTTGTGGAACTTCGCGGGGTCTTGACATAGTTGAGGACATGCTCAATTATCACGTATGTGAGTATTCACTCAAATAATGCAGTGAAACATCGAACGTCAACCCGACAGGCGAAAAAGCATGCTTGAACTCGATCCCAAGACGACGGCACTGGTCCTCATAGATTTGCAAAAAGGCATAATGGGGCACGGACTCAGTCCACTCTCGGCGGACCAGGTCACGGAAGTCGGCAGCGCGCTTGCGGACACGTTTCGCGAAGCAGGCGCGCCGGTTGTGCTCGTGAATGTTGGCTTCGCCAAGGATTTCAAAGACGCCTTGCGGCAGCCGGTCGATCAGGCGTTTGCCGCGCCGCCGGGCGGCTTTCCTGAAAATTTCAGCGAGTTGATCGATGGATTGGCAAAGCCCGACGACATTCTCGTCACCAAGCGCCAATGGGGCGCCTTCCATGGAACGGAACTGGATTTGCAGTTGCGCCGCCGCGGTATCCAGACAATCGTCCTTGGGGGCGTCGCGACGAATATCGGCGTCGAGTCGACGGCACGACAGGCATGGGAATACGGCTACGCCGTCGTTCTTGCCGAAGATGCGACGAGCGGCATGTCCGCCGAAATGCACTACTTTGCCATCGACAATATTTTTCCAAGGATCAGCAGGGTCGTCAAAAGTGCTGATCTCACGCTTTCTCAAGCCTGACAGTGCAGCCGTCCATGTCCTTATCCACACTGCCAGTGTTCGCTCGCTGGGGCGTTCTGATCGCTCTTTCGGTTCTGTTCGCTGCCTTGCTGACATGGGCTCGATTGCCTGCGGCCCTTCTGCTTGGTTCGATGATAGCCGGCGTCCTCGTCGAAAATGGGGGCGCGGGCATCCTTGTGCCGCAACTGCCTTTCGGCTTCGCCCTGGCGATCATCGGTTGCATGATAGCGCGCGTTCTTACGTCCACCATTATTCATTCCTTTCTGCATCAGTGGCCGCTGTTTCTAGGCATCAGCTTCTTGGTCATCGTTGCCAGTTGCTTGTTGGGCTGGCTCCTCAGCAGGTTCCGCGTTTTGCCGGAAACAACGGCTATTTGGGGATTATTGCCTGGCGCGGCGCCAACCATGATGGTGATGGCCGATGCCTACGGCGCTGACGCTCGGCTGGTTGCCCTCATGCAATATGTGCGTGTTCTCATGGTCGCTCTTGTAGCTTCCATTATTGCCCGTTTCTGGGTTCACGCACCGGCGGTTGCGGCCGCAGCGCCTACGGTCTGGTTTGCGCCGATCCACGCACTGCCTTTTCTTGAAACGCTGGTCCTCGTTCTTGGAGGAGTCATTCTTGGGCCTGTTTCTCGCATTCCGGCAGGAATATTGCTGATACCCATGTTCATCGGCGCGGTGCTACAATCCAACGGTCTTGTCGAAATCGAATTGCCAAGCTGGCTGCTGGCGGTCAGCTATTTGCTTCTTGGCTGGACGATTGGCTTGCGGTTTACCCGGGAAATCCTTGTGTATGCCATCCGGGCTTTGCCGAAAATGATCGTATCAATTCTAATGCTGATCGCATTTTGTGGTGGCTTGGCCTTCGCTCTCGTCGAAGTTTTCGATATCGATCCTTTGACAGCCTATCTTGCCACCAGCCCGGGCGGGGCAGACTCGGTCGCCATTATTGCGGGATCCAGCAATGTCGATGTCGGGTTTGTTATGGCGCAGCAGATCGCTCGTTTTATGCTCGTCCTTATCGTTGGTCCGGCTTTGTCCCGATTCGTTGCGGATCGGATAGCTAGGAATGTGCCAAATATTTCCTACAAAACTCCAACCTGAGCGCATAAAACGGGTGGAGCGACCTCGTCCGCCATAGCTCAACGAGCGAAGGCGGAAGCGATACCCATCGATTAAAGTTTGCAAAGATGATGGGTTTCGCGAAGGGCTCAACCCATCCTACGCACTATCGATGGCGGGCGGTGGCAGACGCCTTCCACAAAACCAAGGCCTGTGGTTATGGGTCCCGGCTCGCGCTTCGCTTGGCCGGGACGACAAAGATCCTACATCGTCGCGCCGAGCACCCAGGGCGCGAATTCGGCGCCGCCGAAATCAAAGCTCTCGCTCTTGGTCGGCTGGCCGGAAGCGGTCTTGAGCATCAGATCGAAAACCCGTTGGCCGCATTGCTGCACGCTCTCCTCGCCGTCGAGGATGGTGCCGCAATTGACGTCCATGTCGTCTTCCATGCGCTTGTACATCGGCGTGTTGGTCGCGAGCTTGATCGAGGGCGCCGGCTTGCAGCCGAACACGCTGCCGCGACCTGTCGTGAAGCAGACGAGATTGGCGCCACCTGCCACCTGCCCCGTCGCCGCGACCGGGTCGTAGCCGGGCGTGTCCATAAAGACGAAACCCTTCTTGGTAACGGCTTCGGCATAATTCAGGACATCGACGAGGTTGGTGCTGCCGGCCTTGGCCATCGCGCCGAGCGATTTTTCGAGGATCGTGGTGAGGCCGCCGGCCTTGTTGCCGGGGCTCGGATTGGCGTCCATCTCGGCGCCCTCGCGCGCGGTGTATTCTTCCCACCAGCGCATCAGGCCCACGAGCTTCTCGCCGACCTCGCGGCTGACCGCGCGCCGGGTCAACAGATGTTCGGCGCCATAAGTCTCCGGCGTCTCCGACAGGATAACCGTGCCGCCGTGACGCACCAGAAGATCGCTGGCGGCGCCCAGCGCAGGATTGGCCGAGATGCCGGAATAACCATCCGAGCCGCCGCATTGCAGCGCCACCGTCAGTTCGCTCGCCGGAACAGCCTCGCGGCTCACCTTGTTCGCGTCGGTCAACGCCTCGCGCACAAAGGCAACGCCAGCCTCGACCGTTTTGCGGGTGCCACCGATTTCCTGGATTTCGAGTTCACGCAGGCGGCCCGCGAGCTTTTGCTCTTGCATCAGCCCGCCGATCTGGTTGACCTCGCAGCCGAGGCCCAGCACGACGACGGCGGAAAAATTGACATGACGCGCATAGCCGCCGAGCGTCCGGCGCAGCAACGTCAACGGCTCGTTTTGCGTCATGCCGCAGCCGGTCTTGTGGGTCAGCGCAACCACGCCGTCGACATTGGGAAAGTCGGCGAGCGGGTTGTCGCCAGTGAACGGATTCTTCTTGAAGATGTCGGCGACCATGCCGGCGACATGCGCGCTGCAATTCACTGATGTGAGGATGCCGATATAGTTGCGGGTCGCAACCCGCCCGTCAGGACGGCGAATGCCGTCGAACGTGGCCGGCAGATCGAAATTCGGCACCGGTTTCACATCGACGCCGAAGGCGTAGTCCTTGGCGAAATCGCCCATGCCGCAATTCTGGGTATGCACGTGCTGGCCCGGCGAAATCGGCTTTGTCGCAAAGCCGATGATCTGGCCGTAACGGTGGATGGGTTCGCCGACCGCGATGGGACGGATCGCCACCTTGTGGCCGGCCGGAATGCGCTCAACCGTGGTCACGCCGTCGGCCACCACCAGCCCCACCGGCAGGCTCGAGCGCGCGATCAGCACGCCATCATCGGGGTGCAGGCGAATGACGGGGGCTGGGGCCATACAGCTTCTCCTTTGAACAGATACCGCAGCCATCACGGACCTCATCCTGAGGAGCAGGCGCAAGCCTGCGTCTCGAAAAATGGCCGCGGACGCTGCAGGGGCCTCGTGCTTCGAGACGGCCCTTCGGGCCTCCTCAGCATGAGGGCATACAGTGTCGCTTGCGTTCCTTACGCCTTGCCGCCCGACTCTTTCCGCGTCTGCGCGATCTGCATCTTCGCGTAAGTGGCCATTAGGCCAACCTCGTTGAACAGGGTCACCATCTTGAAACCCATGTTGATCGCCCGCAGCGCGCCGTCGGCGCCCGAGCAATGGATGCCGGGATAGAGTCCGCGCTTGCCGCATTCCTTGACGATCTTCTCATAGATCTTGAGAATCTCCGGCTCGTCGCGATCGAGCTTCGGCACCAGCCCGTAGGAGAAGCCGAGGTCGGACGGTCCGATATAGACGCCGTTGATGCCTTCGACGTCGAGGATCGCTTCCATGTTGGCGATCGCCGTCTTGGTCTCCATCATCGGGAGCAGTACCGTCTCTTCATTGGCGGTCTTCTGATAGCTGCCGGCCGTCCCGTACAGGCCGGCGCGGATCGGACCGTTCGAACGCGAACCCATCGGCGGATACTTGCTATAGGCGACGAGGTTCTTCGCCTCTTCCGGCGTGTTGATCATCGGGCAGATCACGCCATAAGCGCCGCCATCGAGCACCTTGCCGATGATGCCCGGCTCATTCCACGGCACCCGCACCATCGGCGTCACCGGATGGGCGTTCATGGCCTGGAAACACTGCACCATCGAGAGATAGTCCTGCACGCCATGCTGCATGTCGACGGTGACGCTATCGAAGCCGCATTGCGCGATCACTTCGGCGGAGAAGCCGGAAGGAATCGCAAGCCAGGCGTTGACGACCACTTTCCCCGACGCCCAGATTTCCTTGACCTTGTTTGCCATCGTTTCTTCCCTGCGTTTCAAATTATCTCAAAAATGCCAACCGGCCGTGAGGCCATTCGGCAACCTTTATCCCCGCTTGTAGCGCCGAATAACAGTCTTGGCTTCGCATTACTGGGTTGCCCTCTGGATGCTTGCCTCGCTGACGCCGACCTCGCGGGCGGTGTTGACGATGGCGGCCCAGGTATCGTCCGGCAGCGGAATGCCGTTCTTGGTGCGCTCGGCGCGCATCTTGCGCTCGGCGTCGCCGGGGATCATGACGGGATCACCGCCGGTAACCGGCTTGGTCTCGCGGATGAAATCGACATAGCGCGAAATTTCGCCATCGAAGAAATGCGCGGGGTCGACGACTTTGGGGTCGATGTAGAAGGCGAGCATGCCGTTGGCGAAGCGCCGGTTGGGCGCGGTCGCGCCCGTCCCCGTCAACGCGCCGCCGAGCAATTCGCAGATGAACGCGAGCCCCGAGCCCTTGTGCTCGCCGAAGGCGCGGATCGCGCCGGTGCCTTTCGTGTGATCGCGCGGACCATCTGACGTATAGGGGCCGTAGAGCACGTGCGGATCCTCGCTCAACGTGCCGTCGGCATCGATCAGCGCGCCCTTGGGCAGTTTCTTGCCGCCGCGGCTAGAGACCAGCACCTTGCCTTCTGCGACGATCGAGGTGGCGAAATCGAGCACGATCGGATCCTGGCCTTCTCGGGGAATGCCCACGCAATAGGGCGCGGTCGAGAGCCGCTTCTCGACGCCGCCGTAAGGCGCGACCAGAAGCGAGCCGGCCGCATTGACGAAATGCACGGAGACCAGCCCTTGGGCGGCCGCCATCTCGGCCCAGTCACCGACCCGGCCGATGTGGCCGGCATTGCGCAAGGCGACGGCGGCTAGCCCCGCCTTCTTGCACTTCTCGATCCCAAGCTTGACGGCGACCGGCGCCACCGTCTGCCCATAGCCGAACTTGCCGTCAACGACCGCCAGCGACGGCGTGTCAACGATGACCTCGGCAGTCTGGTTCGGAACGACCGAACCCATCTTCTTCCATCGCATGTAGACAGGCACGCGGATCACGCCATGACTGTCATGCCCGGTGAGATTGGCGGTCGTGAGGTAAGTCGCGACGCGACGCGCCTCTTCCGACGAGGACTCGGCGTGACCAAAAATGTCCGCCACAAAATCGATGAGATATGGAACCTTGATCGTGACCATTTCAGATGTCGCTCTTGTTGGGTTTGGCGCTTGTTTTCTGGTGACGCGCTAGGCGCTCACCTTGGCATGACCGCCGAGATAGGCGGCGCGGATGGCTTCGTTGCCCCAGAGTTCGTCGGGCTTGCCGCCGAGCACGATCCGCCCCGTTTCCAGGACGTAGCCATGATCGGCGACCGACAATCCCATGCGCGCATTTTGCTCGACGAGCAAGACCGTGGTGTTGCGCCGGATTTCCGAGATGATCCGGAACACCGCCTGCACGATGACGGGCGCCAGCCCCAGCGATGGCTCGTCCAGCAGCAATAGCCGCGGCTTCGCCATCAACCCCCGCGCCACCGCCACCATCTGCAACTGTCCGCCCGACAAGGTCCAGCCGAGCGCATTGGCAAAGCTTCGTATGTCCGGGAACAGATCGAACATGGCGTCGGCGTCGCGCGAGAGTTCGCTTTTACTGGCGCGCCGGTTCGACCCGCCGAGCATGATGTTTTCCTTGACGGAAAGACCGGGAAATACCCGCCTGCCCTCCGGGACGTGCGAAATTCCGAGCCGCACGATCGCCTCGGGCCCGAGCCCTGCGATCGGCTTGCCGTCGAACAGGATTTCGCCGGAAGCCGGCTTTGTCAGCCCGGAAATCGCCCGCAGCGTGGTCGATTTGCCGGCGCCATTGGCGCCGAGCAGAGTGACGACCTGGCCTTCGTCGACCGCGATCGAGACGCCGCGCAAGGCTTCGATCTCGCCATAGCGCACGACCAGGTCGTTGATGTGAAGCAGCGCCATTATTCGGTTCCGAGATAAGCGGAGACGACGTCGGGATGACGGAGCACCGCAAGCGATTCACCGTCGGCAATGCGCCGTCCGAAATTGAGCACCGTGATGTGTTGCGCTGCTTCGCTGACCAGTGTCATGTCGTGATCGATGATCAGGATGGTGAGGCCCTGTGCCGCGATGCGCTTGAGCAGCGCGTGCAATTCAAGCTTCTCGCTGGAATTCAGGCCCGCTGCCGGCTCGTCGAGCAACAAGAGCGTCGGATTGGCCGCAAGCGCGCGTGCGATCTCGATCAGGCGCTGGTGCCCGTAGGAAAAGCTCGAGATCAGTTCGTTGGCGCGCGCGCCGAGGCCGACGAAGGTCAATGCCGACATGGCGCGCGCGTTGAGAGCATCATCGTCGCGCTGGCCGGCGAGCGTATTGCCTGGCCGTTCCGCGCCGATCACGACGTTCTCCAGCGCCGTCATCGAGCGGAACAGGCGGATGTTCTGAAAGGTGCGCCCGAGGCCGGCAGCCGCCCGCAGATGCGGCGGCATATTGGTGATGTTGGTGCCGTCGAGCGTCACCTTGCCCGATGTGGCCTTGTAGAGACCCGAAAGCACGTTCAACGTCGTGGTCTTGCCGGAGCCGTTCGGCCCGATCAGCGCATGCACGCCGCCGCGCCTCACATCGATATCGACATTATCGACGGCCTTGAGCCCGCCGAAATACTTGGAGAGACCCTTCACCGAAAGAACGATGTCGCCGCCGACGGTCGCCGGCGCCAACTGCAATGCCGGACCTGAAGCACGCACCCTCGCCTTCGACCGCCAACGCCCGGTGATGATCTTGGCAAAACCCCAGATGCCATCCGGCATGTAACGGATGATGAGGATCACCGACAAACCATAGATCGCCAGATAGAGTCCGGGGACGCTCTTGAGAAAACGCAGCCATTCCGGAATCAGGATCAACAGACCCGTGCCGATCGCAGAGCCAATTGGCGAAGCCACACCGCCGAGCAGCGACATCGTGAGAAACACCACGGACTCGGCGAAGGAAAACTGATCCGGGCTGACATAGGCAAAGCCACCCGCGAACAACCCGCCCCCCAGGCCTCCCAGCAGCGCGCTTAAGCCGAAAGCGGAGACCTTGGTGCTGAACACGTCGATGCCGACGACGCCGGCCGCCAGCTCATTGTCGCGCACCGCGCGCATGGCGCGGCCGAGTCTCGTATCCGCCAGGTGCCAGACCGCGTAGCCGACCAGCGCCAGCATCGCGATGCAGAAAGCAAGGTACGACTGCGAGGATTGAAACAGCCACGGACGGCCGATGCGCGACACGCCGTCGGGACCGTGGGTGAGCCAGATCGAGTTGATCATGACAAGGGTAATGATCTGCTGGAACGAGATCGTCACCATGGCAAGGTAATGCCCGCCGAGCCGCAGCGTCGACATGCCGAGAAACGCGCCCGCCAACAGCGCGATGACGCAACCGCCAGCCAGACAAGCCCAATAGCTGAGATGATAGTCCGACGTGCCGATCCCGACCGCATAGGCGCCGAGACCAAAAAACGCCGCCTGTGCCAGGTTGATCTGGCCGCACAGGCCGAGCACGACCGAAAGACCGAACACGGCGATCGCAAATGTCGTCGCCTGCATCAGGATGTTGTGGATGTAGCCATCGAACTGAACCGTGGCGGCAAGCCCCACGAGAATGGCGCTGGCGGCGAAATACGGCAGGTGCCGCAACAGCAGCGGCTTGGCGCGAGGCGCAGCCGCGGTGATCGGCATGTTCTCGCTGGGCGCGCTCATGCCTTCTCCGCGACACGCTCGCCGAAGATGCCTTGCGGCCGCAACACCAGGAAGGCGACCAGCACCAGAAAGGCAAAGCCGTCCTTGTACGGCACCGAGATATAGGCCGCGCCGAAGGTCTCGATGATGCCGAGCGCGAGCCCGCCGATGATGGCGCCGGCGACATCGCCGAATCCACCGATGATGGTGGCCGCAAAGGCCTTAAGCGCGATCGTCGATCCCATCTGGATCGACACGAACAGGACGGGTGCCACCAGGATGCCGGCAAGGCCCCCGAGCATCGCCGAATAGATGAAGGTGATCATGATCATGTTGGAGACGGAAATGCCGAGCAGCGAAGCCATCTCCTTGTCCTGCGAGGTCGCCTGCAATTTCTTGCCGAGCATGGTGTGCTCGAAGAACCAGTAGTTGAAGACGACCAGGACCAGCGTCACCGCGATGATGAGAAGGTACTGGCTGTCGAGATAGACCGGGCCGAGCTGAATACCCGGCGTTTCGAACCAGCCCTCCAGCACCTGCGGCTGCGGCCCGTAGATCGCAAGCACCGAATTGGAGAGCAGGATCGAAGCGCCGATGGTTGCAATAATGACCGGCAGGAAGGAACGATGACGCAGCGGATAATAGACCCCGAGATTGAAGATCACGCCGAGTAGCGCCATGCCGGCGAGCGCCAGCAGAAACGATAGCCAGTACGGCCAGCCCAGATCGACCGCGAACACCACCATCAGATAGGCGGCGACCATCGAGAACTCGCCTTGCGCGAAATTCACGACATTGGTGGCGCGGAAGATCAGCACAAAGCCGAGCGCAACCAGCGCATAGACGGCGCCGATGCCGATGCCGGTAAAGAGCAGTTGCGGGGCGTTTAAAAGTGCCTGCAATACGAGTTCCATGAGAATGCCCGGTGGCGAGTCCGAAACGTGATTTCGGCGCGAAAGCCGATTCTTGGCGCGCTCCCGGCGACGGGACTATCCGTCGCCGGAGAGGCCCGCCATCAATCGTCGAATTCGATATGCTTGTCGTAGACGATCGTGCCCTTCTCGTTCCGCACGACGTTGTAGCCATGCAGGCCATCGCCGTTCTGGTCGAAATTATATTCGCCTTCCGCGCCCGGAAATTTTTTCAGCGCAAGGATCGCCTCGCGAATCTTGCCCGGGTCGGTCGAGCCCGCCTTGTTGATCGCGGCCGACAGGACGGTGATAGCATCGTAAGGCCAGGCGCTCTGGTTGTCCGGTGCGAACTTGTAGGCGTCGCGATAGATTTTGCCGAAGGCCCTTGAAGCTTCGCTCGACTCCTCGGCGTAGTCGGCCACGCCATAGGTGCCGTACAGCGCGGGACCTGCGAGCTTGGTCGACGATACCGCGACCACCGAAGGAGAACCGACCCAGGGAATGTTGACGCCGAGTTGCTTGAGCTGACGGGCAAAGATGCCGAGATCATTTTCGAAGGTGAAGTAAGTGCCGAGCACATCCGCGCCCGATTGCTTCACGGCCAGCACGACCGGCGTAAAATCCTGGCTCTGGTTGGCATAGCCCTGATCGAGCAGCGCTGGCGTGCCCAATTTTTCGAGCGCCGCCGACAATGCCTTGCCACCCGCCGTCCCGAACGCATCGGTCGAATGCACGATCGCCCACTTCTTCTTGCCGAGCGTATTGACGCCAAAGTCGGCGATCACGCGGCCGGAATAGCTGTCGTTCGGGCGATAGCGAAACAACCAAGGATTACCCATGTGGGTCAGGGCCGGATCGGTTCCGCCGATCATCACGGGTTTACCGAGCTTGAGCGCGTCAGGCGCCATCGCATGGGTCTGGGTCGAACGGATCGAGCCCAGAAAACCAACGATGTCCGACTGCGCGGCCAGCTTGGAGAACGCCAGCACGATACCGGGATTGGTGGTCTGATCGTCCTCGATCACCAGTTCGACTTGCTTGCCGAGCACACCGCCGGCGTTGTTGACGGCTGCGAGCGCAAGTTTGGCGCCGTTCTGCGCCCACAGCCCCTGCTCGGCGGCCGGACCCGTGACCGGAACGCACATGCCGATCTTGATGGTAGTCGCGCTTTGCGCGTTGGCGCTGGTGACGACATAGGGGGCCGCTATACCGGCCGCGAGGCCCGCCGCGAATTCGCGTCTCGTCAGTCTCATTCAACCCTCCCCTGGAACCGTGCTTCTTCGCCGGCTCTTTTTCGTTTTCGCGTTGCACCCGCAAACCGCGCCGCACGCTGTGTGTACTTACGAATTCTTGCACCCTGAGTAAACGGTTCAAGTGCCGCATCTCATTCCTGCAATGCGGTAAGGAGACGATGCCTAAATGCTCGGCACCGGACGCGGATTTGCTATGGTTCGTCTTCCAAAGATCCAGCTTCCGTTACCTCGAGCGTCGCGAGACTATTTTCCAGCGTGGTCAGCATGTCCTGGAGCCCGGCAAGCTTTTGGGCGCCGTAACGTTGCGTAATCGCGGCATAGATAGCTTCCGAGGTCGGAGCGATGAGTTCGATCAGCTTCAACCCCTTCTGCGAGATTGAGACAACGCCGCGGCGCAGATCGGCCTTGGCCGTTCGTCGTTCGATCAACTGGCGCACTTCGAGGTCGCGCAGAATCCGCGAAAGGCTTGGGCCGAGCAGAAAAGCGACGCGGGCCAATTCGGTCACCTCGATCGCATCGACTGCCGCCAGCGCCCTCAAGATCCGCCATTGTTGCTCGGTCAATCCATGACGGCGCAGCGACGGGCGGAACTGCTTCATGACCGCCTCCCGCGCACGCAAGAGCGACATCGGCAGCGACCTGGAGAAGTCCCGCATCGGAACTCGGCGCTCAAGGGGATGCGCATCTCCACTGCCGCCTGATTTTTTTAGCGTCATCGCCGTGTCCTTCACCCCAAAGATATCGACTTGACGCCGCGGAGCGTTTGCACCGCACAAATTTCATTTCGATTTGCCGGACTTAATTTAACATGTTAATCATATTCCGGCATCCGGTTTTTTATATTCCTCACCAAAGACGACACAATCGATATCGATGAAGACCTCTCACCCAGAGAGCCGCTACTCGCATCATCGAGAACACCAAGTGGAGTAGTGCCGCCATGCCGCATTTCACCATCGAATATTCCGCCAATCTCGATACGCGTGTCGACATGGCAAAGGTGGTGGAAGTCGTCCGCAAGGCGGCGGTCGAGACCGGCATCTTTCCGCTTGGCGGCATCCGCGTCCGTGCGGTGCGATGCGAGCATTATGCGATCGGTGACGGCAATCCGGAGTTTGCCTTCCTCGACATGGTGCTGCGGCTTGGTGAAGGACGCGATCTGCAAATCCGAAAGAAAGCCGGCGAGCATATTTTCAGCGCGCTGTCAGCCTGTCTCGATCCCGTTTTTGCGCAAAGCAAGTTCGCTTTGTCGTTCGACATGCAGATCAACGACAAGGAAACCAGTTGGAAGCGCAACAATATTCATGAGGCTCTCAAGGCGGAGGCCGCACATGGATAAAGTCACGCCAAAGTCCGAACTGTTTCAAGCCAATCTCGAGCGTGCCGCTCCCCTGCTCGCAAAACTCAAGGCGGAAGGCATCGCGCATCTGATCGGGGGCGAGAGCGTGCCGTCGATTTCCGGCGCCAGTTTCGAAACCCGATCGCCGGTCGACGGCGCCGTGCTTGCAAACGTGGCGCGCGGCGACGCTGAGGACATCGACCGCGCCGCGAGCGCGGCTCGCCTCGCTTTCAAGGCCTGGCGCGATATTGGCGCTGCGATGCGCCGGAAACTTCTGCACCGCGTCGCGGATGCCATCGAGGATCGTGCTGACGACATCGCCGTGCTCGAATGTATCGACACCGGTCAGGCCCATCGTTTCATGGCGAAAGCTGCGATCCGGGCCGCGGAGAACTTCCGCTTCTTTGCCGACAAGTGCCTCGAGGCCCGCGACGGGCTCAATATGCCGAGCGAAGAACACTGGAATGTTTCGACGCGCGTGCCGATCGGCCCCGTGGGCGTGATCACGCCCTGGAATACGCCGTTCATGCTCTCGACCTGGAAGATCGCGCCGGCGCTGGCTGCCGGTTGCACGGTGGTGCACAAGCCTGCCGAATGGTCGCCGGTCACCGCTGATCTTTTGGCCAAGCTCGTCAAGCAGGCGGGCGTGCCCGACGGGGTGCTCAACACCGTGCACGGCATCGGCGAGGAAGCCGGCAAGGCGCTGACGGAACATCCGGCGATCAAGGCAATTGGTTTCGTGGGCGAAAGCGCGACCGGTTCGGCGATCATGGCGCAGGGCGCGCCGACCTTGAAGCGGGTGCATTTCGAGCTTGGCGGCAAGAATCCGGTGATCGTATTCGACGACGCCGACCTCGATCGCGCGCTGGATGCGGTCGTCTTCATGATCTATTCGCTCAACGGCGAACGTTGCACCTCCTCCAGCCGGCTTCTAGTCCAGGAGAGCATTGCGGATAAATGCATCGACAAGCTCGCCGCACGCGTGAAGGCGCTCAAAGTCGGTCATCCGCTCGATCCCGCAACCGAGATCGGGCCCCTGATCCACGAGCGGCATCTGGCCAAGGTCTGCGGCTATTTCGACGTGGCGCGGAAAGACGGCGCGGTGATCGCCGTCGGTGGTGCCCCGCATGAGGGCCCCGGCGGCGGGCATTATGTGCAGCCAACGCTGGTGACCGGCGCAACCCGCCATATGCGCGTGGCCCAGGAAGAGGTGTTCGGACCCTTTTTGACGGTCATCCCGTTCCGCGACGAGCTGGAGGCCATCGAGATCGCCAACGACGTGAAATATGGGCTCACCGGGTACGTCTGGACATCAGACATGGGCCGGGCGTTGCGCGTTGCGGACGCGCTGGAAGCAGGCATGATCTGGCTGAATTCGGAAAACGTCCGTCATTTGCCGACGCCGTTCGGCGGCATGAAGGCTTCCGGCGTCGGCCGCGATGGCGGCGACTACTCCTTCGATTTCTACATGGAAACAAAGCATGTCTCGCTGGCGCGCGGCACGCACAAGATCCAGAGACTGGGAATTTAGAGGTAATCGCACCCATTTGAATAACGCAATTCTCGGTTTGCGCTTAAGGATTTTCGATGCCCGTTCCGCAACACGTGTTCGATCCACCCTTCAACATCATCAGAAGCAGCCACGCCGTCCTTGACGTGGTGGATCTGAATGCGAGTTGCGAATTCTACGAAAACGCCGTCGGTTTGCATGTCGAGGACCGCGGCGATACGGCGATCTATCTGCGCGGCAGTGAGGAGCACCAGCATCACTCGCTGGTGCTCCGTAAGGCGCCCCAGGCTGCCTGCCATCGCCTGGGTTTCAAGGTCGGCAATGAAGAGGATCTCGACAAGGCAGCGGCTTTCTTTTCACAGAATGAAATTGCTCACGCTTTCACGGATCAGCCATTCCAGGGCAGGACGCTGCAATTTACCGATCCGTTCGGTTTTGCGGTCGAGCTCTATGCGGCCATGGACAAGCGCCCGCATTTGTTGCGCCGTTACGATCTCTACAAAGGCTGCCACCCCCAGCGGCTCGATCACTTCAATGTTTTCGCCGCCGAGGTGCAGGATACGGTCGATTTCTACGCACGGCTTGGCTTTCGATTGACCGAGTACGCGGAGGAAGACGGGTCCAATGGGCGGATGGCGGCCGCCTGGCTGCACCGCAAGGGCAACGTTCACGATTTCGCTATCACCAACGGCAAGGGACCCCGGTTACACCATTTTGCCTATTGGGTGCCCACCGCCATGAACATTTTGCATTTATGCGACGTGATGGCGTCAAGCGGATATCTCAAGAATATCGAGCGCGGGCCCGGCCGGCATGGTATTTCGAACGCGTTCTTCCTCTACGTCCGCGACCCCGATGGCCACCGCCTTGAACTCTACACCAGCGATTACTTCACCGGCGATCATGACCATGCGCCGATGCGCTGGTCATTGAACGACCCGCGCCGGCAGACGCTGTGGGGCTCGCCGGCCCCGCGCTCGTGGTTCGAGCAGGGATCGCCGTTCCCGGAACAGGCTGTGCGCGAGCCACAGTTCGTCGCCGACGTTACAGTTGCAGATTGAAGTACGGAGACCTCATGAAAATGTCCTTGATTGTCGCAGCTGCCTCGGTGCTTGGCCTGACGCCTGTTCTGTCACCGATCGGCGGTGCGCGGGCCGACGAACTGAGGGTATTGGCGGGCGGCTCGCTGAGAAGCTTGTTGACCGAACTCGCCCCGCAATTCGAGCGCGCCTCCGGCAACAAGCTCGTCATCCATTTCGATACAACGCCCAACCTGATCAAGGCGGCGACATCAGGTGAACCTTTCGACGTCGGCGTTGTGCCGATCGACGTTTTCTACGACGAGGCCGCAAAGGCGCACTTCACGCCGCCGACCGAATTTGCCCGCGTCGGCTATGGCGTCGCAGTGAAAGCCGGTGCGCCAAAGCCGGACATCAGCACGCCCGAGGCTTTCAAGAAGACGCTGTTGAACGCCAAATCCATCACGTTTCTGCCGGCAAGCGCGGCCGGCTCCTATATCCTGAGACTCTTTGAGCGGCTTGGCATCGAAGAAGCGATGAGGGCCAAGACCATCGCACAGGATCAACCGACTGGCATCGTCCCGGCCGTGGTCAACGGCGAGGCGGAACTGGCGGTCTTTGTGAACAACGTCTTGACCGCTCCAGGTATCGACATCGTCGGCCCCTTCCCTGCGAAATACCAGCAGGAGCTGGTGTTCCCGGCAGCGTTGGCGGTCGACACAAAACAGAAAGAGGCAGCCAAGGCCTTCATCGACTTCATCAAGTCGCCGGCAGCCACCATCGTCGTCAAAGCCAAAGGCATGACCCCGGGCCAAGGTTGAGGTCCGCGCAGCGGCTTGAGAAATTCATGATCCCGTTCCGCATCGCCACCTTCGCCGTCGATGGCTCCGTCAGATACGGCGCGGTGACCGATCGCGGGATCGTCGATCTCTCCGCGCGCTGGGCCAGGGATTTTTCGACCTTACGCGAAGTCATCGCGGCGGGCGCGCTGACAAAAATGGCGGAGGAAGCAGCGCGTCTTCCCGCCGATCATGCGCTCGATGCCATCACGTGGCTGCCGCCGATTCCTCTGCCTGAAAAAATCATTTGTATCGGCGTCAACTATCCCGACCGTAACGCTGAATATAAAGACGGCTCGGACGCGCCGAAATATCCGAGCATGTTCCTGCGGACCCCACGCTCGTTCGTCGGCCACGACACGCCGCTGGTGCGTCCGAAAGCATCCGCCCAGCTCGACTACGAAGGCGAACTGGTGCTCGTGATCGGCAAGGCTGGCCGGCATATCCCGGAGCAAGCGGCGCTCGACCATATCGCCGCGATCACGCTCTGCAACGAGGGCACCATCCGCGATTGGGTGCGGCATGCCAAATTCAACGTCACCCAGGGCAAGAACTTCGATTCCACCGGAAGCCTCGGCCCATGGCTTGTTCCCTATACGAACGAATCCCAGATTGCCGACGTCAGGCTGACAACACGGGTCAATGGCGAGACGCGGCAGGATGACCGCACCTCGCGGCTGATCTTCGGCTTCCGTTATCTGATCAATTATATTTCGACCTTCACGACGCTGGTGCCCGGCGACGTCATTGTCACGGGCACACCGACCGGCGCCGGCGCGCGGTTCGATCCGCCGCGTTACCTGAAACCCGGCGACGTCATCGAAGTTGAAGCCGAAAATGTCGGCCTGTTGCGCAACAGCGTGATCGACGAAGTTACGTAATTTCCACCGATTGGATCATTCAATGCCCCTAAGCTCCGGCGGCGAAGCCATTGTCAGCGGTCTGGTCGCACACGGCGTCGACACCGTGTTTGGTCTTCCCGGCGCGCAAATCTACGGCCTGTTCGATGCGTTTCAGCAGGCGCAGCTAAAGGTGATCGGCGCGCGGCACGAGCAGGCCTGCGGTTACATGGCCTTCGGTTATGCGCGCGCCAGCGGCAAACCCGGTGTATTCAGCGTGGTTCCAGGCCCCGGCGTGCTCAACGCGAGCGCGGCCTTGTTGACGGCATTCGGCGCGAACGAACCCGTGCTTTGCCTGACCGGACAGGTGCCCACTGCCTTTCTCGGCAAGGGACGCGGCCACTTGCATGAAATGCCGGACCAGCTTGCGACCCTGCGAACTTTTGTGAAGTGGGCCGAGCGTATCGAATATCCGGCCAATGCTCCCGCCACGGTCGCCCGCGCGTTCCAGGAGATGCTGTCGGGACGCCGCGGCCCGGTTTCGCTGGAGATGCCCTGGGACGTCTTTACGCAAAGGGTGGAAGTCGGCGCGGCCAACATATTCGATCGCTTTCCAGCGCCCCAACCAGATCCGGATTGCGTCAAGTCGGCGGCAACGCTGATCGCGGCGAGCAAGGCGCCGATGATCTTCGTCGGTTCGGGCGCGATTGAGGCCGGCGATGAAATCCTCGAACTGGCCGAACTGATCGATGCGCCCGTGGTGGCGTTTCGTAGCGGACGCGGCATCGTCTCCAATGCCCACGAACTCGGACTGACCATGGCTGCGGCCTATCGGCTGTGGCCCACGACCGATCTCATGATCGGCATCGGCACCCGGCTGGAATTGCCGACGATGTCGCGCTGGCCGTATCGTCCCGACGGATTGAAATCCATTCGCATCGACATCGATCCCGTGGAAATGCGACGATACGCACCGGATGCCGCTGTTGTCGCGGACGCCAGGGCCGGCACGTCAGAGCTGTTGGCCGCGGTGCGAAAAGCCGGTTACGCCAAGACCGCCGGCCGCCGCACGGCGATCCGTGAGGCATCCGCGGCGGCGCTGAAAGACATTCAGAAAATCCAGCCGCAGATGGCCTACCTGAACATCTTGCGCGAGGTATTGCCGTCGAATGCGATCGTCACGGACGAACTGTCGCAAGTCGGCTTTGCGTCCTGGTACGGCTTTCCGATCTATGAGCCGCGAACGTTCATCACTTCCGGATACCAGGGCACGCTCGGCTCGGGCTTTCCGACCGCGCTCGGCGCCAAGGTCGCACACCCGGACCGGCCGGTGGTCGCGATCACGGGCGATGGCGGATTCATGTTCGGCGTGCAGGAACTGGCGACTGCCGTGCAATTCAAGGTCGGCGTTGTCGTGCTCGTGTTCAACAACAATTCCTATGGCAACGTGCGGCGCGACCAGCGCGAACGCTTCGAGGGCCGGATCGTCGCATCCGATCTGGTGAATCCGGACTTCGCCAAACTCGCGGAGTCCTTCGGCGTCGGCGCTGCGCGCGTCACCTCGCCGGATCATTTCCGGCCGGCGCTGGAGAAGGCGCTGGCGGATGGCGGCCCTTACCTGATCGACATCGAAGTGCCGCGGGACTCGGAAATCAGCCCCTGGGCATTCATCCATCCGGCGAAGCCGTAATTATTTTATCTTGCGGAACGTCAGGTTGAGACGTTGCGGTCCCATGACCGGATGCTCGCCATCGGCGAGTGGCGCGACGCCATGAAAGAACAGCCGCGACGGTCCGCCCCACACCGCGATATCGCCGTGCTCCAGGCGGAACCGCCGCGGTTTGTCGCTGCGCTTCAAACCGCCAAACATGAAAATCGCGGGCAGACCCAGCGACACCGAGACGATCGGTGCGCCAAAGTCGAGTTCGTCCTTGTCCTGATGCAACGACATCTTCGCGCCGGGCACGTAGCGATTGATCAAGCAGACATCAGGCGCAAATCCAGCAAAGCCCGCGGCCCCGGCGGCGCGGTCCGCAAGACCGCGAAGCACCGGCGGCATTGCGGGCCATGGCTGTCCGGTTTCGGGGTCATCGGGATCATAGCGATAACCGCTGCGATCGGTGACCCAACCGGCATTGCCGCAATTGGTCATCGCCACCGACATTTGATGGCCGCCCGGCGTGAACATCCGACGAAACGGCGCCGCAGCCACGATATCGCGCAGGGCGCCAATCAGTTCCGCTTCATCCGCGCCGATGAATCCGCGCAGGAGCATCGCGCCTTCGGCCATCTCCTCGCGCGAAGCCCGCGCCTGTGGAAAACATGAAAACAAATCCGCCGTCAACGCAACGAACCCTCATTTGGCATCGTGGAAGATCACGCCGACCGTATGACGGTGACCTGATCGCAAGCGGCTCACGCCGTGGCGCATATTGACACGATAGAAGCCGCGCGTCCCCTTCACCGGGCGGACATGCACGGCAAATGCGACACCATCACCCTGGCGAAGCGGCACCACTTCCGCCCGCGATTGCATCCGCGGACGCTGCTCGGTCAGCACGAACTCTCCACCCTCGAAATCACGTTCCGGTTCCGACAGCAGGATCGCGACCTGGAGCGGAAACACGTGCTCACCATAGAGATCCTGATGCAGGCAGTTGTAGTCGCCTTCGCCGTATTGCAGCAGCAGCGGCGTCGGTCGAAGCTGGCCCGCGCGATGGCATCGGGCGAGAAACGCCTCGTGGCTCTCGGGATATCTGATATCGACGTCCATCGCCTCGTTCCAGCGGTTGGCAATGGGCTGGAGGCGCGCATACAGCGCAGGGCGCAATTCCCCGATCGGCATCGGCAGCGGATAGGAAAAATATTTGTATTCGCCGCGGCCAAAGCCGTGACGGCCCATCACGACCCGGCTGCGAAATATCTCGTCTTCGGGATAGAGCGCCGCCAGCGTGCGGCCTTCTTCCGGCGTCAGCAATCCCTTCAGCACCGCGCAACCCTGCGCATCGAGGTCGCTTATGGCTTTCGTCCAGTCGATCGCAGCCACGCGGGCGTGCGCCTTGGATTCAAATCGGTTGATCGTAGTCTGTGCTGATGTTTTCATGCCGGTGACCATCGCAAGTCAGGGTCACCCCGGCCACCCGATTTCCGTCTACCCCAGCACCGGCAGTTCGATCACGTCATAGGCGTGGCGGATCACGCGTTTGCGGACGGGGTCCTCCAGTTCAAATTCGAAGCGGCTTGCAGGGCGAATTCCGCCCTTGGCGGCGAACGTGCCGCCAAACATGATACAGCCGTCCGGCAACTTGCCGTCGGCAAAGCCGCGCGTGAGAAGTTCTGAGACCGGCAACATCGCCGCCAGGGTTCCCTCCTGATAGAGTTCCCGCTTTCCCGCGATCCAGGCATGGGAACGCAGAATCAACTGATCCCAGTGACCGATGACCTCCTCGAGTTCCCATAGCGTCGAGGCGATCGGCTTGTCGCACATCTGCTTGGACACCGTGACGCTGTAGGTCTCGACCTTGCGGTCGGTGTGGTCGGAGCCGAGGCCGACGAAAATATGCCCCTGCCAGCCGATCAACACGAACTCGACTTCGCCGCTGGAATTGCCACCGCAGACTTCGATCTCATCTTCCTGGGTCAGCCGCCGCGCCGAGCAGCGGTAATAGATCGGCGTCGAAGCAGGCCGCGCGATACCAATCGCTTCAAGCTCCGCGATGTGCTTGTCGCGCGCCACCGGATCGCGCCCGGTCCAGCCGGCGATCACGGCCTGGTCAATCGCGAGCGTCAGCGGCGTGGTGGCCGCACCTTGCGTTTCGATGGTGAAGGTCAGGTCAAACATGGATTGCAGCCTCCACGCCGGCAGCCAATTCGAAGATGCGGCGATCTGAACCACCTGTCCCGCTCATCATAAAACCAACCGGCGCTTCGCCATGGCGATGGCAGGGCAGCGAAATGGAACAGCCATCCATCATGTTGATCAGCGTGCAATTGCGGAGCGACAGCAGGTTCGCTTTCGTGAACGCATGGTCGTCAGCGAGATCCGATATCCGCGGCGGCGTGATCGCGCAGGTCGGCATCACCACAGCGTCATAGGGAGCAAAGCGCACCGCCGCCCGCGCGATCATCGATTTTCGCGCATTGAGCATGTCGATGTAGTCGGCGGCGCTGATGGCCTCGCCGCGCGCGATCCGCGACGAGACGCGGGGATCGTAGATGTCGCCGTGGTTCTCGATCAGATAGCGATGCCAGGCGTAGCTTTCCGCCGCGGCAAACCCGCCCTTGCTGTTCATGACGGCGACATCGAGAAACTCCGGCACTTCGATCCGCTCGATCGATGCTCCTTGCCGCGACAAACCATCAAGCGTCCGTTCAAAGCTTTTCGCCACATGAGCATCAAGGTCGTCGAGCGCTACCGTCGTGGCGACCGCGAGCCGCATTCCCTTGACGGCGCGCGGTTGCAGCGGCCGAACTGGCTCATCGGCAAGCACCGCATCGAGCACGGCGCAGCACTCGACGGTGCGCGCGAGCGGCCCGAAACTGTCGAGCGTGAATGACAAGGGCACACCGCCCTCGATCGGAATGCGCCGCTGCGTCGGTTTGAAGCCGACGATGCCGTTATAGGCAGCCGGAATCCGGCACGATCCGCCAGTGTCCGAACCAAGCGCGCCATGGGCCATGCCGTCGGCGACCGACACTGCCGCGCCCGATGACGACCCGCCGGGCACGTGTCCGACCTCGCGCCGCCACGCACTTTTGGGGGTGCCGTAATGCGGATTGATCCCGATCCCCGAATAGGCGAATTCGGTCATGTTGGTGCGACCGATCAGGATGAACCCGGCGCGCCGCAGCCGCGATACGACCGGCGCATCCGCCTCGGCCGGTGGTGAATCATCGAGCGCGCGGGAGCCGGCGCGTGTGACCTGTCCCTTGATGTCGAACAGATCCTTGATCGCGACCGGAATGCCGGCAAAGGGCGACGGCGCGGCCTTGACCTCGCGGAGACGGTCCATGGCCTTGGCGGCTTCAATCGCGGCTTCGACATCGACATGAACGAAGGCGCGTGCCCCCTCGCCCGATTTATCGGCAATTTTGGCGAGGCACTCATCGACCAGTTTCCGCGCATTGGTGCGGCCGCTTTCGAGATCGGCCGCCAGCGCGGTGAGTGTCGGGGTTTTCAGCATGGTCTTATTGCCTCGTCGATTATCTACAATCTATCCGGAACCGGATCGATCTCCAGATCGAGCAAGGCAGAGCTCAGCGATTTGCCATGCGCGTCCAGCGCCAGCGATCGCGTTACCCCACCCCCCAGCGCCCGGTCCATCACAAAGTTGAGCGCAAACAATTTGGGCAGCTCATAGCGGACAACCTCGCCTTCGACAACGCCGGCAAAATGCGCCTTCACGCGTGCTGGCGTCACCTGGGCCAACAGCAGCGGATAATGTTTCTCGTCGTAGGCGATGACCGAAATATTCGAGGTATTTCCCTTGTCGCCGGTGCGGGAATGGGCGATCTCGCGCAGTTTCACCACTAACCTCCCACGAACTGCACTTGCGGCTTCGCCAGATCACGCGGCAGCAGCACGGAGGCGACCGCGACGACATCGCGCGCGGATTTGAAGGCTCCGCCCCCGCCGGCCGGGCCGTTGGTGTAAAGCGTTTCAACCTCATTGCCGATCCGGATCGCCTCACGCAGATTGTCGGTGCGCCCGGTGACGCGAATGCGCACCTCATAGGGCTCATTGGCATGGGCTGAGACCTGCGGTCCATGCAGGGAATCGACGCCGATCAGGTCGAAGCGCAATTCACTTGCCACGACGCCCGTGAGCTTCAAGCGCTCGCGAACGATATCGAGCGCGAGCCCGCCGCGCGCCAGCGCGCCCGGACCGGCGTAGGACATCTGGCCCTCGCCGATGAAACTATCGACATAGCCGACCGACGCTTTCAGCGTCTCGGGGCGTTCGCTGCCGCGGCCGCCGCTGATCCGCACGCGATCCTTCGCGATCTCCTCGACGGTCACCTGCGAGAAATCCGCGGTTACATCCGGCTGGAGATATCTTGTGGGATCGTGCACCTCGTAGAGCAGTTGCTCCTTGCAGGTCTGCGCGGTGACGGCGCCGCCGGAGCCTTCGACCTTGGTGATCACGAGGCTTCCATCCTCGCCCACTTCGCCAATGGGAAAACCGAGCCGCGCCAGATCTTTCACGTCCTTGAAGGTCGGATCGGCGAAATAGCCGCCGGTGACCTGGCCGGCACATTCCAGCAAGTGACCGGCAACGATGCCCTTGCCGAGCAGGTTCCAGTCATCCATCGGCCAGCCAAAGGCATGGATGAGCGGCGCCAGAAACAAAGCCGGATCGGAAGTCCGGCCGGTGATCACGACGTCGGCGCCGCCGGCAAGCGCCTCTGCCATTGGACCTGCGCCGAGATAGGCGTTGGCCGATATCAGGCGATTGCCGAGCTGGCCGATCCTGCCCTCGAATTCCATGATCGGGAGGTCGCGCTCCTTACAGGCATCAAGCACGTCGTCGCCAACGATCGCCGCCACCTTCAGCGAAGACAGCCCCACCGATCGGGCAATCGCGGCGGTCTTGCGGGCCGCGGCAAGCGGATTGGCCGCCCCCATATTGGTGACGATCTTGATGCCTTTCGAGGCACAGACGGGCAGCACCGCACGCATGCGCTCCTCGAGCAGCGGATCGTAACCGGCTTCCGGGTTTTTCAGGCGCGCCTGCTGGGCGAGAGCGACGGTGCGCTCCCCCAGACATTCGAACACCAGATACTGAATGTCACCCTTTTCGGCGAGTTCCACCGCGGGCTCGATGCGATCGCCCGAATAGCCCGCGCCTGACCCGATCCGGATGGTTCGCATTACTTCAATCCGAAATACGCCCGCCGCAACGCCTCGTTATCGGTCATCTCAGCGACCGTTCCCGAAAAGCGGATACGGCCGCCTTCAAGCACGAACACGCGCGTGGCGACCTCAAGGAAGCCGATATTCTGCTCGGCAATCAACAAAGCCAATCCCCTTCCTCTGAGGTCGCTCAGGATCCGGATGACCTCCTTGACGAACAGCGGCGATAATCCGGCCGACGGTTCATCCATCACCAGAAGGCGAGGCTCGGCTGCCAAGGCCTTGGCGATGCCGAGCATTTTCCGCTGACCGCCGGAAAGGCTGGATGCGGGCGCGCGGCGCTTGTCGCGCAGCACCGGAAAGGTTTCGTAGAGATCGTCGATCCGGGGGTTGGGATGGCCAAGCGCCTGCGCGCCGATGCGAATATTTTCCTCAATCGACAGGTCCGGAAAAACCGCAAGCTCAGACATATAGGTCATGCCCAGCCGCATCCGGGCGCTGGAGCGCATCCGTGTCACATCCTCGCCACCCAGCCTGATGCTGCCATGCCGCGTCTCGATCAGCCCGACCAGCGATTTGAGAAAGGTGGTCTTGCCGGCTCCGTTGGCGCCCAACAGCAGCACGGTTTCGCCGGCGCGGACGTCGAGGTCGACGCCCCACAGCACCTGCATCGTGCCGTAGCCGGCATCGACGCCCTGGGCCGTCATCAAAGGCGCGGCGGCGTCAGGCGGCATGTTCGCCTCCCAGGAACACCTCGATGACCTGCGGAACCTTGACCGCGACCGCGAGCTTGCCCTCGAAAATCTCCTTGCCGGCGTTCATGACGATGACGCGGTCGGTGATGTGCTCGATGAAGCCCATGAGATGTTCGACCACAATGATCGCCATGCCTCCCTTGGCCAGCGCCTTGATGCGCTCCGCGATCCAGTCGAGTTCCGCTGGATTAAGTCCGGCGGCGAGTTCGTCGAGCAGCAAAAGCCGCGGACGCGTGGCAAGCGCGCGCGCAAGGTCGAGCATCTTCTGCTGGGCATTGTTGAGATCAGCAGCCGGTCGGTCGGCCACGTCAGCGAGACGGTATTCCTCCAGCAGATCGGCCACGGCCAGCGGGGTCGTCGCGGCGCCCCCATAGGCCAAGGCAACCTCGACATTCTGCCGCACGGTCAGGGACAAGAACGGTTTGGGGATCTGGAAGGTCCGGTTGATGCCGCGATGGACCAGCCTGTGTGAGGCCACCCCTCCAATCGAGGCATCATCCAAGACGAGTTTCCCGCCGTCAGGCGCATAAAGGCCGGAGATCACGTTGATCGCGGTGGTCTTGCCGGAGCCGTTAGGACCCACCAGCCCCAGGATTTCGCCGGCAGACACGTGGAAGCTCAAGCCATCCAGCGCGTGGAAACCGCCGAAGCGTTTGACGAGTTTGGAAACGCTGAGAAGCGGGGCGCTGTCAGGGGACATGCCAGCCCCTGCGGGTTGCGAGCGACACCAGCCCTGCGGGGAGAAACAGCACGAGGCCCATGATCAGGAGACCGTAGATCAACTGGAAATATTGCGGCGTGGTGAAGCCGATCAGATTGTAGATACCGTAGAGGATCAACACGCCGACGATCGGGCCGGAGATCGAGGCGACGCCGCCAAACAGCGCGAACACGATCGCAAAAATGCTGAAGTCGCCGCTGAAGACGTTATCCGGGTAGAAAACCGAGACGTACCAGGCGTAGACGCCGCCGGCGAGGCCTGCGACCAGCGCCGAGGTGAGCCAGGCGATGGTCCGCATACGCACGACATCAACGCCGGCCATCGAGGCTGAGACGGCATCTTCGCGCACCGCCTGCAAGGCGAGGCCAAAGCGCGAATTTTTCAGGAACACGACGACGCCAAGCGTCAGCGCCAACACGACCAGGGCTGCCATATAGGCATAGGTCGGATTGAACGTGCCGGTCAGCGAGACGCCATAGGGTCCACGCGTAATCGGCTCCAGCGCAGGATTGGCGATCAAGTGCAGAACCGCCAGCGACGCCGCAAGATTGGCGATGGCGAAATAGGCGCCGGAGAGGCGCAACAACGGCGTGAGCAACAGTCCAAGCGCGACACCGACGACGCCCGCGAACAGCACCGCGAGCACTGCCGGGGTCTGGAAATGCATCACCAGCACAGCAAAGCCGTAGGCTCCGGCGCCAAAGAACCCGACATAGCCGAACGGCAGATAACCGGTGAAGCCGTAAATGATGTTTACGCCCTGGGCGAGGATCAGAAAGATCACGAAGTTGAACAACAACAGGTGGTTTTGATAGACGCCCGGTAAAACCGCAAAAACGGCGAGCAGCGGAACCACGATGAAAAGCGAGTGCTTGAGGGCGTTAGGCAACGCGCACCCGCCTTCCAAGCAGACCACTCGGACACAACAGCAGAATGAAAATCAGGAGCACATAGGGCAACAGGTCGGCCCATGAGCTCAAATAGGTCTGCACCACCATGTAGCAGATGCCGTAGACGACGCCGCCAAGCGCGGTACCCAGCGGATTGCCCAGCGAACCCAGCACGACGATGGTGAATGATGTGACCGTGGCATCGGCGCCAAAGGCCGGCGTCACCGAGCCGAACATGAATGGCACGAAGATGCCGGCGATGGCAGCCAACCCCAATCCAATGCCGAAGGCCGCGGCCGATACGTGATCAACATCGATACCGGTTGCGAACGCCTCGTCGCGTCGCGACATGACCGCGCGCGTCAGCGTGCCAAGGCGCGTCCGGTAAAGATAGACATATACCAGTGCGATCGCGATCAGGCTGGTAATGCCGGCGATCACCCAGGGGGCCGGGAATTGCTGGCCGAGGATCTGGACCGGGCCGCCGCTGACAGGCGCGCCGCCGAACCATTTGACCTTGATGGTGGAAAACACGGTGCCCAACGCGCGGCTTGGAATCGAGCGCTCGCTTGTGCCCAGAAAGATCGTGGTAACGGCTTCCAGGACCTGCGACAGGCCGAAGAAGAGGATGATCGACAGCATTTCCGGGTTGGCCGAGCCTTGCAGCCGCGGCACCAGAACCCAGTACAGCAGCATGCCCGCGACCAGGAAGATCACGAAAGCCAGCGGCACCGCGAACAGGGGATCGATTCCGAAAATCGTCACGACGCCGACCGCCACGAACGCGCCGAGCATCAGGCAATCGCCATGCGCCAGATTGACGATGCGCATGACGCCGAACACTAGATTGAGACCGATGCCGACCAGGCTGAAATACAATCCAAAGAGAACGCCCGCGACCAGCGCATAAACTAGCATCGAGGCGTTACTCCCGGCAGCCGTTCAGAAGACATCAAGCTCATGGACGCGGATAAACCGGCTTGCCGTTGGCAACTTCATGCGGATAGATCGAAACGAATTTGACATGCCCATGCTCGTCCAGCTCGAGCTGGCCGAGTGGGGTCAATTCGCCGATCTGGCCGCCCGTTTCATCGAGCGCAAAGGGCCCGCATAACGTCTTGAGCTCACCGGAAAGGCTGAACACCGCGCGGTGCAATTCGAGCTGGTCAAGACTCGTCGCGACCGACAGCGCCTTTTCGATGACGAGGCCGGTCGTGTAGCCGGCAACGGCATTAAGGCCGAATTCGACCTTGCCGTCGGCGTACTTCTTGTCCCAGGCCGCCCTGTAAGCGGTCAGGTTCATGCCGAAATTGACGGGATATTCCAGGTCCGAGGGCGGCACATAGGTGAAGACGTGCTCAAGCCCCTTGGCGCCGACATTCTTTTCCAGAAGTTCCTTCTCGAGGCCCGCATAGATCGCAAACAGCATTTTGAAATTCACGCCGACATCGGCGACGTTACGCAGGAAGGCAATGTCGTTCGGCGCGTATCCGAAATGAATCACCGCATCCGGCTGGGTGTTGGCGATGTTGTTGATGATGACGGTGTAGTTGGTCGTTTCGGTGGGGACACCCTGGTCGTAGACGATCTCGATCGGCGCGCCGGAATCCTTGACGAATTTTCGGAAGGCATTGGCCTGGGTGCCGGTGAATTCGTTGGTCGAATAAAGGATCGCGATTTTCTTGATGCCAAGCGCGGGCCCGTCATGGGTGATGAAGTCCGCCACGGGTTTGGGCCAGACGGTCGAAACCGGGTCGGCCATCAGCGCGATGTAGGGATTGTCCTTTGAAAAGAAGCTGGCACCGGTGCCGGTCTGGTCGAACAGGAACATCTTGTGGTCGCGTGCGATCGCCACCCCGGGCGCGGTCAGGACCGAACCGGAATCGGCGACCAGCAGGTCGACCTTGTCCTGGGTGATGAGCTGGTTATAGAGCGTCGAGGCGGTCGCCGTATTGCTCTGATCGTCGTAGCCGACGAGCTTGACCGGCAGCTTCTTGTCGAAGGCCTTCACATAGACCCCGCCATCGGCGTTCTTCAGGTCGGTCCAAAGCTTCAGCCCGCTGAAAACCGGCATCGAAATCGAGGCGTAGCGCCCGGACGAGGCATAGAGGGTGCCGATCTTGATTTCCGTCGGCACATCGACGGCATAAGCCTGGGTGGCAAAAGTCAACCCAACCAGCGCCGCACCCATCACCCTCAACATACCATCCTCCCGGCTTTTTCTTAGGTTGGCGGACCATAGCGCGGGGGATTGCCGGGATACAAGCGCCCCTCGTCCAGGCAATAGATATGAGGGAATAGAAGGCCTTAGGGCCGGCGCACTAGACCGTTGACGGCGCGCGGTCCATTGTCGCATCAACGATCCAAACAAGCGGGGCAGAAGGGCCCTTTTAAGGGAAGGACGACATGGCAGAGCCGGCACGCGCGCGACCGAAGCCGACACCCGAAACGCAGCATTTCTGGGATGGCACAAAAGCGGGCGAGCTTCGGCTCCAGCGCTGCGACGCCTGCGCCAATGCCTATTTCCCGCCCCGTCCCTTTTGCCCGGCCTGCGGCTCGCGCAAGGTCACCATTTTCAAGGCCAGCGGCAAGGCGGCACTTTATAGCTATGTCATTCATCACCGGCCCGTGCCCGGTTTCACCCCACCTTATGCGATCGCCGTGGTAGAACTGGAAGAAGGCCCGCGCATGATGACCAATATCGTCGGCTGCCCGCAGACGCCCGAAGCGCTCGAACTCGACATGAAACTGGAGGTCAGTTTCGAGAAGCTCGACGACACGACCACCCTGCCCCTGTTCCGTCCGGCAAGGGATTGAGGGCCATGCGCAGGAACCAGGTAGCCGTCGTCGGCGCGGCAGAGACCACCGAACTCGGCGTGATCCCGAACATGTCGCAGATCCAGCTTCATGCCGACGCGGCGCTGAATGCCATCGCGGATGCCGGGTTGAAGCTGTCCGACATTGACGGCTTTGCAACAGCGGTCGAGACCCCGCAGCAGATCGCGCATTATCTCGGCATCACACCGACCTGGGTCGACGGCACGTCGGTCGGCGGCTGCTCATTCATGCTGCATGTGCGCCATGCGGCTGCCGCGATCGAGGCCGGTCTGTGCAAGACCGTCCTCATCACGCATGCCGAAAGCGGCAAATCGAATATCGGCCGCACCCCGCGCATGATCGGTCCCGACAGCCTGAACGGTCAGTTCGAGCTTCCCTACGGGGTCTCCACACCGGCCAGCATGTTTCCGATCCCCGTGCTGCGCTATATGAAAACCCACGGCATCACCCACGAGCAAATCGCCATGGTCGCGGTGGTGCAGCGCGAGTGGGCGGCGAAAAATCCCCGCGCCACCATGAAGGCGCCGATCACGGTCGCGGATGTCCTCAATTCGCGGATGATTGCGTACCCGTTTCGTATCCTGCAATGCTGCCTCGTCACCGACGGCGGCGGCGCGCTGATCCTGACTTCCGCGGATCGCGCGAACGATTTTCCGAGAAAGCCGGTCTACATCCTTGGCACCGGCGAGAGCGTGGAAACCCCGATGGTCAGCCAGATGCAGACCTTCGACAGTTCGCGCGCGTTCAGGGTTGCTGGTCCACTGGCGTTTAGGGAAGCCGGCATTAGCCACAAGGACGTCGACCATCTGATGATCTACGACGCGTTTGCACATTTGCCGCTCTATGGCCTCGGCGATCTCGGCTTCATGCCGCATGAAGAGACCGGACAATTCGTCGCCGATGGCCACACCCGGCCCGGCGGCAAGCTGCCGCTCAACACCAATGGCGGCGGCCTCAGCTATATGCATTCGGGCATGTACGGCATGTACGCGCTGCAGGAGAGCGTGCGGCAGATGCGCGGCATCGCGCCGGCTCAGGTTCAAGGCGCCAAAATTTCGGTCTGCCACGGTGTCGGCGGCATGTTCGCGGCGTCAGGCACGATCATCTTTACGAATGAGAAATAACAACCTTCGTCATTCCGGGATGGTCCGAAGGGCCAGACCCGGAATCTCGAGATTCCGGGTTCGACGCTGACGCGTCGCCCCGTAATGACGAAAGAGAACCGGGAGAGCCACAATGACCAAATCACTCGACGGCAAATCCATCATCGTCACCGGCGCAGGGCGCGGCATCGGGCGCGAAATCGCGCTGCTGTGCGCTTCGGAAGGCGCCAAGGTCGTGGTCAACGATCCCGGCGTCGCCGCCGACGGCTCGGGCTCGAGCGCTTCACCCGCCGAGGAAGTCGTCGAGGAAATCAAGAAACTTGGCGGGACGGCGGTCGCCAATTTTGAGAGCGTCGCGGAAGCGATCCCGGCCAGCAAGATCGTCAAGGCGGCGGTCGATCACTTCGGCAAGCTCGATGGTGTGGTCAACAATGCCGGCATCCTGCGCGATGCCATCTTCCACCGCATGAGCATCGATGCCTTCGAGTCCGTCATCAAGGTGCATTTGATGGGCTCGTTCTACGTCTCGCATGCCGCGGCGCAGTTGTTTCGCGAGCAGGAGAGCGGATCGTTCGTCCACTTCACATCGACCTCGGGGCTTGTCGGCAATTTCGGCCAGGCGAATTATGCCGCGGCCAAGCTCGGCATCGTCGGACTTTCCAAATCGATCGCGCTCGACATGAGCCGGTTCAATGTGCGCTCGAACTGCGTCTCGCCATTCGCCTGGAGCCGCATGATCGGCTCCATTCCAACCGAGACCGAGGCTGAGAAAGCGCGTGTCGCCAAGATCCAGCAGATGGGACCGGAGAAGATCGCGCCGGTTGTCGCCTTCCTGCTCAGCGACGCCGCCAAGGATGTCACGGGGCAGATCTTTGCGGTGCGAATGAACGAGATTTTCCTGATGAGCCAGTCCCGCCCGCTCCGGTCGATCCATCGCGGCGAAGGATGGACGGTCGAGAGCCTCGCCGCGCACGGCATGCCGGCGCTGAAATCGTCGTTCTACAAACTCGACCGTTCGGCGGACATTTTCAATTGGGATCCGGTCTGACGGATAGCTGTTCCAAGCCTGGGAGGAATAATTGACGACCAAACGTGACTTCGGCCCCGACGCCGAACCCCAGCGCTATCCCGATCCGGATATCGTCGTGATCGATCGCAAGCGCTTCAAGGCCAGGGTCGGCAACACCGCGATCAAGCGGCTCTATACGGGTTGCCTGTGGGCCGAGGGGCCGGCCTGGAATGCACAGGGCCAGTATCTCGTTTGGAGCGACATCCCGAACAACCGCCAACTGCTCTATCTCGACAATGACGGCCATATCTCCGAGCAGTTCCACAAGCCTTCCAACGAGGCCAACGGCAACACGTTCGATTTTCAGGGACGGCAAATTGCGTGCGAGCGGACGCGGCTGGTTCGCTACGAGCATAACGGATCTGTCACTGTGCTGGCCGAACAAGCCAACGGCAAACCGTTGAACAGTCCCAACGACGTCGTGGTTCATCCCGACGGCTCGATCTGGTTCACCGATCCCGGCTATGGCGCCATCGTCCTCTACGAAGGACAACGCTCCAAGGACGGTTTGGTCCAGCCCTATCAAAAGGAAGCGGTCTACCGGATCGATGCGCAAACCGGCGAGGTTAGCAAGGTCGCCGACGATCCTTTCAAGCCGAACGGTCTCGCTTTCAGCCCCGATTACAAGAAGGTCTATATCGCCGACAGCGGGATCACGCATTACCCGAACGCCAAGAACATTGTCTGGCAATACGATCTTAACGGCGACAGACCCTCAAACCCGCGCCCGCTGATCGACATGGCGCTCGACGGCAGGACAGGCTTTCCAGACGGCCTGCGCGTCGATACCGAGGGCAATATCTGGGTCGGCGCCGGCTGGGTCGGAGAAGGCTATGACGGTGTGCAGGTCTTTGCACCCGACGACGGCCAGCGGATCGGTCAAATTCGTTTGCCGGAATGCTGCGCCAATCTCTGCTTCGGCGGCAGGAAGCGAAACCGCCTGTTCATGACGGCGAGCCAATCGCTCTATGCGGTCTATGTCGAGACCCAGGGCGCGCACATTTGTTGAACTGGCGCTGACGCACGGCTCCTCGATAAAGGCGATGCCAGATATGCATGGCCGTCATTCTCTCGACCTGCGGTTGCTTTGCCCGCTTTAAGCCGGATTTCCGGCGGAGGTTCCTCTCGCGATAAAAAACTCCGGAGGAAAACATGACAAATAACTTACGATTTAATGACGATGAAAGTCGGCCTGACGGCCTCGATCGCCGCAACCTGCTTCGCGGGGCCGCGGCGATCGCCGCTATGTCGGTCGCGGCAACCAGCGCCTCCGCGCGCGACTTCGGCCGCGGCGCCGAACCTCAACGCTATCCTGATCCCGACATTGTCGTCATCGACCCCAAGCGCTTCAAGGCCAAGGTCGGCAATACATCGATCAAGCGCCTGTTCACCGGCTGTCTGTGGGCCGAAGGCCCGGCCTGGAACGCGCAGGGCCAGTATCTCGTCTGGAGCGATATTCCGGCCAACCGCCAGCTTCGTTACCTCGATGATGACGGCCACATTTCCGAGCAATTCCACAAGCCGTCCGACGAAGGCAATGGCAACACCTTCGATTTCGAGGGACGGCAGATCACCTGTCAGCGAACGCGGCTCGTTCGCTACGAACATAACGGCTCGCTGACCGTGCTGGCCGAGCAGGCCAACGGCAAACAGCTCAACGGACCGAACGACGTCGTCGTGCACCCCAATGACGGCTCGATCTGGTTCACCGATCCCGGATATGGGGCCAACAGCCTCTATGAGGGACAGAAAGCCAATACCGGTTCGGTCCAGCCCTATCAGAAAGAGGCGGTCTATCGGCTCGATGCCAAGACAGGCCAGGTGACCAAGGTCGCCGAAGACCCCTTCAAGCCGAATGGCATCGCTTTCAGCCACGACTACAAGAAGGTCTATGTCTGCGACACCGGCATCACCCATTATCCGCAGGCGAAGAACATCATCTGGCAGTACGATTTGAACGGCGACAAGCTTTCGAATCCGCGCACCCTGCTCGATATGACGCTGGACGGAAAATCCGGTTTCCCGGATGGCATGCGTGTCGATACCGAGGGCAACATCTGGGTCGGCGCCGGATGGGTCGGCGACGGCTATGACGGCGTGCAGGTTTTTTCGCCGGACGGCGAAAGGATCGGTCAGATTCGCCTGCCGGAGACCTGCGCCAATCTCTGCTTCGGCGGCAAGAAGCGAAACCGGCTGTTCATGACCGCGAGCCAATCGCTGTATGCGGTCTATGTCGAAACCCAGGGCGCGCACAACTGTTGAAAACAAGCGAATGGTGGGTAGCGAATGGGGAAATCTCCATTCGCTATTCGCTACTCCCTGTTCGCCTTTGGCTTTTAGCCGCTGTTGCGCAAGCCGGCCGAAATGCCGTTGATGGTGATTTGAATCCCGCGCAGCACCTGCTCGTCGGTATTTTGCGCCCGGTGCTCCTTCAAGAGCTCAACCTGAACGTGGTTTAACGGATCGATATAGGGAAACCGATTACGGATCGAGCGCTCGAGCGAGGGGTTGCTTTCGAGCAGGCGCTCCTGCCCCATGATCTCCAGCAACATGTCGATCGAGCATTGCCACTCGCGCCGGATGCGTTCGAAGATGCGCTCGCGAAGCGCGGCGTCAGGCACCAGTTCCGCATAGCGCGAGGCGATCGCGATCGAGCTTTTGGCCAGCACCATGTCCATATTCGACAACAGCGTGCGGAAGAACGGCCATTCGCGATAGAGCTCCTTGAGGAAGGCCATGCCCGCGGTGGGGTTTTCCTTCAGCCACGCCTCGACCGCGCTGCCGAACCCGTACCATCCCGGCAGCATCAGCCGGCATTGCGCCCAGCTGAAAACCCAGGGAATGGCGCGCAGGTCCTCAATCTCGCGAGTCTTCTTGCGCGACGCCGGCCGGCTGCCGATGTTCAGCGTTGCGATCTCGGTGATGACCGTCGACGCCCAGAAATAATCGGCGAACCCTTCCGTCTCATAAACCAGCCCGCGATAGGCCTTGAAGGCATGCGCCGACAGTTGCTCCATGGCTTCCAGATATTCCGCACGCGGGGCGCTTAGCCTCGGATGCAACAAGCTCGCCTCGAGCGTCGCCGCCGCCAGCACTTCGAGATTGTCGAGACCGACATCCGGATTGGCGTATTTGCTGGAGATGATCTCGCCCTGCTCGGTGATCCGGATCTGGCCATTCACGGCGCCGCCGGGCTGCGCGATGATCGCATCATAGCTCGGGCCACCGCCCCGCCCGACCGAGCCGCCGCGGCCGTGGAACAGACGCAGCCGCACATGGTGCCGTTCGAAGACTTCGACCAGGCCGATCTCGGCCTTGTAAAGCTCCCAGCCCGAGGTGACGAAGCCGCCGTCCTTGTTGCTGTCGGAATAGCCGAGCATCACCTCCTGCACGGAGCCTCGGCTGTCGACCAGCTTGCGATAGTCGTGCATCGACAGGATGCGATCCATGATACGGCTGGACGCCTGCAAATCCTCGATCGTCTCGAACAACGGCACGATATTGATCGCGCTGCGGCCGGAGGGATCGACGAGGCCGACCTCCTTCAGCAATACCGCGACCTCGAGCATGTCGGAAATCCCTTTGCACATCGAAATGATGCATTGGGAAATCGCGTCCGCTCCGAACCTGGCATGGGCTTCGGCGGCAGCGCGGAACACCGCGAGTTCGCCTACCGTCTCCTCGCTATATTTGACGAAGGCCGAGCTCAACGGGCGTGCATTGTGCAGTTCGCCGGTGAGAAGCGCGATGCGCGCCTCCTCGTTCAGCGCCAGATAGGACATGCCGGGCATCGCGGCGTCGATCAGCTCGGCGATCGTACGTTCATGGACGGCCGAGTTCTGCCGGATGTCCAGCCTGGCGAGATAGAAGCCGAAGCAGTCCACGGCGCGCCGCAGGTGGCGCAACCGTCCGCGCGCGATCACGCGTGAATTATTTGTCACCAGCGAGCGATAGAGAATATCGAGATCGGCCTTGAATTCCGCGACCTCGGCATAAGGTGCTGCTTCGCCGACCGCGGCCCGCGTGGTCTCCACCTCTAACCGCGCGGCGGTGGCTGTGAGCCTTGCGAAGATACCGGATACCGCCAATCGATAGGGCTCGCCGCTTCGATGCGGCGACTTGTCGGGCGAACTCTCGGCCAGCGCCCGGAGGTCTTTTGACACGTCGGCCAGATGCGCCGCCAGCGAAAGCTCGGAGCCAAGCACATGCAGCTCGTCAAGGTAAAAGCGAATGACACGGCCGGACTGCATCTTCAGCGTGCCGCGCATGACGTCGGCGGTGACGAACGGATTGCCGTCGCGGTCGCCGCCGATCCAGCTTCCCATCTTGAGGAAAGACGCCAGTTCACCCTGGGCGGCCCCCTCGCCTTCATTGAGACGGTCTTCGAGTTTGCAATGCAGCCGGGGCACTTCCTTCAGGAAGGTGTAGTCATAAAAAGACAGGCCATTGGCGACCTCGTCGAGCACGGTGAGGCGGGTGCGGCGCAACAGATTGGTTTGCCACAGCGTCAATACCTCACGCCGCAATTGCTCATCGCTTGCGGCCATTTCCTCCGGTGTCAGTTGCAGCCGTTCTCGCCGATCCAGAAGGGCCGCGATCTCCATCTCGCGGTCGATGGTGCTCTTGCGGCGGACCTCGGTCGGATGGGCGGTCAGCACCGGACTAACCAGCGCCGTTGCAAGGAACTTGCGCAAATTCGCCGCGCTGATGCCGGCGGCGCGGGCATGCTGCAAGGTCAGCGCCAGCGTTCCCGGGCGCGGCGCGGCGCCCGCCTTGGAGCCCTCGCGCATCCGGCGGATATTGTTCTGGTCTTCGGCGATGTTGGCGAGATGCGAGAAATAGCTGAAGGCGCGTACGATGCGTACCGTCTGGCTGGTCGACATGCTGTCGAGGATCAGTTCAAGCTCGCTCCTCGCCGCCTTGTCGTCGCCGCGGTGAAACCGGATCGAGGTTTGACGGATGCGCTCGACCAGATCGAAGACGTCGGCACCCTCCTGGTCGCGCACGGTGTCGCCCAGGATGCGCCCCAACAGGCGGATGTCGTTCCGTAAGCGGATATCTTCTTCAAGCGCAGCGCTTTCCTCGCCGCGATTGGATTCCAGCCCCTGTTCAGAAAGCATGATCTGGGTGGACATCGCTGAAATGCTCCAGAGTCTGCCGGCCCCCTTGAGTCGCAATTTTTGCGGCGCAGCGCAAGGCCAAGAAACAGGCGGATCGCCAGCCCCCGCGGGGCTCCACGACGTTGCCCAGCGCGGAGCTGGACGGCAGGCACGATCAGGGATCGATAAAATCAGGAGGGCGTTTGTCGATATTGGCGCGCACGGCCTCAAGCTGATTGGGGCTGCCGATCAGCTTCTGCTGTTCAACCGATTCAGCCAACAAGGCGGCCGCCGGGTCAACTGAAAGTCCGTTCAGAAGCCGCTTGGCGGCACGGATCGCGTCGGGGCTTTTGGCAGCGATTTCGCGCGCCACCTCAAAGGCCGCTGCGCGGGGGTCGTCGCAGATCCTTGTCGCGAGGCCATAGCTGAGGGCCTCCTGCGCCGAAAAGATCCGGCCCGTGTAAGTCAGCTCCCGCAGGATTTCGTCGCGAACGAGGCTCGCCAGGATCGGCGTTCCCGCCATGTCGGGCACCAGGCCCCATTTGACCTCCATGATCGACATCCGCGCATCGGTGCTCAGAAAGCGCATGTCAGCGCCAAGCGCGAGCTGAAAGCCACCGCCGAATGCGACCCCGTGAACCGCAGCGATAACCGGCACCGGAAGCTGCCGCCATCCCCATACCGCCATTTGCGGGAAATTGGCGATGCCATGGGTGCGCGAGGTGAGATCGCGCGCTTCGCCACCCGCGATGCCGTTGCCACCTTTGTCTTTCATCGCAGCGAAGCGGCCCATATCGAGGCCGGCACAGAACGCGCGGCCCTCACCGGACAATACTACCGCGCGGATTCCTTTCTCGCTGCCGAGTCTTTTCGCGGTTGCGACAAGCGCCTCGAACATCGCGGCATCCAGCGCATTCATCTTGTCGGCGCGAACCATGCGGACATCGGCAATCCCTTCCGAGATCGTCACCTGCACGCGATCATCCATGATGGTTCCCTCCAACGATAAGCGCTCTTTACACGAAAGCCTCGTACGGTTTTAGTCCATTCCAACCGTTTACAAGAACGGAAACTTTGGGGACGGAACCATGTTCAGCGAAAAGCTTCTTGCAGGCAGAAACATTCTTGTCACGGGCGGCGGTACCGGCCTCGGCAAATCGATGGCCGCTCGCTTCCTCGAGCTGGGCGCGGACGTCCATATCTGCGGGCGCCGCAAGAGCGTCTGCGACGAGACCGCCACCGAACTGATGGATCTGCACGGTGGCCGCGTGACCAGCCACGGCGTCGATATCCGCAATGCGCTGGCGGTCGACGAAATGGTCGAGGCGATCTTCAAGGATGGTCCGTTGACCGATCTCGTCAACAACGCGGCGGGCAATTTCATCTCGCGTACCGAGGATCTTTCGTCGCGCGGCTTCGATGCCGTCGCCAACATCGTCATGCATGGCACATTCTATGTCACCCATGCGGTTGGGCGGCGCTGGATCGCCAACAAACTCCGCGGCAATGTGGTGTCGATTACCGTCACCTGGGTCCGCAACGGCAGCCCCTATGTGGTGCCATCGGCCATGAGCAAATCGGCCGTCCATGCCATGACCATGTCGCTGGCGGCCGAATGGGGCCGCTATGGCATCCGGCTGAACACGATTGCGCCGGGCGAGATTCCGACCGAAGGCATGAGCAAACGGATCAAGCCGGGTGACGAGGCCGGCGCGCGTACCAAGGCGATGAACCCGATGGGCCGCGTCGGAACGATGGAAGAGCTGCAAAATCTGGCGGTGTTCTTGATTTCAGGCGGCTGCGACTGGATCAACGGCGAAACGATCGCGATGGACGGCGGCCAGGCGCTCGCGATGGGCGGCAATTTCTATCAATTGCGCGACTGGACCGACACCGACTGGGAAAAAGCGCGAGACCAGATCAAGGCGCAGAACGAGAAAGACCGCTCCGCACGGCAATAAAGGTTTTCGCTCCCATCTAAAGCCCAAGCGCCGCGCTATTGTCTTTGGCGCCGGTTGCCGCCAAACTCCGCGCCAAAATAATACGCTGGGAGGAGAATATGGCCGTTTCACAACAGCCGGCGCACCTTGCTGACATGGTGCGCGGGCTGGCAAGTTCACACGGCAAGGCAACAGTCTTCGAATTCGAGGGACGCGAGACCAGTTTCACCGAATTTGACACCCTGACCAACCGCGTCGCCAACGGGCTGATCGCACTCGGCGTTCGTCCGCACGAACGGATTGCCTATCTCGGCAAGAACAGCGACGTCTATTTCGAACTGTTGCTGGGCGCGATGAAGGCCAATGTGGTGATGACGCCGGTCAACTGGCGGCTGGCGGCGCCTGAAATTGCTTTCATCGTGGCGGATTGCAAGGCGCCCGTCCTCTTCGTAGGGCCTGAATGCGTGGCCCAGGTTCGCAGCATTCAGTCGCAACTGCCTGAGTTGCGCGTCGTCATTGCGACCGAGGGCGACGCGGCGGAATGGCAAAGCTATCCGGCCTGGCGGGATGTACAGAGTTCCAAGGATCCGAAAGTCGACATCGGGCGGCATGACGTTGCGATCCAGCTCTACACCTCCGGCACGACCGGAAAGCCGAAAGGCGCCATGCTGTCGCATGCCAACCTTTTCAATTTGATCGAGGCCGGCGACGGCGAAAAACCCGACTGGAACAAATGGACCGAGGATGATGTTTCGCTGGTGGCCATGCCGATTTTCCATATCGGCGGTTCCGGCTGGGGGTTGCTCGGCCTTTATCACGGCGCCAAGGGCGTGATTGCGCGGGAATTCGATCCCACCAAGGTGCTCGACTTCATCGAACACGCCAAAGTAACCAAGCTCTTCATGGTGCCGGCCGCGATGCAATTCGTGGTGCGGCAGCCCCGCGCACGCAGCGTCGATTTCTCGCGCCTGAAATACATGCTCTACGGCGCCTCGCCGATCCCCGCAGCGCTCCTGAAGGAATGCATCGAGGTTTTCGGCTGCGGCTTCGTGCAAGTCTACGGCATGACTGAGACCACCGGCAGCATTGTCGCGCTTCCGCCGGAAGATCACGTCGAGGAACTGGAACGAATGCGCTCGGCCGGCAAGGCTCTGCCCGGCGTCGAACTTGCGATCCTCGACATCGACGGCAAGCATTTGCCGCCGGGTGAGGTCGGCGAGATCGCGACAAGGTCCGGCTCCAATATGGTGGGTTACTGGAATCTGCCGGAGGCGACCGCCAAAACCATGGGCCGCGACGGCTGGCTGCGCACCGGCGACGCCGGTTACCTGGACAAAGACGGCTACCTCTACGTTCAGGACCGGATCAAGGACATGATCATCTCGGGCGGCGAAAACATCTATCCGGCCGAGGTCGAGAGCGCCGTGTGCGATCACCCCGATGTCGCGGAAGCCGCTGTGATCGGTGTGCCTGACGATACCTGGGGCGAAGTGGTGAAAGCGATCGTGGTGTTGAAGCCCGGCAAGCAGACGAGCGCATCCGACATCATCGGCTTTACACGGGAGCACATCGCGGGGTTCAAGACGCCGAAGACGGTGGATTTCATGGATGCCCTCCCCCGCAACGCCTCCGGCAAGATCTTGCGCCGTCACTTGCGCGATCCCTATTGGGCGGGAAGAGAGCGGCAAGTCAATTGAAGCCCGGCATGGGGGCGGCTAAGAAAATCACGATGCAAGATCACAAACCGCGGCAGCGCCAGCGCAAGTTTTCGCTCATTGCGCTCATCCTGATGGCGCTGCCCTGGCAGCCAAGCCAGGCCGCCGGATATCCGGAACGAACGATCAAGATCGTCGTTCCCTTTCCCGCGGGCGGCCCCACCGACGTGGCGGCGCGGCTGATTGCCCAGTCGCTGGCGACGAAATTCGGCAAGGGCGTCGTCGTCGAAAACCATCCCGGCGCCGGAGGCCGGATCGGCGCCAAGGTGGTCGCGACCGCGGTGCCCGATGGCTACACGTTGCTGCTCGGCGGGACCAACGTCAACGCGATCGGGGCAATCTTTAGCGACCTTGGCTTTGATCCGATCAAATCCTTTGCCCCGATCGGGGTGGTTTGCGTCGATTCCCTGGCCATTGCCATCTCGCCACGCCTGCCCACGACAGACTTCAAGGAGTTCGTCCAATACGCGAAGGATCATCCCGGGCAACTGAAATACGGCGCTTCACCCGGCATCTACACGCAATTTGCCGGCGAATATTTCAAGTTAAAGACCGGCACCGATATCCTGTTCGTTCCTTACAAGGGCGGCGCGCCCGCCGTGACGGATGCGCTGGGCGGACACATCGAAATGGTCGTCAATAACAAGTCGAACCTTTTGCCGCAGTTCAAGGACGGCAAACTAAAGGCGCTTGCGGTGACCAGCCGGGATCGCTGGCCGGAATTGCCGCAAACCCCGACCATGCGCGAAGTAGGCATCACAGGCTTCCCGCAAGAGGTGTTGTTTGGCCTGTTGGCGCCTGCGGGAACACCCGAGACCATCATCGATCAGCTCAACGGTGCCATCAACGAGGCGCTTCAATCGGCGGGCGTCCGCGCCAGCCTGAATGGAATCGGCGTGGACGCGAGGATCGGAACGCCGGAAGCATTCGCCTCAGCGCTTGATGAACAAGCCCGTGAATGGAAGAGCGTCATCGAGGAAACCGGCATCACGGTGGAGTGACCGATCTCGACCTGATTATGGCTGCGCACCCAACAGCCGTCAGGATGTCGCCGCAACTCGCTCGTTCTGCCTTGCCGTCATCGTAAAACCCCGATAACCCGCGGCCGCGACCTCGTCACAGATGCGGCGGTAGACGCCGACGCCGCCGATATAGGGCATGAAGATGCGCGGCTTGCCCGGAATGTTGGCGCCCATGTACCAGGAATTGGCCTGCGGATAGACCGTCATCTGCGCCACTTCATTGACATGCGCGACCCATTTGTCCTCCTCATCACGGGTTGCTTCCATTGAAACAAGGCCCCGATTGCGCATGAAAGCGAGGCAATCGGCGATCCAGTCCACGTGCTGCTCGATCGAGACGATCATGTTCGAGAGCACCGACGGGCTACCGGGGCCGGTGATGATAAAGAGATTCGGAAAGCCCTCGCTCATCAGCCCGAGATAGGTTTTCGGCCCCTCCGCCCATTTCTGGTTCAGCGTCGCGCCACCTCGACCGCGAATGTCGATCCTGGCGACTGAGCCCGTCATCGCGTCGAAGCCGGTTGCCAGTACCAGCGCATCGATTTCGTAGTTCTCGCCGCCGGCACGCACGGCGTTGGGCAGAATTTCCTCAATACCGGTGGCGCGAATGTCGACCAGCATCACATTCGACCGGTTGAAGGTCGCGTAATAGTCAGTGTCGACGCAGATCCGCTTCGAGCCGATCGGATGATTGTCCGGTTGAAGCCGCTTTGCGATTGCATGATCGCTGACAATTTCGGCAATTTTTCCGCGGACAAAGTCGGCTGCGGTATCATTGGCCGTGTGATCAAGGAGGAGATTGTTGTACGCAAGCATGAAGGTCAGGCCGCCCTTGGCCCAGCGCTGTTCATATTTGACATGCCGCGTGTTCTCGCCGTCATCGAGCGCGCCGCGATCGGGCAGCTCGGCATAGATGCCGTTGCGTGCCTCCTCGCGGGCAAAGCGCCTGATCTCCGGATAATTCTTGCGAAAGGCGTCGCGCTCTTCCGCCGTCAGCGCTGCATTGCGCGCCGGAATCGAAAAATTGGGTGTGCGCTGGAAAACAAAAAGCTGACGGGCCTGCTCGGCAATCAACGGAACGGACTGGATCGCCGACGAACCCGTACCGATCACGCCGACCCGTAAACCGGTGAAATCGACCCCTTCATGCGGCCAATGGCCGGTGTGATAGACCTTGCCCATGAAGTCCGGCAAACCCTTGATGTCGGGCATCCTGGCATTGGACAGGCAGCCGGTTGCCAGCACGACGAATTGGGCTTGCACGGTTCTTCCGTCCGACGTCGCAACATGCCAGACGCCATCGCCCTCATCGAATTCCGCGCGTTCGACGCGGGTGTTGAACACGATGTCGGGTCGCAAACCGAAGCGGTCGGCGACATGCTGTGCATATTTCAGGATTTCCGGCTGCGGCGCGTAACGCTCGCTCCAGTTCCACTCCTGCTGCAATTCCTCGGAGAAGGAATAGGAGTACTGCATGCTCTCCACATCGCACCGCGCGCCGGGATAACGGTTCCAGTACCAGGTACCGCCGACATCGCTGCCCTGCTCGTAGACGCGGGCAGAAAATCCAAGCCCGCGCAGCCGGTGCAACATGTACATTCCAGCAAAACCGGCGCCGACCACGACGACGTCAAAAGCCTGTTCCCGGCTGTTTTCTGGCATTGATGTCGCGGCAGGCATCAAGTCGCTCCCTTGGCAGTTCTGTTTATTAAACCCAGCATTCTACCGGCTGCGGCAAAGCGCAAGGCCGAAAACAAATGGGAGGACTGCGCTGGCATATTCTACACCGCGGGAAGCTTTCATGTCCGCGTAACGTGGTGATATTGTCCCCGAAACAACAAATTCGCCAGGGAGTGGAATCAAGAATGAAATCGCCGGTCTGCGAGATGCTGGGCATCGAGTTTCCGCTGTTCGCCTTCAGCCATTGCCGCGATGTCGTCGCGGCCGTCAGCCGTGCCGGCGGGTTTGGCGTCCTCGGCGCCACCGTGCATTCACCCGAGACGCTGGAGCAGGAGCTGAAATGGATCGACAGCCACGTCGACGGCAAGCCTTACGGGCTCGACGTGCTGATCCCCGAAAATATTTCGACGGCGGGCGAACGGGATGTCACGTGGCATAGCCTTGAGCGGCGGATCCCGTCCGAACACCGCGCCTTCACCCGGGACCTTCTGAAGAAACATGGCATCGAGCTCACGACCACCTCCGTTCCTGCCGATACGCCTCAGCCTTTCGACGCGACGCGCGCGCTAGAGCTGTTGGAAGTCGCGTTCCGGCATCCGGTCCGGCTGATTGCAAATGCGCTCGGCGTGCCGCCGAAGGCAATGATCGAGATGGGCCGAAAACATGGCGTTCCGGTCGCGGCCCTGGTCGGCGCCAAGGAGCACGCGTTGCGTCAGGTCGCGGCCGGTGTCGACATTCTGGTGGTGCAAGGCACCGAAGCCGGTGGCCATTGCGGCGAAGTCTCCACCATGGTGCTGGTGCCCGAGGTCATCAAGGCCATCAAACCCGTTCGCGACGTGCCGGTGCTGGCAGCGGGCGGCATCATGACCGGACGGCAGATGGCGGCCTGCATGGCGATGGGCGCGGCCGGGGTCTGGACCGGTTCGGTGTGGCTCGCAACGATCGAATCCGAGACCAGCGAAATCTTTCGCGAGAAGATGATCGCAGCCTCCTCGCGCGACGCGGTGCGCTCAAGGGGACGCACCGGCAAGCCCGCGCGGCAATTGCGTTCGGTCTGGACGGATGCCTGGGACCGCGATGCGGCATGTCCCGGCGCGCTTCCGATGCCGCTGCAAAGCATCATCAGCCGCGACGCCTTTCAAGCCATCGACCGCGCGGCGGCTGCGGGCAATAGGGAAGCACGCGACCTCGTCAGTTATTTTGTCGGACAGGGCGTGGGCCTGATCGACAGCGTGAAGTCGGCGGGCGCCGTGGTCCAGGAATTCAAGGAAGATTTTGCCGAAGCGGTGGAGCACATGAATGCGCTGCTCGACGACGGCTAATCTGTTCTCAATCCTCATGGTAAGGAGGCGCCCTCGCGCCGTCTCGAACCACCAGGCCACAGTTGGGCCTCATCCTTCGAGACGCCGCTGTCGCGGCTCCTCATCAGGATGAGGCTTAGATATATTCGAAACGGCATAACCTATGACAACACCCTCCCTTTCCGCCGACCGTATCCCCGTCATTGTCGGCGTCGGCGAAATCACCGATCGGCCGAAAGAGATCACCGATGGCCTCGAACCGCTCGCCTTGCTGGTCGAAGCCCTCAAGCGCGCCGAATCCGATAGCGGCGCGGCGCTGCTCGGCGAGATCGACTCGCTCGACGTCGTCAATTTCCTGAGCTGGCGCTACCGCGATCCGGAAAAGCAGCTCTCGTCCCGCCTCGGCATTCAGCCGAAGCACGCTTATTACGGACCCGTCGGCGGCGAAAGCCCGATCCGCTATCTGCATGAAGCGGCCCAACGCATCGCGCGCGGCGAATCCAGCGTGGCTGCCATTTGTGGCGCCGAGGCCCAAAGCACGGCGACAAGAGCCGAGCGCGCCGGCATTACTCTGCCATGGACGCCGTTCGCCAAAGATGTCGAGGAGCCCAAACGCGGCGCGGCGTTTCAAAAACCGGTAGCGGTCAAGCTCGGCGTCTTCCGTCCGGTCAGCGTCTATCCGTTTTACGAAGCCGCCACCTCAGCCCATTGGGACCAAACGCCGCGCGAGGCGATGGCCGAATCCGGCGCGCTATGGTCGGCCTATTCGCAAGTGGCCTCAGAAAATCCGAATGCCTGGCTGAAGCGACGCTTTACGTCGGAGGAAATCACGACGCCGTCGGCCGACAACCGGCTGATCGCCTGGCCTTATACGAAACTCATGGTCGCAAACCCGACCGTCAATATGGGCGGCGCGCTTTTGATGACAAGCCTTTCGAAAGCGCGGGCGGCCGGCATCCCCGAACATAAGTTGATTCATGTTCTCGGGGGCGCATCGGCGGAAGAGCCGCGCGATTACCTTGAGCGCGACCAGTTCGTCGAAAGTCACGCGCAGAATGCGGTGCTCGCCGCGGTGACGGATTTGGCGGGCGGTCAAGCCAGGGCTTTCGACGCGATCGAGCTCTATAGCTGCTTTCCCTGCGTGCCGAAGATGGCGCGTCGAACGCTGGGCTTGAGTGCTGACGTCAAGCCTACCGTCACCGGCGGGCTGACGTTCTTCGGCGCGCCGCTCAACACCTATATGACGCACGCGGCTTGCGCGATGGTACGGAAGCTGCGTGGCGGCGCCAGGCTTGGCCTGCTCTATGGCCAGGGCGGCTTTGTCACCAAACATCACGCACTGGTGTTGTCGCGCCAGGTAGCACCCGAGCCGTTAGCGCAAGAGACAAGCGTCCAGAGTGAAGCAGACCGCCATCGCGGCGCGGTGCCCACCTTCGTGACCGAAGCCAGCGGCACGGCCAGGATCGAAAGCTTCACCGCGATCTACGGGCGCGACAACGCGATCGAACACGGCGTTGTAGTGGTGCGGACATCGGACAATGCCAGAACGCTGGCGCGGGTGCCCGCCAATGACAGACAGACGCTGGCACATCTGCTGAATATGGACCGCAGTCCCATCGGTTCGTCCGGCGCGATTTTCCGCGCCGATGACGGCATGCTTGAATGGCGGGCAGTCTAGGAAGTAGAGGCGTCCTCTACCCCTTCTCGCCCTGCTTGGGCTTGGCCGACACCGTCGCCGGCCGGCCCTTGGTGCTGACGACACGAACCGGGTCGCCGTCGACAACGCCATCCGGCGGCGTGCTGATGACCCGGTCATCCAGCGTAATGCCCCCGGCAATTTCGATCTCGCGTCCAAGGTCGCGGGCGATCGTCACCGTCTTGAACAGAATCTTGTTGTCGGACGTCACCGTCGCTACACGCAGACCCTGCTGATCAAAGACGAGCGCGCTGGAGGGAATGTGCAACGGGGCGTCCTCGCCTTGCAGGACCAGCCGCACATTGGCAAAGCCGCCCGGCATCAGCGCACCCGAGGAGTTGTCGAGGCCGAGTTGCATCTGCGTGGTACCTGAGTTGACATCGACCGCCTGGGCCGAGGCCTCGACTGTCGCCTCAAATGTCCGCGTCGGATATTCCGGCACCACGATCGTCCCCTTGGCGCCGATCTTCAGCGATGGCACGTAGTTCTGCGGGACGTTGACATAGACACGCAGTTTCTTGATGTCGGAGATGATGAACATCGGCGGACTGCTGGTGCCGCCGGCATTGATCAGCGCACCGACGTCGGTGTTGCGCGCCGTGACGATGCCGTCAAACGGTACAGTGATCTTCTTGTAGCCGGCGAGCGCCTCAAGCCGTTCAACGTTGGCCTGACTGGAGTTCACGGCGGCATTCTTGTTGGAGAGGTCGGCGGTGCGCTCGTCGATCTCCTGCATCGAAACGAAGTTCGACGCGATCAGCGTCTTGCGGCGAGCGAGCGTTACGTCGGAAAGCTTCGCACTCGCCTGCTGGTTCGTGAGGTCGGCGCGCGCCTGGAGCAATTGCTGATCGAGATCCGGCGCCTCGATTTCGGCGATCACGTCGCCGGCCTTGACGCGGGCGCCAATGTCAGCGCTCCAGCTCTTCACGTAGCCGTTGACGCGCGCGAAGATCGGCGCACGATAATAGGCCTCCAGGCGGCCCGGCAGGTCGATCGTTGAGGTCAGCGCGCCGGGATTGGCGTAAATCACCGCAACCGACGGCACCGACTGGTCGTCCGTCCATTCCTTCAGCTTGATATCGGAGTCTTCCCGGGCGCGGATGCCGGTGACGACCAGCGTCAAGGCTCCAACAACAGCGATTACGCCAAAAATGCCCAGTTTCCGGCGAGAAACCGTCGGGCGAGCGTCAGTGGACATTTTCTTTCTCCGATGGGACGGCTGCTTTGGCGTCCTGCTTTTTGTGTAGCATACTAAATACCACGGGAACAAACATCAGCGTCGCGACGGTTGAGAACATGAGGCCGCCGATCACAGCCCGGCCCAGCGGCGCGTTAGCCTCGCCGCCCTCGCCCAGACCCAACGACATCGGCAGCATGCCGATAACCATGGCAAGCGCCGTCATGAGCACCGGACGGATACGCACAAAGCCAGCTTCAATGGCGGCGGCGATCGGGTCGCCAAGCTCCTCGTAGCGCTCGCGGGCAAAGCTGATCACGAGCACGCTGTTGGCGGTTGCAACGCCCATGCACATGATTGCGCCGGTCAAGGCCGGGACCGATATGGTCGTGTGGGTCAGGAACAGCATCCAGACGATGCCTGCGAGTGCCGCCGGCAGCGCGGTGATGATGACGAACGGGTCGGACCATGACTGAAAGTTCACGACGATCAGGAAATAGACCAGGACGATCGCTCCCAACAAACCGAAGAGCAAACCGGAAAACGAGCTATTCATGGTCTGGATCTGGCCCGACAGCACGACGGTCGAGCCCTTCGGCACATCCTTCGCGGCATCCGCAACGATCTTCTTGACGTCGGTAGCGAGGCCTCCGAGGTCACGTCCCTGCGTCGCGGCAAAGATCTGGATCGTGGGCTGAATGTCATATTGCGAAACAATCGCGCTCGACGTCGTCCGCGTCAGATTGGCAACACCGCCGAGAATCGGCGCGTTGGCGCGTCCCGTCGATGTAATCGGCAACGTTTCCAGCGCGCTCAACGAATCGAGCTGGTATTGCGGCGTCTGCATCACGATCGAATAGGACACGCCGTTATCGGGATTGAGGTAATAGGTCGGTGCGACCTGCCCGCTACCGGAGAGGTTGACGGTGAGGCTGTTGACGACGTCACGCTCGGTCAAGCCGACATATTGCGCCCGCGTCCGGTCCACGTCGATGTTGAAGGTCGGCTCACTTGTCGACTGCTGGATGCGCACGTCAGCGGCGCCGGGAATCTGGCGAATGCGCTTCAACAACTGCGTAGCGTAGACAATATTGGCGTTCAAATTGTTGCCCCGGACCTGCAGATCGATCGGCGCGGGTGAGCCGAAGTTCAGGATCTGGTTGACGATATCAGCCGGGAGAAAGGCAAAATTCGTTCCAGGAAAGAGGCGCGGAAGCTGCTCGCGCATCGCCTTTACATAATTTGCGGTCGGCGGATGATCTTCCTTCAGCTTGATCTGAATATCGCCGTCCTGCGGGCCCATGACGCCGGTATTGTTGTAGGTCAAATTGATGCCCGAGATTGGCAGGCCGACATTGTCCGTCATCGTCTCGATCTGGTCCGGCGGGATGATCTTGCGAATCGCCTTTTGAATGTCCGCAAACTGATTGGCGCTTTCCTCCAGGCGCGTGCCAACCTGAACGCGCACATGCATCAGGATCTGGCCGGCATCGACCGAGGGGAAGAAGTTCTGCCCGAGATAGGGCACCATCACGAACGAAGCGCCGACGAAGGCAAGAAAGCCGATCACAAAGGTCGGCCTGTGGCGCAGCGCGAGCGTCAGCAGGTCGCGATGTCCGCTACGGAATTGCTCGAATCTGGCCTCGAAGCCGCGCTGGAACCAGACCAGCGGATTGCGAGTGGGCGGCAGCGCAGCACCGTGTTCATGCTGATGCGGCTTCAGCAAGTACATCGCCATCGTCGGCACCAGCGTGCGCGACAGGATGAACGACCAGATCATCGCGAAGATCACCGCTTCCGCCATCGGCACGAACAGGAAGCGAGGAATGCCTTGCAGGAAAAACATCGGAATGAACACGATGCAGATGCAGAGCAATGATACGAACGCCGGCACCACGATTTGCTGCGCACCGTCGAGAATAGCCGGGCGAACTTCCTTGCCCTGCTCCAGATGCCAGTTGATATTTTCGATCGTCACGGTGGCTTCGTCGACGAGAATGCCGACCGCGAGCGCCAGGCCGCCGAGCGTCATGATGTTCAGCGTCTCGCCGATCGCCGCCAGCATGATGATCGAGCCGAATACGGCCAGCGGTATCGAAGTGGCGATGATGATCGTCGAGCGCCAGCTCCCCAGGAAAAGAAGGATCATGACGCTGGTGAGCGCGGCCGCGATGATGCCTTCGCGCACCACGCCCTCGATCGAGGCGGCCACGAACACACCCTGGTCGCCGACGAAGCCGATTTTCAGCGAGTCCGGGAGTGAGTCCTTATAGGCCGCGGCCTTTGCCTTGATGCCGGCGATGATGTCGAGTGTCGAGGTATAGCCCGACTTCAGCACCATCATCAGCACAGAGCGATTGCCATTGACGTGCACGACATTGGTTTGCGGCGGATAGCCGTCGCGCACGGCTGCGACGTCGCGCACATAAATGGTCGCGCCGTTGACAACCTTGATCGGGAGATCGCCCAGTTCGCCTGTTTTGAGCGGCGAGTTGTTGACCTGGATGACATATTCGAAGGTACCGATCTTAGAGGTACCGGCTGGCTGGATCAGGTTCTGCGCTGCCAGCGCATTGGCGACGTCCTGCCCGGACAGTCCCAACGATTGCAGCTTCTGCGGATCGACGTCGATCTGGATCTGACGCTGCTTGCCACCATAAGGATACGGGATCGCAGCACCAGGCACAGTGACCAGCGGCGTGCGCAACTGATTGATCGCGATGTCGCCGAGAATCTGTTCCGTCAGACCTTCGCCCGACAATGCAAGCTGGATGATCGGAACCGTCGAGGCGCTGTAGTTGAGGATCAGCGGAGGCGTCGCGCCCGGCGGCATCTGCTTGAGGACCGTCTGCGAGACAGCGGTGACCTGCGCATTCGCCGTGCGGATGTCGGCGTTCGGCTGGAAGAAGATCTTGACGATGCCGACGCCGTTATAGGAATTCGCCGTGATGTGATCGATGTCGTTAACGGTGGTTGTCAGAGATCGCTCGTACGGGGTGACGATACGACCGGACATCTGATCCGGCGGCAGACCGGTGTACTGCCAGACAACCCCGATCACCGGTATCCGGATGTCCGGAAAGATATCGACGGGCGTGCGCATCGCCGACAGCGGCCCGATAATCAGCAGGAGCAGCGCCAGCACGACGAATGTGTATGGCCGGTTAAGGGCGATACGGACCAGTTCAGTCATGGCGCAGGCATTCCTGGGTCGAGCAGAATGAAAGGAATATGATGCAGCGCGGCATTTACCCGAAATGGCGCTAAATAGCTAACGTCAGGGCGGTCAAATCCCTTCAATTCCGCGTCAGACTTTCTGAAAGCTTGCCGGCATCACAATGCCCGCATTCAGTTAATGCATCAGATCAAGCGCATCAGAAAAGAAGCTGACACCACCGAAATTGCCCGATTTCAGGGCAAGGCTCATCTCGCCTTCCTTCGCACCGACCGCACGCAATACCGGCACGCCTGCCGCGATTTCTGCGCCGACCAGGAAACCGGGGATGCCCAGGCGATCCACAACCGCGCCTGAAGTTTCACCACCCGCGACCACCAGACGCCGCACGCCCGATTGCACCAGAGCTTCAGCGATATCGGCCATCGCCTGCTCGATGGCATGCCCGGCTGCATCGCGGCCATGACGGGATTGCAGGGCTGTCACCTGATCGGGAGTCGAGCTGGAGGCGATCAGGATCGGTCCCTCGGTGATTCTTTGCGCGGCCCAGGCGAGTGCGCGGGCGACTTCATCCTGCCCCGTAACAATACGGTCGGGATCGAGATGAAGGACCGCCATCGTGGACTCGGCATGGGCGATCTGCTGCAGGGTCGCCTGCGAGCAACTGCCGGCAAGACAGGCCGCAGGTCCGCCGATCGGCGCTTCCGCTGTCTTGTCCGCACTGTCCCTTCGTCCCCTGCCCGCCGCCACGAGGGCGCGCGCCAGGCCCAGCCCCATGCCGGATGCGCCAACCGACAACCTTTGGTCGAGTGCAATATTTCCGATCGTTTCCAGATCGAGATCGAACACCGCGTCGACGATGGCCGCGCCAATGCCCTTGCCGGACAGATCCGCAAGATGCGTCCGCACGGCTTCCGGTCCGCGAACGACCGTTGCGAGACCGACAAGTCCGATTTTGGTTTTGCTCTGGCGCGCCAGCACCCGCACGAGGTTTGAATCGTGCATCGGGTTGAGCGGATGGTCTTTCAGCGGGCTCTCGTTCAACGGCATGGAGCCGACGAACAGATTGCCCTGATAGACCGTGCGGCCGGTTTCGGGAAAAGCCGGCGTCACCAGAACGATGGCGTCGCCGGAATCGGCACGCAACGCATCCATCACCGGGCCGATATTGCCGGCGTCGGTGGAATCGAAAGTCGAGCAAATCTTGAACAACACATGGTCGGCGCCCCGGCCGCGCAACCATTTGTCGGCAGCGCGCGAACGCGACACGGCAAGGCTCGCGTCAATCGATCGGCTTTTCAGCGACACCACCACGGCATCGACCTCAGGCAGTTTCAGTTCCTCGGCGGGAACACCGATCGTCTGCACCGTGCGCAGGCCCGCGCGCGTCAGCGTATTGGCGAGATCGGACGCGCCAGTGTAATCGTCGGCGATGCAGCCCAGCGCCAGCTTCACGGCTTTTTCCCCACATAAGGCTTGAACCAGGTGAGCCCATCGGTGGTCTTGCCGCGCGGATTATATTCGCAGCCCACAAAGCCCTCGTAGCCGAGACGGTCGAGCTCAGTGAACAGGAACGGATAGTTCAGCTCCTCGTCATCCGGCTCGTGGCGCGAGGGAATGCTCGCGATCTGAACGTGGCCGATGATCGGCATCATCTCGCGCAGCCACATGGTCACGTCGCCGTGCAGTATCTGGCAGTGATAGATGTCGAACTGCAGCTTCAGGTTCGGAATCTTCAGATCGATAATCTGATCACGCGCGAATCCGAAGTCGTTGAGGAAATAATGGGGCGTGTTGCGCGCATTGAGCGGTTCCAGCACCACATCGATGCCATGGGGCGCGAAGAACTCCGCCGCCCATGTCACCGACTTGCGAAATGCAGCGACCGTTTTCCGATCTTTACGATCGGCGAGTCCCGACATCAGATGCAAGCGCTTGACGCCAGTCGCCTGCGCATAAGGCAACGCGGTGACGAGGCTCTGCTTCAAATCATCGAAGCGCTCGGGCAGCGCCGCAAAACCCTTTTCGCCCGCGTCCCAATTGCCGGGTGGCAGGTTAAAGAGCGCCTGCGTCAGACCGTTACCATGCAGCCGCTTGCCGATCTCCTCCGCCGGGTGCGCGTAGGGAAACAAAAACTCGACCGCGGTGAAGCCCGCCTTCGCCGCCGCTTCGAAACGATCGAGGAACGGCACCTCGTTGAACATCAAGGTGAGATTGGCGGCAAAACGGGGCATCTGATGTCCTCTTGTTATTCGCTGTTACTTCGGCTCGCCGGGCAGATGCGTGCCGGTCACGCGCGCATACATCCGCGCCACCGACGCGTCGTCGTCGCGGCCCATGCCGGATGCGGCCGTCATCAAAAACATTTGCAGCGCGGCGGCCGCGACCGGCACCGGGAATTTCGCCGATCGCGCCATGTCCTGGATAATCCCTAAATCCTTGACGAAAATCTCGACCGCGCTGCGCGGCGCATAGTCGCCGTCGAGCACGTGAGGAATGCGGTTTTCGAACATCCAGGAATTGCCGGCGGAAGCCGTGATCACCTCATAGACTTTGCGGATATCGAGGCCCTGCTTGGCGGCGAACGCAATTGCCTCGGAGGCCGCTGCGATATGAACGCCTGCGAGCAACTGGTTGATCATCTTGAAGGCTGCGCCTTGGCCGGCGGCATCGCCGAGTTCGTAGAGTTTGGCCGCCATCGCATCGAGCGCCGGCCGCGCCTTGGCGAAGGCGGATGGGCTGCCCGAGGCGAGAATCGTCAGTTCTCCTTGCGCCGCGCGCTGCGCACCGCCGGAAATCGGTGCGTCGAGATAGTGCCGGCCGGTGGCTTCCAGTTGTTTAGCCAGCCGCCTTGCGACATCAGGGTCCATGGTCGCCGAGGAAACGAACACCGCGTCCTTGGCAAGGGTCTCGGCGACGCCGTCCTTGCCGAACAGAATGGTTTCGGTCTGGGCAGCGTTGACGACCACGCTGACGACAATGTCGGCTTCTTTGGCGGCCTCCGCCGGGGTCCTGGCGCCCTTCCCGCCTTCGGACACGAACCGCTGAACCGTCTCCGCCGCCACGTCGCAGCCGGTCACCTCAAATCCCGCGCGTTTGAGCGCGCTGGCCATGCCGTAGCCCATTGAGCCGAGGCCGATCACGGCGATGCGAGGTTTGGCGAATGAAGACATGCGGCGTTTCCCTCAGCTTCTTGAAATTTGTCCCCTGCCTATCACGGCTTGGCCGTGCTGCCAAAGCGTGAGACAAGATAGCACCATGAGCGAAACAAAAATCCGCGAGGAAATCTGCCGCCTCGGCCGTTCGCTGTTCGAGCGCGGCCTGACGCCGGGCTCCTCGGGCAATATTTCCGTCAAACTCGATGATGGCGGCTTGCTGGTCACGCCGACCAACGCCTCGCTCGGTTTCCTCGAACCGGCGCGGCTGTCGCGGCTCGATGCGACCGGCCGGCTTCTGTCCGGAGATACCCCGACCAAGGAAGTGCCGTTACACAGCGCGCTGTACGAGACCCGCGCGCCGGCACGCGCGGTCGTGCATTTGCACTCAACCCATTCGGTGGCGCTCTCGATGCTGCCGGAGATCGACCCGCGCGCGGTACTGCCGCCGATGACGGCTTATTATTTGATGAAATGCGGCGCGACCGCGCTTGTGCCCTACTACCGGCCCGGCGACCCGGCGGTGGCCGACGCCATCAAGGGGCTTGCCGGAAAATATTCGTCCGTGCTGCTCGCCAATCACGGCCCGGTGGTCTCAGGCGACACGCTGGAAGCCGCGGTGTTCGCGGTCGAAGAGTTGGAAGAAACTGCGAAGCTTTATCTGCTGTTGCGCGGCTTGAACCCGCGCTACCTGACGCCGGCTCAGGTGGCGGATTTAGTGAAAGTGTTCGGGGTGACGCTGCCGGAACACAAGCACTGAAATGAACGACGCGACGCGACCCACAGACGAAGAAATCGAAGCGGCCGCCCGTGTCCTTTACAAGGATGGAGGCTTTTACAATTGGTGGCGTTGGTCGCCGAACACGAAATCGTATGATGAGTTTGCCAAGTCTGATCCGATTGGAATGAACGAATTCACAGCCATCGTCGAGCGGATGCTTATGGCTGCCGCTCGCACGAGACCCGGCCGCTAAAGTCCCAGATACGCCTTGCGTACATCCGAATTGCTCTTGATCTCGTCGGCCGTCCCCTGCATCTGCAAGCGGCCGGTTTGCAGGATGTAGGCGCGGTCGGCGATGTCGAGACATTCGGCGATGCGCTGCTCGACGATCAGGACGGTCACACCGGTATCGCGGATGCGCCGCACGGCCTGAAAGATTTCATCGACCAGTTTCGGCATGATGCCCTGCGATGGTTCGTCCAGCATCAACAGCCGTGGGCGGGTCATCAGCGCGCGGCCGATCGCAAGCATTTGCTGCTCGCCGCCGGAGAGAGTCTCGGCGCGCTGGTCGAGCCGTTCGGAAAGCCGTGGAAACAGTTTGAACACCAGGTCGAGCGGTTGTTCACGGTCCGACTTGCCGCGGTAGAGGTAGCTGCCGAGCCGCAAGTTGTCGCGCACTGACAGCCGTGGAAACAGCCGGCGATTTTCCGGCACATAGGCGATGCCGCGCGCGGTGATCATGTGCTGCGCCATGCCGTCGATACGCTGGCTGTCGAAGGTGACGCTGCCGGAACGCGGTCGCTCGGCGCCCGCAATTGTTTTCAACAGTGTGGATTTACCGGCGCCATTGGCGCCCGCCACGCACACGACCTCGCCCTTCTCGACCTCGATCGAGACTTGGGAGATCGCGACCAGCCCCTGATAGGCGGTCGTGACTTCATGCACTGACAGCATGACGATCCCCAAGGTAAGCGCTGATCACTTTCGGATCGCGAACGACGTCGGTGGGCTTGCCCTCGACCAGAACCTTGCCGAGATCGAGCACGATCGCGCGATCGACCAGCGGCATCACGATTTCCATGACGTGCTCGACCATCAGCACCGTGACGCCGGTGGCGCGCACCTTGCGAACCAGTTCGACACCGGTCTGGGCCTCGATCGGCGTCAGCCCGGTGAGGACTTCGTCGAGCAGCAGCAGCTTCGGCTCGGTCGCGAGCGCACGCGCGACTTCGAGGCGGCGTTTCTCGGATGGGATTAACTGGCTCGCCAGCGTGTCCGCCCGCGCCGCCAGCCCGCAGAACTCCAGCACCTCATGGGCTTTGCGGCGGGCCTCGCGCATCACGGTGGTGCGGATCAGCGCGCCGACGATGACGTTGTCGATCACCGTCATGGTCTCGAAGCTTTTCACCACCTGGAAGGTGCGTGCGACACCGCGTTCGCAGCGTTCCGCCGCCGACAGGCGGGTGACATCCTCGCCATTGAGGATGATCGCGCCTTGTGTGGGCGTGTACACACCGGCGATCAGATTGAACAAGGTCGACTTGCCGGCGCCGTTGGGGCCGATCAAACCGACGATCTCGCCGCGCCCGACCGAGATCGAGACGTCGCTGTTGGCCACGAGGCCGCCAAAGCGCTGCCAGATGCCCTTGGTTTCGAGCAGCGCGGTCATCGGACGGTTTCCTTGCGCCGGGGCGAGAACAGCCCAACCAGCCCTTGCGGGCGCGCCAGCGAAATCAAAACGATCAGCGTGCCATAGACGATCAGATCGACGCCGCGGCCGGAGCCGCCGATGAAGGAGCGCGTCAATTCGGTGAGCGGAATGAGAATGACGGCCCCTAACACCGGTCCCCACAAGGTGCCGATGCCGCCTAACACCGCGGGCAGCGCCATCAGCAGCGAGAACTGAAACCCCATGACACTTTCGGGATCGATGTAAGAGACGAACTGCGCGTAAAAGCTGCCGCCGATCGCCGTGAGAAAAGCCGAGACCGCGGCCGCGCCCATCTTGGAATTGAATACCACCACGCCCAGGCTTTCGGCGGCATCCGGATTGTCCTTTACCGCGCGCCACCAGTAGCCCCACTTGGAATCCTCCAGCCACCAGGTCACGAGCCAGGCGACGCAGGCGAGCGCGAGCGCAAAATAGAAGTAAGGCAGCTTGCTGCGGACGAACTGGAATTTGAGCCAACTATCGCCACGCACGGGAATATCGATGCCAAGGGCTGCCCCCGCCCAATCCCAGTTCTGGAATAGCAACAGCGCGGTTTCGGCAATGACGATGGTGGCGATGACGAAGTAATGGCCGCGCAGGCGGAAGCAGGGATAGCCAAGCGCCATCGCGATGACAGCAGAGATCAGGCCACCCCCGAGCATGCCGAACCACGGCAGCACGCCGAACTTGGTGAACAGAAGCGCGGTGGTATAGGCCCCTAACCCGAAATACAGTGCATGCCCGAGCGAGATTTGTCCGCAATAGCCGGAGAGGATGTTCCAGCTCTGCGACAGCGCCGCATACATCAGAGTCAGGACCATGATGTTCTGGACGTAGACGTCTTTGACGAAAAGAGGAACGATGGCCGCGATCGCGGCAAAGATGGCGGCGACGATGAGATCGCGGCGGCGGCGCTGGGCGAATGCCGTATCCATCAGAGCGATCCGAACAGGCCGCGCGGCCGGATGAAGACCACAAGCAGATAGACCGCGTAAATCCCGACCGATTTCAGAGACGGCGGCAGGATCAGCGCGGTGCTGGCCTCGACAAGGCCGACGATAATTCCGCCGGCGAAGGCGCCGAACACGCTACCGAAGCCGCCGAGCGCCACCGTGACATAGGCGATCAGCGCAAAGGACGCGCCGACATCGGGATAAATGTAGAAAAATATCGCCATGATCGCGCCGGCAAGCCCGACCAGTGCGGCGCCCAGGCCCCAGCCGAGCGCAAACACCTTGTTCTTGTCGATGCCGACCAGCGCCACGGCGCCTGCATCCTCTCGCGTTGCTTCAAGCGCGCGGCCGAAGTCAGTCCGGTTGATGAAGAAATAGAGCGCAACAAACGCCGCAATCGCGGTCAGCGCGCCGAACAGCTGCGGCACCGGCAGGAAGATGCCGGCGATCGAGATGGTTTTGCCGCCGAGCCAAGAATGCGTGACGCTGCGATAATCCGGCGTGAAGAAATATTGCGCGAGCCCGCGCATCACGATCGCAAGGCCAAAGGTCGAAAAAATCTGCACCATGCCGGCATTCGCCTTGGCGCGAACCGCAAAGCGCACCACCAGAAGATAGACCACCGCTCCGAACACGAACAATGCGGCCGCAACCAGCGGCGCAGACAGCAAAGGATCGATCGCGAAGAACGAGAACAGAAAGAACGTCGCATACATCGCGATCATCAGGAATTCGCCGTGCGCGAAGTTCACGACATCCATCAGGCCGAAGATCAGCGCCAGTCCCACGGCGATCAGGCCGTAGAGCAGCCCCATCAAAAGGCCGCTGGCGAGACTCTGGATGATCGTTTCAGCGGTCAAAGATATCGCTCCAAACGAAGGTCCTCGTCCTGAGGAGCGCGGCGCAGGCAAGTGTACGCAGCCTGCGTAAACTCGGCTGCGGCGCGCGTCTCGAAGGACGGCCCCGAGTCCGAGCGATACGTCCATCCTTCGAGACGCTTGCTTTGCAAGCTCCTCAGGATGAGGGCGGATGCCCGGGCGTGAAGCGAAGATCCCATCTTACTTCATCGGCCAGGCGGCTTCGGCGACGGCAGCCTGCGGCGGGAAAATCGTGACGAACCTGCCGCCGGTATATTGCAACAAGACCGGGTCGGCGTCGTTGTTCTGGCCCGTCTCGTCGTATTTCACGCGCTTCCAGGGCATGATGGTCTGTTCGCCGGGAATGTCGGTTGCCGCCAATGCATCACGGATCTTCTCGCCGTCAGTCGATTTGGCGCGATTGATGGCATCCGCCATCAGGATCAGGGCCATGAACTGACGGGACGAATAGTCGTTGAGGTCCTTGCCGGACTTTTCCTTGAACATGTCGTTGATCTTGCCGACCATTGGCCGCTTGGCCGCGAGGTCAAGCGAGAACGTGCCGCGCGAGATCACGCCCTCGAGCTTGTCGCCAACCGCGTCGTACAGCGCCTTTTCCGAAAAGCCGGCGTCCTGGGCGACGATCGCCGGCGGCTTGTAGCCGAGTTCACCCATGGTCTTCACAAGCAGGATGCCGTCGGTCGTATAGCTCGAAGGCATCAGCACGTCGGCGTTCGCCGCCTTGATCTGCTGCACCTCGGCCGAGAGCGACGGCGAATTCGCCCGGTATTTGATGTCGGAAACGATCCTGTAGCCGCGCTCGTTGGCCAATTTGGTCTGGGCATTGCCGGAGTCGGTGCCGAAGATCGTATCCTCGTGGAACAGCGACAGCGTTTCAATTTTGGTGCCCTTCTTCTTCATCACATCGAAGAAGTCGAACATCGCCTTGGAATACATCTCGTCATGCGGCGAGGCGCGGAAATAGAACTTCAGGCCGCGGCGATGCAGGCTTGGCGAGGAATTATCCGCCGACATGAAGGGAATGCCGTAGCGTTCGCAGGTCTGGCTGATGGTAACGGCGACCGCGCTTTGGTAGCTGCCGATAACCGCGCACACTTTTTCCTGGGTGATCAGGCGTTCGGCCTCGGCGCGGCCTTTCTGCGGATCGGCCTGGTGGTCGGCGAATACAAGACGCACCTTGGCCCCGCCGAGCCCCGGCAGACCCTCGCCCCGCGCCATCGGCAGGTCGAAATCATAGTTCTTGTTGACGATCTCGGCCGCGGTCTCAAAAGCCTTTTGCGCATCGACGCCGATCTGCGCACTTGCTCCCGACAGCGGATAGATCACGCCGATCACCACTTCAGACGTCTGGGCGCGCGCGGCGACCGGCAACAGCGCGGCGCTCGCGGTGGCCCCTAGCAATACGTCACGGCGGGAGATGGTCATTGGAAAAACCTCATCTGTCGGCGGCTATCGATGAAACGATTGGAGATGTCCGTAAAGCCTCAAAGATTCAGCAATTGCTGCCTGCTAAAGCACCGCTAAATCCCTGTTCTGCAAATCCGTCACCAGCATCAGGCCCGGCGCATGGGTGATGGCAAATGGTAGCTTCGCCGCAGCAATGACCGCCTGCGGTGTGACGCCGCACGCCCAGAATACCGGTATCTCGTCGGGCTCGACCGGAACCGCATCGCCATAGTCAGGTTTGGTGATATCGGCGATGCCGATCGAATGCGGATGGCCGAGATGGACCGGGGCGCCGTGCACCGAAGGAAAACGCGAGGTAATCTGCACCGCGCGGATCGCCTGGGCCGGCTTGAAGGGACGCATCGACACCACCATGGGTCCTGCAAATGGCCCGGCCGGGCTGCATTCGATATTGGTCCGATACATCGGCACGCGGACCTTGCGCTCGATATGACGGATCGGCAGGCCTTCGGCCAACAAGGCTTCTTCAAATGAAAACGAGCAGCCAAGCACATAGGCGACGAGATCATCGCGCCAATGCGCCATGATATCGGTCGGCTCCTCCACCACGTCGCCGTCGCGCCAGATACGATAGCGAGGCACGTCGGTGCGGATGTCGAGGTCAACGCCAAGCGAGGGAATCCGGGGATCGCCGACCTCGGACATGCCGATAATCGGGCATGGCTTGGGGTTGAACTGACAGAAACGGTGAAACGACGCTGCGAGCTTTTCCGGCAGGATCGCCAGGTTACCCTGGACAAAGCCGTTGGCGACGCCGGCGGTTGATCCCGCCATGCCGGAGCGACAGGCGAGCCGTGCCTGTCGGCTCGGAAGCAAATCCTTATCCTCGCGGAATGACTGCACTGCCGCAGAAATGGTCATGATGCCGCCCTGCCTATGATCTCGACATCAGTGAAACCCACACGTACTATAAAGTCTAATCTTACTTTCTAATCAATTTGGATAATTTTATCTTATCATCGGGACGCCTCCAAATGGTGGATTTCAAGTCGATCGAGACATTCCTCTGGGTGGTGACGCTCGGGAGTTTCCGTGGCGCAGGCCAACGCCTCAACACCACCCAGCCGGCGATTTCGCAACGGATCGCCCAGCTCGAGCGCGAGATGGGGGTCAAGCTGCTGAACCGGGATCATCGGATCGTCTCGCCGACCCCGAGCGGCCGGCAACTGATGCTCTATGCCGAGAAGCTGATCGCCTTGCGCGCGGAGATGATGGCGGAAGTGGGCGACCGCTCGGCGATGCGCGGCGTGCTGAGGCTCGGAGTGGCTGAGACCATCGTGCACACCTGGCTGTCGCGACTGATCAAGAGCGTCAACACCGCCCATCCCAATCTCTCGCTGGAGATCGAAGTCGACATCACGCCCGATTTGAGCACACGCCTGCTGGCGCAGGAAATCGATCTCGCCTTTCTGGTCGGACCGCTATCGGCCTCCGGCGTGCGCAACCGCGTGCTGTGCGACTATCCCATCGGCATTCTTGCCAGCCCTTCACTGGGCCTCGGCAACAGGGCCTTGAAGGTACAGGATCTTGCGAAGTTTCCGATCATCACCTTTCCGCGCAGGTCGCAGCCCTACGAGATCGTGCGTTCTCTGTTCAACCGGCCTGGGCTGTCGCCGATCCGGCTGCATGCTTCTGCCTCGCTCGCGACCGTGATCCACATGGCGGTTGAAGGGCTCGGCATCGCCGTGATTCCCACCGCGATCGTCGAAAACGAACTGGCAACCGGACAGCTTCAGTTGCTGTCGACCGATCTCAAAATCCCGCCTTTGACATTTTCGGCAAGCTGGCTGGAATCGCCCGACACGCTGGCGGTCGAGCGCGTCGTCGATCTCGCCGCCAAAATCGCGCAAGACAGCGACGCGATTGTCGCGGCCGTCCCTGACGTTGACGCGACGCGACGGGCACGTCATTAGAATCGTCCGTACTATCGTTGCTGGAAAAAAATGTCATGAGCCCCGTCGCATCCAACCTGCAAATCGACTCCGCCCGACTCTGGGACACAATTCACGAAACCGCGAAATTCGGCGCGACACCAAAGGGCGGCGTGCGACGGCTGACGCTGGGACCTGAGGACAAACAGGTGCGCGACTGGTTTCGAGCGGCGTGCGAAGCCGCCGGCCTCGAAGTACACGTCGATGCGCTCGGCTCGATGTTTGCACTTCGCAAGGGCCGCGACATGTCGAAACCGCCGATTGGGCTTGGTTCGCATCTGGATACCCAGCCGACCGGAGGCAAGTTTGACGGCGTGCTTGGTACGCTGGCTGCGCTCGAAGTCGTCCGCACGCTCAACGACGCCGGGATCGAGACCGAATCCCCGATCTGCATCGTCAACTGGACCAATGAAGAAGGCTCGCGCTTTGCACCCGCGATGATGGCGTCGGCCGCATATGTCGGCGATTTCACCACCGACGATATCCTGTCGCGCAGGGATGCGGCTGGCGTCACCGTTGCTGAAGCGCTCGACGGCATCGGTTATCGCGGCGATAAGCCTGTCGGCTTTCAGAAATTCGCAGGCTTTGTCGAATTGCATATCGAACAAGGGCCGATCCTGGAAGCCGAAGGCAAGACCATCGGCGTGGTCGATTCCGGCCAGGGCGTATTGTGGTACGACGGCAAGATCACGGGTTTCGAAAGCCATGCCGGCACGACGCCGATGCCGCTTCGGCGCGATGCGCTCGCAACATTGTCCGAAATCGTGTTGGCGATGGAAGCGACAGCCACGAAGCACGGCCCCAAGGCGGTCGGTACCATCGGCGAGGCCGTGATCGCCAATCCCTCGCGCAACGTCATTCCCGGCGAAATCGCCTTCACCGTCGACTGTCGCAGCGCGGATGCCGCGATCATGGATGCGCTCGATGCCGGATTACGCGCGGCCATCGCCGAAATTTCCGCCCGCCGCAAGGTCGACGTCAAGCTCGATCTGGTCTGGCGCAAGCCGCCGACGCATTTCGATTCCAGACTGGTGAATGCGGTGGAGGACGCCGCCAAAAAGCTCGGCTTCTCTCATCGCCGCATCACCTCTGGTGCCGGTCATGACGCCTGTAATCTCAATACGAAGATTCCGGCCGCCATGGTATTCGTGCCCTGCAAGGACGGCATCAGCCACAATGAACTTGAAGACGCCACGCAAGCCGACTGTACCGCCGGCGCTAACGTTCTGATGCACACGGTACTGGCGCTCGCCGGCGTCGCTTCGTGAACGCGGCAAAATTTTAAACAAAGGGAGATTGTCGTGCGCGGGGTTTTTGTCGATGCCAACGGATCGCTTGCGGATATTTTCGAACGGCAGAACAAGGCCGGCGATCCGGCGGTGCATGTCAACCGCAATGCCGACATCAAGTGTGAAGACATGCCGGCTCTGCTCGGCGGCGCCGAGATCGTCGTGATCGATCACACGTCGCTGCCGACCGACGTGGCGAAGCGCTGCAACGGCCTCAAGCATGTGGTGTTCCTGGGGACAGGCGCGCGCAGCTACATGAACCCGGAAGAACTTAGCCAGCTCGGCATCGAAGTTCATCTCATCAAAGGCTATGGCGACACAGCGGTTGCCGAATGCGCGATCGCGCTGATGTGGGCGGCCGCGCGCGGGATCGCCAAAATGGACCGCGAGATGCGAGCCGGAAACTGGCTGCGCGAAGACGGCATGCAGCTCACCGGCAAGACGCTCGGCCTGATCGGCTTCGGCGGAATCGCCGCGGAAGTCGCGCGCATCGCGCTTGGCAGCGGCATGAAGGTCATCGCCTGGAACCGCTCGCCCAAACAGTTTGCCGGCGTCGAATTTGTTTCGCTCGATACGCTGCTCGCGAAAAGCGACGTCGTCTCGCTGCATCTTCTGCTCAACGACGAGACCCGCGGTTTTCTGTCGCGTGAACGCATCAACGCGATGAGACGGGGCGTCATCCTCGTCAATACCGCGCGTGCGGCCATGGTTGACGAGGCCGCGATGATCGAGGCGCTGGCGTCAGGCCATATCCGCCATGCCGGGCTCGACGTATTCAACACCGAGCCGCTACCGGCCGATCATCCCTTGACCAAAATCCCCAACGTGACGCTCTCGGCGCATTCGGCGTTCCGCACGCCGGAAGCGAGCGAAAACCTGATCCACGCGGCGTGGGAACATTGCCGGCGGATCGCGAGGGGCGGCTGAGACCGTGAGGCAGTCCTCATCCTGAGGAGCATCGCAAAGCGATGCGTCTCGAAGGATCGGTGAAGACTTTGGGCCTCATGGTTCGAGACGGCGCTGAGGCGCCTCCTCACCATGAGGGACCTACTCCACCATCTCCGCGACCGCCTTGCCGCAGGCCGTGGTGTCGGCATTGCCGCCGAGGTCGCGGGTGCGCAAGGTGCGCTCACCGAGTGTGCGCTCAATCGCGCCGACGATAGCGTCCGCCGCCTGCTTCTCGCCGAGGTGCTCCAGCATCATCGCGCCGGACCAGATCATGCCGATCGGATTGGCGATGCCTTGACCGGCGATGTCAGGCGCCGACCCGTGAACGGGCTCGAACACCGACGGAAAATGGCCTTCCGGATTGATGTTGCCTGACGGCGCGATGCCGATGGTGCCGGTGCAGGCCGGTCCGAGGTCGCTGAGAATATCCCCGAACAGATTAGAGCCGACCACGACGTCGAACCAGTCCGGGTGCAGCACGAAATTCGCGGTCAGGATATCGATGTGGTACTTGTCCCACTTCACGCCGGGATAGTTCCTGGCCATCGCCTCCACGCGCTCGTCCCAATAGGGCATGGTGATGGAGATGCCGTTGGATTTCGTCGCCGAGGTCAGGTGCTTTTTCGGCCGCGATGCTGCGAGCTCAAACGCGAATTTCAGAATGCGATCGACGCCGGTCCGGGTCATCACGGTCTGCTGGGTGACGAACTCACGGTCGGTGTCCGGGAACATCCGCCCGCCGACGGATGAATATTCGCCTTCGGTGTTTTCGCGCACCACCCAGAAATCGATATCGCCGGGCTTCCGGCCCGCGAGCGGCGACGGCACGCCCGGCATCAGCCGCACCGGGCGGAGGTTAGCGTACTGGTCGAACTCTCGCCGGAACTTGATCAGCGAGCCCCACAAGGAAATGTGATCGGGAATTTTCGCGGGCCAGCCGACGGCACCGAAATAGATCGCGTCATGCTTGCCGATCTGCTCCTTCCAGTCGTCCGGCATCATCTGGCCGTGCTTTTCATAATAGTCATAGGACGCAAAATCGAAATGGTCGAAATGCACGGCCACGCCGTGTTTTTTCGCCGCCGTCTCGATGACGCGCAACCCTTCCGGCATCACCTCCTTGCCGATCCCGTCGCCGGGAATGACCGCGATCCGGTACTGCTTTTTTCCGTTGCTCATCGACAAAATTCCTTCGGCTGGTGTCGCTTTGGTAGAGCGATTTCGTGTTGGGATTGCAATGGACTAAACTTTGCCTACGCGCAACGGTGCAGTGCAAGGTCGACCACCTTGACCACCTTGGCCAGCGCGGCCTAAGTGAAATATCCCTGATCTCCTATCCAGCGAGCACCCCATGGATCTTCATCTGCGCGGCAAACGCGTTCTCATCACCGGCGCCTCGAAGGGCATTGGCGCGGCCGCGGCCGAAGCCTTTGCCGAGGAAGGCGCTCATCTGCTACTCGCCGCTCGCAACGGCGATCAGCTCAAGGCGCTGGCGGAACGTCTGCGCTCGACACATCAGATCGACGCAGCGACCATTGTGACGGACCTGCGCAAGCCGGAAGACATCACACGGCTGGTGAAAGAGGCTGCCGACATCGACATCCTCGTCAACAATGCCGGCGACATTCCCGGCGGCTCGGTCGACAAGATCGATGAAGCGACCTGGCGGCATGCCTGGGAGCTGAAAGTGTTCGGCTATATCAACATCACGCGCGCGATCTATGCGCAGATGAAGGCGCGCGGCGGCGGCGTTATCGTCAACGATATTGGGGTAGCCGGCGAAAAATTCGATGCGAACTATATTTGCGGCTCTACCGGCAACGCGGCGATCATGTCGTTCACCCGCGCGCTCGGCAGCAAAAGCCTCGCCGACAACATTCGCGTGGTCGGCATCAATCCGGGCCCGGTCGGCACCGACCGCCACGTCACGCTTTTGAAAACCCGCGCCAAGAACCAGTTCGGCGACGAAAACCGCTACAAGGAGTTTCAAAAGGGCCTGCCGCTCGGCCGTCCTGCGCATCCACGCGAGATCGGCGACCTGATGGCGTTCCTCGCCTCCGACCGTTCCGCCTATACTTCGGGCGTGATCTTCACCGTCGACGGCGGCATCGCAGCGGGTTGGGGCTAAGACCTTCGTGATCGGGGCCTCATCCTTCGAGACGCGCTCCAAACGGAGCGCCCTCAGGATGAGGTGGTAGACCTTGCTCATGGAGAGGAGCGCGGCGGACCGGAGCGACACCATCGGCGACAGCCGCTGCGCCGCGCGTCTCGAACCATCTGGCCGGAATGCGTCAAATTAAATTCGCCCCGCCACCTGCCGGATCAGCGTCGTGATCCGCCCAGTCGGGGAAGCCATTTCATCCATGATGGTGAAATGGTTGGCGCCGGGAATTTCTTCGTAAGTAACTGGCAAGCCAGATTTGGCACGGTATGCCGCAAAGTCGGCGGTCTGTTTGCGCAACAGCGGCAGCTCCCCTCCGCCAACGACGAGCGACAACGGCTTCGACGCATCCGTTGTCAGCAGCATCGGCGAGTTGCGCTTGGACATCGCTTCATCAAGGCCGAGCTTGACGTTGAGATAGGAGTGGCGGATCGGCTCCAGATCGTAGATGCCGCTGATTGCCACACCACCCTGGATGCGAGGATTCATCATCGCCATCGCCGTCAGATGCCCGCCGGCGGACCAGCCCGACGCCACCAACCGGTTGGCATCGGCCCCAAGTTCAGGCAAACGACCGGCGAGGTAATCGATCCCTGCATGAATTTCGGCGACGATCTGTTCGAGCGTCGCATCGGGCGCGAGCGTATAGCCGATCAGCGCGACGTTGATGCCGTGCGCCATTGGACCTGCCGCGAACAGCGTGAAGGCAGACTTCGAGCGCATCTGCCAATAGCCGCCGTGAATGAAAAGCAACGTTGGCGCATTAGCCTCCCGCGATTTAAGAAAGTCGATCCGGTTGCGCTCCCGCGGACCGTATGGAAGATCGAGATATGCGCTATGCCGGTTGCGCATTTCCGCGGAAAGCTTTTCCCAGCCTTCGACCATGTTCCCGCTATCGGCGACCGCCGCACCGTTGTTGAGGCCGCTATCCAGCGCCTCCTGGCTTAAGCTGTGCCAATCAAGCGCGTCGAATGGCGTCGTCATAGCTGTCTCCGATGATCTGCTTACGTTTCTTCCTTGTCGTAAGGTGTTTTACGGGGTTACACAATCGCCTATCGAAAAAGCAGGCTTAAGGAAAAACGCAATGTCATCGGACCAGGCACTCATACGATCAACAGCCTGTGAGGTTGTCGACCAGCTCAATTCCGGCGACATCACGCCGCTGGATTTGCTGGATGCGCTGGAGAAGCGGATCGCCGAAGTCGACGGCAAGACGAATGCTCTGCCGACCCTGTGCCTCGACCGCGCCCGAGACCATGCCAAAGCGCTGATGCAAAAGCCGGCCGGCGAACGCGGCCTGCTCGCCGGCCTGCCGGTCCCGATCAAGGACCTCACCAACGTTGCGGGCGTCAAGACCACGCAGGGCTCGCCGATCTACAAGGACACCGTCGCCGCCCGCTCCGACATCGTTGTTGAACTCATCGAAAGCAACGGTGGCGTCGTTTACGCCAAATCCAACACACCCGAATTCGGCGCCGGCGCGCATACCTTCAACGAAGTGTTCGGCGCGACACGGAACCCGTGGGATCTGTCGAGGTCCGCTTCCGGCTCCTCCGGCGGCGCAGCCGTTGCATTGGCGACCGGCATGGCATGGCTCGCCCACGGTACGGATATGGGCGGCTCGCTGCGCAACCCGGCAAGCTTCTGCGGCGTCGTCGGCTTGCGCCCGAGCATCGGTCGCGTGCCGCATAGTCCCGCTTTCAAGATCGACCGTAACCTCACGGTCCACGGACCGATGGCACGCAATGTCGAAGACATCGCGCTGTTTCTCGACGCGATGAGCGGCGAACACCCCGCCGATCCGCTGTCCCTGCCCCGCCTGCCGACGTCGTTTTTGTCCGCCGCGCGTTCCGGCCGACGTCCGAAGCGCGTCGCCTATTCACCCGATCTCGGCATCACGCCGGTCGACCCCGAAGTCGCCGCGATCACCCGGAAAGCCGCCTCGCGTTTCGCCGAGGCCGGCGTCATCGTCGAGGAAGCTCATCCCGACCTGCGCGAAGCCCATGAATGTTTTCACGTCCTGCGCGCCTTCGACTTTGCGATCACCAAGGCCGCGCTGTTGCGCAACAAGCGCGAATATCTCAAGCCGGAAGTGATCTGGAATATCGAGGAAGGCCTGAAACTTTCCGTCGAACAGCTCGAGCGTGCCGAAGCGCAACGCGTCGCGATGGCCGCGCGTACGCTTGAATTCTTCAAGACCTACGATTTGCTGCTGACGCCTGCCACGATTGTCGCACCGTTCCCGATCGAGAACCGCTATGTCAGCGAATGCGCTGACAAGAAATTCGACAACTATGTCGAATGGCTTGGCATCGTGTATGCCATTACGCTCGCCTGCAGTCCGGCACTGTCCTTGCCGTGCGGTTTTACCACCTCAGGCCTGCCAGTCGGATTGCAAATGGTGGCGCCATCGCGCGGCGAGGCCGAGTTGCTCGCTGGCGCCAGGGTTCTGGAGGATATTCTGGGCGTGCGCGGCTCTACGCCAATCGATCCCAAAGCTGCATCCCGGTAACTTCGGACGCACGGGATTCGTGTGTTAAGCCGACAATTTAGAAGCTGGCGAAGCTCACATAGCCCGCTATAATCTCCTCAAAGATAACAACGAGCGCGCCAATTTGAGACGCGCGGCCGGCGGGAGGAATCCGAATGTCAGGAAAATTGCGAATTCGCGTCGACCAGGACAAATGCCAGGGGCATGCCCGCTGCAAATCGCTCGCTCCTGAACTGTTCGAGCTCGATACGTTCGGCAACGCGCATGAGGCCGGCGACGGCACAGTGCCAGCGGGGCTGGAAGACAAAGCGTGGCTCGCACAGTCCAATTGTCCCGAAATTGCGATCGACGTGATCGAGGAATAAACCGTTACCGAGCGCTCGATTTTACCGAGAGGAATTGCCCATGTCCGATCATGCTCCCGTTACCGATTGGGTTCACGATTTCGATCACACCGATCCGCGCTGGACCGAAAACCCCTATCCGATCTGGGACCAGCTTCGCGCGACGAGCCCGGTGGTTCATACCGAGCGTTTTCTCGGCTGCTACATGCCGACCACCTTTGAAGCCGTGAAGCAGATCACTTATGACACCGAACATTTCTCTTCACGCCGCGTCGTTGTGCGCGATGTGAGGCCCGATACCATTCCCGCGCCGCCGATCACCTCGGATCCACCGGAGCACAAACCCGCCAAGCAATTGTTGCTGCCGTCCTTCACGCCGGACGCGGTCAAGAAACTGGAACCGCGGGTTCGCGCGATTTGCAACGAACTGATCGACGGCTTCATCGATGACGGGGGATGTGACGCGGCCGCCCGATACAGTAAGCATATCCCCGTTCGCGCCATCGCTCATATGCTCGGCATTCCGGAAGCTGACGGCGATCGCTTCATCAAATGGATTCACGAAATTCTGGAACTCGGCATCAAGGATCAGGCCGTTCTGATAAAGGCGGTCCAGGAAATGATCGCCTATTTCAGCGGTCATATCGAACGCCGCAAGAAAGAGCCGGCCGACGACCTGATCACGACGCTGATGAACGCGCGCGACAAGGACGGACGGCCGCTGTCCGACGCCCATGTGCAGGGCACATTACGGCTGTTGCTCATCGCCGGGATCGACACCACCTGGAGCGCGATCGGTTCGTCGTTCTGGCATCTGGCAAGGACGCCCGCCGACCGCGAGCGCCTGCTTGCCGAGCCCGAGCTCTTGCCCACCGCCATCGAGGAATTCCTGCGGGCCTTTGCTCCGGTGACCATGGCCCGAGAAGTCATGAAGGAGACCGAGATCGGCGGCTGCCCGATCAAGCCGGGCAATATGGTGCTGCTGTCGTTTCCATCCGCCAACCGCGATCCGGCCGTATTTCCCGACGCCGACAAGGTCGTGATCGACCGCAAGCAAAACCCGCACGCGGCGTTTGGCTTGGGGATTCACCGTTGCATCGGTTCCAACCTCGCGCGCATGGAAATGACGGTCGCGATCGAGGAATGGCTCAAGCGTATCCCCGACTTCAGGCTCGATCCCGCGGGCAAGGTCACCTTCTCGGAAGGCACCGTACGCGGGCCGCGGCAACTTCCCATCCTGTTCAAGAAAGCCTGAGCACACTTCTTTCGTTTAAAAAACTCTGGGGGAACCAACGTGACCAACCAAGCTGTAGGCGCGAACGCCGATGACCGCCTCGACATTCACGACGTCGAACGCCGGGTGAAGGCCATCTTCATCGGCTCCGTCGGCAATCTCGTCGAGTGGTACGACTTCTACGCTTACACCGCGTTTGCCCTGTACTTCGCGCCGGCCTTTTTCCCGAATAGCGACCCCGTCGTACAACAGCTTAACGCCGCCGTGCTGTTTGCCGCGACCTTCCTGATGCGGCCCCTCGGCGGCTGGCTGTTCGGCTACATTGCCGACCATTATGGCCGGCGGTTGTCGCTGACGTTGTCCGTCGTCTGCATGTGCTTCGGCTCGCTGATCATCGCGGTCACGCCGACCTATGCCTCGATCGGCCTGGCCGCACCTGCGATCCTCGCGCTGGCGCGCATCATCGAGGGCCTCAGTCTCGGCGGCGAGTACGGCGCCAGCGCGACTTATCTGACCGAGGTCGCCGACGCCAAGCATCGCGGTTTCTATTCGAGTTTCCAGTACGTCACCCTGATCGGCGGGCAGCTCACGGCCATCATCGTTCTCCTGCTCTTGCAGAAAGTTTTCCTCACGCCGGAAGAATTGAAGGCGTGGGGCTGGCGAATCCCCTTCGTGATCGGCGCGCTGCTTGCGATTTTCGCCGCGGTGATGCGACGCAATCTGCAGGAAACCGAAGCATTCGAGGAAGCCAGCCGGACCGTCAAACCGACCGGTTCGATCCTCGGCCTGTTGCAATATCCCCGTGAGCTTCTGCTCGTGGTGGGTCTCACCGCCGGCGGCACCGCGGCTTTTTACACCTTTACCACCTACATGCAGACCTTCGTTAAATTGTCCGTCGGCCTCACAGAAGATCAAACCACCTTTGTGATCTTCGGCTCGCTGATCTTTGCGACCTTCCTGCAACCGATCTACGGCGCGCTGTCGGACCGGATCGGCCGCAAGCCGCTTTTGATCTTTTTCGGCGTCGTCGGAACGCTCGCCACGGTTCCGATCCTGACCGAATTGAAGGCCAGCAAATCGCCGCTGATGGCGTTTCTTCTGATTTGCGCCGCCTGGATCTTTACGGCGGGCTACACCTCGATCAACGCCGTCGTGAAGGCAGAGCTGTTTCCGACCAAGGTTCGCGCGATGGGCGTCGGCATCCCCTATTCCATCACGGTCTCGATCTTTGGCGGCACCGCGCCGGCCGTTGCGCTCTATTTCAAGAGCCTGGGCCATGAGGAATGGTTCTACTATTATCTGTCCGGCATTATTCTCGTGTCGCTTATCATTTACGCGACCATGCGAGACACCAAGCATGAATCGGCGATGCATCGCCACGAATAGAGCCGCTTTCCTAAGCGTCACCTCCTGCCAAAGAGGTGACGCTCCCCAAACACGGAGACGCCTATGCCCACCGAACGATTCCAGTTTACGGGTTCGGAGGGCCAGCAACTGGCCGCGGCACTTGACAAGCCGGAAGGCGAAATCCGCGCCTATGCGCTGTTTGCGCATTGTTTCACCTGCGGCAAGGATGGGCTCGCGGCCAAACGGATCGCGGTCGCACTGTCCGCAAAAGGCATTGCGGTGCTGCGATTCGACTTCACCGGCCTCGGTTCGAGCGAAGGCGACTTCGCTAATTCGACCTTCACTTCCAATGTCGCCGATCTCGTGCGGGCCGCCGATCACCTGCGCCATACGTTCAAAGCGCCCGCGCTTCTGATCGGCCATAGCCTCGGCGGCGCCGCGGTGCTCGCCGCAGCACACCAGATTCCCGATGCGAATGCGGTCGTCACCATCGCTGCTCCATCTGACCCCGCGCACGTCACCGGCCACTTTGCCGATTCAATCGAGAAAATTCGCAGAGACGGACAGGCGGAAGTCTCTCTCGCCGGCCGGCCATTTACGATCAAGCGCAAATTCCTCGACGACGTCGCCGAACATGGCCTGATGGCCCATATCGCCGGATTGCACAAGGCGCTGCTGGTCATGCATGCGCCGACCGACGATACCGTCGGAATCGACAATGCGACGCGTATTTTCGTCGCGGCCAGACATCCCAAGAGTTTCGTGTCATTGACAGGCGCGGACCACCTGTTGACCAACCGGCGGGACGCGATCTATGTCGCCGATGTCATCGCGGCATGGGCGGAGCGTTATCTCGACACAAGCGTATCGACAGCAGCCGCCGATCCCGGCGAGGTGCCCCGCCAGGTCGTGGTCCGTGAAACCCGCAACGGAAAATTCCAGCAGACCGTAACCGTCGGGCCGCACCGATTGCTCGCCGATGAACCGGTGGCCGCAGGCGGGGACGATAGCGGGCTTGGTCCCTATGACTTCCTGCTCGCGGCCCTCGGCGCCTGCACCTCGATGACCATGCGGCTTTACGCCGACCGCAAGTCGCTGCCGCTGGAGCGAACCACGGTGACGCTGAAGCACAGCAAGATTCACGCGGAAGATTGCGCCGAGTGCGAAACCGAGGCCGGCATGCTCGACCAGATTGAGCGGGTCATCGGCATGGAAGGAGCGCTTAGCTCGGAGCAGCGCCAGCGGTTGATGGAAATCGCCGACAAATGTCCGGTGCACCGCACACTGACCTCGGAAGTCCGGATACTGAGCCGCGAAGCGGATTGACGAACCCCCACTCGGGCGTATGATTCCTTGCGTCGCGTTTTCGAGCGGAGCGGAGACGGGCTCACGTCGCGAAAACGCGTCAAACGATGACTGGAGCCGCTGATGCCGGTCGTGGCGCGCGTCGATCCCAAATCGGTCTTCTCGCCGGAAGAATGGAACAGCCTTACCTCACGCAGCTCATGGCGCGGCATGTGGCTGGTGGCTCATGCCTGGGGCACTATCCTTGGCGCGATTGCGCTGGTCGCGCTGTGGCCCAACCCGCTGACATGGCTGATGGCGGTGATGATCGTCGGGACGCGCCAGCTCGGGTTGGCGATCCTGATGCACGAAGCGGCCCATGGCGGCTTGCACGCCAACCGGACGATCAACGAATGGGTCGGGCAATGGTTGTGCGCGGTGCCGGTCGGCGCTGACCTCGCCAGCTACCGCTCCTATCATTTGCAGCATCACAAGTTCACGCAGCAGCCGGAAGACCCCGATCTCTCGCTTTCGGCACCGTTTCCGATCACGAAAGAGAGCTACGTCCGCAAGGCGTTCCGCGACCTCGCCGGCCAAACCTTTGTGAAACAACGCGTGCCACTGTTCCTGTCGCTGTTCCGCCGCAGCGAAACAAACGAGGACGTGTCGCATGAGAGTTTCGTCTCAACCGGCGCTGATAAGATGCTGCGCTTTCTGGCGGTCAACGCGACCATGTTTGTGCTGTTCTGGCTGGGTGGTGCAGGCATCTGGTATTGGCTCGTCTGGGTGCTGGCGATGGCGACCTGGTTGTCGCTCGTGACGCGCATCCGCAATATTGCCGAACACGCCTGTACTTCCACCGGCGAGGATCCGTTCAGCCATGCCCGCACCACGCTGGCCAATCCGATCGAGCGGCTCCTGATCGCACCCTATTGGGTGAACTACCACGCCGAGCATCATCTGTTCATGTATCTGCCGTGCTATCGGCTGCCCGAGGCGCATCGGCTCCTGGTCGAGAAGGGCCTGATCAAGCGGATGGAAGTCCGCCCCGGCTATCTCGAGGTGATGCGGTTGGCGACTTCGCGTCCGCTCTAGGTATCTCGTGCCACGGTCAGCGGCGGGACGCGAAGCACGCCGCGCAGGCCCGCAGCCGTGCCGAGCAGGATTCCGGCGACGGCCACAAAGGAGGAAAGCGCCAGCGTCGAGATCCCCGTCAAGCCTTGCCCGATCGAACAGCCCAGCGCCATCGCGCCACCCGATCCCATCAGCGCCGCCCCCACTATCGAACGAAGCATATGACTTGGCGACACGAATGCTTCCAGATAGAAGCGGCGCGTAACCAATGCTGTCAGCAGGCTGCCGACGAACACGCCAGCCACCATGGCGATGCCGAAATTGAGCGTCAGCCCGGTCGACAGCATGACGTATTGCACGGTATCGGCGACCGGCGCGATGAAGGTGAGCGAAGTGACGGCAGCAGGATTGAATTCGTCTGCGCCGAGATATCCGGTCGCAAACCAGCCCGCGGCAACGAGCAAGCCGACAACCAGGCCCGCGGCAATCTGCCCTCGTGCACGCCGGAACGGCACATGCCTAAAGGCAAAGACGACGAGCACGGTTGAGATCACCGAAGCCACGGCCAGCCTGGAAAGAATCCCGTCGATGCCGAAGGTCCCTAGCCATTCGGGCAATGAAAGATGAGCCGGCTTGGTCGTCGACATCTGCAAGAGAGCGATCCGCCCCGGCGCAATCAAGCCTCTCAGCGTCATCTGCGCGGTGATACCGAGCACGATCACCACGACAAACGAACGCAGGTTGCCGCGACCGAGCAGCACCAGCGCACGAGAGCCACAGCCATTCGCCAGCACCATGCCGTAGCCGAACAACAAACCGCCGGCAAACATCAGCGGCGCCGAGAACGACGGCTGGAGATAGACCGATTTGGTAAGATCGACGGCGCCGTATCCGGCGAGACACTGCGTCACTGCGAGCGCGACAGCGAGCGCCAGTGCAAAGGTCCGGATCAAGCGGCTATCGCCCTCCGCCCACCAGCCGCGCAGACTGTTTAAGAGACAAAAGCCGCTCAGAAGTCCAACGATGCCGTAGACCAACCCGATCAGCAGGCCCGCGCCGGTGACGATGTTGAAGTCTGAGGGCACCACAACCTTCCCTAAGGCCGAAGGATAACGCGATCGCGCGAAGAGCCTGCGACCGCGATAAAAGCGGCCCTGGCTTCCTCGAGCGGATAGATCGCGTTCGGCTTGATTGGAAACGGCTGGAGATGTCCACTGAGGAACCCCGGAACCAGTTCGCGGAGCACGGCGCCAGTTGCGATCGAGGACAGGCCGAGTGAATCAATACCGACGTAAGAGTGCTGGCCGCGATAGAATTCGAGGATATTGAACTGCACGATACGGTCGATGGCGGAGATCAGGATCTGCCGTCCGCGTAGCGCAAGCGATTTGTGCGCCGCCTCAAAATAGGGATCGCCCACCGTGTTGAACACGATGTTGGCGCCCTTGCCGTCCGTCAATTCGCGAACGCGCGCCGCCACGTCGGTTGCCGAGGCATCGATGACCTCGACGGGCCCGTTGGAATGTCCCGTATAGGCTTCCTGCTTGCGGGTCACGCCGATCACGCGCGCGCCGCGCCAGCTTGCGATCTGTACCGCGGCCTGGCCGACCTTGCCGGTCACGCCGAATATCAGCACCGTCTCGTGCTTTTCCGGCATCCCGGCGCGGCGAAAGCCTTCGATCCCCGTGACAAAGGGCACGCCGATCCCGGCGGCTTCCGCCCACGACAGGTTCTTCGGCTTTTCCACCACCGCATCGGTCTCAACGACAAGATGGGTGGCATGGGTGCCATCTCGCCGGATACCAAGGTCACCGGACGAACCGAACACTTCGCGGCCGATCATGGCGGCCGGCCCATCAATCACGACCCCGGCATAGTCACGGCCCGAGGTGCGCGGAAACACCGCATACGGCATCAATCCGGTGGCAGCCTTGATGTCGGACGGATTGACGGCCGACGCCTTGATCTCGATCAGCACCTGATTTTCGCCGCAAGACAGCGGCCGCTGTTCGACGGCTGGCGCGACCGCCGCCGGCGTCTCGGCCTTGGCGTTCAGCCGCACGCAGCGCGCATCGACTTCAAGTGGGCGGTGATCGGGTTGGGCAGTCGGCATGGGCATTTCGCCTTCTCAGCATTGCTTGAGAAATAGCAGTTACCCTTTCGGCCGCCTGTCGTAAACACGCTTGGCCTTGCCGAGCGAACGTTCCAGCGTCTCGGGCGCAACGACCTTGACCCGCGAGGTGACCCCGATCGTGTTCTTGATATGGGCGGTGATCCGCTCGGCCTGCTCGATCAAGCCGTTGCCGTCCCAGCGTTCAGGCCTTGCTTCGGCATGGATGGTCAATTCATCCATCCGGCCCTCGCGTGTCAATTCGAGGATGAAGTGACCGCCGCACCAGTCGGTGGCGAGCAGCACCTCCTCGATCTGGGTCGGGAACAGATTGACACCGCGCAGGATGATCATGTCGTCGGAGCGCCCGGTGACCTTTTCCATCCGCCGCATCCCCGGCCGCGCCGTGCCCGGCAACAGCCGCGTCAGATCGCGGGTGCGATAACGGATGACCGGAAAGGCCTCCTTGGTCAGCGACGTAAAGACAAGTTCGCCGATTTCACCGTCGGGCAACACCGCGCCGGTCGCGGGATCGATCACCTCGGGATAAAAATGGTCTTCCCAGATGTGAAGGCCATCTTTGGTCTCCACGCATTCCTGCGCGACACCGGGGCCGATCACCTCCGACAGCCCGTAGATATCGGTCGCGTTCATGTCGAACGCGGCCTCGATCTCGGCACGCATGGCGTTGGTCCAGGGCTCGGCGCCAAAAATGCCGAACTTCAACGACGATTTTCGGGAGTCGAGCCCCTGGCGCTTGAACTCGTCGAGGATGGCCAGCATGTAGCTCGGCGTCACCGTGATAATGTCAGGCCGGAAATCGTTGATGAGCTGCACCTGCCGCTCGGTCATGCCGCCGGAAATCGGAACCACCGTGCAACCGAGCTGCTCGGCGCCGTAATGCACGCCGAGCCCTCCGGTGAACAAGCCATAGCCATAGGCATTGTGGATGATCATGCCGGTACGGCCACCCGCGGCGCGAATCGAGCGCGCCATCACCGCCGACCATGTCGCAATATCGGCGCGGGTATATCCGACCACGATCGGCTTGCCCGTGGTGCCCGAAGAGGCATGCACACGAACCAGTTGCTCGCGGGGAACCGCAAACATGTTGAACGGATAATTGTCGCGCAGATCCGTCTTCACCGTGAACGGGAATTTGGCGAGATCCGACAGCTGCCTGAAATCAGATGGATGCACGCCGGCCTTGTCGAAGGCCGCCTTGTAATGCGCCACGTTGTCGTAGGCATGCGCAAGCGACCAGGCCAGGCGCCTGGTCTGCAACGCCGTGATTTCGTCGCGCGAGGCACGCTCAGTGTCGTCCATCTCCGCGAGGTAGCCGCTCGATCCCTGTTGAAGTTTGGTCGAAGCCATCGTGCGTTTCCTCAGAATAATTATTTTTACAGCGTTTTATTTTTGATTGGCGTCCGCTCCCGCCTCAGGCAGCCATGAGCCGCCGATGCTGCGGGAATGACCGCGAAATTCAGCAATCACCACATCGCCTGCAGTAACCTGCACATCGTAGATACCGGAGCGCCCCGTGCGCGAAACCTCGCGCGCTTGCGCGACCAGGACATCGCCGAGCTTGCCCGGCCGGATGAAGGTGATGTTGCCCTGCGCGGCGACAACGCGCTCATTATGGCTGTTGCAGGCAAAGGCAAAGGCGGAATCGGCAAGCGTAAAGATGAAGCCGCCATGGGCGATGCGCTGGCCGTTGACCATGTGCGGCTCGACCGTCATCGTCAGCGTCGATTGCCCCGCTCTCACATCGACGATCTTCATGCCTAGCCCCCTGCTGGCATCGTCGTCCTTCCACATCGCATCCGCGCAGGCGCGGGCGAGATCGTCGGGCGACAACGGCGCATTGGCGTTCACTGCGACCTCCTCCGCTCGGGGTATTATTGGCTAGACATGGTCGTAATCTACCACGATCTGCTTCGTCACCGGCTTCGCCTGGCAGGTGAGGATAAACCCCTTTTCGAGCTCCCACGGCTCCAGCGAATAATTGACGTCCATTTTCGCGTCGCCCTCGACCAGTTTCGCCCGGCAAGTCGAACACATCCCACCCTTGCAGGCGAACGGCAGATCGACGCCCGCGCGCAAGGCGGCATCAAGAATGGCCTCGCCTTCGGCAACCGGCACCTCGCGGCGCTTGCCATCGATAATGAGCGACGCAAACGCTTTGGGCGGCGCGCTCGCAGGCACCACCGCCTTCGGCCGCGGCTTGCCGCCAAGACCGGAAACAAATCGCTCGATATGAATGCGGTCAGTGGGGATACCGATATTGCGGCAGGTCACCTCGATCTCCTCGCTCATGCCGGTGGGGCCACAGATGAAGACGTGATCGATGCTGGCCGCCGGCACTAGCGAGCGCAGCAGCACCCTCACCTTCTCGCCGTCCAGGCGTCCATACAGGATCGGAATATCCTGCTCCTCGCCGGAGATGACGTGAAAGATCGAGAGCCGTTCGATGAAACGATCCTTGAGCTGTTCCAACGCCTCGCGGAACAGCATGCCGTCAGGCGAACGGTTACCATAAAACAGAAAGAACCGGCTATCGGGTTCGTTCGCTAGCACGCCCTTGATGATCGAAAGAATCGGCGTAATGCCCGAACCGGCCGCGAAGCCGACATGAATGCGCGCAGCTTCCGGCATATGCGCGATGCCGAAACGGCCGGTCGGCGTCATGACGTCGATTTCATCGCCGCTTTTCAGTTCATCCGCCGCCCAGCTCGAGAACGCGCCGCCGTCGACTTTTTTCACCGCGATGCGCAATTCGTCATCATCGGGCCCGGAACAGATCGAGTAGGAGCGGCGCACTTCCTCGCCGTCCATCGTCGTCCGCAATGTCAGATATTGACCCGGCGAAAAACGATAATCGTCCTGAAGCTCGTCCGGGATCGCAAAGGTCAGCGAAACCGCATCGCGCGTTTCGCGGCGCAGATCCCTGACGGCCAGACGATGGAAACGGGGCGTGGACATGTTCAGTGACACTTGAAGTAATCGAAGGGCTCGCGGCAGCTCTTGCAGCGCCACAGCGCTTTGCAGGACGTCGAGCCGAATTCGGAAAGCACTTCAGTGTCGCCAGAACCGCATTGCGGACACGCGACCCGCTCCACGCCGAACAGCGCGCGCCGCGAGGTTGCGGCTTCGGGCGGGGCGATGCCGTACTCACGCAGCTTGCGGCGACCATCCTCGCTCATCCAGTCGGTGGTCCATGCCGGCGACAAAGTAGTGTGAACCTTTGAATCTCGAAACCCCTCGCGCTCCAGCGCCAGTTCGATTTCGAGCGCGATCATGTTCATCGCGGGGCAGCCGGAATAGGTCGGTGTGATCGTGACCTCGACGCGGCCATCGCTGACGGCGACGTCGCGCAACACGCCGAGATCGGCGATCGTCAGCACGGGAATCTCGGGGTCGACGACTTGCGCCGCGGCGTCCCAGGCGCGTTGTCTTATATCCGCATGGTCAGCGACATCGATCACCATGACGCCCCCGGAAAGGTTCGCTGCATTGATTGCAGTTCGCTCAAGAGGTGACCGAGATGCTCGCTGTGCCGACCACTGCGGCCGCCTTTCTGCATCCATTCTGATTTCGGCAGCGCAAGCGTCGCTTCATTTACAATTCCCGAGACCGTCCTGAGCCATTGCGGATGCAAGACCGCCGGATCGATCGCGATCCCGGATTTGATCAGGGCGCGCTCACCTTCATCGGTCTCGAACATCTCGCCGGTGAAGGCCCAGAGGTGGTCGACGGCGGCTTGCAGGCGGGCGTGACTTTCCGGTGTGCCGTCGCCGAGCCGGAGCATCCATTCCGACGAATGCCGCAAATGATAGGCGCTTTCTTTTTCCGATTTGGCGGCAATCGCAGCCAGCGTCGGATCGGAAGATTTCATCATCGCGCGCCAATAAAGATCGGCAAATGAGCTGTAGAAAAATTGTCGCGCGATGGTATGGGCGAAATCGCCATTCGGCTGCTCGACGAGCAGGAGATTGCGGTACTGCCGGACATCGCGGAGATAGGCGAATTTGTCTTCGTCGTTGTCTCGGCCTTCGGCTCGCGCCGCATAGGAATAAAGCTCGCGCGCCTGCCCCAACAGGTCGAGGCCCATATTGGCGAGCGCCATGTCTTCCTCGAGCATCGGCGCGTGGCCGCACCACTCCGACAACCGGTGACCCAGGATCAGCGCGTCGTCGGCGCGGCGCAGCGTGTACAGCACCAGCGGGGTTTCACTGACCTGGATCGACGGCGTCGCCATCACATATGCCCGACTTCGTCGGGCACCTCGTAGAACGTTGGATGACGGTAAATCTTCGATTCAGCCGGTTCGAACATCATGCCCTTCTCGGCCGGATCGGACGCCGTGATGGCGCTCGACGGCACCACCCAGATCGACAATCCCTCGCCGCGGCGCGTATAGACGTCGCGGGCGGCTTGCAGCGCCAGCGTGGCGTCGGTGGCATGCAACGATCCGACATGCTTGTGCGCCAGCCCGTTGCGGCTGCGAATGAAAACTTCCCACAAAGGCGTATTCGGCGTGGCCATCAGTCACCTCCTTTATTCGGCGGCTTGCGCGGTCTGACGAAACTTGCGCTTCTCGGCATAGGCTGCGGCCGCGTCGCGTACCCACGCGCCCTCTTCATGCGCCTTGCGCCGCGCCGCCATCCGGTCGCGGTTGCAGGGGCCGTTGCCGGCCAGCACCTCTTTGAATTCGGTCCAGTCGATCGCGCTGTATTCCCAATGGCCGGTTGCCTCGTTCAGCGTCATGCCTGGATCGGGGATCGTGAGCCCGAGATACTGCGCCTGCGGCACCGTGGCATCGACGAATTTCTGGCGCAGTTCGTCATTGGAGAAGCGCTTGATCTTCCATCGCGTGGAGGTGTCGCTGTGCTGGCTCGCGCTGTCGGGCGGACCGAACATCATCAGCACTGGCCACCACCAGCGATTCAACGCGTCCTGCGCCATCGCCTTCTCCTCTTCCGAGCCGCGGGACAACGTCAGCATGATTTCGTAGCCCTGCCGCTGGTGAAAGGATTCCTCCTTGCACACCCGAATCATCGCGCGGGCATAAGGACCATAGGAACAGCGGCACAGCGGGATCTGGTTCATGATCGCGGCGCCGTCGACCAGCCAGCCGATCACGCCGATATCCGCCCAGGTCAGTGTCGGGTAATTGAAGATGGAAGAATATTTGGCCTTGCCTGAGAGCATCAGGTCGACCAGTTCTTCGCGCGAAGTACCCAGCGTTTCAGCCGCGGCATAGAGATAAAGGCCGTGGCCGCATTCGTCCTGGACTTTGGCCAGAAGCGCGGCCTTGCGGCGCAGGGACGGCGCGCGCGTGATCCAGTTGCCTTCCGGCAGCATGCCGACGATTTCGGAATGCGCGTGCTGCGAGATCTGCCGCGTCAGCGTCTTGCGATAGGCTGACGGCATCCAGTCGTTCGGCTCGATGCGCTCTTCGGCATCGATCCGCGCCTGAAACTGCGCCGCCTTCGCGCCCTCCTCGACGATACGTTCCTCGCCTTCCGAACCATTGAGCGCCTGGGTGTACATGCGCTGGTCTCCGGGTTTGTTCTAGGCTTAACATATAACAAAATTTTCAATCTGCAACACTTTTTTGTAACATATTAATCGCGGAAGCGCCGCGCGAGTTCCGCAGCCGCCTTTGGCAAGGCACCGCTTTCATTCAAACCATTGTTGTCGAGCCACTGCTCGGAGGCGGGCAATACGGCGCGATAGATATCCCCGCACAGCGCCCGCGCGGCATTTCCTGGCCAGTCCTTGGGTAACAGGGTTGGAGGGAGCAAGGGATCGCGCAGGACTACTCTCCGGTAGTGATGGATCAGCAGTATCCGCGCCGTGAAGGCTTCCAGTTCCGACAGCCGGGCGCGACGGCTGAGCCAACCGCGCAACGGCTCGAATGCTTTCATGAACTTCAGATAGGCATCGGCCGTGCGCTCGAGCGGCCAGCTTTCGGACAACAGTCGCCGGCCGCTTTCGTCCTCTGCCGATACTTCCAGACGGATTGCTGAAGCGGCCTCCTCCGGCAGCGGGACGCCGGAGGGCGCCACCCATACGCCCGGCAGCGGACTGCCGAATCCAGCATTCCTGAGCGCCTCGCGCGAAGCCTCGCGGTCGGCCGCCTTGCCGATCAAGAGGAGTTCGAAGCGGCCGCTCCACTCCGATGGCGGCGGATCGTAAATGTGGCGTGTCGCCGCCTCGAAGGTTCGATGGCCACTCGCCGCCAAACGATAAAAACTGTTGCGCCCGACCTTCTCGCGCTCCAGCCAACCGTCGGCTGCGAGCCGCGACATCGCGGTGCGCACCACGCCGCCATCAATATCGAGCGCTTCGAAGAATTGCAGCAGTGTGCCGAGCCAGACCGAGCCACCGCGTGGCACGATCGCATCGCCAAACACGGTGATCACGATCGAGCCAGTGCGCGAAGGTTCGCGCTTCAATTGATCGACGATCCGGGCAAGCGGCTGCGGCATCGTCAACGCATAGCGCGTTTTTTGGATTCTCGAAAATGCGCGACAGGCTTACCGGTTCGGGTCGGGATAAACGAGGCTGCGCCAGCCCGAGCGGTCGAACGGCTTCCACCGGCCTTCGGCTTGCGCGAGCCGATCGGCCACCGCATAGACGACGGCCGGATGATGACCCATGCCGCAATGGCTGCTTTCGACCTCGATGCTTTCGGCAATCGCCGACGACTGCTCCTTGCAGCCCTGCCAGGCGCAGATGCCGTCGGTACGGCTGAAGATCGCCGTAGTCGGCACGGGAGGTGCTTCGGACAGCGCCCCACCGAAACGATGATCTTCCTCGGCGCGGCGGCCGCTGGCCATCTCGTAGACGCGCCAAGCGTTGGTGGCTTTGGGGTTACCGGCGAATGGGCTGCCGAGCGAAATCACGGAGCGCACGCGGTCCGGCATCATCTTGGCGAGCTGTCGCGCATAAAGGCCGCCGAGGCTCCAGCCGACCAGGCTGATCTTGCGGCCATGCGTGTCGCTGAGTTCGTGAACGAGATCGACCATCGCGTGCTGCACGCCGTGGCGCAGGCCGAGATTGCGGCCCTGCCGCCAGCCACTGACGGCGTAGCCCTTGTTTTGCAGAAAGCTGCGGAGCGGCCGGGTCGAGGTATCGGAAGCGACAAGGCCAGGAAACACAAGCACCGGGTGCCCGTCGCCGCGGGGCGCCAAACTCAACAGCGGCAAGGCGCCGAGAAACGCGCCAAACTCATGGATTGCCCGCCCCTCGAGAAACATCAGGGTCTTCGACGGCGGGCGCAGCGTCTGGGCAGTCGCGGACATCGTGTCTTCCCTCGTTCAGCTAACAGCTATGACGCCGATTCGACCATTCAAGCTGCTGTGGCCAAGCCAAACAATAGCCGCAAGGCGCAAAAGCCTGGAAAATTCCGACCCAACCCCATGGCGCTGCCAGGAATCCTCGCTCTTCGGGCATTAGCTTGCACTGCAAAAAGAAAAAGGCCCGCCAAAGCGGGCCTTCAAGGGAGCACTAACTGAACGCTACGAAAAGAAGCGATCAGGCAGTCTTGGTATAGACCTTGGAGAAGTTGTCCTGCGCGGTCTTCGCACCTTCAGTGACGAGCTTGCCGAGATACTCGGTCGACGCCTTGGCGCGCGAGACAACCGTCTCACCATGCGCACGCAGCAAATCCGACTGGATCTGGACGGCCTCGTTGATCGACTTCGCCGAAGCGAGCTTGTCGACGCCGGCGAAAAACGCCTCGGCATCCTGATAGAAGGCCTGCTGGATGTTGCGGCTGATCTTGGCGACTTCGCTGACCGAACCCGTCACGGCGGACTCGATCACCTCGGTGGCCTTCTCCGAACCCGCGTAGAAGTCCGCAGCGCGGCCCTTGGCGGTCTCGGTCTGCTTCTTGACGAATTCGCGGGCAGCCTCGGGAACTTCCATGTTCTGGAAATTCTTGAAAGCTTCGGTCACGGGCGCGAAGGCGTCTTTGAAGCTGTTCAGCACAGAATTGGTTTCGGTGGTCATAGGGGTCTCTCCATCCTCGGTTTGAGCTATGGGCTCACCCCGTCCGATTGGCCCGGGGCAATCTCTATATGGCATAGTTAATGGTGCATCGCAACATAGATTGTGCGTCGCAATATCACAAACGCGTGATGAGAGGAATAATCGGGCAGTTTGCCTAGGGAACCGGCCGATATACGCCCTCAGGAAGGCGCCACGGCATCTGGAAGCCCGTAGGCCTCCATCTGCGCCCGGACCTGCGCCACATTGTGCCCAAGCACGACGATGTCGTGTTTTTGGCCGGCGACATCCCTGACATGATCTCGCAGCAGCGCCTCGGCCTTGAAACCGAGACTTTCAAACAGCGCAATCGCCGCCTGCTGGTCGACCGTCATCTGCACCGACAACTTTTCGAGACCGGCGCCAAGCGCGAGCGCAAAGGTCTCCTGCGACAGCGCCCGGCCGACGCCCTTCCCGCGCACGTCCAGCGAGACCACCATCCGGATTTCGCCGACGTGGGGCGACCAGGAATGGGTGTCCCTCACCACCGTGCCACAGCCAACCACTGCACGATCCCTAAGCCCGAGCAGGCTTACGATGTCGCCGCGTTCGATCTCGTTGATCCAGGCCGACAACACCTTCGGCTGGCTGATGTTGCGCGGCAGGAACAACAGGTCGTGGGTCGGTAGCCGCTTGGCGAAATCGAGCACGGCCGCTTCATCGGCGCGCGTCATCAAATGGAATTCGATTTCGCCGGCTTCTGTGGTCACCCGGCGCGGGTAGGAACGTGTTTCACTCATGTCGATCTCTCACCCAGCCATGAATCGAGTTTGGGCCATAGCCGCCGGACGGCATTGGGACCGGCGACCAGGCTGACATGGCCGCCCTTGAGGACCACCTCCTCCTTGTCGGCCGAGCCGATTTTGGCAATCAGGGGCTTCGCCGCCTCGTAGGGAACGATGTGATCGTGTTCGGCCACCGCGTGCAGCATCGGCACCTTTATATTAGCGATATCAGCCTTCCGGCCGCCCACCGTCATGGTGTCGTTGAAGAGCTTGTTGTCCCACATCAGGTCCTTGGTGATGGTGCGGAAATATTCGCCCGCCAGCGGCAGCGTGTCGGTCGCCCAGCGGTCGAACATCCGGTACGACTTCACGAACTCGTCGTTCCAGATGTTTTCCCACAACTGCACCTGGCTTGCCGCGCGCGAGGCCGGACGCAGCATCTCGAACGAAGAAAGGATCATCTCGGGCGGCACATTGCCGATGCTGTCGACAAGGTGATCGACGTCGAAATAGCGGCGGTCGGAGAAATTCTGAAACAGCTTCATTCCCCGGAAATCGACCGGCGTGGTGAAGCAGATCAGATTTTTCATCGGCCCGTCCGCAAAGATCGAACCGTAAAGCAGCGACAACACCCCGCCGAAGCAATAGCCGATCACGGTGACATCGCTCTCGCCGGAATCGCGCTGCACCTGACGCACGCAATCCGGAATGAAATCGAGGACGTAGTCCTCCATGCCAAGGCGCTTCTCCTCGGGCTTCGGCGCGGTCCAGTCCAGCATGTAGACGTCGTAGCCGCGCTTCAAGAGAAACTCGATGAAGCTCTGGCCCGGCACCATATCGAGGATGTAGCCGCGATTGGTTGTCGCCATCACGATCAAAATCGGCACGCGGTAGATTTCATCTGCGACCGGCCGATAGTGATAGAGATTCATCGTGCCGCGGGAACTGAGAATGTCTTTTGGTGTCGAGCCGAGCGAGGGTCCCGATGTCGAGATATATTCGACGCCCTTGATGCTGCGCTGGATCGCGCGCTGAACCTCGGACTGGATCCGCTCCGGGATCGAAGCAAGGTCAAGACCTGCCGGATCTGCAGCGGAGGCCGCTTTCATTTTGATTCTTCTCCGGCAGAGGGTGGACGCTTGGTGCGCGGCGGCCGTGGGCTAGCGGAAAAACCGGTAGCTGACCCAGTCGCACTGCCCTGCATTTGATTCAGCATCGCCTTGATCTCGTTGAGCTGGCCCTCGATCGATTGCAGCCGCTCGGCCATGCCGACCATTTGCGACCTACTCGGCAGGTTCATCGAGAGAAGGTATTTCTCCATCATCTCGCCGAGCTGCTTTTGCGCACCGGCCGTCGCTCCGCCCACCTGATTGACGACCTTGCTGAATTGCGGCGAGGCCATGGCTTGATTAGCGAAGGCGTTAAATCCCTTCTCCATCTCGCCGATCATATTCTGCCACAGCGCGACCGGGTCGTTGCTCTTGTCTGCCATCGGCGTACTCCAGCGTGACCGCGAGATCGACGTCACTAACGTCGATAAATCGGCGGTCTTATTCCGTGAAACGGGAAAGCCGCCTCATGACCGTCCTCATAGCACACCCTTGTGTGAGGCCGGTCAACCGCGTGCTTCAATTTATTCCAGGGCGGCTTCTGCAGCGCGAAAAAGCATGTCATAAAACGTCATCAAAAAAGACTTCTTCCCAATATGCAAAAGGAAACGCCGAGGTGAACCCATCCGCCCACCAGCCGCCGCAGATGGCGCGCGCCAACGGTATCGAACTCTGCTACGAGACCTTCGGCGATCCAGCAGCGGAACCGCTGATCCTGATCATGGGGCTCGGGGCCCAGATGATTCAATGGGACGACGATTTCTGCCGGCAATTGGCCGCGCGCGGCTTCTACGTGATCCGTTTTGACAATCGCGACATCGGCCAATCCAGCCGGCTCTCCGGCGGAAAGCCGTTGAGTGCGCTGGAACTGCTCAAGCTGCGTTTCCTGAAAATTCCGGTGAAGGCGCCCTATCGCTTAAGCGATATGGCGGAGGATACCGTCGGGTTGATGGACACGCTCGGCATCGCCTCGGCCCACCTGGTCGGAGCCTCCATGGGCGGCATGATCGCCCAGGAAATCGCGATCTCGTTTCCGCAACGCGTGCGCTCGCTCACCTCCATCATGTCGACGACGGGTAACCCGAAAATTCCCGGCCCAACGCGCGAAGCAACGGCCATATTGATGGCGCCGCCGCCGAAGTCGCGCGAGGAATATATCGAACGTTATGGCAAGACCTGGACAGTCCTGCGCGCAGGTTCCTTCCCCGAAGACGAAGCGCTGGATCCTGCACGTGCGGAGCGCAACTTCGCCCGCGGCCTTAGTCCCGCCGGCGTCGGCCGGCAGCTCCGCGCCATCCTCGCCTCCGGCAGCCGCAAGGAGCGGCTTCGCAACGTGAAAGCGCCGACACTCGTCATCCACGGTACCGTCGATCCGCTGGTTCACCCCGCAGGCGGCAAGGATACCGCGGCTTCCATTCCCGGCGCGAAATTGCTGATGGTCGAACACATGGGCCACGCGCTGCCGATTCCGATGTGGCCGCAGATCATCGATGCGATCGACAAGCACGCGCATTCGGCGTCTGCGACAACGATGCATTGAGCAAGCAGGAGAGCCCCATGAAACTCGAAGGTGGATGTTATTGCGGAGAGGTGCGTTACGTCGCCGAAGGCGAGCCGATGTTCAAGGGGCAATGCCATTGCCGCGAATGCCAATATATCTCTGGTGGCGGTCCCAATTTCTTCATGCTGATGCCAGTCAACGGCTTCAGCTACAGCAAGGGCAAGCCTCAGAAGTTTAGCCGCAAGGATCTTGAAAACGCCGTCACCCGCGAGTTCTGTTCGGAATGCGGCACCCATCTGGTGACGTTGCGACCGGGATTGCCTGCGGTGATCGTAAAAGCCGGCACACTGGACGATCCCTCATTCTATGGCTTGCCGCAAACGGCGATCTTCACCTGCGATAAGCAGGCGTTTCATACCATCCCGGAGGGGTTACCGGCATTCGAGAAATTGCCACCGCAGCGTCAATAACTTTACCCGCCTGCCCAGACGTCGAGCACGTAGCGATTTTTCGCACCGAGATCGTCGATCCAGCGCGAAGCCGCATCGGCATCGCCACCGCTCTTCTCGCGATAGATCGAAACCAGCGTTGCCTTGACGCCGGGCTCCATCCTGCTGCCGTCGCCGCAGACGTAGACAATCGCACCCGCCTCGATCAGCGCCCACACGCGATCCTTGTCGGCCGCGATCAGATTCTGCACGTAGGTCTTGGGGCCGTCGCCGCGCGAGAACGCGGTGTATAGCTCCGTGATGCCATCCGCTGCGAAAGCCTTCAGTTCTTCGGCATACAGGTAATCCTGCTCGGGATGACGGCAGCCGAAGAACAGCATGGCCGGACCAAGGACCGCGCCCTTGGCCTTCAGCGCGGCACGCTCTTGCAGGAAGCCGCGGAAAGGCGCCAGCCCCGTGCCCGGACCGATCATGATAATCGGAACGCTCGAATCCGCCGGCAACCGGAAGCCCGCTTTGGTTTCGCGCAACGTGGCATGGATGGTATCGCCGGCGCGGCGACGCGCCAGATAATTCGAACAAACGCCCTTGTAGATGCCTCGCCCCGAGCTCGCGGGCGCTTCGACCACGCCAACGGTCACGCTGCATCGCTCAGGCTCGGCCGAAGGCGACGACGAGATCGAGTAATAACGTGGCGACAGCAACGACAGCATTTCAAGGTAGATGTGAAACGGCAACTCGCAGGCCGGATATTCCTCCAGCAAATCGAACACCGACCTGCGCTTGTCGAGTATTTCGTTGCGGTAGCGCTCGCTTGACGCTTCGTCATCGCTGGTGAAGGCTGCAAGCTTGGGTTTGGTGATCGGACAGCGCGTGTGCTCGGCCATGAGCTGGATTTGCTTGCGGGTTACAACCTGCTGTAATTCGACAAACTCCGTCAGCAGGCGCCCAACCGATACGGCATCGCCCACAGGCAACTGCGCGCGGCGGCCTTCCGCGACTTGCAAGCGGATCTGGTCGGCGGGCAAGAAGCCGAAGCGGCGCGCTACCGCGTCCACCAACGTCGGATCGTTGCGCGGCACGACGCTCAAATGATCGCCGACGCGGTAGGCGACGCCGGGCGGCAATTGCACCTCGATGTGCCGGGTCGACCGCTCAGACGGATTGGCTCCCGCCTTGTTCTGCAATTCGCCGTTCGCCAGCACCTTCATCCGCACGGCGCCGCCCTGCGTCACCATGGTGTTGACGGCTGCCGCCGCGACCGGCTCGATCGCATACAGCGGATCATCCTCGGCGGTGCGCGTGAAATTCCAGTCGATCCCGAATTCCTTCGTCGCAACCTGCGCCGCGGCCGGAAACCATTTCTGGAACTGGCCGTCGAGATCGCTTCTCGCGTCGCCCTCGCCGCGTTGATACACCGCGCGCGCACCATGCGCCGTCAACTGCTCGTCGATGAAACGCGGGATCGACTGATAGGTCGCCGCCCAATCGCTGTTGCCGCAACCAAAAACCGCATACCGCACCCTCGCGAAAGCATCGTTCGGCAGATCGCCGCCGAGCCACTTGACGAATTGCGTGGCGTTATCGGGCGCAGCTCCGTTGTACGAAGCGCAAATGATCAGGACGCCGCCCTCCTCCGGCAACTTGCCGACATACTCATCAAGGGGACCGAGCGTGGTCTTGAAGCCATTCACCTCGGCAAGATCGGCCATTCTCGTCCCGAGTTCCTCGGCGGTGCCGAGATTGGAGCCATACAGCACGAGCATCGGCGTATTGTGGACCGGGCGCATCCGTGGCGCCGCCGTTTTGGCTACCGCGGCGGTTGACGCGACATTGCCGGCGAAGGCGGCGCGTTCCCTGTCCTCGCGCGGGCGCACCTTGATCTTGAAACCGTCAGGCTTGATCGTCAGCGTTTCCTTCAGGTGCATCTGATAGCGATGTACGTCGATCAGCTTGAACCGTTGCAAGATCAGGCCAATGGCCAGCGCCGCCTCATGCATTGCAAAGCCACGGCCGATGCAGGCCCGCTGACCGTTGCCGAATGGCTTCCAGGCATTCACGGGCCGCGCGGCCTCGACCTCGCGCGAAAAATTCTCCGGATTGAACACATCCGGATTCGGCCCCCACACCGAGGGATCGCGATGCAGCGCCAGCGCGAGTACCGTAATGAACGTGTTCTTCCTGAGCTTGTATTTGCCGCCGATGGTCTCATCGTTCAGCGGTGAGATGCCATAGGCCGGAGCCGGCGGCCACATCCGCAATGCCTCTTTGAGGACCTGCGTGATGTAGGTCAGTTGCGTCACTTGCTGATAGGTCGGCCTGGCGCCGATATCAGGCCCAAGCACGCGATCGACCTCTTCATAGGCCTTCTTCAGCACTTCGGGATGCTTCAGGAGCGCGTAGATCGTGCAGGACAACAATCCACTCGTGGTTTCGTGGCCTGCAATCAGGAACGTGTTGATCTGGTAACGGATGTTGACGTCGTCGAGCTGCGTGCCGGTGGCGCGGTCGACGCCCGTCATCATGGCGGCGAGCATGTCCTTTTTGTCGTCGGCGGCCGCCGCGTTCCGGCGCCGTTCGGCGACGATCTCGTCCACCATCTTGTTCATGAATTCGACGTCGCTGGAAAGATCGCGGCGCCGCTTCTGCATCCAGAGATTTTCCATCGGCAGGCCGCGGATCATCATGATGGTTTCGAGCGAACGAACCAGCGACTCGACGAAGGGATGATAGTCGCGCCGATAGAACGAATTGAATCGATAGTCGAAGCCGCATAGCCCGATGGTATCGAGCGTCAGCGCGGTCATGTCGTGGACCACGTCGATCTCATCATCGGCGTTCAGCCGCTCCCATTTCTTCACGAGCTGCTCGGCGATATCGACCATGCTGGGATGATAGGATTGCATGGCGCGGTTGCCGAACGGCTGCATCAGGATGTTGTGCGCCTTGCCCCAGTTCGGCTCGGTCGTATCCGCCGTAAACAGTCCATCACCGGCGATCGCGCGCACCCGCCGCAACGGTCCGCGCACGGCCTTGTCGAACCGCTTCTCGTCACTGAGTTCGTCGACAAGGTCGTGGCCGGAGACGATGACGATCGGCGCACCCATCATGTCGAGCCAAAAGATCGGTCCGAGCTCCTTGGCGAGCCGCGCCAGATTCTGCACCGGTGCGGTGGAATCCAGCGACAGCATATTGCCGACCACCGGCTTGGTGGGCGGATGCGGGATTGGAGCCAGTCGGTTCTTGGACGCCATTACGCTGGTATCCCCTGCCTTCTTAGAATTCGTCATTCCGGGATGGTCCGAAGGACCAAACCCGGAATCTCGAGATTCCGGGTTCGATGCTACGCATCGCCCCGGAATGACAAAACAAATTACTTCGCTCGCAATGACGACTGCGTCGTCACCCGAACCGCTTCCGCCGCCATTCGATCAGCTTGGCGCTGACTTCTTCCGGCTTTTCCTGCTGCGTCCAGTGCCCGCTGTCGCGAACCAGGTATTTTTCGAGATCAGGCACCAGTCTTTCCATGCCGTTGGCGGCCGACGGCGGCAACACCGCATCGTTTTCCGCCATGATCATCAATGCGGGTACGCGCACCGTATGATCCAGTTCCGCGGAACGCTGCCAGTTGCGCGACATGTTGCGGTACCAGTTGATGCCGCCGGTGAAACCGGTCCTGGTAAAGGTATCGACGAAGACCTGCTTTTCTTGCCGAGACAAGATCGGCGTGCGTGGATCGTATTTGACGTCATAGGCCGCAATCATCTGCGGGAACGCCAGATTGGTCTTCGACGATGCGCCGACACCCGCAGTCGGCGGCTCGCCGGGGGCGTCGCCCGGGCGTGGCGGCGGCTTGCGCATAAAGGCATCGAACGTTTGCTCGACGCGGTCGCCGAAAATCTTGTCTGGCTCGCGCGCTGGGTCCTGAAATTGCACAATATACATGCTGTCGCCGAAGCGCTTTCGCAGCAGATCGATCGGATCGGCCGGTGCGCGGTCTGTGTGCGGTGTGTTGACGCCGACGACCCCGGCGACGCGGTCGCGATGCCGAAGCGCCATCTGCCAGATGACAAATCCGCCCCAGTCGTGGCCGACAAAGATCGCTTTGTCGATCCTCAAATGATCGAGCAAGCCGACGAGATCGCCGGTCAGGTGCTCCAGGTCATAGGCTTCGACGGGCTCCGGCCGGTCGGTCGCGCCGTAGCCGCGCTGGTCCGGCGCAATCACGCGAATGCCGGCCTCACTCAGCGCCTTGATCTGATAGCGCCAGGAGAACGCGATTTCCGGCCAGCCGTGACACAGGATGATCGGCGGCGCATCGGTTTTAGGGCCCGCTTCGTAGAAGCCCATCCGGATCCCGTTGACCTCGGCAAATTGCAGCGGGGGCATTTCAATCATGGCTGTTCCCTACCCGGCGGCGCCTTGCACCTCGGCTGGCGGCGGCGCAAAGGCGGCCTCAAGGGCTGCGAACTCCGATGGCACCATGTCGCACAGTATCTGAACATGCGGAATGATATTGGCGCCGGCGATAAAGCCGAAATCGAGCTGGTCGCGATAGCTTTGCACGGTGATGTTGAGTGCGAGCCCATGGGTCGAGATCGACACCGGGAAAATATGCAAAAGCTCCGCACCGGCCGCGTACAGCGTCTGCCGAGGCCCCGGCACGTTCGACACCGTGATATTGGCCGCCGGCGGCAACACGTCCGAGAGGCTTGAACGGCTGTAAAGCAGCGCGAGAATCTGCACCAGGATCGGCGCGCCCAGCATCGAGACGTTGGACATTTGCGGCATCAAGGCGCGCAAGGGATGCGACATCTCCTTGGACTTGGTGGATTGGGCGATAATCGTCTCCAGCCGCGTCTTCGGGTCTTCGACATTGGTCGCGATCGAGCAGATCATGCCGAACACCTGGTTGTTGGCGTCCGTGTTGCCCTCTTCGCGCAGCGAGATCGGGACTCCCGCTGTCAGGGATTTCGAGGGCAGTGCGCCGCGCTCCACCAGATAACGCCGGACCACGCCGCTTGAGATCGCGAGCACGACATCGTTGAGCTTACCGCCGGCAGCTTTCGCAACCGCCTTGGCGCGGGACAGCGGAATGGAGACACCCGCGAAGCTGCGTTCAGACGATATCTGTTTGTTGAGAATGGTCGGCGGCGACATCATGCCAGCCAGGCTGTCGCGCGACTTCGGATCGGCGATCTTGCCGACCACCTCGGAGACGCTCTTCAGCAAGGTCGGAACATTGCCGGCAAACTTCACCGCGTTCTCGATCTGGAACATCGCGTTGTCGAACAGGATCGATCCGAGATCGCTTTTGCCGGAACGCGGCAGTTCAATGCTCTTGGCAGCGGCGGAAGCATCGAACGGCTGACGCCACAGCTGCTGGTAGGAATCCAGAAGATTGGCAGCGATGTCGCGCGGCTCCTGGCCGACCTTGGCGGGTGCCGTCGGCGGTTCGATTTCGCGGGGAACCGGCGTCACATCGTAGATCATGTTGGTGAGCGCCGCGCCCGCGCCGCCGTCGATGCAGGCATGGTGCATCTTGGAATAGAGGCCGATCTCGTTGTCCTTCATGCCCTCGAAGACATAGAACTCCCAGAGCGGACGGGCGCGGTTGAGCAGCTTGGCGTGCATCCAGCCGACGATCCGCTCCAGCGTGGCGCGATCGTGTGGCGCCGGCAGGCTGCCGCGGAAGATGTGGCGGTCGATATCGAACTGGTCGTCCTCGACCCATGACGGATGATCGATATCGAGCGGCGCCTTTTCCAGACGCGCTTTCAGGATCGGCGCGACGTGCAGGCGCGAGGCGATCATCGCCTTGAAATCTTCGAAAAAGTCTCCCTTGTAATCCTCCGGCAGGCGGAAGATCGCCATGCTGCCGACATGCATCGGCATTTCCGGCGTTTCCAGATACAGAAACGACGCGTCAACGGACGACAGTTTCCTGGCGTCGCTCATAGGCTCCTCCCGCGAACAGTTACGGCTCGCACCTTTGCGGTGCTTTTTATTCTGGTGCCGGGACAGTCCCTTAACCCGGGACGCCGTTTGAGGATTGTGCCCGCTCTTGCGGCGCATATGCAATGGCAAAGGGCCCAGAGCGGTCAAATTGGCTGAATTGACCTTCGTGCTGGGCCAGGCGGTCCGCTACCGCCCACAATACCGCCGGGTTAACACCGAGCCCGACATGGCTGGCGAGGTAGACTTCCACATTTTCGGCCGCCGCCGAAGGACGCAGCAGGCAGGTTTGCCAGTTCACCACGCCGTCTGCGCGCGAAAAAATCGACGTCGTCGGAACCTGCAGATCGCCGGAAAGCGCCTTGAGAAACTCGGGATCGCCGTCGACGGCTTCGCCCGACAGCGCCTCGTAGAGCCGCGTCGCATTGGTGGCCCGCACGTCATTTGCAAAAGGGCTCCCAAGCGTCACGACATAGCGCACAAGCTCTGGCGCGCTAAGCGCGAGGTCACGCGCATAGACACCGCCAAGACTCCAGCCGATGATGCTGACCTTGCGGCCGGAGCCGGCGTGGATTTCTGCAAGCCGATCGCGCAACGCCGCGCGCACGCGCGAGATACCGCCGAGGTTTCGGCCCATCTGCCAGGCATGGGCATCGTATCCAAGTTCGGTCAAATAGCGGCGCATCGGCGCCATCGAGAGGTCGCTGGCGAGAAAGCCCGGCAATGCCAGCACCGGGTGACCGTCGCCTCTCGGCGCGCGCATCAACAGCGGCGACATCATCAGGCTGGCGTTGAATTCGAATATGCTACGCATCTCGGCCAGCAGCAGGCCGAGACCCGGCGGACGAAGCGAACTTTTCGCCGGTTGTTCGCCTTCGTCGGGTGGCGTCATTTCTTGTCTGACGTCCGCGTGCCGCCAAGGCCGGTGCTGAGACCCGTCATGGCCGCGAACATGTCGCTAAATCGCTCGGCGAACTTCGGATCGAACGACAGCCAGCTTTGCATCAACGCCTCGGGCGAAACCTTCTGGATATTGTCCAGCATCTGGGTCTGGAGCTTCTCCATCACGGCCGTCTGCATCGGCTGTACATCGGGAAGCCCGAAAAACTGCCGCGCTTCCAGCGGCGTGCAGTCAATCTCAACGTTAACCTTCATGGGTGCTCCACCTGTAGTAACGCGACGCAAAGTCAATATCGCCACGTCCGGTAGCAGGACGCAAGCCGTCCAAAGGGCGAAAGCTAAACGTGATCAACCGAATCGGTTGGCGCGAAACGGCCGTGGGTCGGTAAAAGGTGCCGTGCCGGTCATCATTTCCGCCAACAGCCGGCCGGCCACGGGGCCAAGCGTGAGCCCATGGTGCTGATGGCCGAAATCGAACCAGAGCCCGGGGTGACGCGGCGCTTGGCCGATCACCGGCAGCATGTCCGGCAGGCACGGCCGCGCACCCATCCAGGGCTTGGCGTCGACGGCCTCGCCCAACGGAAACAGCGCGTGAGCGCGCGGCAACGCCTTTTCAACCTGAATGGGCCGTGGCGGTGCGTCGCGGTGCGCGAACTCGACGCCGGTGGTCAGGCGAATCCCCGCGTTCATCGGCGCCAGCAGATAGCCAAGATCGGAATCCAGCACCGGGTGATTGAGCACGGCGTTGCCGCTTGGCTTCAGGTGCAAATGATAACCGCGCTTGACGCCAAGCGGGATCGAATACCCAAGCGGGCGAAACACCAGATCTGACCACGGACCGAGCGCCACCACAGCCTCGCGCGCCGCCGCGCCATCGACACGCCACCCGCCCGAATCCTGCGTCAGCGTTCGCGCGTCCGCGACGACGAAGCGTCCGCCCTTGCGGACAAACAGATCCGCATAGGCCTTGGCCAGTGCGCCGGGATCGGCGATGAATCCCGGCGTCGGCCAATAGACGGCGCCTGCGAAATCTCCGGTCAGGCCGGGTTCACGTGCGGCGATCGCCGCCCTGTCGAGCATTTCGCTGGGAACACCATATTGTTTGACCCGCTCCGCATCTTGCCTCGCCTTGGTGAGGCTCGCCTCGGAGCGGTACAGCTTGATCCAGCCGGTACGACGCAGCAACTCCGGCACGCCTGCTTCCGTGATCAGCGCCTCGTGTTCGACAAAACTACGCTGGATCAGCGACCATTCGGACATCGCACTGTGCAACGCCCGCGCCGGCGAAGACGCCAGATAATATCGCACGAGCCAGGGCAGAAAAGCCGGCAACTCCGAAAAGCGATATTGCGAGTTAGGCGAGCGATTAAGCGCATACCGTGAAATCTGCTGGATGTCCCGGGGAAACATGAGTGGAAACACCGAGGCGCATTCGATGATGCCTGCATTGCCGTAGCTGGTCTCTTCACCGGCGCGTTCATTCCTGTCGATCAGAACGACGTCGCGCCCGAGTTTTTGCAGATGCAGGGCCGCGCTGACGCCGACCATGCCGGCACCCAGCACAAGGACGTCGCCCTTCTGTTCCGCCATCAACTACTCCCGAAATCGCCTTTGCGTGGCGGCCAAACTCTGGCAACATGGATTGGTTCTAGTTATTGCATAAGCGAAGTGTACACCAGCGCGGAGAGCGTTCACCAATGCCGTTACGTCAGATCTTGCTTGCAACGGCCACCGCTTGGATTGTGGCCTTTGCCGCGATGCCGGCTTCGAGCCAGACCGTGCGCTACGCCAATCAGGGTGAACTCAAATCGCTCGATCCCTATACGCTCAAGGAAACCACAACCATCGCCCATCATGCCCATGTTTATGAGGGGCTGGTCACCCGCGACAAGGAATTGAACATGGCTCCGGCGCTCGCCGAGAGTTGGGAAACGCCCGAGCCGACCCGCTGGCGCTTTCACTTGCGCAAAGGCGTCAAGTTTCACAACGGCGACCCCTTCACCGCCGATGACGTGATTTTTTCCGCGGAGCGCGTGCGCGCCAAGGGATCGAACTTCCTCACCAACGTTCCCGCCGACGCCAAGTTCGTCAAGATCGACGACTACACGGTGGACGTCAAACTCGACACGCCCAATCCCATCCTGACTTCACAATGGGACGGCTGGTTCATCATGGACAAGAAATGGTGCGAGGAAAACAATTCCACAGCGCCGACGCCGGCTTCCGCCACCACACCGAGTTATGCCTCGCTGCACGAGAACGGCACCGGGCCCTTCATCATCGAAAGCCATCAGCCTGGCGTGAAGACCGTATTCAAGGTCAATCCCAACTGGTGGGGCAAGCCGGAGCATAACATCAAGGAGATCATTTTCACGCCGATCGGATCGGCCTCAACACGCGTGGCTGCGCTGTTGTCTGGCGAAGTCGACGTGATCGAGCCGGTGCCGACGCAGGACATTCAGCGCGTGAATGCCGGCGGCAACGCGACCGTCCTGACCGGGATGGAAGTCCGCACCATCTTTCTCGGCATGGATCAGGAGCGCGACGAGCTGCTCTATTCCAACATCAAGGGCAAGAATCCGTTCAAGGACATTCGCGTCCGCGAAGCCTTTTACAAGGCGATCGATGTCGATCTGATCAAGAATCGCGTGATGCGCGGCCTTTCGACACCGTCAGCGCTGATGGTTGCCCCGCAACTGTTCCCGCTATCGAAGGACTTCACCCGGCCGAAAGCCGATCCCGATGCGGCCAAGAAGTTGATGGTCGAAGCCGGCTACCCCGATGGCTTCGAAGTCACGATGGATTGTCCCAACGATCGTTACATCAACGATGCCGATATCTGCCAGGCCGTGGTCGGCATGCTCGCGCGCATCGGCGTCAAGGTAAATCTCCTTGCGCAGCCGAAGGGGCTATATTTCGGCAAGGTACTCAAGCCCGGCGGTTACCAGACCTCGTTCTATCTGTTGGGCTGGACTCCGGCCTCGATGGATTCCCAAAACGTGCTCTATGACATCATGGGCTGTCACGACCCTAAGGTGCCCACCCGCGGCGAAGCCAATCTCGGCGGTTATTGCAACAAGGAACTCGATGCGCTCGCCGACAAGATTCTGGTCGAAATCGACACCGCCAAACGCGACCAGATGATCAAGCAGGCCTTCGAAATCGGGATCAAGGATTATGGCTATATCCCGCTCCATCAACAGCCGCTGGCGTGGGGCGTTTCGAAAAAAGTGAAAATAACCCAGCGCTCCGACAATCAGGTTCTGTTTTACTGGGCCACGAAGCAGGAATAGCAGTCCGCTTACGGCCCGCGTCGCGTTTTCGAAGAAGAAGTGAAAGGAAGAGATGCTCGCCTTCACGCTTCGCCGGGCCATTCAGGCGATCGGTGTCATGATCGCCGTCGGAATCATCGCGTTCTCGATGTTCCGTTTCGTCGGCGACCCCGTAAGTCAGATCGTTTCGATCGACACGTCCGCGACGGAGCGCGCCGAGATCAGAAAGTCGCTCGGGCTCGACGATCCCGTTGTCGTGCAGTTCGCCCGCTATTTCGCCAATGCCGCACAATTCAAGTTCGGCGTGTCCTATCAATTTCGCCTGCCGGTGGCCGACCTCCTGAAGGAGCGGATGCCGGCGACGCTTGAACTCGCCACCTGCGCCACCATCCTTGCGATGGTGTTCGGCATCCTGATGGGCGTCTATTCGGCGCTGCGTCGCGACACGATTCTTGCCGGAGTTTTCCAGGCAGTGTCGCTGATCGGCATATCGCTGCCGACGTTTCTGATCGGCATTCTCCTGATCTACCTGTTCTCCGTGACGCTCGCCTGGCTGCCCTCGTTCGGACGCGGTGAGGTCGTACGATTCGGCTGGTGGACCACAGGCCTTCTGACGGTCTCGGGGCTAAAGGCGTTGATCATGCCGTCGATCACGCTCGGCCTGTTCCAGATGACCCTGATCATGCGGCTGGTTCGAGCCGAAATGCTCGAAGTTTTACGCACCGACTATATCCGCTTTGCCCGGGCGCGGGGACTGACGACCCGCGCCATCCATTTCGGCCATGCGCTGAAGAATACGCTGGTTCCCGTCATCACCGTGGCCGGCCTGCAATTTGGCTCGGTTATTGCTTTTGCAATTATCACCGAAACCGTTTTCCAATGGCCCGGCATGGGGCTTCTGTTCGTCCAGGCTGTGCAGAATGTCGATATCCCGATCATGGCGGCCTATTTGCTGATGGTGTCGCTGATCTTCGTCACCATCAATCTCGTGGTGGATGTGCTCTACACCGTGGTCGATCCGCGCCTGCGCGCCTCTGTCGGCCGCCCGGCGTAAGAGAGCTGACATGTCCGATGCCGCCCTCCCCGACAAAACCGCATCACACCGCCCGCCGGCGGCCGGTCTGTTCCGGCGTGCGCTTGACAGCGACGTCTTCTATTCATTCCGCCGTTCACGGCTGACGGTCGTGGCCGCAACCGTGACGCTGCTTTTCTTCGTGTTGGCGATCGCCGCTCCCCTGCTGGCGGTCCAGGACCCCTTCGACCCGGCACAGCTTCAGCTTATCAATTCGCGGATCGCGCCGCTTTGGACCGCCGACGGCCAGAGCCCGTTCCTGCTCGGCACGGATGAGCAAGGCCGCGACGTCCTTTCAGCCATCCTCTACGGTTTGCGTATTTCGCTGATCGTCGGCATTCTCGGCGTTGTGTTTTCGGGCGCGCTCGGCATCGCGCTTGGCCTAATCGCCGGTTATTTCGGCGGCGCGATCGATGCGCTGATCATGCGTATTGCCGACGTGCAGCTCACCTTTCCTGCCATTCTCATCGCGCTATTGGTCAACGGCGTCGCCAAGTCGTTGTTCGGCAACCGGCTGGACGCGATGAGCACGCTTGTGGTGCTGGTTCTCGCGATCGGCTTGAGTTTCTGGGTGCAATATGCGCGCACCGTGCGTGGCTCGGTGATGGTGGAAAAGAACAAGGATTACGTGGCGGCGGCGCAACTGATCGGCCTGCCCGCGCCGGTCATCATGCTGCGGCATGTCCTGCCGAATACGATGGGGCCGATCCTGGTGATCGCAACCATCAATCTCGCGCTCGCCATCATCACTGAGGCGACCTTGTCGTTTCTCGGCGCTGGCATGCCCGACACCATGCCCTCGCTCGGCACCTTGATCCGGATCGGCAACAATTATCTGTTTGCCGGCGAGTGGTGGATCGTGGCATTCCCCGGTATTGCGCTTGCGGTGCTGATCTTGTCCATCAACCTGCTCGGCGATTGGCTGCGCGACGCTCTCAACCCGAAACTTCGATGAGTGAACCGGTTCTTTCCGTGCGTAACCTGCGGGTCGAATTCGTCACCCGTCACAGCGCGCTGCGCGCGATCGACGGCGTCTCCTTCGATATCGCCAAGGGGGAAGTGTTGGGCGTGGTCGGCGAATCCGGCGCCGGAAAATCCGTGACGGGCCTTGCGGTGATCGGCCTGATTGATCGGCCCGGCCGCATCGCCGGCGGCGAGATCTATCTGTCGGGCTTGCGGATCGACAACCTGCCGCCGGAAGAAATGCGCCGGATTCGCGGCAAACGGATCGGTATGATTTTCCAGGACCCGCTCACAAGCCTCAATCCGCTCTACCGCATCGGCGATCAACTGATCGAGACCATCCGAACCCACACCAATCTGTCGGAACAGGCGGCGCGACGGCGTGCCATCGATCTGCTCGCTGAGGTCGGCATTCCCGCGCCTGAAAAACGCATCGATGCCTATCCACATGAATTCTCCGGCGGCATGCGTCAGCGCGTCGTCATTGCGCTTGCGATTTGCGCCGAGCCGGAACTGATCATCGCCGACGAGCCGACCACCGCGCTCGACGTCTCGGTTCAAGCCCAGATCATCACGCTGATCAAACGACTCGGGCGCGATCATGGCACCGCCGTGATGCTCGTGACCCACGATATGGGCGTGATCGCGGAGACTTCCGACCGTGTCGCGGTGATGTATTCCGGCCGCATCGCCGAAATCGGCCCGGTGCGCGACGTCGTGCAAAATCCGCTCCATCCTTACGCCAAGGGTCTGATGGGCGCGATCCCGACGCTTGCCAGCGACGCCTCGCGCCTGGTCCAGATTCCCGGCACCATGCCGCGACTGTCCGCGATCCCGCCGGGCTGCCCGTTCAATCCGCGCTGCGCCCTTGCGTTCGATCGTTGCCGCGTCGAACGGCCGGAACCGATCAAGCAGGGCACGCGGGCTGTCGCCTGCCATCTCTATGATGCCGTCACGACGGAGACCGCGGCATGATGGAAAAGCCTTTCGTCGAGGTGAAAAACCTGCGCCGCGTCTTCGACGTTTCGAAGCCGTGGCTCAACCGCCTTCTCGAAGGCGGACACCTGGAATTTCTGAAAGCGGTCGACGATATCAGCTTCGATATTGCCAAAGGCGAGACCTTCGCGCTGGTCGGCGAATCCGGTTCCGGAAAAACCACCGTGGCGCGGATGGTCGTTGGACTGTTGCCGCCGACCTCGGGAGACGTCGTCATCGACGGGGTTTCGATGACCGATCCACGTCAAGCCCAGGTGCGGCGGCAGTTGCGCCGCCGCATCCAGATGATCTTCCAGGACCCCTATGCGAGCCTCAATCCGCGGCTTCGGGTCGATGCGATCGTCGCAGAGCCGATCCGCGCCTTCGATCTGATCCAAGGCGAATCCGACATTCGCGCCCGCGTCGGCGAATTGCTAAGTCTCGTCGGCCTTCATGCCGACGACGGCTGGAAATATCCGCATGAGTTTTCCGGCGGCCAGCGCCAGCGCATTGCGATTGCGCGCGCGCTGGCATCAGAAGCGGAGTTCATCGTCTGCGACGAGCCGACCTCGGCGCTGGACGTCTCAGTTCAGGCGCAAATCCTTAACCTGATGCGCGACCTGCAAGACAAGTTCGGCCTCACCTATCTCTTCATCAGCCACAACCTCGCCGTGGTACGGCACATGGCGAGGCGCATCGGCGTGATGTATCTCGGCCGCGTCGTCGAAATCGCCGAAGCGCATGCGCTTTTCGACACACCGCGAATGCCCTACACGAAGATGCTGCTCGGCGCCGTGCCGGACCTCGCGATGTCGGGCCGCCAGCGAATTCCCGTGAAAGGCGAAATTCCGAACCCGATCAACCCGCCCGCGGGCTGTGCCTTTAATCCACGCTGCCCGCTCGTTTTTGACCGCTGCCGCCGTGAGACGCCCGCGCTGATCGACGGGGTGGCCTGCCACGCCGCTAATAGCCCGGCCGAGGTCGCGGTCGGCGTATGATCACAACTTCGGAAGCTGGTTGGCACAGCGCCCCAGCTATGATCAAGTGCGCCGCCGCAAAGGCCAAAATCACCAAGAGCCAAACGACGGATAGCCATGGGCCATATTAATCCCGATCCCTTCACCACCCGCCCCGAAATCGAGGGCATGTTTGGCGTGGTCACCTCGACCCATTGGATTGCCACCGCGGTCGGCATGGGCATCCTGGAAAAAGGCGGCAACGCGTTTGACGCCGCTGTCGCCACGGCCTTTACCTTGCAGGTGGTCGAACCGCACCTGAACGGCCCCGGCGGCGACGTGCCGATCATCGTGCACGACGTCAAGCGTGGACGCACCGAAGTGATCTGCGGCCAAGGTCCTGCACCGGCCGGCGCGACCATCGCACATTACAAGAGCGAGGGGCTGGAGATGGTGCCCGGCACAGGGCTGCTCGCGGCCTGCATTCCCGGCACGTTCGAATCCTGGATGCTGCTGCTCCGTGATTACGGCACCCTGCGGCTGCGCGAGGTTCTGGAACCGGCGATCACTTACGCCCGCGATGGCTACCCGTTCCTGGAGCGTGCGGCTGCGACCGTCCAAACCGTCGAACAATTGTTCCGGAAATACTGGACGACGTCGGCTGCGGTATATCTGCCTAACAATGAAGTGCCGAAACCCGGTTCGATCTTCACCAATCCCAGGCTCGCCGAAACCTACACCCGCATCCTCAAAGAGGCCGAAAGCGCCGGCGGCGACCGCGACGCGCAGATCGAAGCCGCGCGCAAAACCTGGTCGAAGGGCTTTGTGGCGGAGGCCATCGACAAGTTCTGCCGCACGCAGGAAGTGATGGATGTGAGCGGATCGCCGCATCGCGGCGTGCTCTCTGCCGACGACATGGCGCGCTGGCAGCCGACCATCGAAGCGCCGCTGACCTACGACTACGGCCGCTACACGGTTTGCAAGGCTGGCGTCTGGAGCCAGGGACCGGTGATGCTGCAACAGCTCGCCCTGCTGAAGGGTTTTCAGCTCGACGGGCTCGATCCCACCGGACCTGAATTCATCCATACCCAGATCGAATGCGCCAAACTCGCCTATGCCGACCGCGAGAAATTTTACGGCGATCCGAAATTCGTGGAGGTGCCGATCGGCACGTTATTGTCGGATGCCTATAACGACGAACGGCGCAAGCTGATCTCGGACAAAGCCTCGCTGGAGTTCGTTCCCGGCTCGGTCAAGGGCTTTGGCGGTGAGGTAAAGCAGCGGCACCAGGAGGGCCAACGCGAAGCAGTGGGCGCCATGGGCGCGGGCGAACCCACCGTCGGGCGCTTCGGCGAGGTGAGAGGCGACACCGTCCATTTCGACATTATCGATCGGGCCGGCAACATGATCTCGGCGACGCCATCCGGCGGATGGCTGCAATCTTCACCGGTCATTCCTGAACTTGGCTTCTGCCTTGGCAGCCGCGCCCAGATGTTCTGGCTGGAGGAAGGCCATCCGGCCTCACTCGCGCCGGGCAAGCGCCCGCGTACCACGCTCTCGCCGACCATGGCGCACCGCGACGGCGAGCCGTATCTGTCGTGGGGTTCGCCCGGCGGCGACCAGCAGGATCAATGGATCACGCAATTCTTTCTGCGGCACGTCCATGCCAAAATGAATTTGCAGGAGGCGATCGACGCGCCCGCCTGGCATTCCGAGCATTTCCCGATCTCGTTCTGGCCGCGCACCTCACGCCCCGGCGTGATGGTGATCGAAAGCCGCGTGCCGAAGGCGACGATCGAAAACTTGCGCGAGCGCGGGCACATCGTCGAGGTCGGCCCGGATTGGTCCGAAGGCCGCCTGACTGCCGCCTCCAAAGTCGGTCGCCGCCGCCGTGCCGCCGCCAACGCCCGCGGCATGCAGGGCTACGCCGCCGGACGCTAAATCCCATGACCTGGTCGATCATTGCCAAGGACAATGCCACCGGCCAGATCGGAATAGCGGTCGCAACGAAATTCTTCGCGGTCGGCGCGCGCGTTCCCCACATCGCGCCTGCGATTGGCGGGATCGCCACGCAAGCGCTCGTCAACCCCTATTACGGGATCGACGGTGTGAAACTTCTTCGCGAGGGCCGTGCTCCTCGCGATATCGTGGAAACGCTCCTTGCAAGCGACGCCGGACACGCCAGCCGGCAGCTTCATATCATGGACGCGAAGGGGCAGATCGCCGCTCATACGGGCAAGGATTGCGTCGACTGGTGCGGGCACCTTGAAGGCGAAGGCTTTTCCATTGCCGGCAACATGCTCGCAGGCCCCCGCGTTCTGGATGACACCGCGAAAGCCTATCTTGCCAACACCGGCATGCCTTTTGCAGAGCGTCTGATCACCGCCATGCGCGCGGGCGAGCTGGCTGGCGGCGACAAGCGCGGCAAGCAATCGGCGGCACTTTTGATTTACGGCGAAGAGGATTGGTCCAATCTTGATTTACGCGTCGATGACCATGCCGATCCTCTCGCCGAACTCGAGCGGCTGGAAGCCGTGAGCCGCGAACGCTGGGTTCATTTCCGAAAATACCTGCCGAGCCGAAAAAATCCGGCCGGGATCACCGATCGCGCGGTGATCGATGCCGGTATCGCGGCGGCCATCGAAAGCGAGCGATGACCGATACGCCGCTGATCGAGATCAGGGATTTGCGCGTCACCTTTCGTGGCGATGACGGACGCACCACACACGCCGTAGATACCGTCGATCTTGCCGTCGCGCGAGGCGCCACGCTCGGTCTGGTCGGCGAATCCGGTTGCGGGAAGAGCGTCACTTCGCTCGCCGTCATGGGATTATTACCGAAACAATCGGCTGAGGTAACCGGATCGATCCGCTTCGACGGCTTCGATCTTCTTAACGTCTCCGACCAGATCCGGCGCGACCTGCGCGGCAATCGGCTTGCCATGATCTTTCAGGAGCCGATGACCTCGCTCAACCCGAGCTTCACCATCGGCGATCAAATCATCGAATCCATTCTCCGCCACCGCGGCGGAAGCAGAATGGCCGCGCGCAAGCGGACGATCGACCTTTTGCGACGGGTGCATATTCCCTCGCCCGAACGGCGCATCGACGAATATCCGCACAAGCTTTCCGGCGGCATGCGCCAGCGCGTCATGATCGCCATGGCGTTGGCCTGCGATCCCCGCCTTCTGATCGCCGACGAACCGACCACCGCGCTCGACGTTACCTTGCAGGCCCAGATTCTTGATCTGATGCGCGAGTTGAAGGCCGAAAGCGGTGCCGCCATCATCCTGATCACCCACGATCTCGGCGTCGTCGCTGAAGTTTGTGACGAAGTCGCGGTGATGTATGCCGGCGAGATCGTCGAACAAGCGGACGTCGATGCGTTGTTTGCAACCCCGCAACATCCCTACACCGTCGGTCTCCTGGGCTCGATTCCACGCCTCGATCACCGTGCCGCGCATCTTGCGACTATCGAGGGCATGGTTCCCAACATGGCAAGCCTGCCGAAAGGCTGCCGGTTCGCCGCGCGATGTCCTTTCGTCGAAGACGCATGCACCACAGCCCCGCCGCCGCTCGTCGAGGTCAGCCCCGGCCATTGGTCGCGCTGCGTCCGCGCGCCGCTGGAAAGGCTGGTGTCGTGATGGGGGCGCCACTTCAGTTCGTTCCACGGGCGCGATGCAGCACAAGCGCAGCGCAGTGTTGCACCGCTGAACCGGGGTCCGGTTTAGGTGGGTCCCGGTTTTGCAGTGCACCGCCTTGCGCTGCGCTTCGCCCGGGACACGAGAATGACGATCGACTGAGCGCAGGACTTGACACATGACCGCGCTGTTAGAAGCTAAAAACCTGGTCAAGCATTTCGTCGCGGCGCGCTCGGCGTTCGGGCGGCCGACGGCCTTCGTCAAGGCGGTCGATGGCGTCTCATTCAGCGTCGATGCGGGCGAGACGCTGGCGCTGGTCGGCGAATCCGGCTGCGGCAAGTCGACCGTCAGCCGGCTGGTGCTGCGCCTGATCGAACCCGATCAGGGTGAAATCCGGTTCGAAGGCCGCGATCTCCTAGGGATGGGCGCAAAGGAATTACGCGCCTTCCGCCGCGACGCGCAGATCATCTTCCAGGACCCGTATGCGTCGCTCAACCCGCGGATGACCATCGGCCAGATCCTGAGCGAGCCGCTGGTGCTGCATGATCTCGTGCCGGCGGATCGACGACGTGAGCGGGTGGAGGAACTGCTGCGGCTGGTCGGGTTGGAGCCGCGCTTTGCGCGCCGCTACGCCCACGAATTTTCCGGCGGCCAGCGCCAGCGGATCGCGATTGCCCGGGCACTCGCCGTCGAACCCAAACTGATCATCTGCGACGAGCCGGTCTCGGCACTCGATGTCTCGATCCGTTCGCAAATCCTCAACCTGCTCGGCGACCTGCAAACGCGGCTGGGGCTCGCCTACATCTTCGTCTCGCATGACCTTGCGGTCGTCAAGCACATTGCCGACCGGGTTGCGGTGATGAATCTCGGCCATATCGTCGAAACCGCGGACGCCGAGATGCTGTTCGCTTCGCCGCGCCACCCCTATAGCCGGGCGCTGTTGTCCGCAATCCCGGTGCCGAAGCCGCGGGCCAAACGCAACCGCATCGTGCTCGAAGGCGAGATGCCAAGCGCCATCGATCCGCCGTCCGGCTGCCGGTTTCACACCCGCTGTCCTTACGTGATCGAGCGCTGCCGGATCGAAGCGCCGCAATTGCTGCCGAGCACCGCCGGACACCTGACCGCGTGCCATCGCGCCGGTGAATTGCCTGCTCCCGACGCGCTCATTCCCCGCGACGGCGCTTTTTCGCCCGCGCTGGAGCGATTGGTCGCGGCGTTTGGAAGTGAGCCGGGGTTTCGGGGTTAGAGTATGGACGGCGCCGCCGGGGCGGTTGGAGAAACGATGTCAACGGAGACAAGTGTGATGAAGATGATGCGTTTGGCGGCAATTGCAGCGGCCTTGCTGCTGTCGTTTGGGGCAATTGCCCACGCCCAGACCACACTTCGTATCGGTCTAGCGGAGGATCCGGACGCGCTCGATCCTTCCACCGCTCGCACCTATGTCGGCCGTATCGTATTTTCGGCGTTTTGCGACAAGCTGTTCGATATCGACGAAAAGCTCAACATCGTGCCGCAGCTCGCGCTGTCGCACGAGACTTCCGCCGACGGCAAGGAAGTCACGATCAAGTTGCGGCCCGGCGTCAAATTCCACGATGGCGAGGTGCTCGATGCGGAAGCGGCGAAATTCTCGCTCGACCGTCACCTCACTCTGCCGGTTTCGTTCCGCAAACCGGAGCTCGCCGCGCTCGACCATGTCGATGTCGTCGATCCCCTGACCATCAAGCTGGTGCTGAAGACGCCCTACTCGCCGCTGATCGCGCAACTGACCGACCGCTCCGGCATGATGGTCTCGCCCAAGGCCGCAAAAGAGGCGGGCGACAAGTTCGGACTGCATCCAGTCTGCGCCGGACCTTACAAATTCGTCGAGCGCGTGCAGCAGGATCGCATCGTGTTCGAGAAATTCGCCGATTACTGGAACAAGGACAACGTCTTTATCGACCGTATTGTGTTCCTGCCGATCGTCGATTCCACGGTGCGGCTCGCGAATCTCAAATCAGGCGGGTTAGATCTGATCGAGCGCGTACTGGCGACCGACATCAAGGACGTCCAGTCGGATTCCCGTCTCGTGCTGTCGACCGCGCCGGAGCTCGGTTATCTCGGCCTGACCATCAACACCGATAATGACAAGAGCAAGGGCGGTCTCACGAACGTCAAGGTGCGTCAGGCGCTCGACCTCGCGATCGATCGCGAGGCGCTCAACCAGGTCGTCTTCAATGGTGAGTTCACGCCCGGCAACCAATGGGTCAGCCCATCGCACCCTTATTACCAGCAGTCTTCCCCGATCCGGCCGCGCGATGTCGAAAAGGCCAAGGCACTCCTGAAGGAAGCCGGCATCACGTTGCCCGTGCCCATCGACTACATGGTGCCGAAGGGCGCGGAAAACGAAGCGGTGGCGCAGGTCGTCCAGTCGATGGCGGCTGGGGCCGGCTTCGATATCAAGATCCGCCTGATCGAGTTCGCGACCTCTTTCAAGCAGGCCCAGGCCGGCGAATTCCAGATCTTCCAGATCAACTGGAGCGGCCGCATCGATCCGGATGGAAATTCTTACGTCTTTCTGCACAGCAAGGCGCCGCAGAATGACGGTGGCTATGCCAACCCGGAAGCCGACCGGCTCATGGAGGAAGGGCGGCTGACCGGCGATTTGGCCCAGCGCAAGGCGATCTACGAGAAGCTGACAAAAATCGTGCTCAACGACGAGCCGATCATCTACCTCTTTCACCGCAAGCTGCTGTTTGCGCATACGACCAAACTTCAAGGTTACCGGCAGATGCCGGACGGCCTGGTGCGCGTCGTCGGATTGAAACTGAAGTGAAGATGCTTGCTCTATTCGGGCGTCCCGGACGCGGTGCGGCGTTCTTACGCTGCTCCGCAGAGCCGGGACCTGCCATCCGGCTTAAATGGGTCCCGGTTCAGCAGCGCAACATTTCATGGTGCGCTGCGCCCGGGACACGGATAGCCGCATGCTGAACTTTCTCGGCAAACGTATCCTGCAACTGATTCCGACACTGTTCTTCGTGTCGGTGCTGATCTTTCTGTTACAACATTTATTGCCTGGCGATCCCGCGCTCGTCATGGCCGGAGAGGAACGCGATCCTGCCGTGATCGCGCAAATACGCCAGCAATACCGGCTCGATCAGCCGATCCCGGTGCAATATTTCTATTGGGTCAAAGGCATTGCGTCTGGCGATTTCGGCGAATCCCTGCGTATCAAGGTTCCCGTGCGCGATCTGATCGCCCAGAAGCTGCCGGTAACAATGCAACTGGCCTCGATGGCGATCGTAATTGCCTTTTTGATCGGCATTCCCGCCGGCATCGTCTCGGCGGTGAAGAAGGGCACGGTCTGGGACTATGGCGCCAATCTCATCGCGCTGTGGGGCATCTCGACGCCAAACTTCTGGCTCGGGATCATGCTGATCTTCCTGTTCTCGATCGAACTCGGCTGGCTGCCGGCCTCGGGCTATGTGCCGCTCTCCGAGAACTGGCGTGCGAGTCTTGCTTCCACCATCATGCCGGCATTCGTGCTCGGCAATGCCATCGCGGCGATCCTGATGCGGCATACGCGCAGCGCGATGCTGCAAGTGCTCGAAAGCGACTACGTTCGCACCGCCCGCGCCAAGGGGCTTTCCGAACGCGTCGTCATTCTCAAGCATGCCATGCGCAACGCGCTGACGCCCATCATCACGCTGGGCGCACTTGAACTCGGTACGCTGTTGTCGGGCGCGGTGCTCACCGAGCAGATCTTCTCGGTGCCGGGTTTTGGCAAATTGATCGTCGATGCCGTGTTCAATCGTGATTATGCCGTGGTTCAGGGTGTCGTGCTGGTGACCGCGACCATCTACATCACGCTCAACCTGATTGCCGATATCGCCTATATCCTCGTCAACCCGCGGCTACGAGGTTGAATGTGACCGACGCCGCGCTCGCCAGCCCCGTCATTTCGGTTGCCGACGAACTCGAAACTCCGGCGCGACGCGCGCTGCGCCGGTTGCTGGCGCGCAAGGGCGCAGTGGTGGGCCTCGTTGTCATCACGGCTTTCATTGTACTCGCCGTATTCGCGCCCCTCATCGGGCCTTACGATCCGGTGGCGACGAGCTGGGCGCTGGTGCGCAAACCGCCATCCGCCCTGCACTGGTTCGGCACCGACGATCTCGGCCGCGATATCCTGAGTCGCGTGATCTTTGGCGCCCGCGCCTCGCTGGTGGCCGGCGCGATTTCAGTCGGGATCGCGCTCTCGATCGGCGTCCCCTTCGGATTACTCGCCGGCTATCGCGGCGGATTTGTCGACGCCTTGATCAGCCGGATCACTGACGCGATGCTCGCCTGCCCGTTCCTGATCCTTGCCATTGCGCTCGCTGCATTTCTCGGGCCGAGCCTCGGCAACGCCATGATCGCGATCGGCATCTCCACGACGCCGATCTTTATTCGGCTGACCCGCGGCCAGACCATCAGCGTCAAGGTCGAAGACTATGTCGAGGCCGCCCGCGCCATCGGCAATCCGCCATGGCGCATCGCGCTGTTTCACATTCTGCCGAACATCCTGCCGGCGCTTCTGGTACAGGCGACGCTCTCGATTGCGGCCGCCATCATTGCCGAAGCCGCGTTGTCGTTCCTCGGCCTCGGCCAGCAACCGCCATCGCCGTCCTGGGGCAGTATGCTCAACTCGGCACAACGTTTCCTTACCAACGCGCCCTGGATGGCGCTGTGGCCGGGCTTTGCGATTTTCCTGGTCGTGCTGTCGTTCAACCTGATCGGCGACGGCCTGCGCGACGCGCTGGATCCGAAGTCGCGGTAGCGTGTTCCTCATGGTGAGGAGCGCGCTCACAAAACTCACCGTTCTGAGATCTCAGACGCGCGTCTCGAGCCATGAGACCTCATCCTTCGAGACGGCGCTAGCGCGCCTCCTCTGGATGAGGATCAGACCACCGTCTCCCGGCTCACCCTTCGGCAATCCATTTCGAATTCGAGATCGACCACCGGCGGACGCGCGAAATGCCAGGTCAGGCCGGATCGCATCGCGCCACGACCCACGAGCTCTTCAACCATCACGGGGTGAAAATCGTGCACCGTATAGGCCTGCGCCGCTGTGGTGTCGCCCCACGCAAATCCAAACACAGCCAGGCGGCTTTCCATTTCCCGGACGGTGAAACCGACCTTCTCCCGCCATCCATCCGGACTGAGATCGCGATAACGCACAATCCGCTCGGGATAGCTGCCGACGCCGCCGCGCGCTTCCGCGCCGCCGGCAATGACAAAGTCAGGCACAGCTGCGCGGCGTTGTCCCTTGATCGGACGGACGAACGAGAATGCGTAGAACGACGGCTCCGCCGGAGGGTCGATTTCGGGGCAGACATTGCTGCGCGCGACGGGATTGGTGGCGCCGTCGAAGAGGCCCCACTCGGCCAGTGTCTTCACATAATGCTGGTTGAACGCGAGGAAACCGGCTTCCGTAAACGCCGCCGGCGAGCGCAACTCGCAGGCGCAGAACGACGTCAGCTCTTGGCCTGCGTCCTGGATGTAGGCCGCGGCCTGCGCAAAACCCTCCGCCAGCGGCAGCAGGCGATCGAAGCACACCCGCTCGATCTCGAAGCCTTCGAAAGCGCACGCGCCGCTCGAATACTGGAAGACCGCCGGGATGAAACGATAGTTGCCGGCGGCAAAATCGCGCGTCATGTCCGGCGCTCCACTAGGTCGGCTTCAGCGCCTTGTTTTCAAGATCGAACTCGGCAATTTCCCTGGCGCGTTCGGATTCGGCGCCAGCGCGATGATCGGTTGCGATCCATACATAGACCGCCGGCAACACGAACAACGTGAACATCGTGCCGATGGTCATGCCGGAGACGACGACAAGGCCGATCGAAAACCGGCTCGCCGCGCCCGCACCGCTCGCGGTGAGCAGTGGCAACAGGCCGGTGACCATCGCAGCCGTCGTCATCAGGATCGGACGAAGCCGGACGCGGGCCGCCATCTCGATCGCGGAGCGGCGATCGAGACTTTCCTTGAGCTGCAACTCGTTGGCGAACTCCACCATCAGAATGCCATGCTTGCTGATGAGACCGACCAGCGTCAGCAGGCCGACCTGGGTGTAGATGTTCATCGTCGCCACGCCGAAGAACAGCGGAATCAGAGCACCGGAAATCGCCATGGGCACGCTGATCATGATGACCAGCGGATCGCGCAGGCTTTCGAACTGCGCGGCCAGCACCAGGAAGATGATGATCAGCGCGAAGCCAAACGTAATGGCGAGCTGATTGCCTTCCTGCACATATTGCCTGGAGTCGGCGAGATAATCGTGGGTGAAACCGGTGGGCAGTTTTTGCGCCTGGCTTTCCAGGAAGTCCACCGCCTGCCCTACCGTCACGCCCGGCATCGGCACAGCCTGGAAGGTCGCCGAGTTGAGCTGGTTATAGTGAGTCAGTGCGTTCGGATCGGTCGCGGTTTCGATCGACACCACCGTCGATAGCGGAATCTGCTGGCCGGTCGGTGTCGACAAATAATAGGTACCGAGCGACTCCGGCGACAGGCGGCTCTCGCGCGGCACCTGCGGGATCACCTGATAGGACCGCCCCTCGAGGTTGAAGCGGTTCACGTAGTTTCCGCCAAGCATGGTCGCCAGCGTATTGCCGATGCTTTGCATCGTGAGGCCGAGGTCGCTTGCTTTGGAACGATCGACCTTGATCCGCACCACCGGCTGGTTGAAGTCGAGATCGCTGTCGGAGACGATGAATAATCCGCTCTTGCGTGCGGCGTCCTTCAGCTTGTTCATCTCCTCGAAGACCGACTGGAAGCCATTCGTCGAACTGATCACCATCTGAATTGGCAGGCCGCCGGGGCCGCCCGGCAGAGGCGGCAGGTTGAACGCAAAAGCGCTCATACCTTCAATCTTGCTCAGCTCCGCTTGCACCAGCGGCTTCAACGCAATGGACGAGCGGGTGCGCTCATCCCAAGGCGTCAGCAGCATGCCGGCGATACCACTTTGCGGGCCGGCGATGCCATTCAGAACAAAGCGCAGATCGGTTTCCGGAAACTTGGAATAGGCCTTGTCGAGCTTGGCGCCGTAGAAATCGTAATAGTCGATATTGGCGTATTTCGGCGCCTTCGTTAGCGTAAAGACGATGCCCTGGTCTTCCTCCGGCGCGAGTTCCTTCGCCGTATGCAAATAGAGGAAGGCGACCAGCCCGAGAATCGTCAGCGCGAACAGCCCGGTGATCGGGCGATAGTCGAGCGAGCGATCGAGCATCCGGCCGTACCCGCGCGTCGTCGCGCCGAACACCCGGTTCACCAGTTTGGCGAAACGGCCCTCCTCCGCGCTCTTGAGGAAGATCGAGCACATCATCGGCGACAGCGTCAGCGCGATCACGCCGGACACGATCACCGAGCCTGCGAGCGTAAAGGCGAATTCGCGGAACAACGCGCCGGTGAGCCCACCTAGGAAGCCGATCGGCGCGTACACCGCGGCGAGCGTAATAGTCATGGAGATGACCGGGCCCACGATCTCGCGCGCGCCGATCATGGCGGCCTGCACCGGCGGCTTGCCCTCTTCGAGATGGCGGTGGATGTTTTCAACCACGACGATGGCGTCGTCGACGACGAGGCCGATCGCGAGCACCATGGCGAGCAGCGTCAGCAGATTGAAGCTGAAGCCTGCAACCAGCATCAGGCTGCACACACCAATCAGCGACAGCGGAATCGTCACGACCGGGATCAGCACCGAGCGGAACGAGGCCAGGAACAGGAAGATCACCACGACGACGATGAGGACGGCCTCGCCAAGCGTCTTTTCCACTTCATCGATCGAGGACTGGATGAATTTGGTGGAATCATAAGCCACCTTCATCTTCATCGACGGCGGCAGGTTGCGCTCGAGTTCAGGAAACAGCGCACGGACGCCTTTCACCAGTGTCAGCGGGTTGCCCTGCGGCGTCACCTGCACGCCGATGAAGATCGCGTGCTCGCCGTTAAAGGCGACGCTGGCATCGGTACTTTGCGCCGCCAGTTCAACGGTCGCGATATCTTCAATCCGGACGAAACCTCCGTCCTTGGATTTGACGATCATCCGCTTGAACTGATCGAGATTCTGCAGATCGGTATTGGCCGAGACGTTGGAGACGATGAAAAAGCCCTTGGACTGGCCGGCTGCTGCCTGGAAATTGTTGGCCGCGATCGCGGCGGCCACGTCATTCGGCGAGACACTGCGTCCGGCCATGCGCACGGGATCGAGCCACAGCCGCATCGCGAACGTCTGTCCGCCGAGAATATCGGCCGAGGCGACGCCATCGACGGTGGAAAGCACCGGCTGCACCACGCGCGTCAGATAGTCCGAGATCGCCGATGCCGACAGCACTTCGGATGAAAAGCCGAGATACATCACGGCCGTGGCCTGGCCGGTCGACTTGGCAACGATAGGATCGAACGATTCCTTCGGGATGAGGTATTTGACCGAATTCACCTTGGCGAGAACTTCGGTCAGCGCCTGGTTCGGGTCGAAATTCAGCTTGATGAAGACTTGGATCGTGCTGGTGCCGAGCACCGACGACGAGGTCATGTAATCGACGCCTTCGGCCGATGCGACCGCCTGCTCGATTGGCGTGGTGATGAAACCCTGGATCAGATCGGCAGCCGCGCCCGGATAGACGGTGGTGACGGTCACCACCGTATTCGACAGTTTGGGATATTGCCGGATCGGCAGCACCGTCGCCGCGCGCAAGCCGATCAGCAGGATCAGCAGGCTGACGACTACGGCCAACACCGGCCGCTTGATGAAAATGTCAGTCCAGACCATCGGACAGCTCCGAGCCTTGAATTGTTAAAGCGCGCGATTAGTAACGCGGCGGGTTCGCCGGAATTGGCGGCGGCGGATCGGTCGAGATCACGACCGCCGCACCCGATTGCAGCTTGAGCTGACCGACCGCGACCACACGATCACCGACCTTGAGTCCTTCAAGGACTTCGACGCGGCCCTCGAGCCGGGTGCCGGTCCGCACGAAGGTGCGCACCGCGGTCAGGCTGGTCTTGCCGTCATCACCTTTCTTCTCGGTGAGGAGGAAGACGGAATCGCCGTAAAGCGTGTAGTCGACGGCGGTTTCCGGCACGGTGACGACCGGCTGCTTGTCCGGCAATACCACCGTGGTGGTCGTGAACATGCCGGGCTTGAGGATGTGATCGGGATTGGCGATCGTCGCTTGTACGCGGATGTTGCGCGTCTCGGCCGCGATTTGCGGTTCGATCGTCGTGATCTTGCCCTCGAAGGTCTGGCCGGGATAGGCATCGACCGAGAGGCGCACGGTCTGGCCGACCTTGAGTGCCGCACTCGCCTTCTCCGGCGTGGTAAAGTTGGCATAGAGCATCGACAGATCGGTCAACGTGACGATCTGTGTTCCGGCGCTGAGGTACTGGCCGACCTCGATGCGACGCACGCCAAGCTCACCATCGAATGGCGCGCGCACGAGCTTCTGCGAAATGAGCGCTTCGGTCTTGGCAATGCCGGCTACAGCCTGATCATAGGTCGCCTGCACGGCATCGACGGTCGACTGCGGGCCGAACTGGCGCGCCGCCAATTGCTTGGCGCGATCGAGCGCCAGCGAAGCGCCGGTAGCCTGCGCCTTGAAGCTGGCGAGGTCGCCCTGCTCGGGGGCATCGAACAACTGCACCAGCGGGCTGCCCCCCTTCACCGAAGCGCCGGCGGTGAACATGATGTCGGTGATACGTCCCGAAACATCGGAGGTGACGTTGACCTGATGCACCGCGGCGAGATCACCGACCGCCGTGAGCAAGTTCGGAACCAGTTCGGACTTCGCCTCGACCACCGTCACCGAGGACGGCGGTGGTCTGTTGTTGGCGAAGAACTGTTTGATCATCTCGCCGCGGAAGTAGTTGAACCAGACGAGACCGCCAACGAGTGCCGCCAGCAGAACACCGACAATGGCAAACCACAGCACCATCCGAACCGGGCGCGTAACGGGTTTCTCGGCGATCGGCCGGCCCGAGATATGGCTTTCGGTCACAATGTTCATAGTGATGCGCCTTCTGCAATTGCCGGATGCCCGGCATTCCGGGCAAGATCGCGGTCGAGGTAATGGGTAATGGCGGCTTCGTTCAACCCAATGCCGCGGAGGATAAATTCGAAAAGCTGTCGTTCGGAATCAGCGCCTTCGCCATAGGACAGGCACGGTATGGCCGGCAGGCGGGTCACGGTTACCATCAGCACCGTATGATGGACAAACCAGAACAGGTTCATCGGCTCGCGCCCGACCAGTTTGGCGTCCCCCGCATCGATGGCGCGTTTGAGCGAGGCCTCAAAGACGGAACCGATCAACCCGCCGATTTTGTCGTAAATCAGCCGGGCAAATTCGCCGTCGTCGAGATGGCTCGCCAACATCAGGCGAAGGCGCTGGGCGTCCTCTTGATCGGGCATGGCCTGCACTTCCTGGAAATGGCGGACCATTTCGCGGATCAGAACCACCAGCGTTTCAGTGGAGGGCTCAAGTTCGAGCAGGCGATGCAGTTCGGGATCGGCTGCGCATTCCTCAGCCAGAATCTCCGCATAAAGTGCCGATTTGGTCGGGAAATGCTTGAACAGCAACCCTTCGGAAATCGAAGCCGCCGCCGCCACGCTCTTGGTCGTGGTGCCGGCGAAGCCGTGGCGGGCAAAGCAGCGCTTGGCGGCGCCCAGAATCAATTGACGGCGCAGGTCGCTGGTCATGCGGAGGGTGCTCATCTTGTGAGTAAGCACTCACCTCCAATACATGTCAAGAAACATTGTTGCGGCGCAAAATTTTCGTTGCGAAGCCGGACGTTGCCCCTTCCCGGAGGCGAAACCTAGATCGGGCCAAACCCCAGGGAACCCCGGATTCGGTTGACGATAAACGTGCCGTCACGGCTGGCGAGCACCCTCTCCAGATTGGCACTGTCGATCTTGATGCTGGCAAAGCGCGGGCCGCTTGAGACGTCTTGCATGGAGGCCGCGAACGTCTTGATCTCGGCCATGGTCGCGACGCTGCGGGCGTCTTTGATGCCGCAGGCCTTGGCCACGCCGACGAGGTCGGTATTGGTTCCCGTATGGCTCGCCTGCCCGCCGGTTTCGCCATAGACCTCGTTATCGAGCACGACGATGGTGAGATTTTTCGGCTGTTGCAAGCCGACGGTGGCAAGGCTTCCCATCCCCATCAGCATCTCGCCGTCGCCGGTGATCACGACGACCGGCAGTTCCGGCTGCGCCAGGGCCACGCCGAGCCCGATCATCACGGCGCCGCCCATCGCCCCCCAGAGATAGAAATTGCGGTCGTGATCGCCAGCGGCGGCAATATCGTAGGTCGAGGCGCCAAGACCGCCAATGGCGATGGCACCCTTGCGCCCTTCAAGCAGGGCCGAGACCACACCGCGGCGTTCGAGAAGATTTGCCTTGCTCATTTCACGAACACCTTTGCGCCGATCAGGCGTTGCGACAACAGCACGGCCGTCGGCGTGCAGGCATTGTAAGCCTGCCCCGCGGCCGCCTCGACGACGTCCCGCACTTCGCCGGCGTGCGAGGCCCGCAAGACCTTGATGCCCGATAGTTCGAATACGCCCGCGGTGGTCGAGCCCATCGGCACCTGCCACGGATTGAACTCGCCCCATTCGCCGCGCATCGTCACCAGCGTCAAAAACGGAAGGCGAAAAATTTGCGTGAGCGAGAGCATGTTGATGCAATTGCCGACGCCGCTCGATTGCATCAACAGCACACCGCGCTGACCGCCTGCCCAGGCACCGGCGAGCAGCGCCACCCCCTCCTCTTCCGTCGTCAGCGGCACCGCCCGCATGGAACACTCGCCAAGCACCCGCGAGATCAATTGCGAATGCCCGGCATCGGGCACATAGGGGACCTGACGGACATCGAAGCGCTGCAAAATCTCAAAAATGTCCTCCGGCCAGGCAGGCACGGACTCGGTTGGCGCTTCGTTACGGGCGTGCATCCTGGTTCCTCGGGGAAAGACTCTGCCGCCGACTTTAGAGGGACTTTCGCTTTTCGAAAGATCGAAAATGACATATCGATGCTCCTTCAAGAGATGGCAGCATGAATGCGAACGCAAGAGAACTGGCTGAAGGTTTCGACCTTGAGAAACTCACGCAAGAGTTCTACGCGGATCCCTATCCAACCTATCGTGCGCTGCGGGAGCACGCGCCGGTCAAGCGGATGGCCAACGGGTCTTATTTCCTGACCCGCTATGACGACCTGCTCGCCGCCTACAAGAACACCCGCACCTTTTCGTCCGACAAGAAAAAGGAGTTCACGCCGAAATACGGCGTCTCCCCGCTCTACGACCATCATACCACGAGCCTCGTCTTCAACGATCCGCCGGCGCACACCCGCGTGCGGCGGCTGATCATGGGCGCGCTCTCGCCGCGCGCCATTGCGGAGATGGAGCCGGCTTTGAGGACGCTCGTCAATCGGCTGCTCGACACGTTGGCGGGCAAAAGCGAGGTCGATTTGATCGCGGACTTCGCCGCCGCGATCCCGATTGAGGTGATCGGCAACCTCCTCGACGTGCCGCCCGACGAACGCGAGCCGTTGCGCAACTGGTCGCTTGCCATTCTGGGCGCGCTGGAACCGGTCATCGGCGCCGAAGCCTTTGCGCGCGGCAACGACGCCGTGCGGGAATTCCTGTCCTACCTGGAAACGCTGGTGGCACGGCGGCGCGTTAAACCGGGCGACCCCGACCGGGACGTGTTGACGCGCTTGATCCAGGGTGAGACCGGCGGCGAGCGCCTCACCGAGCAGGAGCTTTTGCACAATTGCATCTTCCTGCTCAACGCCGGTCATGAGACCACCACCAATCTGATCGGCAATGGCCTGGTGACGCTCGCACATCACGATGCGGAAAAGGCGAAGCTGATCGCAAATCCTCACCTGATCAAAACCGCCATCGAGGAAATGCTGCGGTATGAGAGCTCCAACCAGCTCGGCAACCGCATGACGACGGAGAAGATCCAACTTGGCAGCGTTGAACTTGCGCCCGGTACCGCCGTGACGCTGTGCATTGGTGCGGCCAACCGCGACGAAAAACAATTCAGCCATGCCGAAACGTTCGACGTGAGCCGCAGCCCGAACCGGCATCTCGCTTTTGGTAGCGGCGCGCATCAATGCGCCGGAATGGCGCTGGCGCGGCTGGAAGGCGCGGTTGCGATTTCGGGATTTTTGGCGCGATTTCCGCGTTATAGGCTGAAGGGCTCGCCCGTGCGCGGCGGCCGCGTTCGCTTTCGCGGATTTTTGAGCGTGCCCTGCACCATCGATTGAGACGCCGAGGCCACCAAACCTGAATTGACAGGTGCCCCAAAGCCAGCGAGGATTTTCTCTCTCATAATGAAAAAGAAAAGAGAGCTGGGGATGAGAAGCGTGACCAAAATCGTATCACTGTTTGCAGGCCTGTCTTTGGGTCTTTTGGCCGCGCACGCGCACGCCGACGATGCAAGCGAACTCAACGCCGGCGCTCTCGTCAACGCCTTGCAAAAACAGACCGGCGTCTATGACCGGTCGACCGCCGGAAAAACGCCGGAGTTTGTGGTCGATCCGACCTGGCCGCTGCCGCTGCCGCATAGCTGGACACTCGGACAGATCGGCGGTCTCTATGTCGATCATCACGACCACATCTGGGTCTATCAGCGGCCGCGGACGCTCAATGACGACGAAGCAGGTCTTGATGGCCCGGTCGCGGGCGCGACCGACTCCAAGGGTCAGCCGGTCAATGGCCTCGGTTTTGTGCGCGCCAATGGTTTTGGCGCGGATTGCTGCCGCGCGGCTCCTTCGGTGATGGAATTCGATGGCAGCGGCAAATTGCTGCACGCCTGGGGCGGCCCGGCCGATCCCGGCTTCGTCGGCGGCAAATGCAAGGCGGACGATGGCTGTATCTGGCCGAACGTCGAGCACGGCATCTATGTCGACCAGAAGGATAACGTCTGGATCGCCGGTAATTCCCCTGCCGCCAAGGCCGGCGACAAGGAAATTCCGTGGACCACCAACAAGGGCGGCGGCGACGGCTTTATTTTGAAGTTCGACAGGGACGGCAATTTCAAGATGCGGATCGGCGGCACGCCGACCGCACCCGACAGCAACAGCAAGGACGGTGGCGTCAACGGCACGCCGTTGCTTTATCGCCCCGCCGACATGGTGCTCGATCCCAAGACCAACCGCCTCTATGTCGCCGATGGCTATGCCAACCGGCGCATCCTGATCGTCGACGCCGACACCGGGAAATATATCGGGCACTTCGGCGCCTACGGAAACAATCCGATTGACGACGGGGCGGCAGCCGCCGCCGGCACCTGGCCGCAGGGCTCAGCGAAGGGTGAAACCAAGCCTGCGTTCTTTCGCAACCCGGTGCACTGCGTGAAGATCGCCGACGACGGCAAGATTTACGTCTGCGATCGCGGCAACGACCGCATTCAGGTGTTTGACAGCAAGGATCTCTCGCTCGGCAAGGAGTGCAGTAATCCTGGCGGCGAGGCCGGCAAATGCGGCTTCTTGACCGAGCGTTTCATCAGCGCCAAAACCTACACCCAGCCGGTGATGCCGGGCACGGCCGTGTCGATGAACTTCTCGCCCGACACGGCGCAAAGCTGCCTCTATATCGGCGACAACACCAATCAGACGATTTACATCCTGGGTCGTGACAATCTGGAGCAGCTTGGCCGGCTCGGACATGGCGGCCGGATGTCCGGCGATTTCCACTGGCTGCATCAGGTCAGCCTGGACAGCCAGGGGAATATCTATACCGGCGAGGTCGATACCGGAAAACGCGTGCAGAAATTCGTGCGTTACGGCGCCAGTGGGTGTAGCGGCGCGGGTACGGCGAACATCGGCGGTGAGGCGGCGGAACGAAAATAGTGGCGCTTATCGATCACGAGCCGCCGAAGGTCCATCCCTCGCTGACCGCAATCGTCACGATACTAGCCAGTGAGGCCCGGTACCAACTCAGCACCCACTTCCACTTTCATCGTCGACTTGGAGAGATCGCCTTCAAACGGCTGGGAGCGGCCGCCCAGATGCTTTGCGAGGAAGGCTTCGGCGACCGCGTAGAACGCCAGTCGATTGACCGGCCGTACGAAGCCGTGGCCTTCGTCGCGGAAGGTAATATACGTGACCGGCGCATCGCGGCTCTTCAAGGCGTCTACCATCTGCCGGGATTCCGCCGCCACCACGCGGACATCGTTCAAGCCCTGCGCAACGAGGATCGGCCGCGTAGCGCGCTCGAGATGATTGAGCGGTGACCGCTCGGCGAGAAACGCGCGACCCTCCTGGGTGTCCGGATTGCCTACCCGGTTTTTCCAGATATTGAACCACGGCTGCCAGTAAGGCGGAATCGTCGCCATGAAGGTCACCAGATTGGAAATCCCAAAGAGGTCGATGATGCAGGCAAATACATCCGGAGTTTTTGTCGCCGCCGTCAAAGCAGAATAGCCGCCATAGCTGCCACCGAAGAAGCCGACACGTTTGGGGTCGGCAATGCCTTGTCCAACCGCCCAGTTGACGGAATCGATCAGATCGTCGTGCATGCGGCCGCCCCATTCGTGGTCGGCCGCGGTGACGAACACCTTGCCATAACCGGTCGAGCCTCTGTAGTTCACGCTGAGCGCCGCGTAGCCGCGATTGGCCAGCCATTGGTGCACCGAACTGAAGCCCCAGGAATCGCGCAAGTAAGGGCCACCGTGAATCACCAGCACCAGCGGGAGCTTGCTGCCGCTCGTCTCCGGCCGCGTCAGATAACCGTTAAGAGAAAGCCCGTCGCGCGCCGGAAACGTCACCGGCTCGAGCGGCCGCAACGCCAGTCCCGCCAGCGCCTTGCGTTGCTTGAAGAGTGGCCGCACCTCGCGGGTCTCGCGATCGAGCAGCACAAATTCGCCGCTCTCGGAATCGCGATCGAAATGCACGGTCAGCACCCTGTCGCCGTAGGTGCGGCCGGTGAAGGTGATATCGCCGGCGCCGTAGGCACCGAGGTCCGAGAGATCCTGCAAAGCCGAAGGCTCGACCGCGTGCCAGCGTGCGCGTTCCTTGTCGGCGCGGGCCGCCAGCGGCCGGCGGCCGGAGAAACTCACACGCACAATGTCCGCCTCGTCATCGGTGGCGAGCAGCGTGATTTTCTTCGTTGCCATGTCCATCGCGACGAGCGCCGCCTTGTCGCGTCCGCGCGAGTCGAGCATGTAGAGTGTCTTGCCGTCGGCGCTGAACTCCAGCAGTTCCGTGCCGTCGATGTCGCCGAGCGGGATCGTCATGAACGGCGACCAGTTGCCTCCGGCGTGACGCTGAAGCACTTCCGCGGAGCCGTCGGCCGCGATCCGTACGCCGAGCCGCAGCTGAAAATCGCTGTCGGCAAGAAGCCAAATATATTCCTTGTTCTCGTACAAAAGTTCGCTCGCACCGTTCAGCACGTTGACGCGGTACAGATCGAAATAGCGGTTGTCGCGTCCGTTGTGCATCAACAGCACTTCGTTGATGAATTTGCGGTCGATCTGCGCCATGTAGGATTTCACGCTCTGCGGCGGCGAGAGCGCGACGACGGCATTATTCCGGATATTGACGCTGGAGGCGCGCCAGTTCTCATCGCCGTCGTGTTCCTGGAAGAATATGATGTGGCTGTTGGTATGCGCCCAGCGATAGAACGGTGCGATATTGCGATCGGTGACGCGAGTCACAGGCCGCGCGGAAGCAAGATCGTCGATCCGTGCCACGAACAGGTTGCGAACGCCGTCGACCGGCGCGAGCCAGGACAGGTGCCAGCCGTCCGGGCTGACGGTCAGGCTGCCGTAATCGAGATCGTCGAACAATGCACGCCGGGCTATGAGCTCGGACACTGCCGCATCGGCGCGCTCAGGCCAGCCAAGACGCATGGTCGCGGCAAATGCCGCAGCGGATTTCAGGACGAGCCGACGATCGATGGGAGAGAACACGCGACATCTCCATGGCGATTGATCAAACAGCTGATTTTCGAGAAATCTGGACAGAATCTCGATTGCCAACCACTCCCGGCAGGTCACCCTTCCGGGAAAGACTATCATAAGTAGATGTCTTTCAAAATACGGCGCCGCACGCGATCCGGATCACGGACAGCGGAAAAATGCAGACACAGTGGACGTCAAACCACCGTGCGATGCCGTTCGATGCAGGTCCGCAACACCTCATCCATCGGCCTCGCCCACCAGTCTTCGGAGAAAATCTCGATTTCGGAATAGCCGGCAAACCCTTCCGCTTCGACCGCGCGGCGGAGCGATTTGATGTCGATCACGCCGTCCCCCATCATGCCACGGTCGTTGAGAATATCTTTGGTGGGAACCAGCCAGTCGCAGACGTGAAACGTCAAAAGACGATCCCTGCCCGCGCGCGAAATCTGCGACGTGAGATCAGGGTCCCACCAGATGTGATAGACGTCGAGCGCAACGCCAAGCGCGCCGGCGCGATCAGGATCGAGACGATCGCAGATATCGAGCGCCTGCTTCGTCGTATTCACGCAGGCGCGGTCGGCCGCATAGGCCGGGTGCAGCGGCTCGATCGCAAGCGGCATCCTGGCCGCCTGCGCATATTCCATCATTTCGGCGATGGCCTCCTCGACCTGTTCTCGCGCTGCCAAAATATCCTTCGAAGGTGAGCTTCCCGGCCGCGAAAATTGCGGCAGGCCGCCGACGACGAGCACGACGCAGGGCGCGCCGAGCGCCTTGGCTTCATCGACGGCGCGGCGGTTGTCGTCGCGCGCCGCCGAACGATGCACGGCATCGGCCGGGAACATGCCGCCGCGGCAATAGCCCGAAAGTTCCAAGCCAGCGTCTCGTACCGCGCGCACCGCACGGTCGAGGCCAACGGCTGCGACCTGGTCGCGCCAGGGATCGATGGCGCGAATGCCATGACGCGCGCAGGCATCGATAACCTGCAAGAGATCGCCTTGCTTGCGGACGGTCGCGGTGTTGAGCGACAGCCAGCGGTGATCGGTCGAGAAGTCCCGCATCAAGATTCTATACCGCGAAGCGCAAGCACGGCTTTCATGCGCCGTGTCGCCAATTCGGGATTGGCCAGCAATCCCGCCTGATCCGCCAGACGGAACAGTTCGGCCAGATGCAGCATCGAGCGCGTGCTTTCCTGTCCGCCGACCATCGTGAAATGATCCTGATGGCCGTTGAGATAGGCCATGAACACGATGCCGGTCTTGTAGAAGCGCGTTGGCGCCTTGAAGATGTGACGTGACAAGGCAACCGTGGGCCCAAGCACGTCGTGGAAACCTTGCACATCGGAAGCGGCGAGCCGCGACAGCGCATAGGATGCCGCCGGCGCAATCGCATCGAAAATGCCGAGCAGCGCGTGCGAATAGCCCTTGTCGTCGCCCGCGATCAGCTCGGCGTAATTGAAATCGTCGCCGGTATACATCTTGATGCCACTGGCCAACCGGCGGCGCATGTCGATTTCGCGCTGCTTGTCGAGCAGCGAAATCTTGACGCCGTCGACCTTCGATGAATGAGCGTTGATGATCGCGACCGCGGTGTCCATGGCTTGGCCGAGATCGGCTGCGCCCCAATAGCCTGATAGCGCCGGGTCGAACATGTCACCGAGCCAGTGGATGATCACGGGCTGGCGCACCTGCGACAGCACGCGCGCATAGACTTCGGCGTAATCGTCAGGATGGCGGGCGATTTTGGCGAGCGCGCGCGAGGCCATCAAGATGATGCGCCCGCCGGCCTTCTCGATCGCGGCGATCTGATGCTCGTAAGCACGGATCACGTCGTCGAGACTTTTGGCGTCTTCAGTCGCAAGATGATCGGTGCCGGCGCCGGAGAACACCGGAGCATTTCCCCGCGCCTTTGCCGCACGCACCGAGCGCTGGATCAATTCAAGCGAGGTCGGCCAATCGAGTCCCATGCCGCGCTGCGCCGTATCCATCGCCTCAGCCACACCAAGGCCGAGGTCCCAGATGTGCTCACGAAACGCAATCGTCTTGTCCCAGTCGACCGCCGCGGTTAGCCACGGATCGACATCGGCCAGTGGATTGGACACCACATGCGCGGCTGAAAATGCCACGCGATTGAGCGGGCCTTCGAGTTTATCCGGGAAGCCGCGCGACGCCGCAAGGCGATAGGTTTCTATTGCACCGCCAGCGGTCGGCAGCCTGACGGACAATGACGAGACAGGCATTACCGGCTTGTTCATGAGCTACCTCCTCACACCTTGATTGGCGCGACGTCGATCCAGCGGCGCTCACGCCAGCTCTGGAGCGCGCATTCGGCAAGCTGCACGCCCTTGGCACCTTCCAGCAACGTGAATTTATACGGCGCATCCTCGCAGACGTGACGAATGAACATTTCCCACTGTTCCCTGAAGCCGTTGTCGTAGGTCGTGTTCTCCGGCAGCTTCTGCCAATCCGAATAGAAGTCGTGCAGACGTTTCTCGTCCGGGTTCCATACCGGCCGCGGCGTCATCTGCCGCGCCTGGATCATGCATTCGGTGAGGCCCGCGACTGCCGAGCCGTGGGTGCCATCGACCTGGAAGGTGACGAGATCGTCGCGGTAGACCCGCGTCACCCAGCTCATGTTGATATGCGCGATCACCCCGCCCTTGAGGCGGAAGGTCGCATAAGCGGAATCATCGGCGGTCGCCTCGTATTTCTTGCCCTTCTCGTCCCAGCGCTCCGGAATATCGGTGGTGCCGAGGCACATCACGCTCTCGACCTCGCCGAAGAGATTGTCGAGCACGTAGCGCCAGTGGCAGACCATGTCGAGGATGATACCGCCGCCGTCTTCGGTGCGATAATTCCACGACGGCCGCTGCGCTTCCTGCCAGTCGCCCTCGAACACCCAGTAGCCGAACTCACCACGCACCGAGAGCATACGGCCAAAGAATCCGGAATCGCGCAGGAATGCGAGTTTCTTCAAGCCCGGCAGGAACAGCTTGTCCTGCACCACGCCGTGCTTGAGACCCTTGCTGTTGGCAAGCTTCACCACCGCAACGGCTTCCTCGAGGTTGGTTGCGGTCGGCTTTTCGCAATAGACGTGCTTGCCGGCGTTGAACGCTTTCGTCAGCAATCCGGGCCGGGCCTGTGTCGTCGCCGCATCGAAGAACACGGCGTCCTTCTTGTCGGACAGCGCGGCGTCAAGGTCTGTGGTCCAGCGTTCGACCGCAAAGCGCCTGGCGAGCGCCTCGACCTTCGCAGCGTCGCGGCCGACCAGGACCGGGTCTGGCATGACGCGATCGCCGTTGGAAAGCCTCATGCCGCCCTGATCGCGGATCGCGATGATCGAGCGAATCAGATGCTGGTTGAGCCCCATGCGGCCGGTAACACCGTTCATGATCACGCCGAGGCGTTGCGTCGTCATATCGATTGCTCCTGCAATGTTCTTGCTTTTGGTTGTCGAAAGGCCTGCATGGCCGGCCACAGCGGATGCACGCCGGTGGCAAAGCCCGGCGTGGTCAGCGTGTCCGTCGAGAGGCCGCCGTCATGGATGGCGAGCCGAACCTGATTGCCGGCGCGCGCATAGAGATCGCCATGCGCGGCGAGGAAAGCGCTCGCCTCGTCGGGCGGCGTATCGCCAAAGCCATCGACATAATGATGACCGTTGCGTTCGGCGTGGGTGATTCCGATCAGGGCCCCGAGCGCAATATCCTGCTGCACGGAGAGCCCGGCCTGGCAGGTCAGGTCTTCGCCGGTGACGAAGAATTTTTCGCTCTCAGTGCTCCATTTCGCCGCGCGGGTCGCGTTGATGACGGACTTGTAGATTCCCTTGCATGACTTCGAGGAAATCCCACGATAACCGAGCGCGCGGGCGCAAACAAAAGCGTTATAAGAATCGTCGGCCTCATCGATGATGAAATCGTAGACCGCAATTGCGCCAATCGGCGCGGCGCGGGTGAGATCGCGCGGCATCGGCTGCTCGATATAGAGGAGCCGGCTTGCGATCGGGACGAGCGCTGTGTCCTTGCTCAGACGCTCGACGAGGCTGCGCAAGTCGCCGAGATCGGCGTATTGCTCATTGGCGTCGAGCGTAACGCCATAGCTATGAGGCAGCTTTACCAGCTCGCGGCCGATGCGGACAAGCCGCGCCACATCGGCCTCCAGGCTGCCGGCCAGCTTGAGCTTGAAATAGCGCGCCCCGGAATTCTCGTCTCTGTCGGCGACGCCGCCCGGCCCTTCGATTCTATCGTCGAGGCCAACGGTATGGCGGATCGCGACCCGGTCGCGGCGGCGGCAGCCGCCCAAAAACCGCACAATGTCCTCGTTGGTGAGATCAGGCGACATCCGCGCGTCGATACCGGCGATGTTCGCCGCCATCCCATCAAAGAAATTGACGCCGGCGCCGCGAAGCAGCGCGTCAAGAATGGCCTTGTTGATTTCAGCCGGGCCGAAGATCGCAGCCAGCGGCGGGATATCTTCCTTCGCGCAAGCCTCGATCTGCATTGCGATACGTGAAGCATGATGGCCGAAGGCCGTGTCAAAACCGGAACCGGTGCGATAGAGCTGGGCCGCGATCATGAGCGAGCGTCTGAGTTCATCGACGGTCTGCTCGGGCGAAAGCGATGCGCGCTTGTCGAACCATTTCGGCACCATCATTTCGGCGCTGGCGCCGACCGACCGGCCCTTGCCTTCAATCTCGACCTCGACCCGCACGAACACCTGCGAGGCCGCCTCGATAACAACAGCGCCGAAGCGAAACGGCCGGGCAAAACGCACCGCACGTTCGAAAAGGGCAATATCCCGCACGGCCAGTCGCAGCGGCATGGTGTTACACCTCTAATCCAGCGGCGCTTGCGTGAAGAAATGCTTGCGGATGCGCTGGATCAGTTCGGAAAATACCGGATCGGTCATGACATCGAGCGAGCGCGGGCGCGGCAAAGGCACGTCGTAGATCGCGGCAATCGCGCCGGGCCGCTCGGTCATGACCAGCACGCGATCGGCGAGGAAAACCGCTTCAGAAATCGAATGGGTGATCAGGAGCACGGTCTTGCCGGTTTCGCGCTGGATGCGCATCAGTTCGACATTCATGCGTTCCCGCGTCATAGCATCAAGCGCGCCGAACGGCTCATCCATCAGTACGATCTTGGGGTCGTGCACCAGCGCGCGGCAGATCGAGGCGCGCTGCTGCATGCCGCCGGAAAGTTGCCAGGGCAGCTTCTTTTCGAAACCTTCGAGCCCGACGAGCTTGAGCAGCGCCTTCGCCCGCAGCCGATATTCCTCGCGCGGCAATCGCTTCATGTCGATCGGCAGCATCACGTTGTCCAGGATATTGCGCCACGGCAGCAGCAGTGCATTCTGAAATACGATGCCGACATTGCCACGCGGCTTGTCGACCTTCTCGCCTTCGACGAAAATCTCGCCGGTCGAGGGCGGCAACAGGCCGGAGATCATCTTCAGAAGCGTGGACTTGCCGCAGCCGGAAGGGCCGACCACGACAAAGAACTCACCGGCATTGATATGGAAATCGAGCGGCTGCAACGACGGCACGTCGCCATCGCGCGACCGATAGGTTTTCGATACGCCCGACAAACGGATGCCCGGCGTCATGGTCGCGCCGCGATCGGCCACGACGCGCAGATGTGCTGCTGCGGTTTTGTTGGCGGCGTTCATGCGAGGACCATTATGGCAGGCTCGTCATTCCGGGATGGTGCGGCAGCACCAGACCCGGAATCTCGAGATTCCGGGTTCGATGCTTCGCATCGCCCCGGAATGACCAAGAAGTCACTTCGGCAAATATTCATTGGTGTAAAACGCCTTCGGGTTTTCCTTGGCCTTGGCGTCGAGCCCGCCATACTCGACCATCAAATTCACAGAATCCGTCATGTTCTGGTCGGTGACCTGGAACGGCCGCTTGTCTTTCGTTTCCGGCGTCCGGTAGAGCGGAATCGTCAGCTCGAAGCCCTGCGTGAGCGTATCGATCTTGCCGCCCTTGGGGTTGGCATCGAGGATCGATTGCGCCGCGCCCTTCGGGTCCTTTTCGGCCGCTTCCACCGCCTTAGTGGTCGCGGACATGAAGCGCTTCACCACATCCGCATTGGCCTTGACGTAGTCCGTGTTGGCGACAAGCCCCGACGACACCATGTTGATGCCGTAGTCGGCAAACTTGATCGGAATGACATCCTTGCCGGTCGCGTCCTTGATCTTCATCGACTGGTCCATGACGTAGCCGAGCAGCAGGTCCGCTTGTCCGTTGATGACGGCATTGAGCTTGGTCTGTCCGTCACCGGCGACCGTGGTGAAATCGCTCTCCTTCAACCCGGTCTTCTTCAGGAACAGCGGCCAGATCTGGGTCATCGAGTCGGCGGGCGTGATCGCCACCGTCTTGCCCTTGATCTCCTCGGGCTTGCGGATGTTCTTCTCGGCCAACCCCATCACCGACATCGGGCTGGTCTGAAGCAACACGCCGGTGGCGACAATGGGCGCGCCCTTCACGGCCGCGCGCATCATGGTCGGCACATCGACATAACCGAAATTGGCGGTTTTCGCCGCCACAGCCTGCGTCGTTGCCGCCGAACCACGGCCTTCCTGGATTTCGAGATCGATGCCCTCAGCGGCGTACAGGCCCTTGGCCTTGCCGTAATAGAACGGCGCGTGCTCGCCGTAGACATACCAGTTCAGCATCAGCACCACCTTGTCGGCGGCTTGCGCCGGGGCGATGGCCGTCATCACCCAGATCAGTGCCGCAATTGCGGCAGTTATCGCTCGCATCGAACTTCCTCCCGAATTCCCCTCGTCGACCGCTCACGCGCCGACAATAATGTCCTCGCGCTGGCTGACGTGCCACGGCACCACCAGGCGCTCGATCCGGTCAACGATCCAGAACAACACCACGCCGAGCAGCGCCAGGATCACGAGCGCGGCAAACATCGTCGGCAGGTCGAAAGTGCCGATCGAGCGTTGCAGCACATAACCGATCCCGGAATTGGAGCCGACGAATTCGCCAACGACGGCGCCGACGACAGCGAGCGTGACGGAAACCTTCAGGCCGGAGAAAATCGCCGGCATCGCGTGCGGCAGGTTGACCGCGAGAAAAACGTGAAGACGGCTACCCTGCATGGCGCGCGCCAGATCCACCATGTCGGGATCGACGGACTTGAACCCCTGTACCGCGGAAACCACCACGGGGAAAAATCCAAGCAGAAACGCGGAAATGATTTTCGGAAAAATGCCAAAGCCGAACCAGACCACAAACAGCGGCGCAATCGCGATCTTCGGCACCGATTGGGAGAACACCAGCAGCGGATAGACGTAGCTCTCTACCGTCTTCGAACCCGCGATCAGCATGGCGACGGGAATGCCGAACAGCGCCGACAAGAGGAAGCCGCAGATCGTCGCATAGGTGGTTGGCCATGACTGGCGGGCGAGTTCCGGCCAATCCTGCCACAGCACGGCGACAACATCGGCGGGCGCTGGAATTTGATAGGGCGGTATCCTGAACAGCCGGATCGACAGATCCCAAACGACGACGATGAAAACCAGGAACAAAAACGGCCGTAACCACGCCATGTTCAGCGCTTTCGACGCGCGTGTCGGCGCTTTCGGCTCAGTCACGTTTCACTCCCTGCGAATGTCGATTTTCGGAGAAATTAACCCGTTGGATAAATACTGTCCAGCAACTTCTGACAGTATTTTGAGGCCGCTTTCCCGGTTTATCCCGGCAAGCGAAGTGACATTGATCCTGGATCGGGCCGGCTACTCGGCGGGTGCTGGTATTTTGGCCGGCTTTTTCCTGGCGAAGGCCGCCAGGGATTTCCCGGTCAACGCCGCCAGCACCAGTGCGACCATGTGGTCGAGGCGCTCATCCCTTGCGTCCTCGCCCAGAAGATCGCGGCCGAAAATCACGCTCAAAGTCGCGCTGTTCGACAGATAGAAAAAGCACAGCGCAGCGATCGAAATATAAAGCTGCACCGGATCGACCGCGACGACGAAGTCACCGCTTTGCACGCCTCTGCGCACCACCGTGCGGATCATTTCGACGAACGGCGAATGCATCGATTTCACTTTGGTGGAGCGCTTGAGGTGGCGGGCTTTGGCGAGGTTTTCGGTATTGAGCAGCGCCAAAAACTCGGGATTCCTCAGGAAATAATTCCACGTAAAGTGGATGAGACGCTCGATCGCTTCCGGCGGATCGAGGTGTTCGAGATCGAGCCCGCGCTCCTCGACCCTGATCTTCTCATAGGCGCCTTCGAGCACCGTGAGATAAAGCTCGTCCTTCTTGCCGACATGGTAGTAAAGCATGCGCTTGTTGGCGCCAGCCTTGGCGGCAATCCGGTCGACCCGCGCACCGGCAAGCCCATGGGCAGCAAATTCCTCCTTGGCCGCGTCGAGAATACGCAGCCGCATTCCTTCCGGATCGCGCTGCCACCTCTGGTTTTGCCGCGTCTTGGTCAACTCACAAATCCTGCTGACGCCGGAAGCGCCTGAAAATATCCAGCCTTCGGTGCCGCTGTAGCACGCGAGCTTAGGAAAATGAACTGCCCGGCGCCGTTCGCTCCAGCAGCAGCGTGTGGGCGCCGCAGGTACCGTCCCGCACGCTCATCACCCGCGTGCCCGGCTTGCGACCCACGCGCACCTCGGAGACCTTGATGCCCGCTGCGACAAGCCGAGCACGCGTGGCGTCGATGTCGGCCACCCGCCAACTCAATCCCCATAACTTGTCGTGCGTCAGGTCGGCGACCGGCCGCTTCACGACTTCGACGATCAGGTCGCCACAGCGGAAGAACATCAATTGACCCCACTCATGATGCGAGCGGTCGAGCGCCATATCGAGGCCGAGCCGCGCGCCGTAGAGCGCGGCGGCACGCTCGGGATCCTCGGTCGAAATCACGACATGATCGAGCCCCAGAATCGACGAGGCCGATGTTGCGGCGGAATGCGGCCGTTCCCCCGCCAATTCGAGGAAGAACATCCGCACACCCCGCGTCAGATCCGTCGCGGCGCGGGTACGCTTCCAGTGCAGGCTCGCACCCGAGTCCGGATTTCGGCTTTCAACCTCGGCGATCGGGTCCGGTTTCAGCGCGAGGCGATCGAGCCTGCGATAGGCTCTCTCGATGTCGCCGACCCTAAAACAAAGACTGGCAAGCCCCTCACCCGACTGCCCGATGACCTCGCGAATACGACGGGCCGTCGGCGTATCGCCGACTGGGGCCATCAGTTCAAGCGACATGTTATCGAGGGTGAACAATATGGTCTTCGAACTGTCGCCCTCACTTCGCCAGGAGGGGCTGCGCTCCAGCAACAGCTCATAGGCTTTGGCACCGACCTCGATATTCTCAACCAGCACCACGACGTGATCGAGGCCGGAGATCACAGGACGAGAATCGATGCTCATTGCAGCCTCCTTTGCTCCAGGAAACCAGAACAGCCGCTGATCGTTGATGCCGGCGCGACCGACTGACAGCCCTACCAGGGGTCGTCGCCCGGCCATATGGGGCCATCTCTAGCAATTAAGGAGGCGATTTTGCGAATAATTTCAGCGGATAAACCTACGGAACCAGTGCTAATCTTGGCGTGATCACCCTTTAACCCATGACGGGCAACGCATGCAGGCTCTCTTCATCGGACAAACCTATATCGACGTCACGTTCATCACCGACCACATGCCGACCGGCGACGAAAAGCACGTCGCCTCGGCCTATGCGGTCTCCTTCGGTGGCAACGCGGTCACCGCGGCGTTTTGTTGCGCCAAGCTCGGGATCGTTCCGGACTTGATCGCGACCGTGGCCAATGACTGGCTCGGGCGGATGTTCCAGGACATGAGCGCAAAGTATGGAATCTCGATCCATCCGCGCAAGGTCAATGCCTCGTCACTCTCCTTCATCATGCCGAAGGACGGCAAGCGCGCCATCGTGCGCTGCCGCGACGACGAGCACATTCACCCCTTCCCGCATCTCAACCTGAACGGCTGCCGCGCGCTGCATATCGACGGTCACCAGCCGGACGCCGCGATCCATTACGCCAAACTGTGTCGCGAGGCTGGCATTCTGACTTCGCTGGACGGCGGCGGCTTGCGCGCCAACACCCATGAACTCATGGAATTCGTCGATGTCGCGATCGTCGCCGAACGCCTCTGCGAGCAGATGAATCTGTCGCCGAAAGAAATGCTCGACTATCTCAAGGGCCGCGGTTGTCGCGTCGGCGGCGTAACGCAAGGCGAACGCGGCTTGCTGTGGTATGACGAAGCAGGAGCGGTTCGTACCATGCCTGCCCTCCCGATCGCGCGCGAGCGCGTGCTCGACACCAATGGTGCGGGAGATGTATTTCACGGCGCTTACGTGTTTTCGTATCTCAACAGTCCCGGGAAAAGCTGGCACGAGCATTTCGAGTTTGCGCGCGCTGCCTCGACCTACAAGATCCAGCGCCTCGGCAACGAGGCCGGATTGCCGACGCTGGCCGACATCGAAACCGTCAAGCAGGAGTTTCAGATCGGGCGCAAGAAGGAATTTTGGGATTAGGCATTTCTGTTTCGATCAAGCCAGCGCGGCCTTCAGATCGAAACCGAGATCGGCGGCCTTATCAGCCTCGATCGAACGGTTCATGCCGAGAATCTTGCGGCCGAACACATGGTCGGCGGCGCGGTTGACCGACTCAATGCCGACCAACCGCCCCTGCTTGTAGCAGAACGCCGAGAACGAGCGCGCTTCCCGATCGCCGCGCACCACGACCTGGTCGTAGCCGGTGGTGAGACCCGCGATCTGGAGCTTGTCGTCGCCCTGGTCGCTCCAGAACCATGGCAGGCCATCATAGACCTTGGCGTCACCAGTCAACCGGGCCGCGACACAGCGGGCTTGGTCGGAGGCGTTTTGCACGGATTCAAGCCGCAGCGAACCGCCAAAGCGCGGACTTGCAAACAAAGCGCAATCGCCGATCGCTGAAATATTGGGGTCAGCAGTCAACAAATGCTCGTTGACGATGACGCCGGAAGCCACCGGCAAGCCCGCTTCCGCCGCAAGCTCGACGTTGGGCAAGACGCCGACGCCGACCACGATCAGATCGGCCGGGATATGACGGCCATCGCTGAGGCTGACGCCGGCGACCTTGCCATCCGCGCTCTCGATGCTGGTCGCCTGGACACCTAGGTGGATACGAATGCCTGCCGAAGTGTGCCGGGATTGAAAGTATTCCGAAATCTCGGCGGTGACGGCGCGCGCCATCACCCGCGACCCTAGTTCGATCACATCGACCTCAAGGCCCTTGGCGCGCGCGGTCGCGGCAAATTCCAGACCAATAAATCCTGCGCCGATCACGACCACATGTTTCGCGGAGCCGATCCGCTGCCGCAGCGCCTCGCTCTCGTCGAGGATACGCAAATACTGGACGTCGGGAAGATTGGCGTTGGGCAGATCGAGCAGGCGGTTACGGGCGCCGGTCGCCAGCACCAGATGCCCGTAGTCCAGAAACGCGCCGGAGGCGAGCACCAGCCGCTGCGCGGCACGATCGAGGAATGCAGCGCGATCACCGATTAGTTCGATGTTCTGGTCGCGGTAGAACTTGTCGGGCCGGAACATCAGGCTGTCAGGGCGTCCCTCGCCCTTGAGATAGGCTTTCGACAAAGGCGGCCGCTGATAAGGCAGATGCGCCTCGTCGTTGATGAGGTAGATACGATCGGCAAAGCCATGCTGGCGCAGGGAGGCTGCAACCTGGAAACCGGCGTGGCCGGCGCCGACGATCAGGACAGTTTTTTGGGTCATGCTATCAGGCGGTCTTGATGCGAAGCGGGAGGGTATCGAAGCCGCGCAACGTATTGTTCAATCGCCGCGTCGGCTCCGCCGTCAATTCGAACAATTCCACGCGTTTGGCAAGCGCCCCCAATACCGCTTCCGTCTCCAGCCTGGCCACCGCCTGCCCGACGCAGCCGTGGATACCGGTGCCAAAGGTCATATGGCCCGCCGCGCGTCGACTGACGTCGAATGTATCGGGCCTTTCCCACCGGCGCGGATCGCGGTTGGCGGCTGCAAAGAGCAGCAGCACCTTCTCGCCGTCGCCAAGCTGCACGCCGCCGACGTCGACAGACCGCGTGGTGGTCCGGAAGAAGGTCTGAACTGGCGCCTCGAAGCGCAACACTTCCTCGAAGGCACCACGGATCAGGTTCGGATTCTTTCGCAGCACCTGCCACTGTTCGGGATAGCGCGCCAAACAGTACAGCGTATTGCCGAGTCCGTAGACGGTCGTGTCGATTCCAGCGGAAAGGAACGAACGCACCAGCATCCCGGCTTCATCTTCCGACAGTTCACCGGCATCGACGGCCTGGTAAATCTGTATGCCTAGCCCGTCCGGCGCCAGCGCCGCGCGGCTGCATTTCGACATGATCCAGTCGCGAACCGGGCCGGCATTGGCCATCGCCTGTTCAAACAGATCGTTCCGCGGGCCGAACGAGTTGAACACCATGCTGCCATAAGGCAGCAGGTTTTCGCGGCCTTCTTGCGAAATGCCGACCGCATCCGGAAATACCTTCAGCGGATAGGCCTCGGCCAGATCGGCGACGCCGTCGAATTCGCGTTGTTCGACCAGGCGCGCGATCAACGTTTCCGCTTCGCGCTCAAAGGCCTCGCGCAACACCTTGATGGCCGCAGGCGACAGAATGCGCGTCAACACCGCGCGCGTGCGCGTGTGCAGCGGCGGATCGGCTTCGAGGATGATGCTCGGCGGCCGCCATGGCGGCTCTTTGCGAAAATCGCTGAGGCCCACACCCGCCGACGAGCAATAGGTCTGCCAGTCGGTCAGCGCATCGCGGACCTGTTCGTGCCGGGCCATCGCCCAGATGCCGTATTGTTCGAGCCACACCACGGGCCCGGCCTCGCGCAGGGCCTCGTGATACGGATAGGGATCGCTGAGAAAGCCATGTGAAAACGGGTCGGCGGTCGAAACCGGCCGGCTCAACACTGCCTGAACGCCCACGACGCCTGCTCCCTGTTTCCGCGCCCGCGCCTTCTCGGCATCTTGCAGCCTTCACTGGCGATTGTCACCACCCGCCATATGGGATTTAAATGTCAGGGATACTCCAACCTCAGGGCTTCTCCGATGGCTGTGACCGAAAATGAGACCGTCGCCCCGCCGTCCGATCCGGCACTGCTTGCCATCGATGGCCCGATCGCGACGATCACCCTCAACCGCCCCGCGAGTTTCAATTCGATTGATCTGACGATCGCCAAAAAGCTTGAGCAAATGGCCGCCGAGATCGAGGCCTCCGACGACATCAAGGTGCTGGTGATCGAAGGTGCCGGCCGCGCGTTTTGTGCAGGCGGCGATCTCCAAACGATTGGCGCTGCCGCCGCGGCCGACAGGGTCGCGCCCGTCGTCGGTGAAATGCTGCATCACTATCACGCCTTCATCGCCGCCCTGCAACGGATGCCCAAGATCGTCCTGGCGAGCGTCCATGGCTCGGCCGCCGGCGCCGGGCTCTCGCTCGCTTTCATGGCCGACCTCTGCATCGCCACTGAAGACGCCCGCTTCACGCCGGCTTACGCCAAAATCGGCGCATCGCCCGATGGCGGGGGCACCGTCGGCGTCACCGCTGCGGTCGGTCCGCGGCGCGCGTTGCAGATTTTCCTCGCTGAGGACAGTTTTTCGGCCGCCCAGGCCATGCAATGGGGCCTCGTCGTGAAGGTGGTTCCGGCGGTGGACCTGAAGGCCGCGACGCGCGAACTGGCGCACCGGCTCGCCCAGAATACGCCGGCTGCGATCGCCGCCACCAAGATGCTGGTCCAGCGCGCGCCTCACAACCCGATCGAACAACAGCTTGCCGCCGAACGCGACGCGATCATCGACTGCATGCATACCGATGAATTCCGCGCCGCGATCGAGAAGTTCACGCGCAAGGGGAAGTAGGCTAAGAAATCCCTTAGACTAAGAAATCCCTCATCCTGAGGAGCGGCCCTATCGCCGCGTCTCGAAGGATGAGGCCCGGCCGTGGCCTCATGGGTCGAGACTGCGCGAAGCCGCGCCTCCTCACCATGAGGGTCTCGTTCAATTCGGACAAATATACCCCGTCCCCGCGGGCGACTTGAAGCAGCCGACGGATTCAGGGATCACGTGCTTGGGCAGCCACAGCACCACCTTCGGGAAATAGATCGTGAAGGTGATGGTCACGAGGAACACGACGTAGATCGGCAACGCCGCGCGTAACGCCTTTGAAAACGGTACGCCGACGAATTTCGACGCCATCAGCAACACCAGCCCGTAAGGCGGCGTTATCAGGCCGAAGGCGAGCGTCGCGATCAGCACCACACCCATATGCACGCCGTTGATGTCACCAGCCTGAGTCAAGGCGTTCACCAGCGGCATGAAGATGATGATGGTCGGCACCGGCTCAATGAAATCGCCGATCACCGTGAACAGCAGCACGAGCAACAGCATCATATATTGAGGATCGTTGCCGGCAATCGAGGTAATCCAGTCGGCGATCACGATGGCGCCACGCAGGTAAGCCAGCATCCAGCCGAAGGCATTGGCGGCGCCGATGGTGATCAACGGCAGCGAAAAGATCAGGCCGGCGAGACAGAAGTCGTAAGGAATTTTCCTGAAATGCCCGCGGTTAAGGGCGGGGATCACGACCGCGATAATCCAGATCACCGCGACAACGCCGGCCTCGGTCGGCGTGAACCAGCCGGTGAGAATGCCGCCCAGCAGGATCACAGGGATCATCAGCGGCAGCGCGGCATCTCCGGTCGCGAACACGACCTGGCGCATGGAAGCGCGCGGCTTGCGCGTGCCGACCGGTCCGAAGAAATAGCAATAGATCATCAGACCGAATCCGATCATGAAGCCCGGCACCACGCCGGCCATGAACAGGCCCGCGATCGAGACGTTGCCGACCGCGCCATAGACGACCGCCGTGATGCTCGGCGGCACCAATGCCGCGATGGTGGAGGCGGACGCGATGATCGCCGCGATAAAAGCCGGGCTATAGCCTTCGCGCCGCATCGGCGTGCCCAGCGCGCGGCTCATCACCGCGACGTCGGCCGTGGTCGAGCCCGACATTTCCGAAAAGAACATGCTGAAGACGACGACCACCTGGGACAGTCCACCCCTGATATGGCCGACCAGCGACAGCGACAGGTTCGCAATCCGCACCACCACATTGGCCGAACTCATGAGTTCGCCGACTAGGAGGAAAAACGGGATCGCGAGCAGCGCCTCCGAATCGACGCCGTCAAAGATCTTCTGAACGATCGCCGCCAGCGACACGTCGGTCAGCATCGCGCCGACGAAGACGCCCGCCATCAGCGAAAACGGCACGGGCACGCCGAGATAGCCGAAGAACAGGAAGCAGAACGACATCAGCGCAAGCACAAGCGGCGCGCTCACGGCTGCGCCCTCCGGTCGAGGGAGGTTTCAACAGGGGGGATGATCAGTTCCTCTTCCGGCTCCGGGTGGTCGAAGCCGTTGCGGATGCCATTGACGAGTTGTTCGACCGTGAACAACGCGATCAGGATCGCGGAGAGCGGGATCACCGCGTAGAGCGAAGCGATCGGCGTGCCGGACGGCAGGCGGAAACTGCCAAAGCCCCTGATATAGTTGATGTAGCCGAACCAGATCAGGCAAAAGGCCACGCCGAGCACGACGAGGCGAATGATGATCTCGACCACCAGCCGCGGCGTGCCGTGCAGCGATTCAGAGATCGCGGTCAGGTACAAATGATCATTGCGGCGGGTCGCGACCGCGGCCCCAATGAAAATCGCGTAGATGAACAGGGTCGAGGTGACTTCCTGCAACCAGAGCCAGGGATGGCCGATGGTGCGGGTCACGATGTCAGACATCACCGACAGCGAGAAGCCGAAGCACAACGCCCCGCACAATATCATCAGCACCAGTTCGAGCCGGTCGAAGGCGCGCCATTTCAGATGATGCTGCCGCTGCAAGACCAGTTTGTCGGCGATCGACATCTTCAACATCCCTAACGGCAGCCCGACGAAAACACCGGCCTCATCCTGAGGAGCGGCCCTTCGGCCGCGTCTCGAAGGATGATGGGTAGCGCTAGACTTTCCTCATGGTTCGAGACGCGCGCGAGAGCGCGCTCCTCACCATGAGGATCTCAATTGATCGCCCTGATCAGGTTCTTGACCTTCTCGGCATGCGGTCCGAGTTCCCTGGCGAGTTTGTCCAGATAAGGATCGGCGATCGCCGTGAAACCGGACTTGTCGACATCTGTCACCACCTTCACACCGATCGATTTCAGTTTTTCCGTCGACTGATGTTCGAGCTCGAGCGCCTTCGCGGGCTGACTCCGGTTGACCTCATCGGCCGCCGCCTGCACCCAGCCCTGCTGTTCGGCGGTCAAGCTGTTCCACAATTTGTCGCTGATCCAGAGCAGGCTGTTGTTGGCCTCGTGTTCGGTCAACGACAGCACGGGCGCGACCTCGTAATGCTTGTTGGCAAGATAGACATTGATGCCGTTTTCGGCGACATCCATCACACCGGTTTGCAGCGAAGTGTAAACGCTGCCGAACGGCATGTGCACGATCTGCGCGCCGTAGGCGGGGAACATGATGTCCTCGGTCGGCGTCGCCTGAACCCGCACCTTGAGCCCCTTGATGTCTTCGACCTTCCGGATCTCGCGCCTGGCGTACATGTGGCGCAGGCCGAGGGTGGCGAGCCCGATGACGCGGGCACCCTGCACGGTTTCTGCAATCATCGTCTTGACGGCTTTGGAAACTTCGGGGTCCGCGAGCGCCTTGATCAGATGGGCTTCGTTGCGGAACAGAAAATGCATCGACATCACGCCGGCCTGGGGCGAGAGCGTCGCCGCATTGGCCGAGGACGAAATGCAAAACTCGACGTCCCCGGATTTGACGAGCTGGAGCACTTGCGGCTCCTGCCCGAGCTGCGCACCCGGATATTGGTCGATCAGCATCGTGCCCTTGCTGAGCGTCTTCAGCTTCTCCGCAAAAATGTCGCCGAGAATGCCGTAGCCGGTGGTCCTTGGCTGGTCATAAGCGAAGCGGTAGTGTTTCACCTCCTGCGCGGCTGCGCCGGTCGCCGTGAACAGAAAAGCAGCAACGATCGCGCCGAACGGCTTGCCCAAGCTCGCCATCGTCTCCCCTCCCCGATTATTTTTTTGGATCATCCCATCGGCGTCGTCGGGATGTCAATCGAACTGAGGGCGGAGAGATGCTTTTGTCGCTCAGCCTCCCCGTCTATCTCTTCCCTTCGTCATTTTCCCTGTGATTTTCCCTCGGCACGCATGAAATCGAAATCGCAGCCCTCGTCGGCCTGCAAGATGGTCTCAAAGAACAGATGCGCGTAACCGCGTTTGGCCCATTCCGCCGTCGGCAATTTGAGCGCGGCGCGACGCTTTTCGAGCTCAGCGGCATCGACCAGCAGATCAATGCTGCGTTTGGTGACATCGAGACGGATCATGTCGCCGGTCTTCACCAGCGCCAACGGGCCGCCGACGGCGGATTCCGGCGTGATGTGGAGCACGATGGTGCCGAACGCCGTGCCGCTCATCCGCGCATCCGAAATCCGCACCATGTCTTTTACGCCCGCGCGCAACAGCTTGGTCGGGATCGGAAGATAACCCGCCTCCGGCATGCCCGGCGCGCCCTTCGGCCCGGCATTGCGCAACACCAGCACGTCATCGGCGGAAACTTCCAGCGCGGGATCATCCACCCGTAATGTCATGTCTTCGACGGATTCGAACACCACAGCGCGTCCGGTATGCTGCAACAATTTTGGCGTCGCCGCCGACTGCTTGATGACGGCGCCGCGCGGCGCGAGATTGCCATGAAGGACCGCCATCGAACCTTGCGCATTAATCGGATTGTCGCGCGAACGAACGACATCCTGCCCCGGCACGTCTTCAGCCCGCGCCACCACGTCGCGCAAGGTATCTCCCGTGATGGTCTTGGCATCGAGATCGATGAGATCGCCGAGCTGGGCCATCAGTTTCGGCACGCCGCCGGCGTGGTGGAAATGCTCCATGTAGTGCGCGCCCGAGGGTTTCAGGTCGATCAGGACCGGCACTTCGCGGCCCAATTTGTCAAAGGCCTCGAGATCGATGCGGTGCGTCGTGCGGTTCGCCATTGCGGTCAAGTGAATGAGGCCGTTGGTCGATCCGCCAATCGCCTGCATCACCACTTGCGCGTTCCGGAAGGAAGACGCCGTCAGCAGCTCACTCGGCTTTGGCGCCTTGGCCTTGGCCAACTTGGCGGCGATCTTGCCGCTCTCCTCCGCCAGCCGAAAACGCTCGGCATGGGGCGCGGGAATCGTCGCACTCATCGGCAACGACAGGCCGAGCGCTTCAGTCACGCAGGCCATCGTGCTGGCCGTGCCCATCACCATGCAGGTGCCGACCGACGGCGCGAGGCGGGAGCTGATCGCCTCGATCTCGACGTCATCGATTTCGCCGGCGCGGTGCTTGCCCCACAATCTCCGGCAATCGGTGCAGGCGCCAAGCACCTCGCCGCGGTGATGCCCGACCACCATGGGGCCGACGGGGATGACGACGGTCGGCAGGTCGGCCGAGAGCGCGGCCATGATCTGCGCCGGCAGGGTCTTGTCGCAGCCGCCAATCACCACGACCGCATCCATCGGCTGGGCGCGGATCATCTCCTCGGTATCCATCGCCATCAGGTTGCGCAGGTACATCGAGGTTGGATGCGAAAAGCTTTCCGCGATCGAAATGGTCGGAAACACCATCGGCATCGCGCCGGACAGCATCACACCGCGCTTCACCGCCTCGATGATCTGGGGGGCGTTGCCATGGCAGGGGTTGTAGTCGCTATAGGTGTTGGTGATGCCGACGATGGGACGATCCAGCGCGTCATCGGAATAACCCATCGCCTTGATAAAGACCTTGCGTAGAAACAGCGAAAACCCGGGATCACCATAACTCGCCAGTCCCTTGCGCAAGCCGTCGGCCATTTTCTTATTTCCTTTGTTGCTTTGTACCGTCATTCCGGGGCACCTCGGAGGGGTGAACCCGGAATCCAGAAGTTATTATACAAGATTCCGGGTTCGCCGAGGAACTTGTCACCGGGCGGCGCCTTGCGTGGACCCGTTGGCGTCGTCCGGAATGACTGCGTGTTCTCATTTCAAATCGATGATCCGGCTTTTGTCGCCGTCGAACTCCATGCCACAGAACGCGCCGCCCTGGTAGAAATCGCCAACCGGATCGGGTTTCAACTTCGCCTGCTCGGCAAAGGCATGTTCGCGGAAGTCCTCGGCGCGGCCGGTCGGCCGATAGCCGAGATCGTAGGCGCGATGATTGTCCCACCACGCACGCTCGTTGTTGGAAGCGCCGTAGAAAATCTCGAAATGGATGTCTGGGTGATCGAGTCCGATCCGGCAGAGCTGCACCAGGTCCTCCGGCTTGAGCCAGATCGAGAGCCGGCGGTGGTCGAGCGGCTTTTCGCCGAAATTGCCGATCCGGATACAAGTCACCTTCATGCCGTGCTTGTCGGCATAAAGCGCGCCGACCGCTTCGCCGAACACCTTGCTGACGCCGTAGCGGCTGTCGGGCCGCGGCGTGACATCGGTGCCGATGTGGTGATGACGCGGATAGAAGCCGATCGCGTGATTTGACGAAGCAAACACGATGCGCTTGACGCCCTTCTTGTGCGCAGCCTCGAACAGGTTGTAGCAGCCGATGATATTGGCTTGCAGGATGTCGTCCCACGGACCTTCGACGGAAAAGCCGCCGAAATGCACGATGCCATCGACGCCGTCGCAGATCGCCTCGACCTCTGCCATATTGGCAAGATTGGCCGGTTTGAACTTCTCGTTTTTTCCGAGATCGGCAGGCGCTTTCAGGTCGCTCAACAGCAAATCCGGGTAGATCGGCGGCAGTAATTTGCGCAAGGACGTGCCGATCCCTCCCGACGCGCCGGTCATCAATATGCGTGGCATTTCTTCCCTCATTCTCTCAAAGCGTTCAGCAATTATGGCGCGGTGGCCGGTGCGCGGCAAGCGCTTGCCAACGCGACCATTGGCGTCATACTTCGCGAAAGCGGGGTATCCAGTATGCCGAGGCCGATCCACTCAATCACCGGCACTGGTGGAATACTGGATCACCCGCTTTCGCGGGTGATGACAACCAAAATTCGGCACGCTTGCCGCCGCAAGACGGCAATGATAGCAGACGGTACGGCGAGGAAATCAGCAGCAACGAGAACATGAAATGTCCGAAAAGCCCGCACGTCCCGGCTTTCAGCCGGCCACGCAATATCCCGATCCCGCCATTCGCGCGCTCGATCCGCGCTTTGAAAAATACTGGCTGAAATTATCAGCGGTCGAGCGGCTCGCCACCGGCCTGCGCTGGGCCGAGGGGCCGGTCTGGTTCGGCGACGGGCGGTATCTGTTGTGCAGCGATATTCCCAACCACCGCATCATCAAATGGGAAGAAGAGACCGGTGCTGTCAGCGTCTATCGCAAGCCGTCGAATTTCGGCAACGGCAACACCCGCGACCGCCAGGGCCGCCTGGTTACCTGCGAGCACGGCGGCCGGCGCGTGACCCGGACAGAATATGACGGTTCGATTACGGTGCTGATGGACTCTTTCGACGGCAAGAAGCTGAATTCACCCAACGACGTCGTTGTGAAATCCGACGGCTCGATCTGGTTCACCGATCCGACCTTCGGCCTGCTCGGCAACTACGAGGGCTATGTCGCGGAATCCGAGATCGACGCCAACGTCTACCGGATCGACGGCGCGAGCGGCAAAGCCACCATCGTCGCCGAAGGTGTTTTGGGGCCGAACGGGCTGTGCTTCTCCCCTGATGAAAAGATTCTCTACATCGTGGAATCGCGTGGCGTGCCGAACCGCAAGATTCTCGCGTATGACGTTTCACCTTCCGGCAATGAGATCACCAACAAGCGCGTCCTGATCGACGCCGGTCCCGGCACGCCTGACGGCATGCGCTGCGATATTGATGGCAATCTCTGGTGCGGCTGGGGCATGGGCGACGCCGAACTCGACGGCGTGATGATCTTTGCGCCCGACGGCAAACCGATCGGCCGCATCGCGCTGCCTGAACGTTGTGCCAATGTCTGCTTCGGCGGCTTGAAGCGCAACCGCCTGTTCATGGCGGCGAGCCAGTCGATCTACGCGCTCTATGTGAACACGCAGGGTGCGTTGGGGGGATAGTTTTTCTCGTCATTCCGGAGCGATGCGAAGGCATCGAATCCGGAATCTCGAGATTCCGGGTCTGGTCCTTACGCACCATCCCGGAATGACGATTACTGAAAAGAAAAACGCCGGAGCGGAAAATCCACTCCGGCGCTTTTTTAACTCCCGAAGACTACGCCGCGTTGAAACCGGCGACCGCTTTGACTTCGAGATATTCCTCGAGGCCGAACTTGCCCCACTCGCGGCCGTTGCCCGACTGCTTGTAGCCGCCGAACGGCGCGGTGCGGTCATTCGGCACGCCCTGCAAATTGACATTGCCGGCGCGAATGCGGCGGCCAACACGACGCGCGCTTTCCACGGTATCGCCGGAAACGTAACCGGCCAGCCCATAGGGCGTGTCGTTGGCGATACGCACCGCGTCTTCTTCGTCCTTGGCACCGAGGATGGTGAGCACCGGGCCGAAGATCTCCTCGCGCGCAATCGTCATGTCGTTGGTGACGTCGGCGAAGATGGTCGGGCGGACATAGAAGCCCTTGTTGACGCCCTCCGGGAGGCCCGGTCCGCCGGCAACGAGCGTCGCGCCTTCCTCTATGCCCTTGTTGATCAGGGCCTGGATCTTGTCCCACTGAATGCGCGAGACGACCGGGCCGATGGTGGTGCCTTCGGCGCGCGGATCGCCCGCCTTGGTCTTGTCGGCCACGCCCTTGGCAATGGCGGCCACTTCCTTCATCTTCGACAGCGGCACGATCATCCGGCTCGGCGCGTTGCATGACTGGCCGGAGTTGTTGAACATGTGCATGACGCCGCCGGTCACCGCCTTGGTGAGGTCGGCGCCTTCGAGGATGACGTTCGGCGACTTGCCGCCGAGTTCCTGGCTGACGCGCTTGACGGTGGGCGCAGCACGCTTGGCGACATCGATGCCGGCGCGGGTCGAGCCGGTGAACGAGATCATGTCGATGTTCGGGTGCTCGCTCATGGCGGCGCCGACCTCGGGACCAAGTCCGTTGATCAGGTTGAACACGCCCTTCGGCACGCCGGCTTCATGCAGGATTTCGGCGAAAATCAATGCCGAGGTCGGGGTGAACTCCGAGGGCTTGAGGATCATGGTGCAGCCGGCGGCAAGCGCGGGCGCGACCTTGCAGGCGATCTGGTTCAGCGGCCAGTTCCACGGCGTGATCATGCCGATGACGCCGACCGGCTCGCGGACAACAACCGCAGTGCCGAGCGCTTCCTCGAAGTGATAGTTTTTCAGGACGTCGAGCGTGGACATGATATGTCCGAGGCCGGCGCCGGCCTGCAGCTTCTCGGCCATCGGCAGCGGCGCGCCCATCTCGTCGGAGACGGCGGCGCCAATTTCCTTCATGCGGCCCTTGTAGATTTCGATGACCTTGGTCAGCAGCGCGACGCGCTCTTCACGGCTCGTCTGCGAATAGGTCTCGAAAGCGCGCTTTGCGGCGGCGACCGCCTTGTCGACATCGGCCTTTGAGCCGAGCGCAATCTCATACATCGCTTCTTCGGTCGCCGGATTGACGACGGGCGTGGATTTCTTGACGACCGGATCGACCCAGGCGCCATCGATGTAGAATTGCAGGCGGTTGACCATCGTAGACCTCTTGATTTCACGGGCTTGGAGGGGTGAACAAGCGTTCGGCGGGCACTTTTGCACGAATACAAGCAAAAATGAACCCGCCATATGCGGGGCGCGGCGTTGCGGCCATGGTGGGATATAAGATCGCAGGCGCTGGGATCGCAAGTCTTCGATATCAAATAGGTCCCGGATCAGCGTCGCGTCATTGTCATGCCGCAACGCGTCCGGGACACGGAATATTTGCGGACCGCACGGCGTCGTGCCCCGGATGCTGCGCAACTTGAAACGGTGCGCTGCTGATCCGGGGCCATCGAGAGGTCACACGGCCAATTTCCGGTGCCGCACCGGCGCACCGGCCGTCAGGCTCTCGGCCGCATCGATGATGGCGTTGGCGTCGATACCATGGTGGCGATAGAGATCGTCGATGGTGCCGGTCTGGCCGAAATGCTCGACGCCGAGCGCCTCGAGGCGATGACCGCGCACCCCGCCGAGCCAGGCCAGCGTCGCCGGATGCCCGTCGATCACGGTGACGAGACCGCAATCGCGTGGCAGCGGCGCCAGCAGTTTTTCGATATGGGACAGATGCGCCACGCCGCGGCGATCCCTGCGTAACCCGCGCGCCGCGCTCCATCCCGCATGAAGCCGGTCGGCCGAGGTGATCGCGAGCAGGCCGATGTCGCGGCGGCTTTCGCCGAGAAGCCCAACCGCCTCGATCGCCTCCGGCGCGAGTGCCCCGGTATAGGCAATGACGACTTCCGCATTCGGTCCGGGTTTGCGCAGCCAGTAGGCGCCTTCGGTGATGCCGGCCTCCAACTCGGGCGTCATGATACGCTGCGGCTGGTCGAGCGTGCGCGTGGTGAGCCTCAAATAGACCGAACCGCCCTCGCCGCTTTCACGCTGCATGTAGCGGAAGCCCCATCCCATGATCACGGCAAGTTCATCGACGAAAGCCGGCTCAAAGGATGAAAGCCCATCCTGCGCCATGCCGATCAAGGGCGTCGCGATCGACTGATGCGCGCCGCCTTCCGGCGCAAGCGTAATGCCCGAAGGCGTTGCCGCCACCATGAAGCGCGCGTCCTGATAGCAGGCGTAATTCAGGGCATCGAGGCCGCGTTCGATGAAGGGATCGTACAATGTCGCCACCGGCAGCAGCCGCTCGCCATTGATCGCGTGCGACAGCCCCAGCGCAGACATCAGGATGAACAGATTCATCTCGGCGATGCCGAGTTCGATGTGCTGGCCTTTGGGTGACGCATCCCAGTTGAAGGTCGAGGGAATTTTCTCACTGCGGAACAGGTCGGCTTTCTCGGCGCGCGCGAACAGTCCGCGCCGGTTGACCCAGGCGCCGAGATTGGTCGAGACCGTGACATCGGGCGAGGCGGTGACGATGCGGGAGGCCAAGGCGCTATCGCCGCGCGCGAGCTCATTGAGAACAAGACCGAAGCCCTGCTGGGTCGACATCTGCGGCGACGGCGAGAAGGCGAGCCGCTCGGGAACGGCGATTTCCGGCGCGCTTAGCCGCCGCCTGCCCTCGCGATTGAACGGCACCTTCGATAGGAATGCCTCGAGCTCAGCCGGGGTTTGCGACAGGCCCTCGAACTTTTCCCATTCGTGGCCAATGCGGATGTTCTGGACGCCGCGCCATTTCTCCATCTGCGCGACCGTCATCAGGCCGGCGTGATTGTCCTTGTGGCCCTGGAACGGCAGGCCGACGCCCTTGATGGTGTAGGCGATGAAGCAGACGGGACGATCGTGATCGATGGACTCGAACGCCTCCTGCATGCTGGCCATATCGTGGCCGCCGAGATTGGACATCAGCGCCAGCAACTCGTCGTCGCTGCGCCGCTCGATCAGTTGCGTCACCGGCCCCTGATCGCCGATCTCATCGCGCAAATGCTTGCGGAATGCCGCGCCGCCCTGAAAACACAGCGCCGCATAGAGCTGGTTCGGGCAGGCGTCGATCCACTGCTTCAGCGCGTCGCCGCCAGGTTCGGCGAAGGCCTCCCGCATCAACCGGCCATATTTCACGATCACCACGTCCCAGCCGAAATTGCGGAACATGGATTCGAACTTCTCCCACAGGCCTTCGCGCACCACGGCGTCGAGACTCTGGCGGTTATAATCGACCACCCACCAGGTATTGCGCAGACCGTGCTTCCAGCCCTCGAGCAAAGCCTCGAAGATATTGCCCTCGTCCATTTCGGCGTCGCCGACGAGTGCGATCATCCGCCCCTCCGGGCGATCCTTGGCCCAGCCATGCGCTTTGACATAATCCTGCACCAGCGAGGCAAACAACGTCTGCGCGACGCCGAGCCCAACCGAGCCGGTCGAGAAATCGACGTCGTCGATGTCCTTGGTGCGCGACGGATAGGATTGCGCGCCCTTGAAGCCGCGAAAATTCTCCAGCTTCTCGCGGGTCTGGTGTCCGAACAGATATTGAATGGCGTGGAACACCGGGCTCGCATGCGGCTTCACCGCGACGCGGTCCTGCGGCCGCAGCACTGAAAAATACAAGGCCGACATGATGGTCACGAGCGAGGCCGAAGACGCCTGATGACCGCCGACCTTCAACCCGTCGACATTGGGCCTGATATGGTTGGCATGGTGTATGGTCCACGAGGATAACCACAGCACCTTGCGCGCGAGCGATGAGAGTATATCGAGACGTGCAGGTTCGGTCGGCATGGCGCAACTCCCGGCCTCAGGGTCTAGCGGCCCGATTGGCCACCGATGTTACCGCTGATATTTCCGCCGAAAATCTCAAATTTTGGCGACATACCCGGATATTTTGGGATAATTTATCAACCTAAAGTCACAAAGTAACGGTTTATCCCAATGAATACCCTGGACGCGATCGACCGTAAAATCCTGAGCTTCCTGCAATCCGACGGCCGCATCACCATGGCCGAGCTCGCCGAGAAGGTCGGGCTTTCGGTCTCGCCCTGCCATCGCCGGGTGAAGCTGCTCGAAGAGCGCGGCGTTATTACCCGCTACATCGCCACCGTCGACCAGAAATCGCTCGGCCTGCATGTCAGCGTTTTCATCTCGATCAAGCTGGCGCGGCAGAAGGAAGAAGACCTCAACCGCTTCGCGCGCGCGATCTCGAAATGGGATGAAGTACTGGAGTGCTACCTGATGACCGGCAACCGCGACTATCTCTTGCGCGTGGTGGTCGCAGATCTGTCGTCCTATGAGGCGTTCCTGAAGAACAAGCTGACAAGGCTTGAGGGCATCGCCTCGATCGAATCGAGTTTTGCGCTCAGCCAGGTGAAGTATTCGATCGCGTTGCCGGTGTGACGGCGGCCCACCACCTGAATTACGGATTCGGCGACGGCTCTGCCAGCGCGGCGAGCTGGGAATGTCTGACTCGTTCGCGATGCGCCGTATAGAGGCCGCTGGCGACGATGAAGGCCGCGCCGACCACGGTCCAGACGTCCGGGACTTCGCCAAAGATCGCGAAGCCGAGCAACGTGACCCAGAGAAGCTGGATATACGAGAATGGCGCCAGCACGGAGGCATCCGCATAACGAAAGGCGAGCACAACGATCCACTGCCCCGCCGTCGATGCCAGTCCGATAACGATCCCGAGCAGGATGTCGTGCCAGGTGGGCGTGACCCAGACAAAGGGAACCAGCGCGCAGAGAACCGCAAAGCCCACGATCGACGAGTAGGTCATCGTGACCACGGTGTGCTCCTGCCCGCTCATCTTGCGCGTCAGGATCAGCGTGCAGGCCCAGGCGAGCGCCGAGACGACCGGAAAGAATGCAGCCGGATGAAAGGCGCTGGTGCCGGGACGCAGGACGATCATCACGCCCATCAGTCCGACCGCCGCCGCGAGCCAGCGCCTCAAGCCCACCTTCTCACCGAGGAAAAAGATCGACAGCGCAGTGACGAACAACGGCGAGACGAAGCTGGTCGCGGAAGCCTCGGCAATCGGGAGAAACCGCAAGCCGGAAATAAACAGCAGCGACGAGCCGAGCAGCGCCATGCCGCGGGTGACCTGAAGCATCGGCCGCCTTGTCCGCAACGAAAAAACCGGCGAAGTGGGCACCATCGCGGGGATCATGATCAGCGCAAACACCAGAAACCTGATCCAGGCGATCTCGACCGACGGCAGCGTCGTCGAGAGATATTTTGATGTCGCATCCGACGTGCCGAGAAAAATGCCCGACAGCAGAAGCAGGGTGATGCCGCGAAGCGGCCGGTCGGCCCGCGCGGGTGCAACTTTGTCCGGTCTCGCGTTACCTGAAGTTTCCTGGGGCAGCGGCAATGAAGCGCTGTCGAGCTTTAAAGCTGCTGCGGGGCGGGTCACGGTCTAGAACTCGAAAAAAGCGAAACCAGTCGAATCGGGCGAGTTGATAAAGAAGCCCCATCGGGTGGTTGCGACAAGGCCGGAAAACAGGACGCGGTTATGCGCCATGCGGTACGGTTCTCCCGGCAGGTCTAAAGCATTGGCAAGCCTCGCGGTTTCGGTCCGCGCGGAAATGCCTTATCGAGCACCATGATTTCATCGGCGTCGAGCACGAGATCGCCCGCCGCTGCGTTATCGGCGGCATGTTCCGCGCTGGATGCTTTCGGAATCGCAAACACGTTCGGTTCACGCGCCAGATATGCCAGCGCCACCTGACGCACCGACGCGCCATGGTGTTTGGCGATCGTCTGCAACGCCTCGCCGCCTTTGCTGTTTGCCTGCGGAAAGTCGTTGTGACCGAACGGCGAATAGGCGACCACGGCGACGCCGTGCTTGGCGCACCACGGAATCACCGCGTGCTCGATCGCGCGTTCCTGCAAATGATAGAGCACCTGGTTGCAGGCGATTTTTCCGCGCCCTGCGACTTCCAGAAGTTCTTCGAGATCGTCGGCATCGAAGTTGGAAACGCCCCAGCTGCGGATTTTGCCTGATTTGACCAGTTGCCCGAATGCATCAACGGTTTCAGCCAGCGGAAAACTACCGCGCCAATGCAACAGATAGCAATCGAGCCGATCGGTCCTGAGCCTCTTCAGGGAGCGCTCGCAGGCTTCAACCGTGCCGCGTCGTGATGCGTTGCTTGGCAGAACTTTTGAGACCAGATACGTCTCGTCACGGCGCCCGGTGATGGCCTCGGCTATGACTAGCTCGGCGTCGCCATACATTTCCGCCGTATCGATGTGGGTCATACCGAGATCGATGCCGCGGCGCAAAGCTGCGACCGCCTGCTTGCGATCACCGCGATCAATGTACCAGGTGCCCTGCCCGATGACGGAGACGTCTTGGCCTGTCGTGCCGAATTTTTTGTGTTTCATGTGATGTTACCTGTGGCGAGAGCGGGCGCACCATAAAGCAGGTAATCGGCGCCGCTAATGTCTTCCGCTTTCAGCACCATAGCGGACATGGCCAAACTTGCCACTGGGCCGCGCATGTAGCGAATGACCCAGCGCCGACTCCGGGTCTCCGTCTCTTGTCAATCGGGGACGCCGGATTGTTTCGGCCCGTTCAATCCTCGCTGCCGCCAAAGGAAGGCGTTCTCATCGAAGCCATCGGCCGCGAGTCGCGATTCATGCCAGTCGAGGTCCTGCTTGCGGACAAGCGCAAGGTACTGTCGGGGCGCCACGCCGAAACGCGCGCGGAACGCCCGGATGAACTGGGTTGTACCGCCAAAGCCGCAGCACCCGGCGATGTCCGCCAGCGAGCGTTCCTCTTTACCGTCTGCCAGCATAAGTCGCATGGCCTGATCGAGCCGGCGCGTCAACAACACGGAGCGAATGCCGCCTTCTTCGGCCAGGAGCCGGTAAAGTGACGCGCGCGAGACGTTAGCCGCGTTGGCGATCTCGGCCGGCCCGAGCTGCGCGTTTCTCAAATGCGCGTCGATGTAGTCGAGCGCAGCCTTCTTTCTCGACTTCACGTGGCTCGATTCGTCGCCGGCCAGCCTGGCCCGCGCGAAAGCGGTCGTCAGCGCCACGATGCCCTCGATCGCCGCCTCGGCCTCGCACATCGTCAGACGGTCCGCCTGCGCATAGAATTCCTGCATTGCTGCGCCGATCAGGCGCGCCGCACCGCTTTCGCGCGGAAAAACAAGGCCGTGCGGTTCCAGGGCCAGCAGGGCCGCGGGCACGCTATCGCGCGACAGGTGAATGATCAGATTGACGTAATCCTTCGCCACGCTGTGAAGAGGTCGCGCATAGTCGATGATCTCGACATCGCCCGGCTCCCTGCGCCCGTGTCGACCGGCGCAATCGCTTTCCACCGAGCCCTCGATCTGAAGCAGGATCAGCAGCTGGTCGGCGCCTCGCGCGACCAGAACCGGCCCCCGCGTCATGACGAATGCCGTGCCCTTGCAGTGCATCACCATCGCACGCGGCGTGGCATAGGTTCGGCTGGAGAGGCTGAAACGTTCTTCCTCCGAAGGGTCGGGCAGTGACAGGGTGTAGAGGTGTGCGAGGCTGTCGCGAAACGCCCGCCAGAGCGGTGGACCGAAACTTCGTTGCGGATTGCTGTCCAACCCTTGCAGCCTCGGCGACGAGTCGTCGCTGCCTTTGTCTTTCGTAAGCGATGCTGCGGGGAGTTTCATTTGCGAAACAATGCTGCGGATTCCAACTTCCAGAATAGTCTGACACGGCAATGGCGATCCAGGCAAGGATCGTAAAGGGAGCGACGCGCTGGTCGATGCATGCCACCGCGGGGTGACCGCTCTTTTACACGAACTCCGGTGAGATTGACACCAGAGATCAATTCATCGACAGGGCGTCTCAATCTTCAGCGCAACTTCGATTTGAGCTTGAACCCAAATAGATTGTCCTACTTAGTTACCATCGTGGATTCTCGGATGCTTCACTGCGGAGCGCCTTTTTCAACCGACTACAAAGAAGGTTCGTTACCGAGGCGCTGATCTCTCGGACTTGATGCATAATGTTTAATCTGAGGCCGTTTCATCGGATATTTTCGAAGCCGAAATCACTAAGCATCTCAACAGGTGATCCTCTGGTATGAGTTTTGCAGTTCCAAGCCGCAAAGTTGAGAACTTTCGATCCTATGCTCGAAAGCATTGTTGCTCGATAATTTTTGTGTCGATGGCCGCAAAACAGCGTGCGGCGCTTCTGTTTCACGACTGACATTCACTATCGTGATTTACCGAGAGCAAAATGTAGTTCGTCAGTGTGAAGGAGTTCATATTTTTTTGTAGCGTCAAATAGTATTCGACGAGTGACTGCGTTTTTCGAAATCCCAGCCCTCATTCCATAACCGGAGCCACCTAGCAATGGGGGTTTCGACTGAGGATCGCGCCCGCGCGGCTAGTTCGATTTGCGAAATTACATAGAGACATCATCACATGATCCCAGGAACCGAAAAAATGTCGGATGTGAGTAGTTTCGACAGCGGAGCTTCTGAACATCAGATTATTTTCAAGCGATGGAGGCTCGGATTTTTGATTTTTTACGGGGCTATAGCTTCGCTGCTTTGTGGATTTGCACTGGTCGTCGATCGCCCGGGGACGTTTATCAGCACGGCGGCGCCGACCAATCCGACGATGGCCTCAACGAATACCATGCGACACGCAAATGAGGGCCGAGTGAGGGAATGAGGGAATGTCGTGGATCGATTTGCTTGGCTTCGCGGCAGCGCTCTGCGTCCTTGCTAGTTTTAGCATGTCGACGATCTTGGCACTTAGAATTCTCGCACTTTTAAGCAACGCGCTTTTCATTCTCTATGGCTTAGGCGCTCACATTTACCCCGTGCTGATCCTTCATATAATTTTGCTTCCCATCAACTTGATCAAACTTAGCCGAATCAAACCGAATCTCGCCCGCAAGTCTCTGAATTCAGCCTAGTCCGGATAAAAGTCGATGGCACTCACTTTGAGCAAAGCGAATGTAGAGCTTTTGCGCCGGATCCTGGACGATGTTTTGACCGATCCCGAATTCAACACTCAGACGTCCGTCTCTGCGTTTCAGTTAGCCGAGCATCTTTGGAGACAAGCCGCGATCGGGGTACCCGATTTTGATCGAATAAAATATTCAGCCTTATCGTTGGTAAATTCCAGTTGTACCCCAGCACGCCTGAAAGCCAATCATTGATAAAATCGAAATTCGACGCCGGCGTGCCTGATCGGCATTATCCGCGTCAAACAAAGGGCCCGGCCATGCATGCGACTGCAAAAGCTTTCTCGAATACGATTCCCTCAATCCCACCCGATTTCGATATTCTGAAAAGGGTCGCTCTGTTCTGCGGCGCCGGCTTGTTGATTTCGCTGGTTCTAATCTTGTTGTGGTCATCCTTCCTCCCAACGGACCCTCAAGTGCTCAATGTGATGTGCTGGATATGAGCGGGTTTTTTTTGAGCCAGCACTGCATTGCGGACCTGGCAAGCCGTCCGCCCGGCGACTATGAGTTCACGACCAACTTCCCGCGCTCGGGATCGCCGGTGCCAGATTGCGCGATCAGGCGCTTGAGTTCGGGAATGCACGAGCCGCAATTGGTTCCCGCCTTGAGCCGCATGCCAATTTCGGTGTGCGAGCGACTACCAGCGGCAATCGCATCGCAGATCGTATTGCGGCCGACACCGAAGCAGGCGCAGACAATCGGCCCTGTGCTCGCAAGCCCCTGCGCTGGTTTGCCGGACAACAGCATCCGCCTTTGATCGACGCTCAGCGCACCCGCGGCGAACAGTTCCTTCGCGACATCCCAGTCGCCGGCATCGCGCGCCGGTCCCAGAAATAAACAGGTCTCGATCGCCTCACCCGAAAACGATGCCGCGCGGTACACGCCGCCGCCGAAGTCGCTGTATTCGGCGAGTTCCTCGCCTGCCACTTCGCGCAGCCAGGACGACCAACCCTTCAGGTCTGCGTTGTCGGCGAGGAGATAACCAAGTCCGCCGCTAACTGTGGCGCGGGCCCACCAGGCATGATCGGGCAACTCCAGCGGCTTGCGCGACAGCACGAAGCCACGGAACACATATTCATAAGGCAGGATAGATGCCGGCGTCGCCTTGGCTTCCGGCTGGCCCGAGAACGGATCGGTGATCGGCGCAACCAGTGCCCCGACGCGCGCGGCGGATGCGTTGGCTTCGCTCCAGTGGATCGGCGCGAACAACATGCCGCGCTGCTGCCGCGGGCTGACCACAACTTTCAGCGTGCATTGGCCGTGATCGGTGGTGACGCGGGCGAACGACCCGTCGGCAAGGCCATGCCGCGCGGCATCGTCGGGATGCACCTCGACGAACGGTTCCGGCAAATGCGCCCCCAACCGCGGGCTCATGCCGGTGCGGGTCATGGTGTGCCATTGGTCGCGAATGCGGCCGGTATTGAGCCGCAGCGGACGCCCTTCATTGATCTCGGTCCGCAGCACCGGCCGTTCCGGCGCGACGAAACGCGCTTTTCGGTCGTTGGTGAAGAATTCGCCGCCGGCGAAGAAACGCTGCTGCCCGGTTTCGTCTGTGCGATGCGGCCACAGCACCGGCTTCATCGTATCGAAGGCGTCGTCGTTGAGTTCGCTCAAGCCGCCGATATCGAAATCGCGGCTGCCGTTGTTTTCGAAAGCCGATAGCGCCGCGTGCTCGCGGAAGATCGCCGCCGCCGAGCTATACGCGAACGCAGGTGCAAATCCGAGGCGCTTCGCCACTTCGCTGACGATCCACCAGTCTGCCTTCGCCTCTCCGGGCGCCGGCAGAAACGCGCGCTGACGCGAAATGCGCCGCTCTGAATTGGTGACGGTGCCGGATTTCTCGCCCCAGGCCAGCGCCGGCAACAATACGTGCGCGCCGGCCCCGACGGTGTCGTTGGAGAGCACGTTCTCGGAAATCACGAACAGTTCGAGTTTTTTCAAGGCCGCACGCGCCGCATCGGCGTCGGGCAGCGAAACGGCCGGATTGGTGCCCATCACCCACAACGCCCTGATCTCGCCGCGGCCGATCGCCTCGAACATCTGGACGGCCTTGAGACCTTCATGCGTCGCGATCCGCGGCGCCTTCCAGAACCGCCGTACCCGATCGATATCGGGCGGCGTGAAGTTCATGTGCGCCGCAAGCTGATTGGAGAGCCCGCCGACCTCGCGGCCGCCCATCGCGTTCGGCTGACCGGTCAGCGAAAACGGCGAGGCACCGATCTTGCCGATCCGCCCCGTCGCGAGGTGGCAATTGACGATAGCATTGACCTTGTCGGTGCCCTGCGCGGACTGGTTGACGCCTTGCGAGTAAAGCGTGACCACACGCGGCGTCGCCGCAAACAGCTGGAAGAAGGCCAGGACGTCCTGCTCGGAAAGGCTTGTCGCCAAGGCGGTCGCCGCGGCGCTGCCGGCGATGCTGCGGGAGCGCGCGAGCGCTTCATCAAAACCGCCCGTGTAACGCTCGATGTAGGCGCGATCGAGCATGCCTTGATCGGCCAGGTGCACCAGCAATCCGGAAAACAGCGCGGTGTCGGTGCCGGGCTTCAATCCCAAAAACAGATCGGCGTCTTCTGATGTATCGGTCTTGCGCGGGTCGATTACCACCATCCGCGCACCGCGCCGCTGCTTGTTGGCCACCATGCGCTGGAACAGCACGGGATGGCACCAGGCGGCATTGGAACCGACCAGCACCAGCAGATCGGCTTCGTCGAGATCTTCGTAAACGCCGGGTACGGTATCGGCGCCAAAGGCGCGGCGATGGCCCGCCACCGAGGACGCCATGCACAGCCGCGAATTGGTGTCGACATTGCCGCTGCCGATGAAGCCTTTCATCAGCTTGTTGGCGACGTAATAATCCTCGGTCAACAATTGCCCGGAAAGATAGAACGCGACCGCATTTGGGCCGTCGCGCGCCACGATGTGGGAAAAGCGATGCGCGATATGGTCGAGCGCGTCCGTCCAGGCGACGCGCTCCATCGTGCCCTTGCTGCAGCGGACCATCGGATAGAGCAGACGATTTTCGAGGCCGACCGTTTCGCCGAGCGCCGAGCCCTTCGAGCACAGCCGGCCGAAGTTAGCCGGATGGGTGGGATCGCCCGAGATCGCCGCAGCACCGCTTCCGTCCGGAGTTGCCAGCACGCCGCAGCCGACGCCGCAATAGGGGCAGGTGGTGGAAGTTGTTCGGAGCGAGGTGTCGACGGCCGTCATCGAGGTCAACCGATCATGCGGCCGCGGCCAGCGTTGCAGCCGTGCGGCCGAACATCATGTCCTTACGGATCGCCGTAACATTCTCCCGATTGCGGATCATTCCGAGATACCAAAGCGCCTCAGAGGTATCCCCGACCAGCACCGCGCCGGCTAATCTACCTTCCTGGATCACGAGCTTTTTGTAGACGCCGCTCCTGGCGTCGTTGAGCACGATGGCCTCACTGCCGTCACTGCCCAGGAAATCGCCCGCGGAAAATACGCCGACCCCGGACACTTTGAGATTGGTTGCGGTCACGCTCCCGCCATAGGCCGCGCCGCGACCGGCCAGATGCTGCGCCAGCACCTTCGCCTGTTCATAGGCGGGTTCAACCAGTCCGTAGCAGATGCCGCGATGCTCGGCGCACTCGCCGAGCGCGAAAATACCCTCCGTGCCGGTCTGGAGCTGGTCGTCGACCACGATGCCGCGGTTGACGGAAATGCCGGCATCTTTCGCCAGCGCGACGTTCGGCCGAATCCCGGCGGCGAAAATCACGGCATCCGCATCGATGCGCCGTCCGTCGGTGAGTTCGACGCCTTCGACACGGCGCTCGCCGAGGACGCGCGCCGTGCTGGCGTTAAGCAGGACGCTGATTCCCTTTCTTTCGACCAACGATTTCAGCAGCGCTCCCGCCGATACATCGAGCTGCCGATCCATCAAGCGGTCCGTCAGGTGAAGCAGCGTCACCGGAGCACCCGCCTTGGCGAGTCCGTAGGCTGCTTCAAGTCCGAGCAATCCGCCGCCGACGACAACCACGCGCTTTTTTCCGGCCGCCAGAGTCAGCAGGAGATCAACGTCCCGACTGTCGCGAAAGGTGTGCACGCCGGCAAGATCCGCGCCGGGCACGTTGAGCCGCAGCGGTGATGACCCGATCGCAAGGACCAGCTTTGAAAAACTGATACTCTCTTCATTGGCGATCTTGAGTTCGCGGCGGCCGACGTCGATCTCGCCGACAGCACAGCCGTATTTCAGAGTCACGCCGCGGTCGCGCCACCAATTGGCGGGCCTGAGTTCGATTTCATGTGAGGCCGTTTCGCCCGCGAGCACCGACGACAGCAGCACGCGATTATAGGCAAGCCTCGGCTCGTCGCCGATCACGGCAATGGCGTAACGCCCGAGCGCGACCTTGGCGAGTTCGTCGACCAGACGGGCAGCGGCCATTCCATTGCCGACTATCACGAGCGATTCACTCATGCGAATTTCCTACTCGGCGGCCTGCGGCTTGCCATAGGCCTCGGAAATCATGAAACCGGACAGCGTGCCGTAGGCTGTGGTCCATGCGTTCGCGACCTCGGAAGTCCAGCCGCTCCCAAGTCCCTTTTCCAGCGTCCACAGCAAAGCCGCGCCGACCACGGGATAGTGCTCAGGCTTGGCGCCATAGGCGACGTGACGTTTGGCGAGCGCACTCGCCGCCGGCAAGATCGAGGGAAGATCGCTCAGGCCGCCTACCACGACAGCGAGCGTCGCCATCAGTTTTTTCCGCTGCTCGGTCAAATCGGCCGGAAACATCGATTTGACCTGAGGCGCGACCTCGAACAGGCGATCGTAAAACAGGACGGCCGCTTGATCGGAGATCGGCGCCACTTTCGAGAAACTCTGCTGCACCAGCTTGACTTGATCGGGTGTCATAGCTCTCTCCTGGCTTTAGCTTCTGATTTTGCTCATCCTCGTCCCGCGGAGGCACGAGGGAAATCAGCACGGCTGCGCGATAGCGCACTGATTGCGTTGTCTAGATGCGGGCCTCCGCAAGGCTCGGCGCACCAGCTTCAGCGGGGCTGCGGCGCAGGTAGAACCACCAGGTCAGCGCCAGGCAGGTGGCGTAGAAGCCGAGGTAGATGACGAGCGCGAGTTGCGGGCCGCCGGTTGTCGCTATCGACTTGCCGAAACCGCTCGGGATGAAGTAGCCGCCGCAAGCACCGATCGCGCCGATGAAACCAACGGCCGCGCCGCTTTCGATGCTCGCGGTCTTGATCGCGAGCGCCCGGCCGGCTTCGCCCTTGCCTCGCGCTTTGCGCAGATTTTCCTCGCGGAAGATCGAGGGAATCATCCGGTAGGTCGATCCGTTGCCGATGCCGGTGGTGACAAAGAGAATGAGGAACATCACGAGGAAGCCGGTGAAGTCCTTGATTCCCACGAAATAGATGACACCGATGGTGGCCGCCGCCATCGCGATGAAATTCCAGAACGTGATAATCGCGCCGCCGATCTTGTCGGCGAGCAGGCCGCCGAACGGGCGCGCGAGTGAACCGACCAGCGGACCCAGGAAGGCAATGCCGATGGTGACCGCCGGAAACTGCGTCTTGATCAGGAGCGGAAAAGCCGCCGAGTAACCGATGAAGGAGCCGAAGGTCCCGATGTAGATGAAGGACATGATCCAGGTGTGCTTGCGCCTGACGATCGCGATCTGGTTCTTGAACGACGATTTCGCCGAGGTCAGGTTGTTCATGAAATAGACGGCGCCTAACACCGCGATGATCAGCGGCACGACCCACATCAACCCGGCGTTTTGCAGATAAACGCCCGAGACCGGCGTGGCCTGGTAGAGATTGATAAGACCGACGCCCATCAGGATCGGTGTGAGCAGTTGAACGCTGCTGACGCCGATATTGCCGCCGGCGGCGTTGAGGCCGAGCGCCCAGCCCTTCATGCGGTCAGGATAGAAGAAGGAGATATTGGCCATGCTGGAGGCGAAGTTGCCGCCACCAAGACCGGCCGTCGAAGCCACCAGGATCATCAGCCAGAATGGCGTATCGGGTTGGCTGACGAAGTAGGCGAGCCCGAAGGTCGGGATGAAGAGCACAGAGGCCGAGAAGATCGTCCAGTTGCGGCCGCCGAAGGTCGTCACCGCGAAAGTATAGGGAAAACGCATCAGCGAGCCGATCAGGCCCGGAATAGCGACAAGCTGAAACAACTCGTCGGTCGTGTAGTGAAAGCCAGCCGCCGGAAGCTTCGTCGCGACGATCGACCAGATCAGCCAGACGGAAAATCCGATGTGCTCGGCAACGATCGACCAGATCAGGTTGCGGCGGGCGGTCACCTTGCCCTTGGTTTCCCAGAAGGTCGTATCTTCGGGGTTCCAGTCTGAGATCCAGGTCGGGTCTTTCGAGCTCATTGAAAATTTCCTTTGCGTGAGGTGGCCAATCGGGTCGCCGTCCGACGGCGTGGCAGCGCGCGCCGGGTGAAGTCCGGTGGAGCGGCGTCAAATCGGATGAATGGCTTTTCGGCGACGGCATCGATGGCGTCAGCAGGAAGCCATTCAAGCTTTGTGCCAAGCCGCCTCAGCGATAAAATATTTTATTTTACAAATACTTATATAGGAGACGACGGCCAACCCGAACATCTCGGTCCGCTCTCAAAATTTGCACCCGCTCATTTATTGTGCGACGCACAATGATTGAGCAACGCGCTCAAAAATGCGCCGACGGCGCATGTCCGCCATCGCGGGTGGCCAAACACCCGCGATCGCTCGAAGCGTCCGCAAATAGAGGCAACCGAGACTGAGCGCGAACTTCAGGACGCGGTATTAAGCGTCCTCGCTCACGGCCATCGGCTTGGGCGCGACACCCTCGCCCGGCCTGAGGCGGAATTCATAGGTCATGAGATGCCAGGGCGTCTGAGCCGGTTTGCCGTCCGGCATGGTGGGATCGTTACGCTTTTCGACCTTGGCTATCAGTTCGTCCTTCACGCCGAATACGACATCGGTATCGATATATTTGTCGCCCTCGACGAAAACATGCGTGACCAGCGGCTCGTGTCCGGGCGCATTGACCAGGAAATGAACATGCGCTGGCCGCATCGGATGACGGTGCAGCGCCAAAATCATCTGCCCGACCGGACCGTCGGTCGGGATCGGATAGCTGCATGGCAGGATGGTGCGAAAGTAAAACCGGCCGTCAGCGTCGGTGATGAAGCGCCCGCGCGACGACGGACCCGCGGTTTCGTAATCCGGTTTCTGCGAATCGTACCAGCCGTCGTCATCGGCGTGCCAGATATCGACCGGAACGTTCGCGAGCGGCTTGCCGTTCAGATCGGTGACGTGGCCTTGCACGAACATTTTCTCTCCTTCGAGTTTGGGAGAGACGTCGGTGCCATGCGGCATCGCCTTGTGTTCGCCGACGTAGAACGGACCCAGCACCGTGGTCTCGGTCGCGCCTTCGCGTTCCCTGTGGTTGACGGCATCCACCAGCATCGAGACGCCCAGCACGTCGGACAACAAGATGAACTCCTGCCGGCTTGGCGTGCACTTCTGGCCCACACGGGTCAGGAAATCGATCGCATATTCCCATTCGCCGAAGGTGAGATCGGTTTTGCGGACGAAGTCGTGCAGCGACTTCGTCAATTCCTCCATCAGGAATTTGACCCGCGGATTCTTCACCTCCTCAAAACTGTGGAGGACGGCGGCGGTGAGTTCAGTGTCGTTGAACTGGGTCATTTTTGCTTTTCCTTGGGGTGGCATTATTTGCCTCCACCCTATACCAGTCGACAAACCAAGGTAAGCGCCAGCGATTGGAATGCCGCGCCGATTTCGGCTAAGAAAGCCGGATATTTTCAAGAGATGAAATCCGATGTCTTTGGCCCTGACCACGACCTCCCCCGAATCCGCCGGTATGTCGAAAGCCGCTTTCGACCGGATCGAGAACCATCTGCGCGAACGCTACATCGATGCCGGCCGCTTTCCGGGAACCCAGCTCATGGTTCATCGGCGCGGCCAACTCGTTCACAGCGCCTCGCAAGGCTTTGCCGATCTCGAGCGCAAGGTGCCTGTCAAGGACGACACCATCTATCGCATCTACTCCATGACCAAGCCGATCACGAGCATCGCCTTCATGATGCTGGTCGAGGAGGGCCGCGCCGCACTCGACGAGCCCGTCCACAAATATATCCCGGAGTGGAAAAACCTCGGCGTGTTCCAGGCCGGCATTTGGCCGGCCTTTCTCACCCGGCCGCCCTCGAGGCCAATGCAGATCGTCGACCTGATGCGGCACACTTCGGGCCTCACCTACGGCTTCCAGCAGCGCGGCAATGTGGATGCGGCCTATCGCGAATTGAAAATCGGCGAGGTCGAGAAAGCGGGAACGCTGCAATCCATGATCGCGGATCTCGCAAAGATACCGCTGGAATTTTCACCGGGCGAGGCCTGGAACTATTCGGTCTCGACCGACGTGATCGGCTATCTCATCGGCCTCATCAGCGGCAAGCCGTTCGAGCAGTTTCTTCAGGAGCGCATCTTCGATCCGCTCGGCATGAAAGATACCGGCTTCTTCGTACCCCCTGACAAGGCCCACCGTCTGGCGGCCTGCTATTCGGCGAGCCCGCAAGGGGCCATGACCTTTCATGCCACCGACCGCAAAAGCGGTCTCACTTTGCAAGACGATCCGGCAAGGAGCTCTTTCCTGTCACCGCCGTCGTTCATCTCCGGCGGCGGGGGTCTGTGCTCAACTTCGGCCGATTATCTCACCTTCTGCCGAGCGCTGCTTAACGGTGGCGAGCTCGATGGCGTGCGGCTGATCGGCCCGAAGACGCTTTCCCTGATGACGTCAAATCATCTGCCGGGCGGCAAAACGTTGCCCGATCTGTCGCGATCGCTGTTCTCCGAGGCGACCTATCATGGCATCGGTTTCGGCCTTGGCTTCTCCGTCACCCTCGATCCGGCGCAGACGCTCATTCCCGGAAGTCGCGGCGAATATGCCTGGGGAGGTGCGGCGACGACCTCGTTCTGGATCGACCCGGCGGAGGAGTTGATCGCTATTTTCATGACGCAGGTGCTGCCCTCGACCGCAACCCCAATCCGGCGCGAACTGCGCACCATGATCTATTCGGCGATCACCGACAGCAATATTTAAGCCCGCGTGCGCGCAATTTGGCGCGCGCTGTCAACCGATAGTTTGCAGGCTCGGAAACGTCTCAAGAAGCCAGATGCTGGCGGTAGAAACGCCACCCGTCAGAAAGGCGATACCCGTGACGACGAGCAGCACGCCCATGGCGCGCTCGACGTGCGCCAGATATCGCTTCATTCGTGCAAACAGCGAGGAGAATTGCTCGACCATGAAGGCCGCGATCAGGAACGGAATGCCAAGGCCGGCGGAATAGACCGCGAGCAGGCCGGCGCCTTTCTCCACGGTGGATTCCGAGGCTGCAATCGAGAGGATCGCCGCCAGGATCGGCCCGATGCAAGGTGTCCAGCCGAATGCAAAAGCCAACCCCATCACATAGGCGCCCCAGAGCCCGACAGGCTTGGGGATGGAAAGGCGCCCTTCCCGCATCAACAGATCAATCCGCGTCAACCCGAGGAAGTGCAGGCCCATCGCGATGATGACGCAGCCTGCGACGATCGAGAGTTCCGTCGACCAGGCATGGATAAAGCTGCCGATCAGCGAAGCGCTGGCGCCGAGCGCCACAAACACGGTGGAAAAGCCGAGTACGAACATAACGGCTGACGTCATCACCGCGCGGCGGGACGACGACGCAGGTTCGTCATTGGCCACGTGCTCGATGGTCGCGCCGGTCAGATAGACCAGATAGGGCGGCACCAGCGGCAGCACGCAGGGCGACAGAAAACTGACAAGGCCCGCAATCAGCGCAGCCGGAAGCGAGACGTCGTGGATCATGATGGGAGTTGATGTAGCGGATATGCGGAAATCCGCAAATCACGACCACGGGGCCGGCCAAACGTTGCGACCGGGTGCACCGGTAGCCGGGCTATTTGACCAGTTTCAGGGAAACCGGCGAACGCGGGCGCGGACTTTCCTGCGGAACGGACTTTGAAGTCGCCTCGACCTCCCGCACCATCGCATCGCACAACGCCTTCAATTCCGAATCGTCGATCCGGTTGAGCTTGATCCGGAGCTCCAGGATCGCGACCGAAACCAGCTGCGCCGTGTCGCGATCGCCGTTCTTGATGAGGGATGTCTGGCACTCCTCAAGAGTTGCCAGAACAGCTCGCAAATTTTCTTCAAAATAAGCCACAGCGTGTTTCCGTTATCGAGCCCGCGAAACGATCGATGTGATCGAGGTAATAAATAGATCAACACCAACCCGCCCAAAAAAGTCCGACGGTATTAGGACCGAGAAGATAGATTTCGTCGTTACACAGATTTGTGACATCGCTCGGCAATCCCTGATGATTCAGCCGTAGTTGCCGTGCGGCTGGGCGCGTTATAGACATCGAAGTTGCTGGTGCACTGCAAAATTTCCGTGAATGAGGCTTTTGGGACTTTGGCAGGGTGCAGCCTGTGGATGCAGACGTCATTTTCTGGCGCAACAGTAAACCAGGCGCGTCAAAAAGTCCCGCCGTAACCGGCGTCAGGGTTGTTATATGTCAAATAACCTGCCAAAGCAGGTAGATCGGTGGTCGGATTTAGATACTTAGATTTAGAAGTATTGGGGAAAACGCCTCGCAGAAGGCACTTCCCGTATCGATCGAAACGAGGCGCGATTAAATGGCGTTCCGGACCATTGCAGCTTTTATGGTCGGATGACGAACGTCATCGATCTAGCGGGCGGCGGTTGAGCCGTTTTGGGAGGAGGCAAATCCCCGTAAATTTCCGGGGTTTGGGTACGAATTGGTGCATTAGAAGTGGGTCTGAACAGTATATAAGGGTAACCTCCAAACCCTGTTGTTCAGGCGCTTCATGAGCGAAGGACGGTAGAAGCAGTATGAAATCCATAGCAAAAAAGATGAAGCAACGCAGCGCCGGGAAACCGGACATTGAGCTGGGCAAGCGGATTCGCTTGCGGCGCGTGGAGCAGAAGGTTTCGCAGGCCGAGCTTGGAGAACAGCTTGGCGTCAGCTTCCAGCAAGTTCAGAAATACGAGAAGGGCGTCAATCGCGTGGGCGCCGCCCGTCTTCAGCAGATTGCAACAGCGCTCGATGTGCCCGTTACTTTCTTCTACGACGGCGATGGCAAGGCCCGTGAAGTGGAGAGCCTGCTGTTCCTTGACAGCGCATTCAGCCTCAGGTTGCTGCGCGCCTACAGCAAGATCAAGGACCAGACTGTCCAGCGTCAGCTCGTATCCTTGATGGAATCGATCGCTGCGAACGAAGACTGATCAGGATTGGCGCGCGGCCTGGTGATCCCTACCCGGCGCCGCCGCGGATACGATCGATCAGAGCCGACGAATCGGCTGGCGCGCAATGGCCGCGCCAGGCGACATGCTGGTCGGGCCGCGACAACACCAAAACGCCATCTCGGGCCATCGCAGCCGGTGCCGCCACGTCGATCACCTTCAGCGGCAGTTTTCGCTCACCCGCAGCCCGCGCAAGCGGCTTGGCATCTGCCGCCGGATCAAAACGCAACAGCGTGAATTCCGGTCCCATGTCATCGTAGAGCGAGGCGCCATCCGCGCACCACAAATGCGGCGTCCGGCATCCCGGCACTGTCGAGGGGGTATAACTGTTCATCGTATAGGGCGGCGGCGAGGCGCCGTCGTAAGCGATGATGGGCGAACGATCGTAATAGGTGCCGAAGTTGAGACCGGCGCAGGCATATTGCTGAACATTGATCTCGTAAGTGAGTTGCCCGGTTTCCAGCCGCGCACGTTCACCCTCCGCGCTCGCTTCCTCGATTGCGTCAGGCACCGCGCCGCGGCGGCGAATCTCGACTTCGGCATGCGACATCGCAAACCGCGATACCTGGCTTGTGATCGGCCAGCGTTCGGCCGCGTAGGCGTCGAGAATGGAGGCCGGCGCCCAGCCGTTGAGATGCGCAGCCAGCATCCACGACAGGTTCGTTGCGTCGGCAATGCCGGCATTCATGCCGTAACCGGCATAGGGCACCCAGATATGCGCGGCATCGCCGGCAATGAAGGCGCAGCGGTCGCGAAACCGGCTCGCGATCAGCCGCCGCCCAAACCAATCTTCTTTCGAGATGACATCGTATTTGAAGTCCGCATCCACCCCGAGGATGGTGCGGATGCAGGCGTCGCGATCCACCGAATCGAAGTCGCCCTCGCCTGGCTTCATGTAGTTATGCACCAGCCAGCGCTCGCGGCCGTCGATCGCATAGACCATGCCGGATCGGCGCGGATTGATGGCGCCGGTGCCCCAGGCCGGCGCATAATGCTGCCGGGCGATCAGATCCGGAGCGCGGATGTAGGTCGATTGCACGCGTTGCACCACCGCGTCACCGACAAACTCGGCGCCGATCGCCTTGCGGACGACCGACCGCGCGCCGTCGCAACCGATCAGATAGCGGCACCGAATGGACTTCGTTGCCCCGCTGTCGAGATCGCGCAATGTCACTTCAGCGAAGGCATCCCCTATTCGGACATCTTCGGCCGAGGTCCGGTTGATGATGCGGATGTGCCGCTCGGCCGCGGCGTGTTCGAACAGGATCGGTTCGAGAAAAATCTGGTTGATGCGATGCGGCGGCTCCGGCGTCGGCCAGTTGCAATCCGGACCGTCTTTGCGTGTGAAGCGGTCGCGGCGGCAGGGAATCTGAATTCGCGTCAGTTCCTGCCCGGTAAACGTGGTGCGGTAACTGATGTCGTGCGGATAATCCGCCGGCAGCCCCGAATTGCGTATCTTCTCCGCCAAACCCAGCCGCCGGAAAATTTCCATGGTGCGGGCGGCAACGTGATTGCATTTTGGCTCCGGCGGCTCGGCCGGTGCGCGCGTCTCAAGCAGCGTGACATCGATGCCCCGCCACGCCAGATCGATCGCCAGCGTCAGACCCACCGGCCCCGCGCCGACGATCAGCACTTCCACATCTGTCATTGAAGCTTCATTCCAGTTCGGCACCCGAATTGCGGACGATGATGCCCCAGCGATCGACCTCGGCTTTGACGAAAGCCTTGAAGCGATCAGGCGTCGAGCCGGAGACCGGCTCAAGCGCCATCGCCGTCAATCGCTCGACGGTTGAAGGATCGCTCGTCAGTTTGTCGATCTGGGCTGCGAGTTGCTCGACGATTGGTTGCGGCACGTGAGCTGGCGCCACCACGCCGACCCAGGCCACGAGTTCAAACCCGTCGAGGCCTGACTCAGCCAACGTCGGAATGTCGGGAGCGGCCGCGACCCGTTGCGGGGTCGTGACCCCGATCACCCTGACTTTTCCCTCGCGGATTTGCGGCAGCGCCGGCTGAAGATCCGCGACCATGAAGGCGATGCGGCCCGCGATCACATCAAGCAGGGCCGGAACGGCGCCACGATAGGTGACATGACGGACGCTTAATCCGAGTCGCTCCCGCAACATTTCGGCGCCCAGATGATGCGGACTGCCGTTGCCGGCCGAACCGTAAGCGAGCCCCGGATTGGCTCTGGCGTAAGCGATGAAGTCCGGCAGCGTCTTCACCGGCAAGGATGGATCGACGATCAGGGCGAATGGCACCCGCGCGACAGGTGCGATCGGCGTGAAATCCTCCACCGGATCGTAGGCCAATTTGCGATAGAGAGCTTTGTTGATCGCAAGCGTGGTCGAGGTCGCGGTCAACAGCGTGTAGCCATCGGCTTGCGATCGCGCCACCTGTTCGGCGCCAAGCACGGTGGCCGCTCCCGGCTTGTTCTCGACGACCACGGTGGCGGCAAGCCCGGCCCGCAATTGCTCGGCGACCAGCCGCCCGAGCAGGTCGATGCTGCCGCCGGCCGGATACGGCACGATCATCTTGATCGCCCGGTTCGGATAGGCCGCCTCAGCCGGTGACAAGGCGGGCCACAGCCAAAGGCCGGCGACAGCGCCGCCGCATCCGGTCAACGCCGCCCGGCGCGTCCACCTCATTGGTATCTCCCGCGGAGCCCATTACTCTTTTAAAATCGGGACTCTCACGAACCAGATTAGCGGGACCTGCGACATACCGGAAGCGGCTCGCCAGTGAAGACGAGCGCATCGGGGATGCAAAAACCGCAATTCCGGCTTAATCGGAAGGCAACCCTCATGGTCATATTTTATAGACGTCTCGCTCGTCGATTGGCCGGGCTTGCATTTTGATCAAACGCCCGCGCCACCAGCGCATTCCAGGGGATTTCATTGATGCGTAAATTCGTTGTGTTTGCCGCCGGCGTTGCCTTCGCCGCCGTCCCGGCCTTCAGCCCAAGCGCAGCACAAACACCGGCCGCCGCCGCGCAGCCCAGTCCACCCCACGTTGCGGCCGCTAGACCGGCCGCCTCGACCCCAGAATCGCGTTCGGCCGCAGCGCTGGCGCTGTCGCATGAACCGACCTTCGACGAAGGCACGGCGCAACGGATCAAGGACGCTGCGCTCAGCTATTCCGACCTCGCGGTCCGCGGCGGCTGGCCGACTATCCCTGCGGAGGCGAAATTCGCGCTCGGGGTCGCCGGTCCCGACGACGATCTGCTGCGACACCGCCTGATCATCAGCGAGGATCTCGCCGCCGACAAGGCAGCCGGCCCGTTCGATGAGGCGGTGGCCGAGGCGGTCAAGCATTTCCAGGTGCGCCATGGCATGGCCGCCACCGGCACCGTCACGCCGCGCACCCTGGCCGCGCTCAACATCCCCGTTCAGAAGCGGATCAGGCAGTTGGAGGCTTCGCTCGAGCGGCTGGAAAACATGAGCTTCCCGTTCGGCCAGCGTTATGTCGTCGTCAACCTTCCGGCGACATTTGCCGAAGCGGTCGAGAACGATACGGTCGTGCGGCGTTATCGCGTGATCGTCGGCAAGACCGAGAAGCCGTCGCCGACGCTGACCGCGGAAATCACCAGCGTCAATCTCAACCCGACCTGGACCGTCCCCTCCTCGATCGCGAAAACCGAAATCTCCGCGCATATGCGCAAAGACCCGAGCTATCTCTCGCGCATGCACATGGAAGTGCTGGACGGCCACGACCGCCCGATCGACCCGGCATCCGTCGACTGGTCCGGCGCGCATGTGCCCAATTTCACGGTGCGCCAGCAGAACGGCGCGTGGAACGCGCTCGGCGCAGTGAAGATCGACATGCCCAACCCCTATTCGGTCTATATGCACGACACCAACCAGCGGAATCTGTTCAGCGACGACTACCGTTTCGATTCCCACGGCTGCTCGCGGGTCGACAATGTCCGCGATCTCGCCGCCTGGCTGTTGCAGGAAGAAATGCCGAAATGGAACAGGGCCGCGATCGACGCGGCGATTGCCACCGGCGAACGCGAGGACGTCGTGCTGCCGAAGAAAGTACCGGTCGCCTGGATCTACCTCACCGCATGGATGACCCGCGACCAGACCATCCAGTTCCGCAACGACATCTACGATCAGGACGAGCAGTTGCTGGAGGCCACGGCCGAGGAAGCCGCCTTCTTCAACCAAGGCCGCCAATCATCCATTGACGGCGCATCTGGCGCGGTAACGACGGGTATTCCGGGGCGATGCGAAGCATCGAACCCGGAATCTCGAGATTCCGGGTCTGGTCCTTCGGACCATCCCGGAATGACGTCTGCAATAAGACATGGATGCCTCGCGACCGCGCCGCCATTGCAGCTTCCGCAAAGCAGTGCTTGATTGCGGGCTCAAACCCTGCTCCCGAGGCTTTCCGATGCTCGACGTCGCCAAGACAAACGAAAAATCCTTTGCCGACGGCAAAATCCTCAAAAAAATCACCGACGGGGTCGGCATCCTCACCTTCAACAATCCCGAAAAACGCAACGCCATGTCGATCGAGATGTGGGATGGCGTGGGTCAGGCGCTGACCGAATTGCGCGACGACGAGAGCGTGCGCGTGGTGATTTTGACCGGCGCCGGCGACAAGGCCTTCGTGTCGGGCGCCGATATCAGCCAGTTCGAAAAGAACCGCCATAACGCGCAAGCCTCCGAAGAATATAACCGGAGGAGCGACGCCCAGCGGGCGTTGCTCGCCCATTTTCCGAAGCCGACCATCGCCTGCATCCGCGGCTTCTGCCTTGGCGGCGGCATGCAGGTCGCGATGTCGGCGGACATGCGCTTTGCCTCGGACAACAGCCAGTTCGGAATCCCCGCGGCCAAGCTCGGCATCGCCTATGGCTATGATGGACTGAAGCATCTGGTGTCGCTGGTTGGACCGTCGCAGGCACGGCTTTTGATGTACACGGGCATGCGGATCGATTCCGCTGAGGCTCTACGCATCGGCCTTGTCGATCGCGTGGTCGCGGATGAAAAGCTGTGGGACGAAACGCTCGAGATCGCCCGCACCATTTCCGGCAACGCGCCGTTGTCGATCAAGGCCAGCAAGATCACGATCGCCCAAGTGCTGAAGGACAAGGACGAGCGCGACATGGCCGCGATCAAGGCGATCTCGACCACCTGCATGGATTCAGAGGATTTCCGCGAAGGCCGTCTGGCTTTCATGGAAAAGCGCAAGCCGAAGTTTAGGGGGCGGTGATCCTTGCCCCGGATGCTGCGCAGCGCACCGCGAAGGCGGTGTGGTGCGCTGCTGATCCGTGGGCCCAGGTAAGATCGTGGGTCCCGGATCTGCGTCGCGTCACTTCATGTCGCGCCGCGTCCGGGACACGAAAGATAGCGATTGACAAGGTTTGGCGTGCGCCAACTGATTTGCCCGTCGCGTTATTAGGTCGCAGGTGTCAGCGGTTGATCCGATCCTAAAATCACGGGCAGATTCCCGCCCATCCCGCGCCACCAAAAGGGGCGTTTCGCGATCGTCACGAACGTGGGTGCGGGACGCGATGGACGCGAGCTATGCCGGACGACGAACGGCGCGCTTGCGGACGGCGAAGTCGTAGCGTCCTGACACCCCGATGCTGGTGTTAACTCCAAAGAAGCTGACGCTTCTCAGGGGGACGGAGGCAACAAAGCCGGTCTCCGGGGAGACTACGAAGGAAACCGTAAAACCATTCGCGCGGGGAATGCCGGGATGTTTCGGCGAACCTGTGGTGACTAACTCGTGTGTTTTACTTTTTTACACACGAGGCTGCGGGTGCGCATGAGCACCCGGCATTTCCCGCGCCCTCTTCTCAACGAGGGACGATGCGTTGCAGAACCCGGGCGAGAAATCGCGCCGCGGGAAGGAAAAGTCACGTCAATGGCGTCCTTCGAGACGCCGCTGTCGCGGCTCCTCAGGACGAGGTCTCAATATGCGGCATAATCCTTTCCTCCTCATGGTGAGGAGCGTGGCACGCCCGAGCAGGCCGAGCGCTGGCGAGGCCGTCAGCGAACAGCGCAAATCCAATGCCACGCGTCTCGAACCATGAGGCCCGGCTTATGGGCGACGGCGCATCACAACGACGCCAGTACCGCATTGCCAATATCAGCCGTGCCGTTTTGGCCGCCGAACTCCATCGGCTTGATGCCTTGCGCATACACCTTGTCGACCGCGCGTTCGATGCGTTCGCCGGCCTCGGCGGCGGATTCAAGCCCGTGCTTGTCCGCGAGCCAGTCGAGCATCATCGCCGCCGACAGGATCATCCCGGTCGGATTGGCCTTGCCCTGCCCCATGATGTCGGGCGCGGTGCCGTGACAGGGCTGGAACACGGCATAGCGGTCGCCGATATCGGCCGAGGGCGCCATGCCCATGCCGCCGATCAGGCCGGCCGTCATGTCGGAGAGGATATCGCCGAACATGTTCTCCATCACCATGACGTCGAAGTCCCACGGCCGCTTCACCAGCATGGCCGAGCAGGCATCGACATACAGACGATCCGTCTTCACGTCAGGATGACGTTTGGCTGCCTCGTCGAACATCTCACGAAAGAACGCAAAGGCCTTGAACACATTGGCCTTGTCGACGCAGGTCAAGCCGCCGGGCCGGCCGCGCTTCTTGCGGCGCTCGGCAAGCCGGAAGGAAAACTCGAACAACCGCTCGGAAGTCTTTCGCGTGATGACCAAGGTCTCGCGCGCATCATCATGGGTCACCACGCCTTTTCCCATCGAGGCGAACAGGCCTTCCGTGGATTCGCGGATCACGACAAGGTCGATGCCGCGCTGGTCGGCGCCGACGATCGGGCTCGGCACGCCCGGGATGAGCCGCGCGGGGCGCACGCCGGCATAGAGATCGAAGTGAAAGCGCAGTTCGACCTGCGGCATGATCTCGGTGTTATCGGGATAGCGCACCGACGGCAGGCCGCAGGCGCCGAGCAGGATCGCGTCCGCCTCCTCGCACAGCTTGATGGTCGAGTCCGGCATCGACTTGCCGGTCTCGCGGTAGTGATTGGCGCCGGCGGGAGCGTCGGTAAAGCGGAACTTCAGGTCGGTGGTTTTTTCGATTTTGCGCAAGACTTCGAGCGCCGGCGCCATGACTTCGGGGCCGATGCCGTCGCCGGAGAGGACGGCGATGTGGAGCGCGTTATTGGCAGACATGGAGTTGTTATCCTTGGTTCGGTTATCGGTGGCCTCATGGTTCGAGACGCGTGTTACCACGCTCCTCACCACGAGGAGCGCGAACCTCATCCTGAGGAGCGCACATTTGTGCGCGTCTCGAAGGATGAGGCCACGCTCGAGAAGGTCTTAAGGCGTCAAAATCGCTCGCCCGACCAGCCGGCCCTCTTTCAGATCGGCCAACGCCTGATTGGCCTTGCCGAGCGGCATCGGCGTCACCGGAATGGCAGCGATCTTTTTGGCGCGGACGAGATCGAGCAATTCCTCGGTTTCGCGCAAATTGCCGACATAGCTGCCCTGGATGGTGATCGCCTTGATCGGGATCAGCGGCAGGGCCCATGGCGCGCCGCCGCCGAACAGGCCGACGATCACGAGCTTGCCGCCCTTGGTCAGGCAGTCAAACCCAAGCTGCGCGGTCTTGGCATTGCCAACCAGGTCGATCACCGCGCGGATCGGCTCACCCGCCTTTTTGGTCAATTGCTCCAGCGCATCCGCAGCACCTCCGTCCACGGTCGCGAGCGCGCCGGCTTTTTCCGCCGCTTCGCGCTTCTTCGCGTCGATATCGACCACGATCGCGCCCTTGCCGCCCATCGCCTTGATCAGCGACAGCGCCATCAGGCCGAGACCGCCGGCGCCAAAAATCACGATCGGGGTGTCGAACGCGAACTCCACTTTCTTCAGGGCGCTATAGGTAGTGACACCGGAGCAGGCATAAGGGGCGGCGGTGACAGGATCGAGCCCCTTCAGGTCGATCAGATATTTCGGATGCGGCACCGTCATGTGATCGGCGTAGCCGCCGTCGCAATAGACGCCGAGCGCATTCGGCTTGACGATGCACATGTTCTCATCGCCACCGACGCAGGTTTTGCATTTGCCGCAGCCGAGCCAGGGATAAGCCAGCACGACGTCACCGACCTTGCGACCGCCTTTGTCGCTTTCTTTAACATCAGGCCCGAAGGCAATGATTTCGCCGACGGTTTCGTGCCCCATCGTACGCGGCAAAGAGACGCCGCGATCCTTCAACGACAACGGTTTGCGGCCATGGCCGAGGTCGTAGCCGCCCTCCCAGATGTGGAGGTCGCTATGGCAGACGCCGGCCGCCTTCACTTTGAGCAGCACCTGCGTGCCGCCGGGCTGCGGCGTCGGTTCATCTACTTCCTGAAGAGGCGCGTTGAAGTCGGCGACCTTGAAACTCTTCATCGTTCCGCTCCCGTGGGTTTATTTGGGGCTGTGATAGGCCGGAAACCGCCGGTCCCGCAAGGCCGTCTGCTAGCGCTTCCCGGCAACGGCAGCTATCTGATTTTCCGAGAGCCCGCCTTCGCCAAGCACGGCGTCGGTATGTTCGCCGAGCGCGGGCGCGCGCGGCCCCGCAGCGACTTTGGCGCCGGACATCCGGAACGGCAGGTTCATGACCTTGAAAGTGCCGCCGCCGTCTTCCACCTCGGCGAGCCCGCCGCGGTGAGCGAGTTGCGGATCACTCATCGCCTCATCTACGGTTCGGTAGGCCGAACAGGGAACGCCGTGGGTCGACAATGCCGCAAGGCAAGTCGCGGTCGTCACCGTGCGCGACCAGCATTCGACGCCATCCATCATCTCATCCCAGTGTCGACGCCGGTCGGCATATTTCGCAAAGCGGGGATCGCCGGTCCATTCCGGATGACCGGCGGCGCGAACCAGGCCCTGGAAGGTTTTTTCGCTGGCGATAGCCACCATCACATAGCCGTCCGCCGTCTCGACCGGACCGAACATCGGGCGGCTCGGCGGAGCTACTTCGAATTGCGCATTCTGGACTTCATTCGGCGTCAGCGTGAGCATCGATTCCAGCATCGATACGTCGATATGCTGGCCTTTGCCGTTGAACTCGCGCTGGTAGAGCGCGGCCGCAATGGCGCCGAAGGCATAGACGCCCGTCAACACATCCGCGTGATAGATGCCGCAATAATCCGGCCGGCTTCGGCCGGGCTGATAGGCAAGATGGGCCCTATCGTAGCCGGACGCCGCGTGAATGACCGGCGCATAGGCCGGCAACTCCGCCGACGGCCCGGTCTGGCCGTAGCCGGAGATCGAACAATAGACCAGCTTCGGATTGAGCGGCTGCAAGCACGGGTAATCGAGCTTCAGCCTGCGCATCACGCCCGGCCGGAAATTTTCCACGAGGACGTCTGTGTCTTTCACCAGGCGATGGATGATGTCGACGGCGTCAGGCGATTTCAGGTCGAGGACGATGCTTTTCTTGCCGGCGTTGAACGTGCCGAAAATGCTGCTGAAGCCATTGCGCACGGGAGGACGGCTTCGCATCGTCTCGCCGTCGGCCGGCTCGATCTTGATGACCTCGGCTCCCACGTCGGCCAGCATCCGCGTACAATGCGGGCCGGCGATGGTGGTCGAGAAATCGAGTACGCGCAGGCCATGGAAGCTGCCTGTCGCATTCCGCTCATCGATTTCCGATATGGTCATTCAAGAACTCCCCTTTTGGCCCGCCTGACCGCCGACCTTGCCGAGACACTAAAGGGACCCGGCCGGGTGGGAAAGCTTGGTTGCCGCCATGGCCTCCTGTGCACGGCCCCGATGCGGCGGTGGCCCATGCAACTGGTGGGAGCAAATTGGAACTGATCTTGCATAGAAAGCGTTAGCGACGGCAGCGTGCGAGGGCGTTTCTTGAGAGTCCTGTTCGTTACCACGGAGATGGATGACTTCATTCGGGTCGGCGGCCTTGCCGCCGTTTCGGCGGCGCTGCCTCGGGCGCTCCGGCGCTGGACCGACGTCAGGGTCTTGCTTCCGGGCTATAGCGAAGTCGTCGAACAATTCACGCATCTCGAGATTATCGGCCATTCTCCAGCCTTGGCGGAGATGCCGGCCTGCTCGCTCGCGCTCGGATCGACCAAGGACGGCCTCCCCGTTTATGTGGTTTTGTGCCCACAATCATACGATCGGCCGGGCAACCCCTATGGCGACGAAGCGGGGCGCGACTGGCCGGACAATGATATCCGTTTCGGACGATTGGCCTCGGTGGCTGCCCAACTCGCATCGGGTACACTGGACAAGAATTGGGCAGCTGACCTGGTCCATGCCAATGACTGGCAGGCGGCCCTGGTGCCGGCCTACCTCGCATGGAGCGGGAGCAAGATCCCGAGCATCCTCACTATCCATAATTTGGCATACCAAGGTCTGTTTGCGAAAGAGTCGTTGCGGCGGATCGGTGCGCCCGCGGACTCCTTTCATATCGACGGCCTCGAATTCTACGACAAACTGTCCTTTCTCAAGGGCGGCCTCATCTACGCCTCTCATTTGACGACCGTCAGCGAGACCTATGCCAGGGAAATCACGACCCACGAGCTTGGCTGCGGATTGGAGGGTCTGCTTCGGCAACGCTCCGACGCCGCGCAACTGACGGGCATTTTGAACGGCATCGATGAAAGTTGGGACCCCCGCGTCTGCGCCCAGTTGGCGCAGCCCTTTGCTGCCGGAGACTGGGAAGGCAAGCAGGCCAATTCCGACTATGTCCGCCACCAATTTGGATTGGCGGTTTCCCGCGGTCCGATCTTCGGACTGGTTGCCCGCCTGGTTCATCAGAAAGGCATCGATCTCGTCCTGGCCGCCGCCGACGAAATCATCGATGCCGGCGGGCAGATCATCGTCACCGGCAGCGGAGAGCCGGAGATCGAAAAGGCATTGGTCGAGGCGCGTCGGCGCCGGCCGGATGCCATTGGCGTCAATATCGGCTTCAACGACGGTCAGGCGCGGCGGATTTTTGCCGGCAGCGACTTCACGCTGATGCCGTCACGCTTCGAACCGTGCGGGCTGAGCCAGATGTACGCGCAGAAATTCGGTTCGCTTCCAATCGGCCATCAGACCGGCGGCCTGGCCGAAACCATTACCGACGGCGAAACCGGATTCCTGTTTTCCCAACCCTCAACGGAATCCTTTCTTGGCGGCGTCCGGCGCGCGTTCTCCGCCTTCATGGCAAAGGATCGGCTCGACTCGATGCGCCGGAACGCGATGGCGCGATCCTTCAGCTGGGATATTTCGGCGGCCAGCTACGGCGCCCTCTATCGGAAAACGGTATCTCCCTAAAGATGCTGCACACTCACGGCGGCTTGCGGCGGCGGCCGGGTTTCCGGCATCGCAAGCCAGATGACAACGAGGCCCGTGGCCGCAACCGAGGCAAGGCCTGCGAAAGCGAAGCTGCTGCCGAACGTGTCGCTGACATAACCGGCGAGCACCGTGCTCAGAGATGCTCCGATCCCGGTCGCCGTGCCGACCACGCCTTGTGCGAGATTGAAGTGGCCGCTGCCGAACGCGACATCGGCGACGACCAGAGGAATCAAGACGCTCAACACCGCCGCGGTAATGCCATCGAGCACCTGGACCGCGACCAACAGATAGGGATCACCGACGACCGCAAACAGCAGACCTCGGAACGCGAGCGCGGCAAAGCCGATCAGAAGCAGCGGCCGCCGCCCCCATGCTTGCGCCTTGCGTCCGACCGAGGGCGAGGTCAGCGCGACAATGGCCTGAGGCACGATGATGCACGCCGCGATCAGAACGGTCGCCCATTGGCTCGATCGCGTGGTGACGATACCTGCCATGAGCGGAAGCATCGAGGCGTTGGCCAGTTGAAGCAGCAGAATGCTGCCGGCGAAGATCAACAACGGACGCTGACGCATCAAGACCACGACGCTGGTCGATTTGGCGCTCGGCGCTGTCGGCGACACCGAGCCGTGCGCACGGGCAGCATCGATTTCCCGTTCACGGATGCGCACCAGTGCCAGCAATGTCGGGATTGCGAGTACGAAGGCAACGAGGAATACCGAACGGCTCGACAGCAGATAGCCGCACGTCCCCATCAGGGCAGCGGCGACACCATTTCCGAGCGACGCAAAGCGCGCGTTGCGCCCAAATCGCTCGCCAATCGCGAGAGGTCCGACCAGACCGAGGCTGATCGCGGCGATCGCAGGACCAAGCACACAACTGGCTGCGGCATGAAGGATAGCGGCGGCCGCGATCACCGGATAGATCGGCCATGCCGCATAGGCCAACGCACTGCATCCGATCGTTGCGATGGCGAGACCCGCAACCAGCCGTTCGGATTTCGCCGCATCGATGATGGCGCCGCCGGGCATTTGTCCGATCAAAGCGATGACGCTGCCGATAGAGAGCACCGAGCCGATCTCGACCTGAGTCCATTTCTGCGTCGTCAGATAGACCGCAACGAAAGGGCCGAACCCGGTTTGCACATCGGCCAGAAAGAAGATGAACCAATCGAGGCCGCGAAGGCTTCCGCGCGAGGGGACGGGCGCCGTATCCGCCGTCACCGCTTCGGCATCAGCGCGCGCCATTTGGTCATCACCGCCCGGTTGCCCGCGCTCTTCAGCGTGGGGCTGGAGGTCTCGGGGCGTGGATGGACGCGCAAACATCTAGTGATCAAACTGCCATGGCTGAAGGCTCCCGGCGGCGCCGAGCACTACGATCGGCGTATCCTCCTTGTATTCAGGCGCCGCAATCACCTGTTCCTTGGTCAAATCGAGCGTAATGCTGTCGCCTTTGTTGGCGACGCGGCCAAAGTGCAGCGCATTCCAATCGACGACGATTTTCCTGCTGCCCATCCCCAGAAAGCCGCCAAAATCGATCACCGCGGCACGCACCGTACCCAGACGGTCGACGATCACATCGACGATACGTCCCATGTTCTCATCGGCAGGGCTTCGGACGTCCCGTCCCAATACCCCATGCGCTTCACTTGCGCCGATGATGGTGACGGATGCCGGCGGCGCCGGCTCTTTCGCTGCGGGCGCAGCGCCGTCTTGCTGTTTGGATGGCTGGGGTGCCGTTGCTTCACCCTCGCCCCAGGAATGCGCGCCATACAGGCTGACAATACCGACCGTCGCAAGCGTGAGCAGAATTCTGGCGCGCATCTCAGTTCCTCGCTTGAAGTTCGTCAGAAGGCGGCGATACCCACGAACGCCGACCAGACCATTCACTTGCTTTTCGAGATCAGCGGGAAAGCACGATGGAAACCTGAATCTTCCCTCGCGTTTTCATCACTTCCAGCGACACTTCATCGCCATGCCGCCTGAGCCGGAGGTCAGCGCTCGAAGCGCCCAATTTCAGATCGCGGAGAACCACCTCGTTGAGGAAAGCCGGCAGGCGCGGATTGCGCAGGCGGATTTCTCCGTGATCGGCATCAAATTCAAGGCCGAGCGCTGCTTCCAGCAGCGTGAACGGCGTCGCGCTCGCCCAGGCTTGCGGCGCACAGGCGACTGGATAGAGCGTTGGCCCGCGCCCCTTCTCGCGCCGGAAGCCACAGAACAATTCGGGCAGCCTGCGCAGGTCCATATAGGTCGCGGCATCAAACAACGCCTTGAACACCTGCTCGACCGAATGTTTGAAGCCGTAACGCGCAAGCCCGAGCGCGATCAGCGCATTGTCGTGCGGCCAGATCGACCCGTCATGGTAGGACATCGGATTGTAGCGCGCTTCGCCATGCGCGACGGTGCGGATGCCCCAGCCGGTGAAGAAATTGGGCTGCATCAACCCGGCAGCGAGCCGTTGCGCGCGGTCTTCCCGTACAATCCCGGTGAAAAGAAGTTGCCCGGCGTTGGAGGTGCGTACCCGGCACGGCTGTTTGGCACCGTCAAGTGCGAGTGCATAAGTAGAAAGTTCATCGCACCAGAACGCACTTTCGAACCGCTCCGCAAGCTGGAGCGCTTCCAACTCAAGCTGTCGTGCCCTGTCGAACAATTCCATCCGTTTGGCGCAGCGCGCAGCAAGTTGTTTTCCCGCGAAGACGTAGCCCTGCACTTCCGCCAATGCGATGTAACCCTCCGCCAGCCTGCCGTCAGCATGGAAAATCGCGTCGTAAGAATCCTTCCATCCCTGGTTGGCGAGGCCCTGTTCCGTAGCGCGCCGATATTCGACAAAGCCATCCCGATCCGGATCGCCAGCGCCGTCGATCCACGCCAAAGCCGCTTCAATCGCCGGCCACAGTTCGGCGAGCGTATGGTCATCACCGGTTCGCTCGACGTAAAGGCCGGCCAAAAGAACAAACAATGGCGTGGCATCGACGCTGCCGTAATATTGCGCAAATGGAACCTCGCGAAGTGCCGCCATTTCGCCGCCGCGCATTTCATGCAGGATCTTTCCGGGTGCTGCGTCTGCAAGCGGATCGACGGATTTTGCCTGATAAAGCGCCAGCCGCTTCAGGACGCCCCGGGCCACCCGCGGATCGATCCACAGCATCTGAAGTGCCGTGATGATCCCGTCACGGCCGAACGTCGTCGAATACCAGGGAATTCCCGCATAGGGATAGCGACCCTGCGGCGTGTCCGTCATCAGAATATTGAGATCGGCCATCGAGCGGCACATCACCTCGTTGAAGATATTATTCGAGGTTTCGATGCTGGCCGCGCCCTTGGTCTGTTCGCGCATCTCGCGGCGGTGAGCCAGCAAGCCGCGAAAGAAGGGCATCGGTTTTGCAATCGATGGCGTGTTGCAAGATACGACAACAAACAAAGAATAAGCTTGCCGCGGGGCGAGATCGAGATGATATGTCACTGCATTCGCCGCAAGTCGCGTCGGCCACGGATCGAACTGAAGCGCCGTGGCACGAGAGGTGCCGTCAAGGCCGGTATATTCCAGCAGAACGTCGGAAGAACCGAGCAATTTTCCGGAAGCAATACCGCGACGCGGACGCCGCTCGCCTCGCACCTCGAACAGGTCGGCGAAGTCGTTACCGAACAGCAAAGTGAGATCGAAACTCGCCGTGTGCTCGCCGTGATTTTGAACGCCGATACGCTGGTAGGCTGCGCCGCGCCAGAGAAAAATGGTACGCACAATGTGCAGCATGTCTTTCTGAAGCACATTTCGCCCCTGCCGATAGATGTCGGGGTTGGTCAGATCTACCGTGAGCGCGGAATTATCGTCCCGGAGGTTCGAACCCAAAAGCAGCGGCTGCACTTCGTCCAGCACCAGTTCGAGTCGCGCCAGGTAGCGCGTGTCCGCATTAAACAGGCCATCGGGGCCACCTGCGGAAGCCCCGATGTCGCCGTGACTGTCGAGCACAATGAACGTGTCGTCATGCTTAAGCGAGCGCCGTGGCCGAGCCGCAGGCCCCGTCATCGGAATGTAGAATGGAGCCTCCGCGACCGTTTCCTGCGTCCGCAAGGTGGTAATGTTGGTTACGGCTTCGATCGACATGTGACCTCGCTTGGCTTCGCGGCGATTGACGTACGCAACGCTGTTGCTGCAGGTCAGGCCGCGTGTTTGGCGAGTCGCCTCATTTCTTGCGTCACCAGTTCGCGATAGGGCCCCTGCCCTTGCATCAGACGATCTGGCGGCCCGTCTTCGATAATCCTGCCGGCCTTAAGCATGACGACACGGTCGAAATGGCGCAGGGTTGCAAGGCGATGGGCAATCGCGATGACCGTTCGCCCGCGCATCAGCCGCGCCAAGGCTTCGCGTATAGCCTCCTCAGACTCGCTGTCGAGCGCAGCAGTCGCCTCGTCAAGCAACAGGATAGGAGCGTCCTTGACAAAAGCACGAGCAATAGCGATCCGCTGTCGCTGGCCGCCTGACAATTTGACACCACGATCGCCGACCATGGTTTCCAACCCGTCCGGAAGCTGTTCGACAAAATCGCAGCGTGCGGCGATCGCGGCACGCAAGACTTCATCATCAGTTGCATTCGGCCGTCCGTAACGGATATTTTCCATGATCGAGCGTTGGAACAATGAGATGTCTTGCGGGACCACGGAAATCGCCTCGCGCAGGCTCTGCTGCGTCACGCGCGAAATATCCTGGCCGTCGACCGTGATGCTGCCCTGCTGAACGTCGTAAAATCGCTGCAACAAAACGAACAGGCTGGATTTCCCGCCGCCGGATTGACCGACCAACCCCACCCGCTGGCTCGGCTGGATACGAAGGCTGAATTTGTCGAAGACAGTCAGGCCGCCCGGATAACGAAATGAAATATTGTTGAAGGCGATGGCTGCCCCGCTCTTGATCAGCGGCTCGGCTTCCGGATGATCGCAGAGCTCGTGCGGAAGCAACAAGGTGGCGAGTGCCTCGGTCAGACGCGCGACATGCTGCGTTACATCGACCAATGCGACGGCGAGGTCACGTGTCGCATTGAGGATCGAAAGGCCAAGCGTACAAACCAGAACGACATCGCCGGTTGTGGCGCTGCCGCTTTGCCAAAGCGTGATTGCCCAGGCCAGGATTGCAATCGTCAACGCTACCGTCACCGCCGCATGAGTCACTCTAAGTTTTTCGAGATATCGAAGACTGCGTCCCCGTGCCGTGAGTTCCCGCTTTACGGTGGCATCAAAGCGTTCGTGCTCGAAACCAAGCCCGCAAAATGCCCTCACTAAAGGCATGTTGTTGATGACATCGACCATCTCGCCGTCGACGGCTGCGGCCTTGCCGGCGAAATCGTCATGCAGAGGCTTTCCGGCGGCCGCCAACCGAAACATGGCCACCACCATTCCACCAGCAATGACAATCAGGGCCGCCGACATCGTTGCGCTCACGGTTCCGATGAGGCTGATGGCTGCGACGGTTGCGATACAAGGCGGCAGGACGTTCCAGATGAACATATTTTCGACGGAGAAAATCGCATTCGACGTCGCCGTGATACGGCTGGTCAGCATTCCCGGCAAGCGATCGGAAAAATAGCTCGGCGCGTGACCTGTCAAGTGACGAAAGATATCGCGCCGCAAATCACCGGTGACACCAACAAAGGTGAAGCTCGCAATCCAACCCGCAATTCGCCACAAAAAATTGTCGGCCGCGATCAGCGACACCAGCAAAGCGAAAGCTAGCCATACATTGTCGGCTCGCGTTGGCCCACCTGACAGGCCGTCGACCAGGAACTTCACGCCATATTGCGTGCCTACGGAACAGGCAACGGCTGCAGCGACAGACGAAAAAATGACGATGTGCGAGGCAGGTCTTTGCTTGATGTAGCGCAGCATGAAGGCAAACGGACGATGAGCGTAGCCTGAGAGGTTATCCATGTGCTGCAAACCTTTTTGTAAGGCCCGATTTCCAGACCCGTTTTGTCTCAACTGATCGAATGCCGCACACCGCTTCACAGTTCCCGCCGTGCCGCTTGCAACACGAAAAGACCCCATTCGCCGATGTTCCCGGCGAAGAAAGTTCGCGTGTTCTTGGAACTTCGCAAATGCGGAAACGTTCCCTCCGCGGCGTTGTCGCGCCGGATTATGTGGGGATGTTCATCCATGACATCGACAGGACGAGAGGAGACGGATAAATGCGCATCGCGCAAGTAGCTCCGCTGACGGAGGCTGTTCCACCCAAACTTTATGGCGGAACCGAACGGGTGGTACATTGGCTGACGGAGGAACTTGTCGCACTTGGAAATGATGTAACGCTATTTGCCAGCGGTGACTCCCAAACATCTGCCAAACTGGACGCGACATGGCCGCGGGCGCTGCGCCTCGATGGATCGGTCCGCGACCCGAACGCGCTCCACATGGTGATGCTGGAACGGGTTCGACAGAAATGCGACGATGAAGAATTCGATTTCCTCCATTTTCATCTCGACTACTACCCGTTCTCCCTGTTCTTTCGCCAGCCAACGCCATTCGTGACGACCCTCCATGGCCGGCTCGATTTGCCCGAGCATCAACCGGTCTTCAACACATTCTCTTCTGTTCCGGTGATCTCGATTTCGAATGCGCAGCGGCGTCCCGTGCCGCAGGCAAACTGGCTGCGCACGATCCACCACGGCCTGCCGGAGAAGTTGCTGACGCCTCAACCGGTCTCGGCTTCCTATCTTGCTGTACTTGGCCGGATCGCACCGGAAAAGGGCGTCGATCGCGCGATCAGGATTGCCATCCGATGCGGCATCCCGCTCAAGATCGCCGCCAAGGTCGACCGGGCCGACCAGGAATACTATGATGAAGTCGTGCGCCCGATGATGGATCATCCCCTCATCGAATATATCGGCGAGATCGGCGATCACGAAAAATCGAACTTTCTCAGTGGCGCAATCGGGCTTCTCGTTCCCATTGACTGGCCGGAGCCATTCGGCCTCGTGATGATTGAGGCAATGGCCTGCGGCACGCCCGTGATTGCCTATAACCGCGGTTCGGTCCCCGAAGTGATCGACGAAGGGCTGACAGGCTTTATCGTCGAAGACGAAACCAGCGCGGTTGCCGCGGTGGCAAGTCTGCCGGAACTCGATCGCCGAATGATCCGCAAACAGTTCGAGACACGGTTCACTGCAAGGCGGATGGCACTCGACTATCTGACCGCCTACCGTAGCCTGGTGGAAGCCAGGGCGCCGCGTATCAAGCTGGTCAGCAGCGCCGAGTGAGGCTCGTCGCGTCATTGAGGATCGGTCTTGCCGAAACGCCGCTCGTAATCCCGGATGTAGGACTCGGGCGCCGGTTGCAAATGCCGCCGGGTCAGCGCGACGAGCTTGTCGCGCTGCGAACCGCGCAACGCCTTGATCATATCGAGATGATCTTGCCGGGCGCGCTCAAGCGCATCCGGAAACGCATTCACAAATGACCTGATGCCATAAACCTTCTGTGCCAGGAGATCGATTATTTCGATGAGAGAGGCATTACCGCAAAGGCCGAACAGAACCTGGTGAAAACTGAGGTTACTATAGAACACAGTCAGTAAATCGCCGGCCGCGATAGCTGCGGTATGCCGGTGCTGCAATTCCTCCAGCCGTTCGATATTATCAGCGGCAATCGGGAATGGGATGATGCTGATCGCCATAACTTCCAGCTGCTCCCGAACGGCATAGATTTCCCGCACCTCCTTCGGCGTCAATCCGCGGACCAGCGCGCCGCGGTTTGGAATCCGCTCCACCAACCCCCTCTTTTCGAGTTCGAACAAGGCCAGTCGAACGTCGCCACGATGGGTGTGAAACAGTTCGCAAAGATCCAGCTCAACCAACCGTTCCCGCGGCTGGCGTCGTCCAAGGACGATGTCCTCCTCAATGCGCTTGGAGATGACAAGCGCCGCGGGTTCACGCGCCCGCGTTGCCGCAGCCTCGGAGGACTTGAGCGGTCGCACGATCGGACGTTTGGCTGCTTTCCCGACCATCATCTTTCCGATTTGGCGTCTCGCGCCTGTGGCCACCGATTGCGAATACCGGGCGTGCGGTAATTCAACCGGCCGATAAAATTGATAACAGTATTGTAAACAATATTGAATGCAGTTACCATCCCCAAAAATGCGGTATCGTCTTTTGACGAAACACGCGAACGCAAACGGCAAAAACAGCCGCAAAGAGGGAGGAACGACATGAAACAAGCGGGCAGGAATTCCGCCAGCAAAGACGGGCGACGGACGCCGTCGAAGCGGCAAGGCCGTCGCGAATTTCTCATTAAATCGGGAGGCCTGCTTGCGGCCGGCGCGTTCGGGGCGGTGCCGTTGCGCGGCTGGGCTGCCGAGCCCGTCAACATCGGCGCGCTTTATCCGACCACCGGCAGCATGGCGCAGATCGGGGTCGGCTGCGTCGCCGCCGCCAAGCTCGCGGTCGACATGGTCAATGATGCCGGCGGGATCAAATCGCTCGGCGGCGCGAAACTCAACCTGATCATTTCCGACGTGCAGAGCGACACCACGGTGACACGGACGGAAACCGACCGGCTCATCACCGGCAACAAGCTCTCGGCGATCCATGGATGCTACGCCAGCGCCCTCACCTTGATCGCGAGCGAAGTGGCGGAACGGGCGAAGGTTCCGCTGATCACGGGATCGAGTTCGGATCAACTCAACAAGGGACGCACCTATACTTTCACGCCGTTTGCGCGAGCATCGCAGTTTGCGCGCGCGCAGTTGCAAATGTCCAAGCTCGTCAGCGAGCAGCCGAAAGTCGCGGTCATCTTTGAAAACACCGCCTTCGGCACCTCGACATCGAACGGCCTGAAAGAACTGGCGCCTGCGGAAGGCGTCGAGATCGTGATGTTCGAGCCCTACTCGGCCGGCTTCACCGATGCGAGCCCGTTGATCAACAAAGTTAAGTCTTCGGGCGCCAACACGTTGTTCTCGGTTTCCTATCTGAACGATCTCATTCTGATCGTGCGCACGGTCAAACAATTCGGCCTCAACGTCCCGATCAATGGCGGCTCCGGCGGCTTTGTCATTCCAGACTTCTACAAGAATGTCGGCAAGCTCGCCGAAGGCTTGCAGGGCGTGGCGCACTGGAATCACGACGTCAGCGAAGATGCCCAGAAGGTGAATGTGGAATTCAAGAAGCGCACCGGCGATTTCGCGTTCGAATATGCCGGCGGCCTGGTTGCGCAGACCTTCATGCTGGCGGACGCACTCGAACGAGCAGGCTCGGCCGATCCGCAAAAGGTGCGCGAAGCGCTCTCGACGCTCGATGTTTCCTCCGGCTATGCGGCGATGGCGCCGGGCGGCAAGGTCAAATTCGGCCCGGACGGCAAGAACATTTACGGCCATCCGGTCGGCGTACAGTGGCAAAATGGCGACCTCGCCAGCATCTTCCCCAAGGAAGACGCCCGCGCGCCGATGATCAAGACCTGAAGCCGGCCGCATCACATGCTTGAGACAGTAGCCCAGGCCGTCATCAACGGCCTGCTCATCGGCGGGATCTACGCACTCGTCAGCATCGGCGTCACGCTGATCTTCGGTGTGGTCAAGATCGTCAACTTCGCCCAGGGCGAATTCGTGATGATCGGAATGTATATCTCTTTCTTTCTCGCCAACCAGTTCGGCATCGATCCGTTGCTCTCGCTGTTGGTTTCGATGCCCACCCTGTTCGTGGCCGGCGTGCTGATCCAGCATTTCCTGATCCGCCGCGTGCTCGGCCCAAACGACATGCCGCAGATCTTCCTGACCTTTGCGCTGTCGCTCCTGCTGCTCAATCTGGCGCTGATGCTGTTCACCGCGAATTATCGCACCGTGCATACGTCCTACTCCGATGAAGCTTTCCATATCGCCGGCCTCTATATCCCGGTTGCAAAACTCATCGCCTTCGTCGTCGCCATGATATTGAGCGGCCTGCTCTGGCTGTTTCTGCACACCACCGACCTTGGCAAGGCCATGCGCGCCGCCTCGCAAAACCGCGACGTGGCGATGCTGATGGGCATCAATCCGAACAGGGTGTTCTGCGTCGCGCTTGGGATTGCGCTGGCGCTGGCCGGCGCCGCCGGATCTCTGTTGATGCCGTTTTATTCCGCTTATCCTTTCGTCGGTCAGGTCTTTGTGCTGATGGCCTTTGTCGCGGTCGTGCTGGGCACGCTCGGCAATGTCATGGGCGCGCTGGTCGCAAGCCTGATGATGGGCGTCGCCGAGTCGCTCGGCGTCCAATATGTCGGCGCGGATTCTGGGCTCATCGTGGTGTTCGCGCTGCTGCTGCTCACGTTGGCCTTCAAACCGACTGGACTTGGCGGAGGCAGGGCGCGATGACGTCGCACGGCTTCAGCACGCGTACCATCGTTCTCCTGGCGATCGGAATTGCGGTCCTTGCGATCCTCATTGCGCTGCCCATGGTGGTGAAAAGTTCGTTTGCGATCGACATCTTCATCCGGATCCTGCTGTTTGCCTTCATCGGTACCGCCTGGAATCTGATGGGCGGCTACGCCAAGCAGTTGTCGCTTGGACATGCCGCCTATTTCGGATTGGGCGCCTACACCTCGACGATTCTCCAGATCAACTACGACATCTCGCCCTGGATCGGCATGATCGCCGGCGGGGTGGTGGCAGCGCTGGCAAGCCTGCCGATCGGCTGGCTGTGTTTCCGCCTGCGCGGCCCCTACTTCACCATCGCCACCATCGCGACCGCACAAGCCCTGATGCTGATCTTCCTCAAATTTCGCGATTTCGCCTGGGGCGCCGAGGGCGCGACCATTCCCAATCTCGGCACCGCGCCGCTGATGATGCAGTTCGAAAGCAAGAGCTCCTACTATTACGTCGTGCTCGGCCTGCTCCTGGTCGCGCTCCTCATCACATGGCTGATCGAACGCTCCTGGATCGGATATTACCTCGTCGCGATCGGCGAAGACGAGGATGCAGCCAGCGCCATCGGCGTCAACGCCCCGAAAATGAAGCGCGACATCTACATGATCAGCGCGTTCCTTACCGCGCTGGCCGGAACGTTTTACACCCAGTACATCTACTTCATCGATCCCGCGACCGCGTTCTCCTTCAATATCTCGATTGAAGCCGCGCTGGTGTCGATCGTCGGCGGCATCGGCACGCTGTGGGGCCCGCTGATCGGCACGGTGTTGCTGGAAACGACCTCGACGTTGCTGCAAAGCTGGCTCGGCAACTCGGTCGGCGGCATCCAGTTGACCGTTTACAGCCTGATCCTGATGGCGGTGATCTTGTGGCGTCCCACGGGGCTGATGGGCATGATCATCGAGGCACGGCAACGTTTTGCCGGCCGCAAACCCGTGCAGGCGTAAGAGGCAACGCCATGGCAGATGCGCTCGTCATCAACGGCCTCAGCAAAAGGTTTGGCGGCTTGCGCGCCGTGCAAGACGTCAGTTTCACGGTGAAGGAAAATGAAACCGTCGCCTTGATCGGACCGAACGGCGCCGGCAAGACCACAAGCTTTCATCTCATCACCGGCTTTCATCGGGCAGATACGGGCTCGGTGACGGCCTTTGGCCGCGAAATCGTCGGCCTCAAGCCGCATGACATATGCGCCCTCGGCCTGGCCCGTACCTTTCAGGTCGCAAAGCCGTTCGGCGCCATGACGGTGCTCTCGAACGTCATGACCGGCGCATTCCTGCGCGACAAGAACACGAACATCGCGCGCAAGAAAGCCCGCGAGGCGATCGACTTCGTCGGCCTTACGCCCAAGGAGCATACGGCAGCCAAGGACCTGACCACCATCGACCAGCGCCGGCTCGAGATGGCGCGCGCGCTCGCGACCGAGCCGCGGATTCTCCTGCTCGATGAAGTCATGGCCGGGCTTAATCCGGCCGAGATCGATCAGGCGGTCGCGCTGATCGGCAAACTCTCGGGCAAAGGCCTGACCATCGTTATTGTCGAGCATGTGATGCGCGCGATCATGGCCGTGGCCCGTCACATCGTGGTGCTCGATCACGGACAGAAGATCGCGGAAGGCTCACCCAAGGAGATCGTGGAAAACCCGGAAGTGATCCGCGCCTATCTCGGCTCCTACGTGCATCCGCCGGCGGTGGGGACATAAATGCTTAAACTCGAAAACGTCAGCGCCAGTTACAGCTCGGTGCCCGCCATTTCGAACGTCTCCATCGAGATCGGTGAAGGTGAAGCAGTTGGTCTGCTTGGCGCGAACGGCGCCGGCAAGAGCACGACGCTTCGCGCCATCTCACACCTCGTCAAGCTGACATCGGGCACCATTACCCTCGATGGCCAAAACTTGGCTTCGTATCCGCCCCACCGGATTCCGGAACTGGGCATTGCCCATGTACCGGAGGGCCGTCAGGTGTTTCCGGAAATGACGGTGCACGAGAATCTCGAGATCGGCTCCTATGTGCCAAAGGCCAAGGCCGACCGGCAGCAGACGCTTGACCTCGTCTACAGCATCTTCCCGCGGCTGGCCGAGCGGCGAAAGCAACTCGCGGGCACCATGAGCGGCGGCGAACAGCAGATGCTCGCGGTGGGCCGCGGCTTGATGCTGAAACCTCGCCTCTTGATGCTGGACGAACCTTCGCTCGGCCTCGCCCCCGTCATGACCGATGTGACCTTCGAGAAGATCGGCGAGATCCACAAGATGGGCACCGCCATCCTGCTGGTGGAGCAGAATGTCAGCCGCGCGCTGTCGCTGGTGCAGCGGGCATATGTGCTGGAAAGCGGCAACGTCATCATGAGCGGCACCAGCGCGGAGCTCGCCGACAACAAGCAGGTACAGGCGGCGTATCTGGGGATTTAGTGACAGCATCTCAATCTCGCACGCAATCTCAATGTCGTCCCCGCGCACGCAGGGATGACAAGATGGCGCTTGCACACTCGCCTCGTATCCAAATTTCAAACAGCCACGACAATTTCAGGCACACGTCTGCGATCCCGCAGCGTTATCCGCCCGAGTCTTGCATCGATCTCTCGCCCGATTGAGGGCGCAGGGAATGCCGGGCGCCCATTGCGCCCGCAGCCTTGTGTGCGAAATGAAAAACACACAAGCGTAGTCACCACGGTCACACCGGAAACACCCGGCATTCCCCGCGCAATGGTTTTAACGGTTTCCTTCGCGCTCTCCCTGGTGAACCGGGCTTGTTGTCACCATCCCCGCGCAATGCAAAGCATTGTCGCGAGTTGACGCCAGCGTCGGGGCGTCAGGACCACACGACTTCGCCGTCCGCTTAGCCGCGCATTCGTCGTGTGCGCCGCAAGCGTCCACCGCATCCCGCCTCGCGTCCGTGACGATCGCGAGCCGCCCCCTTTGTGAGACGAGATGGCGCGGGCTTGTAGAGATGATTTGCCCGACGGGCAAAGTGGAATATTTTTCCGAACAGGACTGGACAGATAAAATCAGTTTGAAGGACTTCAGCAAGTCCGGTTTTACGCGCAAATTACCGGGGCTGAATTTCGTCAGCCGTCAGCTGTCACGATCCTGCTTGATCCCAAGTTGTATCAGGTGCAGAATTTCCATCGGAGATGGATGATCGGCCAAAGCGTCAGGTTGACTGACCTGCTTTATATCACGGCACGAGTCGCCCTTATCGATGCCGACCTTCGTCATGCGGCAATTGTCGAAAATTTCTGCTCTTAAATTGATCGACCTTAAACCTCCAGCAGCGCTGTTGATGTGCCGAAAGGCATACCTTCACAAGATCAAGTCAGGTCACCATGAGTCTTGCCGATGCAGACTCTCCGGCCCGACCTCGGAAGCAAGCCGGCATGCGGCTCGTTCCCGGCGGGACGTTCCGCATGGGATCGGACAAGCACTATCCGGAAGAAGCGCCGGTTCATCGCGTGACGGTCGACGGGTTCTGGATGGATACAACGCCGGTGACGAACCGGCGGTTTCGCGAATTCGTCGAAGCGACCGGTTACGTCACCTTCGCAGAGATCGCGCCGAAGCCTGAGGATTATCCCGGCGCACCGCCACACATGCTGAAGGCCGGTTCGCTGGTGTTCGTTTCCCCGGATCACCCGGTAGATCTAACGCATTTCGCGAATTGGTGGAGTTTCAAATTCGGCGCCAACTGGCGCCGCCCTGATGGCAAGGGCAGTTCGATCCGCGGCCTCGACGACCATCCCGTGGTGCACATTTCATACCGGGATGCTGAAGCCTATGCCGCCTGGGCTGGCAAGTTACTGCCGACCGAGGCCGAGTGGGAATATGCGGCACGTGGCGGCCTCGATCAGGCCGAGTTTGCGTGGGGCGACGAATTTACGCCGGGTGGCCGGCACATGGCCAATACCTGGCAGGGCGAATTTCCGCGCGAGAATCTCGCCGTTGATGGCTACGCGCGCACCTCGCCGGTCGATGCGTTTCCGCCGAATGATTTCGGCCTCTTCGACATGATCGGCAATGTCTGGGAATGGACTTCCGATTGGTATTCAACTGGGCATACCGGCGACGCCCCGAAGGCGTGCTGTATTCCGGAAAATCCGCGCGGCGGAATCGAGACTGACAGCTACGACCCGTGCCAGCCCCAGATCAAAATTCCGCGCAAGGTCGTCAAGGGCGGCTCGCATCTGTGCGCGCCCAATTACTGCCGGCGTTATCGGCCGGCCGCGCGACATCCGCAGCCGGTCGACACGTCCATGAGCCATGTTGGCTTCAGGTGCATTAGCCGAGAGAAGAACGGTTCATAAGGAAATGCAAGGAGGAGAATGCGATGATCAAATCCAGCTATCTCGCGACCGCGATCGTGACGCTCCCACTCGTCTTCAGCGGCGGTATTGCCTCCGCGCAGACGCCGGCGAAGAAACCCAATATCGTGATGATCATGGCCGACGACGTCGGCATCTGGAACATCAGCGCCTATCACCGTGGCATGATGGGTGGGACTACGCCCAACATCGACCGCATCGCCAGAGAGGGCGCGCTCTTTACCGACTACTATGCGCAGCAGTCCTGCACGGCGGGCCGCGCCGCCTTTATCACCGGGCAAACGCCTTTCCGCACCGGACTATTGAAGGTCGGCATGCCGGCCGCGAAGCAGGGATTGCAGGACAAGGATCCTACCATCGCCGAACTGCTCAAGCCCTACGGCTACGCCACGGCTCAAATCGGCAAGAACCATCTTGGCGATCGCAACGAGTTCCTTCCCACAGTGCACGGCTTCGACGAGTTCTACGGCATCCTCTACCATCTCAATGCGATGGAAGAACCGTATGAAGCGGACTACCCGAAGGCCCCGCAATTCCTCGCCAGTTTCGGCCCGCGCAACATTGTGGAAACCAAGGCGACGACGGTGGACGATCCGACCACCGATCCGCGCTGGGGCAAGGTTGGCAAGCAGACGATCGTCGATGGCGGTCCGCTGCCGCCGCATCCCAACATGGATCCCAAAGCCAGGTTCAACATGGAGGATGTCGACGACGAACTGGTGCGCCGGTCAGTGGATTTCATGGACCGCTCGGTGAAGGCCAACAAACCGTTCTTTCTCTGGCACAACTCGACACGTACCCATGTGTGGACCCATCTCTCTCCGAAATGGCAGAACAAGAGTGGTTACGGCCTCTATGCCGATGCCATGATGGAGCTGGAAGCGGAGGTCGGCTCCATTCTCAAGGAGATCGACGATCTCGGGATTGCCGACAACACCATCGTGGTGTTTACCAGCGACAATGGGGCCGAGACTTTTTCGTGGCCGGACGGCGGCAACTCGCCGTTCCGCGGCGAAAAGGGCACGACCTTTGAGGGCGGCTTCCGCGTGCCGATGGTCATGAGGTGGCCCGGCACGATCAAGCCGGGTCGTATCGTCAACGACATCACCGCCGGTGAGGACTTCCTGCCGACCTTCCTTGCCGCCTGCGGCGACTCTGACATCACGGGAAAACTCCTCAACGGCCTGCAAGTCGGCGACAAGACATTCAAGACCCATCTCGATGGCTACAACTTCATGCCGTTCTTCAAAGGTGATGTCGCCGAGGGGCCGCGCAAGGAGTTCTTCTATTTCACCGATAACGGCGACCTGACAGCTTTGCGATACGGCGACTGGAAACTCAGCTTCAAGACCATCAAGGGAAATCTGTTCACCGGCACGCCGGAATCCACCAACGTTCCTCTCGTGACCAACCTGCGACAGGATCCATGGGAGCGTTACCAGGACGAATCGATGATGTATGCCCGCTGGTGGGGCGACAAGCTTTGGACGATGGTTCCCGGCGTCAACATCGTCGGCCGGTTCCTCCTGACGTTCAAGGAATATCCGCCAAGCCAGGTGGGCGGATCGCTGAGTATCGAGAGGGCGCTGCAAATGGTCCAGAACGGCGCCAGCGGCGGCGGCAAATAGGAAACGAGGATCGATGAGAGACCTGTTGATCTCGCTTCTCGTCTTCGCGGTGATATTCGGCGGCGCCCTGGCTGGCGCCGCCGTCAGGCCCTTGTTGTCGGAAAAACATCTTCAGCCGGACTCAAAGGACGTTGTCAAAATGACAACGGGCCTGATCGGTACGTTGGCCGCGCTGGTACTGGGACTGCTGATCGCTTCCGCCAAAGGCTCGTTTGACCAGAAGACCAGCCAGGTCAGGCAGATGACCGCCAAAATCATTCTCCTCGACGATTTGCTCGCGCAATATGGCCCACAAGCGATTCCTGCCCGAACCCTTCTGCGGCAAAGCATCGAGCCACTTGCCAACAACATTTGGCATGAGGGGACGATTCCGACAGGCGAGCCTGCGCGTTTCGAGGCAAGCGCCCAGGCGGCGGCATTCGAAAATGAATTGCAAAGCCTGTCGCCAGCCAACGACGTCCAACGCTCGCTGCAATCTCGCGCCATTGCAGCCTTCACGGAAGGCGCGCAAACCCGGCTGCTCTTGTTCACGCAAGGTAGCGGTTCTGTCCCGACACCTTTTCTGATTATTCTCGTTTTCTGGCTGGGCGCTATTTTCGTCAGCTTCACTTTGTTCGCGCAAACCAATCTGGTCGTGATGACATCGCTGCTGGTCGGCGCGCTGTCGTTTGCCGGCGCGATTTTTCTGGTTCTGGAACTGGACAGCCCCTTTACGGGGCTGATGGGAATTTCAAGCGCGACCCTGCGCCATGCGCTTCTGCCGCTAGGTTCGTGAGGCCACGATGGCCGGAAGACTCAATATCCGAATGCCTTTCGCTTAACGCCAAGGACGGAACACATCCGAGGATGTGTTCCAATGTCCCACTGTTGGTACTTGGCTTCCGGAGGGAACGATACGAAGCTTGCCTTTGCGGGACACGATAAAATAGGACAATAGGCGCGAGCGTTCAAAACGCATCAACCCTCGCTACACCCCCAGATAAGCCGCAACGACCGCCGGATTGGCGCGCAACTCCGCCGCCGTTCCCTCAAGCGTCACCCTGCCCGCTTCAAGAACATAACCTCTGCTGGCGACGTCCAGCGCCAGTTCGACATTCTGCTCGACCAGGAGAATGGAAGTGCCCCGGCGGTGAATGGCCGTGAACGCCTCGTGCATCTCCTCCACCACTTTCGGCGCGAGCCCATGGCTCGGCTCATCGAGCAACAGCAATTTCGGACGCAGCATGAGGGCTCGCCCAACCGCAACCATTTGCTGTTCGCCCCCCGACAACGTTCCCGCCAACTGCCCGAAACGTTCGCGCAGCCGCGGGAAAAGGCCGAGCACATCTTCAATTCGCGCGGGGAGATCATTTGCCTTCCGTGCAGTGAAGGCGCCGAGCAAAAGGTTCTCTTCGACCGTCATCTCGGCAAAGACCTGACGTCCTTCGGGAACGTGCGCGATGCCGCGGGAGGGGATTTCATGCGCCGAAAGCGCCATCAGCTCGGAGCCGTCAAACCGGATGGTTCCGCTAGACTTTGGCACAAGCCGCGAGATCGCGCGCAGCAGCGTGGTCTTTCCGGCCGTGTTCGCCCCGATCATGCAGACGAATTCGCCCTCGCCGACCACGATATCAATCCCGTGCAGCACCTCGGCCTCGCCGTAGGCAGCGTGCAATTGCCTGATCTCGAGAAGCGGAGACAAACTCAAGGGCGCACCGCCTCTTTGGGGTGGCCGAGATAGGCTTCGATCACATCAGGATCGCGCGCGATCTGCGCCGGCGGGCCATCCGCCAGAATCTTGCCGAAGTTCAGCACGAGGATGCGATCGCAGATGTTCATGATCGCGCGCATGTGATGCTCGACCACCAGGAGCGTGACGCCATCGTCGCGCAGCGAGCGGATCAAAAACATAACCTCATTCATCTCGGCGGGATTGAGCGCCGCCATCACCTCGTCGAGCAGCAGCACCTTGGGCGCCGTGCACAACGCGCGCGCCAGTTCAACCCGTGCGCGTTCAGGAAAAGAAAGATCGCCCGCCTGTTTCTGCGCCACGCCTTTCAAGCCGACACGATCGAGGCATCTCAGCGCTTCGCTTCGGGCCGCCGCGACGCCGTGATGCAGAAGGCCCGCGGTCAGGACATTCTCAAGCACCGTGCTCTCGGCAAACAGCGCCACGTTCTGAAAGGTCTTGGTCATGCCGAGCTTTGCGACCCGGTGCGGTTTCAAACCGCTGAGGTTCTTGCCATCAAGGGTCACGCTGCCGGAATCAGGACTGATAAGACCGACGAGCGTGCTGAACAGCGTGGTCTTGCCCGCGCCATTCGGGCCGATCAAGCCCACGATCTCGCCCTTGGCGACCGAGAAGGTCACGTCCGATAGCGCCTGCAAACCGCCGAACCGGCGTGACAACCCCCTTGTCTCCAGGATCGTCACGGCGTCACCGTGCGCCAGAGACGCGTCCGCAGCCTGTCGAATACCGTGATGAAGCCGCGCGGCCGCCACAGGATAACGGCGATGAGAATGATGCCGAAGACGAGTTGCGACAGACCCGCCGCGCGAGACGACAGAAGATCGTTCATGATCTCTTCGAGAGGGATAATGAAGAACGCACCCAAAATCGGCCCCGCCGCCGTACCGACGCCACCGATGATCGCGATCAGCGCGATACGGATCGAGATGCCGGCAATACCAAACACGGTGTCGGGATCGAAGAACACCGCGAGCTGGGCATAAAGCGTGCCTAACATCGCCATCAGCGCGCCGGAGATCACCGCCGCCTGAAGCTTGACCCGCGTGGTGTCGACGCCGATGACTTCGGCGGCGGCGGGATTCTGCCGGATCGCCCGCAACCGGTAGCCCATCGCGCTGCGCCGGATAATCTCGAAAATCGTCGTCACGACGATCAGCGCGGCCAGCGCGATATAGGCGTGGGGGCGGAGCAGCTTGAAGGAATAGTTCAGAAAGCTAGGAGCCGAGAACGGCACCGACAATCCGCCCGGCCCACCCGTCAGCGACGTCCAGACGTTGGCAATCACCCGCATCACTTCGCCAAAGGCGAGCGTCGCCAGCGCGAAATAATGGCCCTGCAACCGCATGGTGGGAATAGCAATGATAAGAGCCACCAAACCGCCAAGCACACCGCCCGCGCACATGCCGAGCCACGGGCTGATGCCGAACTTGAGCAACAGCACCGTGGAGGTGTAGGCGCCGATGCCGAAGAACGCGGCGTGGCCCAGCGAGGTCTGGTTGGCGAGGCCACCGACGATATTCCAGGCTTGCGCCATCGCGGCGAACAACAGCGTGATCGCCAACACGCGGATCCAGTAGCCGCGCGGATCGAGCGCGAGCGGCAGCAAGGCCACTACTGCGATCACGATGCCGAGCATGATGCGATGCTTCATCTGCTGGCGCCGATCAGGCCCTGCGGGCGCACGGCCAGTACCAGAATGAAGACGATGAACAGCACCAGGTTTTGCAACTGAATGGGAAAGAACAGTGACGACAACGACTGAATCACACCAACGGCAAGGCCACCGACGACCGCACCGGCGATGCTGCCAAGGCCTCCAAGCACCACGACGGTGAACATGAGAACCACATATTGACCGCCGACGCCGGGAAAGACCGTCACATACGGCAAGATCACCGCACCTCCGAACGCCGTCAGTCCAACGCCAAGCGCAAAGGCAAGTTTGTACATCAATTCGGCATTGATCCCCATCAACCGCGCAGCAGACGGGTTTTGCGCGGTGGCGCGCATCGCGCGGCCGAACCAGCTTGCACGCATGAACCACCACAGCAGGACGCCGCAAGCGAGCGACATCGCAAATGCAATGAGATAGGGAACGCTGATGAAGAGCGGCCCCAGCGACAAGGATTCGGTCTGATAGGACGTCGTCACCGAACGGAATTGCGAGCCGAACAGCAAGAGGGAGCCGTTTTCGATCACAATCAGGATGCCGACGGTCAGAAATATCTGCGCGACCGGCGGCGCTGATAGAATACGCGCAATCAACTGCCCCTGAACGAACCAGCCGATGGCGAATGCGACCGCGAACGACAGTGGCGCGGCGAGCACCGGATCGAGCCCGAGAAAAGCCCAGGCAAACCACGCCACGAACATGCCAATGGTGAGGAATTCGGCCTGCGCGAAGTTGACGATCCCCATCACGCCGTAGACCAGCGTCAACCCGATCGAAATCACCGCATAGACGCCGCCGATCAGAAGGCCGTCGAGGATGGCTTGAAGCAAGGACATGCGGGACTGATTCAGGTCCGCCAGACGGCTGCGCTCTTGGCGACGTCCTTTGGCCAGACGGTGACGATGTCCTTGCCCCGCCATTGCACCATCAACGGTACGGAAAGGACATTCAAGCCGTTTGGATCGAATTGCACCGCGCCGCCGGTCATGCCACCGATCCAGCCGCCGGTGAATTTACCGCCGCGCAAAGCAACAGCGACGTCCTCGGCCTTGGCCGATTTCGCCTTCTTGATCGCCTGCACCAGCACTTCGAGGCAAACTGCGTGTTCCAACGCCTCATGCACCATGAAGTAGCCGAAGCGCTTGCGGAAGCGATCGGTCAGTTCAGGCGCAAGATCGTAGTTGGACGTATTGACCGAAAGCACGTTCTCTGAAAATTCGCCGAGCGCTTTTTCAAAATCCGGAATCACGTAACCGGCCGCGCCCCCGATCGCCGGAATGTTCAGCTTCTGCTGCCGCATGGTGCGGATAATGAGGAGACTGTCGTTGAGATAGGAGACCGGGAACACCGCCTGCGCGCCCGAGCCGCGCAGCTTGTTGATCAACGGCGTCGTATCGGTAATGCCAAGCGGATAAGCGTCGTCCATGACGACTTCGACACCAGCCGCTTTTGCGCCGGCCCTCAAGCCGTTGGCCTGGGCGGTGCCGTAGGCGGTGTCTTCATACATGATGGCGACTTTTTCGATTCTGACGCCTGCTCCTTGGGCGATCGCCGCCGTATAGTCGAACTGCGCCTTGCCGATCACGGACGCCTTCGCTACCACCTGAAAGATGTTCTGGTAACCGCGCCCGGTGATCTGATCGGCAAAGGACATCGTCAGCAGCGGAATGTCGCGCCGTTCCGTTACTTCCGAGATCGCAAGCGTCAGCGAAGATGCGAAGGCGCCGAGGACCCCGGTGATATCCTGTTGCGTAATCAGCCGCTGCGCGACGTTACCGGCGGTGGTCGGCGTCGAGGTCGCGTCCGCCACCACGAGATTGATTTTGGCGCCGCCGAGCTCGGCGATGCCGCCGGCGGCGTTGATTTCGTCGGCTGCGAGTTCGATGCCGTTGCGCCCGTTGATGCCGAACTGGGCATTCGGCCCGGACAACGGCATGATGACGCCGACATTGACCGCCGGCGCTTCGGCGCGGGCCGAGGAGATGACGTAAGGCGTCGCCAGCAAGGCGGCCGTCCCTGAAAGCATCGTTCGCCGATTGATCGTCGCGCTTCCGGCCAGCCATTTCGTCGACATGGTGTCCTCCCGAATTTCTTGCTTCTTAAGGCCGACGCCACCTTGCCGCACGGGGGAAGCGGCGTCTATCGCTGCTTTGGGATTGCCGTGCGCTTCATCATGTCGCCTTGCCAAGGATCTCCACAACGGCCTCGCCGGTCGCGGTCGTTCCAAGCTTGCCGCCGACATCCCTGGTCGCCCGGCCGGTTTCGATGGCCGTTGCCACTGCGCCTTCGATGGCACGGGCGGCCTCCTCGAAACGCGCGGCGCCCGAACGCTCGCCATGCCATGCCAGCAGCAGCGCCGTTGAGAGGATCAGCGAGAATGGATTGGCGACGTCGCAGCCTGCGATGTCAGGCGCCGAGCCGTGAGCCGCCTGCGCCATCGCATGAGCTTCCCCGACGTTGAGCGAACCGCCGAGACCAAGGCTTCCGGACAGTTCGGCCGTCAAATCCGACAGGATGTCGCCGAACATGTTGGTGGATACGATCACGTCGAACCGGTCGGGTTGACGCACCACATGCGCCATCATGGCGTCGACCAGGATGTCGTCAACCACAAGCCCGGGAAAGCCCTTCGCGGTCTCGCGACAGATGTCGAGAAACATGCCATCGCCGATCTTGAGCACATTGGCCTTGTGGACGATGGTCAGGTGCTTCTTCCGGCGCATCGCCAGTTGGCAGGCGGACTTCGCGATCCGCTCGCAGCAAAGCCTAGTAATCCGCCGAAGCGAAATCACGACATCCGATGTGACGAGGACTTCGCCGTTGCCCTGCTCCATGTTGCGGTCGGCATAAAAGCCTTCGGTATTTTCCCGCACCACCACGAGGTCGAAGGCGCCGAGCGGGTTGCGTAATCCCGGATAGGTGCGCGCGGGGCGCACATTGGCGAACAGATCGAGGTTCTTGCGAAAATATTTCGACGGGTTGATTTCGCCGCTTTGCTCGTTCTTGAAATCGAAGGTCGCCGTCGGGCCGAGGATAAGGCCATCCGCCGACCGCACGGTCTCCAGCAGCCCGGGCTGTACCGTCGTGCCGAATTTCCGCAAACTCTCATGCCCGACCGGATGCTCCTCGATGTCAACGCCGAGCTGGAATTGCTCGGACGCCGCCCGCAGTACCTTCGAGGTTGCCTTCGTGATCTCCGGCCCGATCCCGTCGCCGGGCAAAACAACCATGCGCATTTTTGATTTTCCTTGAAGCCTGGAATTGCGGTGTGCCGCGAAGATGGGCGGGTCGAGCCGCGGCAATAGCGCAAAACAACAGGCCCCCCAAGCCCGTTTATTCCATACCTCCTACGCGGAATATTGATTTGAAATGCTTGAGATTCCGGGCCAAATTCGCCGCGATGTCCAATCGATGGATTGGGCAAAAATCAGGGGATTCGCGATGGCAAACCTCACAATAAACGGAAAATCTATCAACATCGATGTCGAACCGGATACGCCGCTGCTCTGGGCGATCAGGGAAAACGTCGGCCTCACCGGCACCAAATACGGTTGCGGCATTGCACAATGCGGGGCCTGCACGGTCCATGTCGATGGGGTCGCGATGCGCTCCTGCGGCGTGACGGTCAGCGAAGCCGCCGGCAAGCAGATCACGACGATCGAAGGCCTCGCAATCAATGGCGTCCTGACCAAGGTCCAGCAGGCCTGGATCGCCAATGACGTCCCTCAATGCGGCTACTGCCAGAGCGGGATGATCATGGCGGTGTCCGCGCTACTGAAGGACAATCCCAAGCCGACCGACCAGGACATCGACGACGCCATCACCAATATCTGCCGGTGCGGCACCTTCCAACAGGTGCGCGAGGCGATCCACGCCGCCGCGAACGTTTGAGGGAGATATCATCATGAATCATATGCCTCGCCTTAACCGGCGCGCTTTCGTCATTGGTGGCACCGCGCTCGGCTCCGGCCTTGCGCTCGGCCTCGATATTCCCTTCGGCGGTCCCAGCGTCGTTCGCGCCGCCGACGGCTCGCCCGAAGTCAATGCCTGGGTGGTGATCCGGCCCGACGACACCGTCGTGATTCGCGTTGCCCGATCGGAAATGGGCCAGGGCACGCTCACCGGCCTCGCCCAGCTCGTTGCCGACGAACTGGAATGCGACTGGAGCAAAGTCACGACCGAATACCCGACGCCGGGCCAGAGCGTCGCCCGCAAGCGCGCCTGGGGCGATTTCTCCACCGGCGGAAGCCGCGGCATCCGCGCCTCGACGGAATACGTCCGCAAGGGTGGCGCGACCGCGCGGGTCATGCTGATCCAGGCCGCCGCCAACGAGTGGAAGGTGCCGGTTTCGGAATGCTCGGCGGCGAACAGCGTCATCACGCATACGCCTTCTGGCAAGACGACCACCTACGGCAAGATCGCCGAAGCGGCCGCGAAGCTCGAGCCCCCCGCTGACGTCAAGCTGAAGGATCCGAAGGACTGGAAACTCATCGGCAAGGCTCTCAAGCGGCTCGATACCGCCGACAAGACCACCGGCAAGATGATGTACGGCATCGATGTCAAATTGCCGGGCATGCTCAACGCCGCGATCAAGGCCTGTCCGGTGTTCGGCGGCAAGGTAAAGAGCTACGACGAGGCCAAGATCGCCAACATGAAGGGCGTCAAGAAAGTCGTCAAAGTCGAGGACTATGCGGTCGCCGTCGTCGCCGATACCTGGTGGCACGCCAAGACCGCGCTCGACGCTTTGCCGATCGTCTGGGATGAGGGCGCAAACGCGAAAGTTTCAAGCGCGTCGATCGCCAAGTGGCTGGAGGAAGGTCTCGATCCGTCGCAACAAGCTTTTGTCGGCAACGAAAACGGCGATGCCAAAACTGCCCTCGCCGGCGCCGCCAAGAAGGTCGAGGCGGTTTACAGCTATCCTTACCAGAACCACGCCACCATGGAGCCGCTCAACGCCACCGCGCTCTATACCGCGGATAAATGCGAGGTCTGGTGCGGCACGCAGAATGGCGAGGCGGCCTTTGCCGCAACCGTGGAAGTATCCGGCCTGCCATCCGACAAATGCGACGTCTACAAGCAGATGCTCGGTGGCGGTTTCGGACGCCGCGGCAATACCGACTATGTGCGGCAGGCTGTGGCCATCGCCAAGCAGATGCCGGGCACGCCGATCAAACTGCTGTGGTCGCGCGAAGAAGATATGCAGCACGGCGCCTATCATCCGATCACCCAGTGCAAGCTGACGGCCGGCTTCGACGCCGACAATAACCTCACCGCACTGCATATGCGGATTTCCGGGCAATCGATCCTGGCCAGCCTGCGTCCCGATGCCATGGTCAATGGCAAGGATCCGGTCACCTTCCAGGGTCTCAATCCCAGCGGCGAAACGGCGTTCGGCTATTCGGTGCCGAACCTGCTCATCGATCACTCGATGCGCAACCCGCACGTTCCGCCCGGCTTCTGGCGCGGCGTCAACGTCAACCATAACGCGATCTACCTCGAATGCTTTATGGATGAGCTCGCCCTGTCGGTCGGTCAGGATCCGCTCGAATTCCGCCGCAAGCTGATGACCAGCCACCCGAAGCATCTTGCGGTGCTCAACGCGGTTGCCGAAAAGATCGGCTGGGGCACACCGGCCCCCAAAGGCGTCTATCGCGGCATCGCCCAGCACATGGGATTTGGCAGCTATGTCGCAGGTGCCGCGGAAATCTCGGTCTCCGACGGCAACAAGATCAAGGTCCATCGCATCGTAGCCGCCACCGATCCCGCCTACGCCGTCAATCCGGCGCAAATCGACCGTCAGGTTGCGGGCTCGTTCGTCTACGGTCTCTCCGGACTGTTCTATGGCGGGTGCACCGTCAAGGACGGCCGCATCGAACAGTCCAACTTCGACAGCTACAACTCGATGCGGATCTCGGAGATGCCGAAGGTGGAATCGATCATCATGCCGAGCGGCGGCAGTGGGCCCTGGGGTGGTGTCGGCGAGCCGACCATCTGCGTCGCAGCGCCCGCGGTGCTCAACGCATACTTCGCCGCCACCGGAAAACGGATACGATCCGTGCCGTTGCGGGATCAGAACATCACCTTCGCCTAAATCATCGAGCGGCGGCCCTTAGCAGGGGTCGCCGCTCAATTTCCCGGATCCTCTTGATGGACAGGCTGCGGCTGATGGCGACGCGGAGACATGTCGTGCGCGGGTTCGCGGCGGCAGCGGTTTCGTCTGTTGTCGCCTGCCCGTCTTACGCACAATCCGCCGCCCGCGTGGTCGTCATCGGTGGCGGATTTGGCGGCGCCAGTTGCGCGCGCTCTTTACGAAAGGTCAACCCGAGACTGCAGGTGACACTCATTGAGCCGAACCGGATTTTCACAGCCTGCCCGTTCAGCAATGAGGTGATCGCGGGTTTGCGCGGGATCGAAGCCCAGCAATTCGGCTATGACAAGATCGCGGCCAGCGGCGTGACCGTCATCGCGCAAGCCGCCGTCAAGGTCGATCCGCAAACGCGCATGGTCGGTCTTGCCGATGGAACATCCCTTCCCTACGACCGGCTGGTGCTCGCGCCCGGCATCGATATGCGGTTCGATGCGTTGCCGGGCTATGACGAAGCGGCCACGATGAAAATGCCGCACGCCTGGAAGGCCGGCGAGCAGACGCTTTTGTTGCGCCGCCAGCTCGAGGCCATGGAGGATGGCGGCGTGGTCGTCGTTGCGGTTCCGGCAACGCCCTATCGGTGCCCGCCCGCGCCCTACGAACGCGCCAGCCTGATCGCGCATTATCTGAAGACGAAAAAGCCGCGTTCCAAGATTCTCATTCTCGACGCCAAAGACACCTTTTCGCAGCAACGCCTGTTCGAGAATGCCTGGAAGGAATTCTACCCCGGCATGATCGAGCGCATTTCGCTGTCGGATGGCGGCCGCCTCGTCTCGGTCGAGCCCGCGACCAACACGCTCATCACCGATTTTGGCAATTACGACGCGCAGGTCGCCAATGTCATTCCGCCGCAGAAAGCGGGCCACATTGCGGCCCTTGCGGGCGCTGCCGACAGGACCGGCTGGTGCCCGATCGACCCGGAGACATTTGCCTCCAAGCTCGTGCCCAACATCCATGTCATTGGCGATGCGGTGATCGGCGGTGCCATTCCGAAATCCGCATCCGCCGCGAACGCCGAAGGCAACGCCTGCGCCGGCGTGGTGGCGAGCCTGATTGCCGGAACGGCTCCCGCGAAACCCACGCTCGAAAGCATCTGCTACAGCACCGTGATGCCCGGCCATGCGTTTTCGTTGTCGGCCAATTACCGGTCGCGGGACGACAGCTTCGCTGAATTGGTAGGCTCCGGCTTCAGGAGCCCGGTCAATCCGCTGAGCGGGTTGAGGATGGAGGAGGAAGCCGTTCGGGCACAATCCTGGTTCAAGACGATCATGGTGGAAACCTTTGGCTAGGTCCGTTTTTATCTTCGGAGGCTATTTCGCAGTAGCGCTGCTGGCGTCGCCTGGCTTGGCCTTTGGCGAGGAACTGAGACCTTATACGGTCGTTGGAGATTCCATTGCGGAATCGCTGACCGGAACACCCGGCGACGCCACGCGTGGCCGGGCACTTATATTGGAGCGCAGCAACACATGTATCCTGTGCCACAGCGGGCCATTTCCGGAGGAGAAATTCCAGGGCGACTTGGCGCCCAACCTCTCAGGCTCCGGCAGCCGCTGGTCGGTGGGCCAGCTGCGGCTGCGGCTGGTCGACGCCTCCCGTTTCAACCCCGGAACCATCATGCCGTCTTACTACCGGATCGACGGGCTCGATCGCGTGGCAGCCAACTGGCGCGACAAACCGATCCTGTCGGCCGGGCAGATTGAGGATATCGTCGCGTATCTTGCGACACTGCGCGAATAGGAAGAGAAGTCAGTTATGCGAGGAAAATCACCTTCACGCCGCCGGTTTCTCAGGCTAGCCGGCAGCGCAGCGGCGGTCGGCGCGCTTCCGCTTGTGGTCAGCGTACGTCCCGTTGAAGCAACGCCCGAGACCATGGCAGCGGCCATCCGCGCGGTTGTCGGCGGTGCGCCGGTGCAGCCCGGCAAGGTCAAGCTCGATATTCCGCCGCTGGTCGAGAACGGCAACAGCGTGCCGATGACCGTGAGTGTCGCAAGCCCGATGACGGCGACCGACTACGTCAAAAGCATCCATGTCTTTAACGAAAAGAACCCGCAGCCCAACCTCGGCAACTTCTATCTCGGAGCGCGCGCCGGCCGCGCCCAGGTTTCCACCCGTGTGCGCCTCGCCGACAGCCAGAGGATCACGGCGATTGCGAAGCTTTCCGACGGCTCGTTCTGGTCCGTCACCGCCGATGTCGTGGTGACCTTAGCCGCATGTACAGAGGAGGTGATCTGATGACCGCCGCCCTGATCAATGTTCCCAAGAAGGCCAAAAGCGGCGACGTCATCGAGATCAAGACGCTGATGTCGCATATCATGGAAACCGGTTATCGCCGCACCACGAATGGCAAGATCGTGCCGCGCGACATCATCACGAGCTTCACCTGCCGCTTTGAGGGTGAGGAGATTTTCCGCGCCGATCTCTTTCCCGCGACCGCGGCCAACCCGTTCATCGCCTTTTTCACGGTCGCGACCAAAAGCGGAAAATTCGATTTCGAATGGATCGGCGACAACGGCTTTTCCGAGTCCGCCTCCGCCAGCATCACCGTCGAATGAAGGCGGCGGGAACGATAACGATGGCCTCGCTGCTGATCGCAGCCGGCATCGTTCTTCGTCCTTTGGTTGCGACTGAGATTCCATCCGCCGAACGCCGATCCGGCTACACCTTCATGGGGCCGGAAACCCGGACCATGCAGGACGACGACACCACCAATCCCGGCATGCTGGGCGTGCTCGACGGCGAAGCCCTGTGGAATCGCAAGGCAGGCTCAACCGAAAAATCCTGCGCCGATTGCCACGATGACGCCCGTGTCAGCATGAAGGGCGTGGCTGCGCGCTATCCGGCATTCGATAAAGCGCTCGCTCGCCCCGTCAACCTTGAACAGCGCATTAATCTCTGCCGTGCGCGACACCAGGATGCGACCCCTCTTCCCTATGAGAAGCACGATCTGCTGGCCTTGACCACCTTCGTCGCGGCGCAATCGCGCGGCATGGCGATCACACCCGACACCAGCCGCGAAATCGAACCGTTCGTCGCGAAGGGACGCGACTTCTTCATGCACCGGCAGGGGCAACTCAATCTCGCCTGCGCCAACTGTCATGACGATAATTGGGACAAGCATCTGGCCGGCTCGGCGGTCACGCAAGCCATCCCGAACGGCTATCCGATCTACCGGCTGGAATGGCAATCGTTGGGATCACTGCAACGGCGACTACGCAACTGCATCACCGGTATGCGGGCGCAAAATTTCGATTTCGGCGCGCCGGAGCTGGTCGAACTGGAACTTTATTTGATGTCGCGCGCGCGCGGCATGCCGGTTGAGACACCGGCTGTGCGGCCTTGAGCCCGCGCGGCGCCAGCAAGCTTCGAAAGCCGGACCACTGGTGGACCCGCGGAGAAATTTCAACGTATGATGCCGCAAACGTGCATCAGAACCGTTGTGAATAGAACCGATGTGAACCATGCAATCCGCTTTGAAACGCCCGGCTCTCGCTGTTGCAATCGTGTCTTTGATATCGGCTTTTACGGGAAGCCAGGAATTCGCGCGTGCCGACGACTATCCCTCGCATCCCATTCACTTGATTGTGCCCTATGCCGCCGGCGGCTCGGCCGACACGACGGCGCGCGTGCTCGCGAGGCAAATCGGCAAAGCCACCGGCCAGGCCATCGTGGTGGAAAATCGCGGCGGCAGCGCCTCGATCGTCGGCACAGAGTTTGTCAACAAATCCGACCCGGACGGTTACACACTTTTGCTCGGGCAATCCGGGCCGATCTCCATCAACCCCGCCGTCTATAAAAACCTGCCTTACGACCCGGTGAGCGACTTTGCTCCGGTCTCGCTGACGAGCACCTACCCCTACATCATGGTGGTGAACCGCTCGCTTGGCGTGAAAACCCTGCAGGAGTTCGTGGCGCTCGCCAGAAGCAAGCCGGGCGCTTTGAACTACGGCACCACCGGCGTCGGCGCGTCAAATCATCTGCTCACCGAACTGTTCGACCTCAAGGCCGGGATCAAGATGACCCACATTCCCTATCGCGGCACGTCGCTTGCGGTTGCCGATCTCGTTGCGGGTCAAGTACAGGTCGTATTCTCCGACCCGATCTCCGCGCTCCAGCTCGTGCGTTCGGGAACGCTGGTCGCACTTGCCGTCACCAGCAAGGAACGCTCGCCGGTCGCGCCCGACGTGCCAACGATTTCGGAAAGCGGCTATCCAGGTTTCGACGCGGTCGGCTGGCACGGAATTCTCGCGCCCGCCAAAACCCCGCCTGCGATCATCGCCAGGCTGAACGCCGAGATTGTGAGGGCACTGGGAGATCCAGAAACCAAGGCCCTGCTTGAGAGTCAGGCCATACAGGTCGTCGGCAGCTCTCCGCAGGAGTTTGCCAGTTTCATCAAGCAGGACATCGCCGTCTGGAAGAACGTGGCGGAGCAGGCGAAGATCGAGGTGAAGTAGCTCGTCTTCGCCTGCTCTCTATCGGTTACTCGGCTGGTGCCGCGATCGGGATATCGTGCGTCGGTATGTACGAGACGCTGGCGCCGTATTTTCCAACCGCGAAGAAGCCGGCGGCAATCACGAGGTAAGCCAGTGCGACGCCCGGCGTCACACCATACCCGCCGCCGATGCCGACGGCTTCGCCGTGCATGAACCCGAAATAAGTAAGCACCGCGCCTGCCAACGAGAAAGCCGAAGCCTTGACGAAGTCGCGCTCGATGATGAACACCGCGATCGCACCAAGGATGAGGCCCGCGATAATGGAGCCGCCGCCCATCACCTCCAGCCCATGATAGAGCACGCCCTGTTGCGGCAATGATGCCAGCGCCGCCGCCTTGACGTCGCCGACCTTGTCAGCGGCGAGACCGCCAACCGCCTGTGCCGCGACGACGGTCGCACCCAGCATGGTGTCGACCTGCAGCTTGGCCCATGCCGCGAGATGCGGCGTCAACGCGACTATAACCGCAGGCGCATGCTTGATCGGCGTGGTCTGGAACGCCTGCGCCCCGATCAGCATGCCGATATACAGCAGGATCGGCGAAATCGCGACCACGGGGACAAGCGCCAGCATCACCGAAATGACGCCGAACCACGAGAGGACGACGACCATGATGCCGGTGGCCGCTGAATAGCCGATCCGGCCACCCATCGCCTTCCAGCCGGGATGACCGATATAGACCGCGTTGATGAAGGGATTGCCCATCAGGCACCCGATCAGGCTCACGATGCCGTCGGCGGTCAGAACGCGCGTGGTCGGATACTCATCGCCCCCGGCTTCCGCGCTTTCGACGTTGTCCATGGCTTCCACGAGATCGTAGATACCAAAGGGAATCGCCGTCACCAGGATGATCCCGAGAAATTCGAAACCGGAAAAAACCTGACCGACCGCAGGCAATGGCACCGAGAAGCCGAAATTCGCGAAGGCATCACCGAGGCCCTTGACGCTCAACCCACCAATCCCAAGACCGAACAAGTTCGATCCCCACGCGATGATCATGCCGGCGGCAATCGCAACCAATCCCGCCGGAACACCCTTGAGGTATTTCACGCCGCCAAACCAGCTCACCAGAATGATCGCAAAGCAGATCAGGCCGATCTGCGGCGTCATGTACATTTCAAGCGCCGGCCGCATCGCAATGAACGTCACCGACACGCCTGCGAGCGTACCAAGCAGGGCCGCGCGCGGCGTGATCTTGCGGATGTAAGGCGCGATGAATCCGCCGATCATCAGGATGAAGCTCTGGAAGAACACCCAGACCAGACCCGCGGCCCACCCCTTCATCGGATCGCCGGTCTTGATCGTGATCGGCAGCATGATCACGAAGGTGACGATGAACATGTGCGGCACGCTGACGCCGGATGGAAGCGCGCAAACATCGTTACGGCCGGTTTTCTGCGCCAGACGATAGGCGAGAAAGGCGTAGTAGAAGGTCGACAGGCACAACATCAGGCCGAGTGCCGGCAGGATCCGGCCGAACACCAGCGAGTCAGGCATTTTCAGCACGAAGCGCAAAAGCCCCGTGAGCACGAGCATGTTGACCAGAATGTTGGTGCCGAAACCAAAGAAGGCGTTCCAGTCGCCTGGAGTCCATAAAGCCGGTTTGAAGTCGCTCTTTCCCGCAGAAATGCCTGTACTCATTTTGATGCCCCTGCTGCCAATACGTTTGAAGTCTCCGGTTTCATTGCTTGAAGAACTGCGGCGGAGTCGCTGACCCAGCCAAAGATGCCACCTTGGGCCTTGATCATCTTGAGGCCCATTTCGTGGAATTCAGGAAAATAGGAAGCGCAACCGTCCGACAGCACGACGCATCGGTAACCGCGATCGTTTGCCTCACGGACAGTGGTGTTGACGCAGACTTCGGTGGTCACGCCGCAGACCAGCAGATTTTCGATGCCGTATCTCTGCAGGATGTCACCGAGTTCGGTCGCGTAGAACGCGCCCTTGCCGGGCTTGTCGATCACGACCTCGCCGTCGATTGGATAAAGTTCGGGGATAATGTCATGCCCGGCTTCGCCCCGGATCAGGATTCGTCCCATCGGGCCGGGATCGCCAATGCGAAGACTTGGCGCGCCGCGCTCGACCTTTGCGGGCGGCGCGTCCGACAAATCGGGTAAATGGCCCTCACGGGTGTGAACGACGAGCATGTCGCTGTCTCGGGCAGCCTTCAGCACGGAAGCGATGGGTTTGACGGCCGTCGCCAACCGCGACACGTCGTTGCCGAGCGTTTCGCCGAAGCCGCCCGGCTCCATGAAATCGCGCTGCATGTCGATGATGACGAGCGCGGTAACCGACCAGTCGAACGCGACCGGCTCCGGTTCTGCGGCGATGACGCCCTTTGGCGGTTGCTTTGAAGTTGCCACGAGTTTGCGCCCCCCGACGCTTGAGGACTCTGGAAGCAAGACCCAAAGCCAAGTTAAGCAAGGCCCGTGCCATTGTGTACAATGCGTTGTGCCGGCGGCTTGCGTTGAAATTCGCTCTGTTTTCAGCCAGTTGGGTATCGGGATAATCAAGGCTGCGGTGATCGGCGCTCGATTCTCGTCATCGATTTGCTTATTCGTTGAGCGCAACGGCGCATGCAAGGCGCTCACGCCCGCCGCCGCTCGTGGCCCACCTCAGGCAGCAAGAGGCGACACCGGTACCCTCGAGCCCTGGCCGTGTTGACCGCCGTCCCTTCGCCTGAAACATTAGCTTTTTCGCGCTCTCGCAGAGATCGGGAGCGGCTTTGATACGTTTGGCGTGGAATTTGCTGCTTCACCCTGGAGCTTGTTTTTGGGTTTTGTTTAGAAAACTGCATCGATGGGGGACGTTCGATGGCCACAATTACAACGACGGCCGCACCGGTCGCGCGAAAGCCGCTTTACACATCGCTGTTCCTTCAAGTCCTTGCAGCGCTGGTGCTGGGGATCGTGCTCGGGATCGCGGTTCCCGATTTCGCTGTCAGCCTGAAAATCTTCAGCGACGCCTTCCTGAAATTGATTTCCATGATCGTCGCGCCGATCGTGTTCTGCGTGGTCGTCCACGGCATTGCGGGCGCCGGCGATTTGAAGAAGGTCGGGCGCGTCGGCGTCAAGGCGCTGGTCTATTTCGAGGTGATGACCACGGTGGCGCTGATCGTCGGCCTCTTGCTCGCCTATCTCTTTGGCCCCGGCCACGGCATGAATATCGATACATCAACGCTCGATAAAAATGCACTCAGCGCCTATGCCGACAACGCCCACAAGCTCAAAGGCGGCGGCATCGGCAGCTTCCTCATGAACATCATCCCGACCACCTCGTTTGACGCGCTATCGCGCAACGATGTGCTTCAGGTGTTGTTCTTCGCAATCATCTTCGGCACCAGCCTCGCTTTGGTCGGCGGTGAAAAGAGCGAGAAAATCTCCTCGCTGATCGACGCGGTATCGACGGTGCTGTTCCGCGCGATGGGCCTGATCGTGCGCGTTGCACCGCTCGGCGTGCTCGGCGCCGTCGCCTACACGGTCGGGCAGTATGGCGTCGGGTCGCTCAAGCAACTGGTTTCGCTGGTCGCACTTTACTACGTTGCGCTTGCGATCTTCGTGCTCGGCGTCCTCGGCGGGGTGATGGCGTTCGCCGGGCTGAATATCCTCAAATTCCTGAGCTACCTGCGCGAGGAACTGACGATCGTGCTGGCCACCGCCTCGTCGGACGCGGTGCTGCCGCAGATCATGCGAAAGCTCGAATGGCTTGGCGTGAAGAAATCCGTCGTCGGCCTTGTGATCCCGACCGGCTATTCCTTCAATCTCGACGCCTTCTCGATCTACCTGACGCTCGCGGTCGTCTTTATCGCACAGGCGACCAACACACCGCTCTCGTTCGGCGATCTCCTGCTGGTGCTCGGCGTATCCCTGATCACGTCCAAGGGCGCTCACGGCGTTCCGGGTTCAGCGATCGTGATCCTGGCAGCGACGTTGAACGCGGTGCCGAGTATTCCCGCGATCGGGTTAGTCCTGGTGCTTTCCGTCGACTGGTTCATCGGCATGGCGCGTGCGCTCGGTAACCTGATCGGCAACTGCGTCGCCACCGTGGTGATTGCGGCCTGGGAAGGCGATCTCGACTACGCCAAGATGCATCAAGTGCTCGATGGCGAGGAAGTCGTGGACGTGACCGCGGGCTAGTCAGCTATCGGCCGCCTTTTGCGGCCGGAAATTCTCGATCAGCCGCAATAACACGCGCGCGCCGGCATCGGCGTCAGTGACTTCGACATGCTCGTCCGGATGGTGGCTGATGCCGCCGCGGCAGCGCACGAAGACCATCGCGACGTCGGCGATATCGACCATCGCCATGCCGTCATGGCCGGCGCCGCTTGCGAGTTCGAACACGGGATAGCCTTCGGCCGCCACGGCCTCGGCAATCTGCGTCTTCAGCCACAGCGCGCAGGGGACGGTGCGGTTCTCATGCGTCACGTCGAGCCGCAATTCCAGTTTGCGACGTTTGGCGATCGCTTCGATCTGCCGGACGATGTCGCTCAACGCGCGATTTCGATGCACGTCTGTCGGCGCGCGCAAGTCGATGGTGAAATGCGTTTCACCTGGAATGACATTGGTCGCCCCCGGCGTGGCGTGGATGTATCCGACGGTGCCGACCAGCCCACGCCCATCGGTCAGGCATAGCTCTTCGATCTTGGCGATCATTTCGGCGGCTCCCGTCAGCGCATCGCGCCGCAATTCCATCGGCACCGTTCCGGCGTGGCCCGCCATGCCGGTCACCCTTGCCGCCAGACGTGTGGCACCGGCGATCGCGCTGACGACGCCAACCGGCAGGCCCTTGGCCTCGAGCACCGGCCCTTGTTCGATGTGCAATTCGATATAGGCGAGCAGCTCACTGCGAACTCTCGCGGCTGCGCCGATATGGTCGGGGTCGAGACCGAACTGAACCAGCGCCTCGCGCATCGAAACTCCGGCACCGTCCCTGGAAGCGAGCACACGCTCATTGAACGTCCCGGCCACGGCGCGGCTGCCGAGCAGCGTCGATGCAAACCGCACCCCCTCCTCATCGGCAAAGCCGGTCACTTCAATGGCAAAGGGAAACCGGCGGCCGCGTTTGTGGAGGTCGGCGACACAGGAGATCGCCGTGATCAGCCCGAGCGGGCCGTCCCATCTACCGGCGTCGCGAACCGTGTCGTAGTGCGAACCCAGCATCAGGCACGGCAGGCCCGGCCGTTCGCCCTCGTAACGGCCGCAGACATTGCCGATCGCATCGAGATGCGCGCTCATGCCGGCCTCCACCATCCAGGCCATGATGAGATCGGCCGCCGCGCGATGCTCCACCGTGAGAAAGATACGCGTCAGGTTATCCGGCGTCTCGGAAATCGCCGCCAGCCGATTGATCCGGCCGACGATCTCCTCACCAAGGGCCGAAGCCTGTCGTCCGCCAGTTGCCACGCTCTTATTGCTCATGTCTTCCCAATAGCGGAAACGAAAATGCTACCCGACTTGCGACGCATCGATTGCCAGATGTGAGAGATTGGCGTGCCAGTGGCGGGCGATTTGCAATCCCGTCGCCACCCAGACCCGATCGTGGCCGGCGATATAGTCGAGAAACCGCATCAACGCTGCCGCACGCCCGGGACGGCCGACAAGCCGGCAATGCAGACCGACCGACATCATCTTGGGCGAGGTTTCGCCTTCCGCATAGAGCACGTCGAAACTATCCTTGAGATAGCCGAGGAACTGATCGCCATTGCCAAAGCCTTGCGCATTGACAAAGCGCATGTCGTTGAGGTCGAGGCTGTAGGGAATGATCAGATGCGGCTCCGACGCCCCCTTGATCCAGTAAGGCAGGTCGTCGGCGTAAGAGTCGCAAGAATAAAGGAAACCGCCGGCCTCCATCACCAGCCTGACGGTGTTGATCGAGGTCCGCCCCGTATACCAGCCGAGCGGACGCTCTCCGGTCACCTCGGTATGGAGGCGAATGGCGTCGGCGATCTCCAGGCGCTCCTCGGCCTCCGACATATCCTTGTGCTCGACCCATTTCAGGCTGTGGCTGGCGATATCCCAAGCAGCCTCCTTCATCGCGGCGACCACTTCCGGATTTCGTTTCAGCGCCGTCGCCACGCCGAATACGGTCACCGGCAATTTTCGTTCGGTGAAAATCCGCCATAGCCGCCAGAAGCCCGCACGCGAGCCGTATTCGAACATCGATTCGATGTTGGCATGGCGCTGGCCCGGCCAGGGTTGCGCACCGAGCACATCCGACAGAAATGCCTCGGAGGCGCGGTCGCCGTGCAGAATGTTATTCTCGCCGCCTTCTTCGAAATTCACCACGAACTGCACGGCGACGCGTGCATTGCCGGGCCAGTGCGGATGCGGCGGATTGCGGCCGTAGCCACGGAGATCCCTGGGATACCCGCCCCCGGACATTCTACACTTCCTCGATGCGGACCTTTTGCGCACCTTTGTAGAGCACCGTCCTGCCGAGCGTGTACAGGTTCTCAAGGCCCGACGTCAGGGTGACGAAGTGATTGCCGGCCAATTGGCCCATCTTGCTGGCGAATTGCACGCCACCATAGGCCAGCAAGATTTCGGTCTCGCTGATGCCGCCGGGATAAAGGATCATCTGGCCCGGCGCCGGATAGCTGGTGTGGTTCTCATAGCCGACGCCAAAGTCGAGATCACCGAGCGGCATCCAGACGCCCTCGCCGCTCCAGCGCACATGGACAAATTCGCTGTTGAACGGCATGGCCTTGCGGAAGGCCGCACAAGTTTTGGGCGCTAGTTGTTCTTCAAAGCGGGCCTGGAACGTGAAGTCCCCAGCGCGGACAATCAATTGGCTCATTCAAAATACCCGTCATGACGTCTCAAGGGTTCCATTTCCCACCGATAATCGAATTCTAGCGCCTTTGCTACCTCTTGAAAGCGCCCCAAGCAGATCATGCCGGACCGCGTGGTTAGCCCGAGCTGCGCCATTTTGTCGATTTTATCAGTCGATAAACTGAGTTATTGTTTCAAGGCCAATGTCGGTTACGCCTCGCTCGAAAAGTGAAATGCGGCGATATCGACAGGCTTGACCGCGGCGGGTAGGGTCGCTGCCCTAAAAAGGTTTGGGAGAGACGCTGTTGTCGGAGAAGTTTACCTGGAAGCGGGACTACTATGCCGGCGGCCTGATGCTGCTGCTCGGGGTAGGAGCCGCGGTGACCGGCTCGGGCTACAAGTTCGGCAGCCTCGCCAGAATGGGCCCCGGATTCATGCCGGTCGTGCTTGGCATCGTTCTCGCCTTTCTCGGCATCCTGATCGCAGGCACGGCGCTGTTATCCTCCGAGCCGGAGGGCGGCAAATTTCTGCCCGACAATCCGCAATGGTTCGGCTGGCTGTGCATTATTGCAGGTCCCGTCCTGTTCATCGTCCTCGGATACTATGGCGGGATGATTCCGGCGGTGTTCGCCTGCGTGTTCGTCTGCGCGCTCGGCGACAAGACGGCGACTTATAAATCATCGTTCGTTCTCGCTTGCGGCGTCACCGTGTTCGGCGTCCTCCTGTTCCACTACCTGCTGAACATTCCCTTTCAGCTGTTGCGCGGGGTGAACCTGTGATTTCGACCGCGCTCACCGATCTCTGGTATGGCTTTGGCGTCGCGCTCGAGCCGCACAACCTGATGTACTGTTTCCTCGGCGTGCTGGTCGGCAACCTCGTCGGCGTGCTGCCGGGCATGGGCCCCGTCGCGACGATCTCGATCCTGCTGCCGCTCACCTTCGGCATGCCACCGGTGCCGGCGATCCTGATGTTGTCCGGCGTCTATTACGGCGCCCAATATGGCGGGGCGATCTGTTCGATCCTTCTCAACCTGCCGTGCCATCCGCCACACGCGGTCACCTGCCTGGACGGTTTTCCGCTGACCAAGCAGGGCAAAGGCGGCACCGCGCTTGGCATCACCGTCGTCGCCGCCTTCATCGGCGCGTCCTTCGGCATCACGGAAATGATTTTCCTCGCGCCATTCCTGGTGAAGATGGCGCTGGAATTCGGCCCCGCCGAAGTCTGCTCGCTGATGCTGGTCGGCTTGCTTGCCGGATCGACGCTCGCCAAGGGCTCCCCGCTCAAGGGCATCGCCATGACGGTGTTCGGTCTCCTGCTCGGGATCGTCGGCTCCGACATCGAGACCGGCCAGCCGCGCTTTACGTTCGGCATCACCGAACTGTTCGATGGCATTGAAATCGTTGCGCTGGCGCTCGGCATGTTCGGCATCGCCGAATTCATGAACAGCATCAACAACACCGAAACCGTGGATATGCGCTACGCCAAGGTCGGCATCTCCGACATGTTCCCGTCGAAGGCCGATCTGAAGCTGGCGTTCTGGCCGATGATCCGCGGCACCGTTATCGGCAGCCTCTGCGCCTTGATCCCGGGCACCGGTCCGACCATCGCCTCGTTCGTGTCGTATGCCACCGAAAAGAAGATATCGAAGACACCGGAGCGTTTCGGCCATGGCGCGATCGAGGGCGTCGCCTGCCCCGAAGCTTCAACCCATTCCTCGGTGCAAGGCGACTTCATTCCGACCATGAGCCTTGGTATTCCCGGCGATACGGTGATGGCGCTGTTGTTGGGCGCGTTGATCATCCACGGCATCGTGCCTGGGCCGCAGTTGATCACCCAGCACGCCGACATTTTCTGGGGCCTGATCGCGAGCTTCTGGATCGGCAATATCCTGCTCGTCATCCTCAACGTGCCGATGATCGGGCTTTGGGTGAAGCTGCTTTCAATCCCCTATCGCTACCTCTATCCGAGCGCGATGTTCTTCGTCTGCATCGGCGTCTATGCCGCGAGCAACGACATGTTCCAGGTCGGCGAGACGCTGGTAATCGGCATCGTCGGATACATCCTCCTGCGTCTGGATTTCCATCCGGCGCCGATCCTGCTCGGCTTCGTGCTTGGGCCGCGTTTCGAGGAGAATTTCCGCCGCAGCCTCCTGATCTCCCGCGGCGACCTGATGACCTTCATCGAGCGCCCGATCAGCGCATTCTTCCTCCTCATCTGCGTCGTCCTGCTCGTCGCCCAGATCGTGGTCTGGCTGCGCAAGCCAAAGGTCGTGCAAGAAGAGAAGGCGATCGAGGCGCAGGTCCCGGTGGGCGGATATTCCGAACTGGCGGAATAGATGCCGGTGACGGCCGCCCTGACGGCGGACAACGTCCGGGGTTACTCCGCCCGGATTACCTGCTGGCGCCCGATCGCGGTCGAATAGCGATCAGCGCCGACCATAGCAGTGGAAGCCACCATAGATCCCAGAACGATCCAGCTCAAATCCAACCGCGCTTCGTTCATCGTCGCGCCGCCATATCCGGCGAAGTGACGCAAACTCGCTGCTTTCGATCGGCGAGGTTTCACCCGCAGTCCGGAAAATCACGTGGACATTGTCGCTGCCAGCGCGATCGATCGCATTCCACAACGCACGTATTTCGTCGACGGCCATCCAATCCTGCGAATCCAGGAGAATGACAGCGTCGACTTCGCGCGCCGGCACGCTTTCAAGGAACTGCCGGAGACCGGCATGCTGTGGAATGATCAGCCCCGCACCATTGCGCATTCTCTCATATTGACGGCGTTGCAGATAAGGCGGCAGGCAACGATCGCCCGGTCCGACATAGCCGCGATGAAGCGCCTGCCAGGCGAAGTAGTTGGTTTCGTTGGGATGGCCATCGATCAGGCGCAACAGGCGCTTGTGAAGGACTTCGTTCAACGGAGCACCGCCGCCGAGCAACGCGCGCTGCCGCGGCGGAATACCGAGACTGAGCAACAAAGCCGGGGTTGCCGTGATCAGCCGGACCAGCGGAGAATGGAACGCACGGTCCAGACGGTCCAGCGCTTCGATGCGCGCGGGCGCATCCACCCTGCCGCTCAGAAGTAACGCGGGATCGATCCCGCACAGTTTCGCGACAAAATGAGCCAGGCCGATGAAGCGGCCAAGCATGCCATGCCGGTAGAAGCCGTCCGTAAAATGAGCGTGGCGCGGGCGGCCGACGATGTTGCGCTTGTCCCAATAGGCGCGTGCCTGGGTATCCAGCCATGGCCGCAATCGCACGCGATAAAGCTCGGAATTGGCGGGCGAGTTGGCCGCGCCGAAGAATTGCCAGAAATCCGCATAGTCGGAAAAGGCACGCAGGCCGGCCAGCTTGAGTTTCAGAAGAGCAAGATGCGCCCCATTGAGATCGACCGCATAAACCTGCGCCGGTTGTGCCAACAGGTAGGACAGCGCATTACATCCGCCCGACGCGATGGTGACGATGGTCGAGCCGAGCGGTAAGCGAAGCGCCACGAGATCGGCGACAGGATCTTCCCAGATCTGGGTATAGACCAGCCTGCGGAACCAGAACGCATAAAGCCTGTCCCAGATCGTCGCGTCATCGTCGCTGCTGCCTTTGCCGACGGCATCTGCGATTAGCTGGTTGTTCATCCGTTCCTCGAATCAACAATCCAACCAGAATATCGTTGGCTCGCTTCAGTTTTGCGACAGGCTACCTCCGCGGCGATTGCAGCGACGAAGACGGGGACTACGAGGTCCCATGATGCACGCGAGTAGAGTGGATCGGGCCACTAATTGTCACATCCTTGTCGCGCGAACATCGCAAGGAGTGAAAGGATAGAGCGCGCCGAAGGTGAGCGGATGTCGGCCCATTCATTGACGTTCGAAAGACCAAGTCGCGGTGATGCCCAACACGGCATCACCGCCTTCACGGCTTCGCCGAGGTCGCCATGACAGGTTGGCTTGCGGTACTGGCAGCGGGGCTATTCGAGATCGCCTGGGCTTTCGGTTTGAAATATTCCGATGGCCTCACCCGGTTCTGGCCAACGGTTGCGACCGCGCTCGCGATTTTGGCAAGCTTTGCATTGATGTCGTTTGCCCTTCGCTCGCTGCCCTTCGGTACGGCTTATGCGATCTGGACCGGCATCGGCGCCGCCGGCAGCATCATCGTCGGAATGGTCATCTTTAGCGAACCCACCGACCCAATGCGGATCATCTGCCTGACGCTGATCGTCGCCGGGATGGTCGGGTTGAAGCTCAGTTCGCCGTTGTAACTCGGCTCAGCTGGAGCCTGTTCGGTTCTGATTGAATCAGAACGGGGTTCTGGTTTTTTGTTTTGACGCGTTTTCTTCACGCGAACCGGTTTCCACTTCGCTTGAAAACGCTATGAGCTTCCGCCGCCGCAAACCTCGCCATCCCTCGACAATGCCGAACAGGCTGAGTGCGAGAATAAAGGGAAGGAAGTGATACATCAGGCGGAACATCAAAAGCGCCGCTACCAGCGGCTCCTTGTCGCCTTCGCCTAACCCGATCAGGAACGTTGCGTCGAAGACGCCTATTCCCGCCGGCGTGTGGCTGGCAAATCCCAATAATGTCGCCGCGATGAAAACGGCCATGATCGGGAATATCCCGATATTCGGCCCGGCTGGAATCAGAACGTACATCGCCAGCGCCGCGGCGCCGAGTTCGAAGACCCCGATCACGATTTGCAGCAGCACCAACGGCCCCGAGGGAAGCCGGACCGGCCAGCGCTTGGTTCCGATGTTGCGCGGAAACCAACACCAGATCAGGAAACTTCCAACCCCCAGGAGCAGCGCGGCAGCAATCCACTGATTGACCCTTGGGGACAGGAAGTCGACCAGACTGATCGCATCGGGTGCAAAGAAAAGTCCAATCCCGAGCGCCGTCAGGTTGCCGAGCCAGTAGGTCAAGCCTGTGAGAAAACAGATATTGACGACGTTGAACGCGCTGAGGCCGTGAAACGAATAGATCCGATAACGGATAACCGGCGAGATCAACGAAACGGCGCCGATGCCGTGCGCGATCGGGTAACTGGTAAAGCTTGCCAGGGCCGCGATCCGATAAGGGACTTCGGTGCGGCCGATCGTCCGGAGCGCCAGCAGATCGTAGAACGTCAAGCCGACATAAGAGAAGATGACCAGCATCGCAGCCAACGCGATCCGGGATGTATTCGTGTGCCGGATGACTTCGAATACTTCACGGATGTCGATGCTTTTGAGAGTATGGGTCAGCGCAAAGATCGCAATCGCCGTGATGGCGATGCTGACGACGATGCCGAGCCCCTTCAGCTTGAAGCCGTTGCCGGGCGATTTTGTCGACGCAATCACTTTCGGTGCGTTCATCGGGGCGGACAAATAACCTCCAAGATCGCGTCTACCTGATTCGCGATGGCCGACGTCGTCAATTGGCACGTAGATGTGACAACTACGTTACTTAGCGGTCCGATTGCAACATTGCATCCACTCGCAGCGGCCATTTTGCGGATGTCAGAATCAAAGGACCACCAGCAAACTTATGATTCTAGTGTCGCTTTCCATTTGAAGTTCCTGGACGGAATTTGCCGCTCGTGGTGCAGGAACTTCAAATGGGTGGCATTAGTGATTTCCTGCCTGGAGCGACTCAAGAAAAGTTGCGCTCACGACCAAGTTGCAGACGCAATGTGGTCGCATCGGATTCACGCATTTTCCGTAGAGAGCGGCATACGATCACCACTCCATCGAGGCGGCATGAACGACCAGAGCGACTTCGATCTCAGGCCCGACCAATGGGAAGCATTGAAGGCCCTTCGAACACCCTTCGCCGGACTGTCGGCGTCGACCCGCCTGATGCTCGACGATCTCGTTGCTCTCGGCCTTGTGACCATGAGCGACGGTGTACCGGCCATCACGGCAAAGGGACGCAAGGCGCTGATTAGAGGCTCTTTCAGACTGCTGGATGCGGCCGCCTGAGGCCGGCATGACTTGACGGCTGGTGCCCACTTTCCGAAGTTCGTGCGCCATGGCAGCGTCCACTTCCACGAGCTTCGGAAAGTCAGGGCTACAAACTCATTGATTCTGGTGCCGCATCCTCCGAAAGTCGCTCGTCCGAAGGATTCGCCGATGACATGGCCTTGTGGCAGGGCCCGGTTCGGTTAAAAATGTACCGTTTGGGCCTGATCGGGCTTGCTGGTCTTTGAACCGCACGAACAGTCCGGACGACACTTTGATTGTTGCCCCGCAGTCGCGGTCCGAACCAAAAGTGCAATTCTTTCCTATTGTTAATGCGACAACCGGACGCGGGGACGTTCAAATGAGGTTGCCAGCGGACCCTGGAGGCGGTTCCTGCAACTAACTTCGAAAAACCACCGCACCCACACTTCACATCTGATGGCAGGTTCATGGACCAACCGATTAAGAATTTTCAGAAAGCACCCTCGATTGGTCCTGCGCAAGCCGCCAAGGCGCCGTCACGCGGGCGGTTTGTGCTGGCCTTTGTCCTCATCTTGCTGGTGGTCGCCGGTATCGTCTGGTGGACCTGGCCGGGCAAGGCTCCGCCACAGAACCGCAATTCCGGACCGGCGTCGATCGTCCCCGAAGTGGTCGGCAGCGGCGACATTGGAGTCAACGTCAACGCGCTGGGCACCGTGACTTCGCTGGCAACCGTGACGATCCGCACGCAGATCAGCGGCTACATGCAAAAAATTGATTTCACGGAAGGCAAAGACGTCAAGATAGGCGAACTGCTCGCGGAAATCGATCCGCGGCCGTATGAAGCTGCATTGGCGCAGGCCAAGGGGCAGTTGGCGCGCGACGAAGCGATGCTCAAGGGCGCGCAGGTAGACCTGGCGCGATACCAGGGACTGGCAGCGCAGAACGCAGTGCCACACCAGACGCTGGATACCCAGGTGGCTCTCGTTGCCCAGGATGAGGGCACGGTGGAGGCCGACAAGGCGTCGGTGAAGTCGGCCGAGGTCAATCTGGCATATTGCCGGATCTTGTCACCGCTCAACGGCCGCGTCGGCCTGCGTCAGGTCGACCAGGGCAACTATGTGACCCCCGGCGATGCCAACGGCATCGTGGTCATCACGCAGTTGCAACCGATCAGCGTCCTGTTCACGGTGCCCGAGGACAATCTGCAAGCGATCTCCAAGCGACTCCAGGCCGGCGCTGTATTGCCTTCAACCGCTCTTGATCGTACCGGCGTCACCAAGATCGCGGACGGATTGCTGCAAACCTTCGACAGCCAGATCGATCCGACGACCGGAACGATCAAGCTGCGGGCGCAATTCCAAAATGATGATCGGCTGCTTTACCCAAACCAGTTCGTCAACGTCCGCCTGCTGCTGGATACCCACAAAAACGTCACGACAATGTCGAGCGCGGGCATTCAGCGCGGCGCGCCCGGCACCTTCGTCTACCTCATCAACGCCGACAGCACGGTATCGGTTCGGGTGGTCAAGCTTGGTGTAACCGACGGCGATCGCGTGGAGGTTCTTTCCGGTCTTGCGCCTGGCGAACGCATCGTTGTTGACGGCGCCGACAAGCTCCGGGATGGCGCCAAGATCGTCATTCGGTCCGAGACTAGCCCGACCCAAACAAACAGCCCTGCCCAAACACCGGCAGAACCCGATAAATCCGGCAGCGGCAAACGTCAGCGTTCCGAGGGCGGACAAAAACAAGACGGTGGACAAAAACAATGAGTCCGTCCCAGCCGTTCATTTTACGGCCGGTCGCGACCACGCTGCTGATGATCGCCATCATGCTGTCCGGCGCGCTGGCGTTCCGCTTCCTGCCGGTCGCGGCACTGCCTGAGGTCGATTATCCGACCATTCAGGTCCAGACCTTTTATCCCGGCGCCAGCCCGGATGTGATGACCTCGTCTGTCACCGCGCCTTTGGAGGTGCAGTTCGGACAGATGCCGAATCTCAACCAGATGAGCTCGATCAGCTCGGCCGGCGCCTCCGTCATCACCTTGCAGTTCGGATTGACCATCTCTCTGGACGTCGCCGAGCAGGAAGTGCAGGCCGCCATCAATGCGGCAGGCAATCTGCTTCCGGCCGACCTTCCGGCGCCACCGATCTACGCCAAGGTCAACCCGGCCGATGCGCCGATCCTGACACTTGGCTTGACCTCGAAGACCATGAAACTGACGGACGTCGAGGATTTCGTCGACACTCGGCTGGCACAGAAAATCTCGCAGCTTCCCGGCGTTGGTCTCGTCAGCATCAGCGGCGGCCAGCGACCAGCGGTGCGCATCCAGGCCGATATCCGAAAGCTCGCCGCCTACGGCCTCAACATCGACGACCTGCGCACCACGCTCGGCAACGCCAATATCAATACGCCGAAGGGCAATTTCGACGGCCCGATGCGCTCCTACACCATCAATGCCAACGACCAGATCAGGAATGCGGCCGACTACAAGACGCTGATTGTCGCCTACAAGAACGGCTCACCGGTCCGCCTCAGCGATGTCGGCAATGTCATCGACGGCACGCAGAACGACAAGCTCGGGGCCTGGATGAACGAGACGCCGGCCATCATCCTCAACATCCAGCGTCAACCGGGCGCCAACGTCATTGCCGTGGTCGAGGGCATCAAGTCGCTGCTGCCGCAGTTGAAAGCCTCGCTGCCGGCAGCCATCGACCTCGAAATCCTGACCGACCGCACCGTCACCATCCGCGCCTCCGTCGAGGACGTGGAGTTTGAGCTGACGCTCGCCGTGATCCTCGTGGTGCTGGTGATTTTCGTATTCCTGCGTAACGCCCGCGCGACGTTGATCCCGAGCCTGTCGGTTCCGCTGTCGCTGGTCGGCACCCTGGGCGCCATGTACCTGCTCGGCTTCAGCCTGAACAATCTGTCCTTGATGGCACTGACGATTGCCACCGGCTTTGTGGTCGACGACGCCATCGTCGTGGTCGAGAATATTTCCCGCTATCTCGAGGAAGGCGACACGCCGTTGCAGGCCGCGCTCAAGGGCTCCGAGCAGATCGGCTTTACCATCATTTCGCTGACGATCTCGCTGATTGCAGTGTTGATCCCATTGTTGTTCATGGGCGACGTGGTCGGCCGCCTGTTCCGCGAATTCGCGATCACGCTTTCGGTCACGATCCTGATCTCAGCCGTGGTTTCGCTGACGCTGGTCCCGATGGCTTGCGCCAAGCTGCTCAAACCGGAAGCCCACGATCAGGAAAATGCCTTCCAGCGCCGTAGCCGGGAAGCCTTCGACTGGATCATCGAGATGTACGGCCACGCTTTGACCTGGGTGCTGGACCGTCAAACACTTACCCTGATGGTCGCGCTCGCCACCTTCGTTTTGACGGCGGTGCTCTACATCATGATCCCGAAAGGATTCTTTCCGCTTCAGGACACCGGCGTGATCCAGGCGATTTCCGAAGCCCCGCAGTCGGTATCCTATGCGGCGATGGCCGAGCGCCAGCAGCAACTCGCCTCTATTATTTTGAAAGACCCTGATGTCGTCAGCCTTTCGTCCTTTATCGGGGTGGATGGAACCAACAACACCCTCAATAGCGGACGAATCCTGATCAATCTCAAGCCGTACAACGAACGGAAATCCGACGTCTCGACCGTGATGCGGCGTATTCAGAGCGCGACGGCTTCTCTCGTCGGCATCACGTTATATATGCAGCCGGTCCAGGACCTTACGATCGAAGGAACGGTCAGCAAGACGCAATACCAGTTCATCTTGCAGGACGCCGCCGCCGATCAGCTTTCGGAATGGACGCCGAAGCTGATCGACAAGCTGAGACAGCTTCCGCAGCTTGGCGATGTCGCCAGCGACATTTCCGATCTCGGGCTCTCGGTCTTTGTGGAAATCGATCGCGACCAGGCCGCCCGCTTCGGCATCACGCCGGCGACCGTCGACAACGCGCTCTACGACTCCTACGGCCAGCGCATCGTTTCCACGATCTTCACCAATTCCAACCAGTACCGCGTCATCCTCGAGGCCGATCCGCATCTGCAGACTTCCCTGCAATCGCTCTCGGACATCTACCTTCCCTCCTCGGTTGGCAGCACCCCCGTGCCGCTCGCCACCCTCGCCAAATTCCGGCAGGAAACCGCGCCGTTGCAGGTGTCGCATCTCGGGCAATTCCCTTCGGCCACGATCTCCTTCAACCTTGCTCCGGGCGCCTCGCTCGGCGATGCGGTGAATGCGATCAAGCAGACAGAGATCGACATGGGCTTGCCGGCGGGCGTCATCACCAGCTTCCAGGGTGCGGCACTCGCGTTCCAATCGTCGCTTTCCAATCAGCTTTTCCTGATTTTGGCCGCGATCATCACGGTCTACATCGTGCTTGGCGTTCTCTACGAGAGCTTCATTCACCCCGTCACGATTCTGTCGACGCTGCCGTCGGCCGGAATCGGCGCGCTGCTGGCGCTGATGATGGCCGGCGACGACCTCACCATTGTCGCCATCATCGGCATCATTCTCCTTATCGGCATCGTGAAGAAGAATGCGATCATGATGATCGACTTTGCGCTCGATGCCGAACGCCATGAGGGCAAATCGCCTCGGGACGCGATCTATCAGGCCTGCCTGCTGCGCTTCCGCCCGATCCTGATGACGACCATGGCTGCCGTCCTCGGCGCATTGCCGCTGATGCTCGGCACCGGTGCGGGTTCCGAACTGCGCCATCCGCTCGGCATCTCCATCGTCGGCGGTCTTTTGCTCAGCCAGTTGCTGACGCTGTTCACGACGCCAGTGATCTATCTCTGGTTCGATCGCCTGGCGATCCGGTTTTCCGGACGTTCAGACGAAGCCGCCCAACCGGCGGAATGAGGGCGCATTATGGGTCCCTCAACGCCATTCATTCGGCGGCCGATCGGAACGACGTTGCTCACCTTCGGCCTCGCGGCAGCCGGCGCGGTGGCGTTCTTCAAATTGCCGGTGTCACCGCTGCCCCAGGTCGACTTTCCGACCATCTCCGTTCAGGCCACATTGCCGGGGGCTAGCCCGCAGGACGTAGCCATCACCGTTGCGAGCCCGCTTGAAAAGCACCTCGGCCAGATCGCCGATGTCACCGAGATGACGTCGTCGAGCACGGTGGGCGCGGTCCGTATCACCCTTCAATTCGGCCTCAACCGCGACATCAACGGCGCCGCGCGCGACGTGCAGGCCGCGATCAACGCGGCGCGAGCCGACCTGCCAACCAGCCTGCGAACCAACCCGACCTACCGCAAGGTCAATCCGGCCGATGCGCCGATCCTGATCCTGACCCTGACCTCCGACACCCTGACCCGCGGCGATCTTTATGACGCCGGATCATCTGTGCTGGCGCAGAAGCTGTCGCAGGTCGACGGCATTGGCGAAGTGGTCGTCGGCGGCAGCTCGCTGCCGGCGGTGCGGGCCGAACTGGTTCCGCAGGCGCTCTACAAATACGGCGTCGGCCTCGAGGACGTGCGGGCGGCGCTCTCCAGCGCCAACGCCCACAGTCCGAAGGGCGGGATCGACGTCGGCGACCAGCGCTATCAGATCTATGCCAATGACCAGGCCAACACGGCCGACGCCTACAAAGACCTGATCGTCGCCTACCGCAACGGCGCGCCGGTCCGCCTGTCGGACGTCGGCGAGGTGACCTACTCGGTCGAAAATCTCCGCAATGCCGGGCTGGCGAACGGCAAGCCGGCGGTCCTGATCATTCTCTACCGGCAACCGGGCGCCAATATCATCTCCACCGTCGACCTCGTGAAGGGGATGATGCCGCTGCTCCGGGCTTCGGTTTCGCCGGCCATCGACATCGGGATCGCCGTCGACCGCTCGGTCACCATTCGCACCTCCCTGCGCGACGTCGAGCGCACCCTAGTCCTCGCGGTGCTGCTGGTGATCGTGGTGGTGTTCGCCTTCCTGCGCAGCTTGCGCGCAACGCTGGTGCCCGTGGTGGCGGTATCGGTCTCGCTGATCGCGACCTTCGGCGCGATGTATCTGTGTGGCTACAGCCTCGACAATCTCTCGCTGATGGCGTTGACGGTTGCAACGGGATTCGTGGTCGATGATGCCATCGTCGTTCTCGAAAATATCACCCGCCATATCGAAGACGGCATGTCTCCGCTGGAGGCCTCCTTCAAGGGAGCCAGTGAAGTCGGATTTACCGTGTTGTCGATGAGCATCTCGCTGATCGCGGTCTTCATCCCGATTCTCATGATGGGTGGCATCATCGGCCGGCTGTTCCGCGAGTTTGCGATGGTGATCTCGATCTCCATCATGATCTCGCTCGCGATCTCGCTGGCCACCACGCCGATGATGTGCGCGGTGCTGCTGCGCAGCCACACCGGCCAGCGACATGGACGGCTTTATCGCATGAGCGAAAGTTTCTTCGACGCCATGCTCAACCTGTACCGCCGGACATTGGTGGTCGCTCTTCAGCACCCCGCCTTTATAGTACTGACACTGGTCGTCGTGCTCGGCCTCAACGGCTATCTCTACTACGTGATCCCGAAAGGCTTCTTCCCGCAGCAAGACACCGGCCGGCTGGTCGGTTCGATCCAGGCGGACCAGAGCATCTCGTTCCAGTTGATGCAGAGCAAGCTGACGCAGTTCATCAACATCATCAAGAGCGACGACGCGGTCGAAACCGCGGTTGGATTTACCGGCAACGGCCAGACCAACGCCGGCTTCGTTTTCGTCTCCTTGAAGTCGCTCGGCGAGCGCGTTCCGGCAGACCGCGTGATCGCGCGGCTGCGGCAAAAAATGGCAGTGGTCCCGGGCGCGACGCTGATTCTACAGGCCGTGCAGGATATTCGCATCGGCGGCCGCGCCAGCAACGCGCAATATCAATTCACGCTTCAGGGACCTACATTTGAAGAACTCAACGAATGGACGCCGAAGATCGCCGCCGCCCTGCAAGCCGACCACAACCTGACGGACGTCAACAGCGATCAGCAGAACAAGGGGCTTGAATCCGATCTGGTGATCGATCGCGATGCCGTCGCCCAGTTGGGGATCACCGTCAGCCAGGTCGACAACACCCTTTATGATGCCTTTGGCCAACGGCAGGTATCGACCATTTACGTCGCGAAGAACCAGTATCACGTGATCATGGAAGTCGCGCCGCAATACTGGCAGAATCCGGAAACGCTGAAAGACGTCTGGATCTCTACGTCAGGCGCTTCCGTCGGAGGGTCTCAGTCAACCAATGCGGTCGCGGGCACGGTTGTCGTCGGCACAGCGGCATCAGCCAATTCCGCCAACGCCCAGGCTGCCCGAAACCTCGCCAACAATTCGATCGGCACCACCGGCAAGACGGTCGCCTCCACCGGTTCGGCGGTCGCTACCACCCAGGAGACCATGATTCCGCTGTCGGCGGTTGCAAAGTTTGTCCAGGGCGCTACTCCGCTGGCAGTGAACCACCAAGGCCTCCTGGTCGCAAACACGATTTCCTTCAACCTGCCGGAAGGTGGCTCGCTCAGTTCTGCCGTCGACTCGGTCGCGGCCGCCATGAACCGGGTCGGTGTGCCCGCGACCATCCGCGGCACCTTTCAGGGAACGGCGAAGGCTTTTCAGGACTCGCTGCAAAACCAGCCTTTCCTCGTCCTCGCCGCACTGATCGTGATCTACATCGTGCTCGGCGTACTCTATGAAAGCTATATCCATCCGCTGACGATCCTGTCGACGCTGCCATCGGCGGGAGTCGGCGCGCTATTGGCGCTGAAGGCGTTCCATACCGACTTCACCATCATGGCCCTGATCGGCGTCATCCTCCTGATCGGAATCGTGAAGAAGAATGCGATCATGATGATCGATTTCGCGCTTGAGGCCGAGCGCAAGCGAGGCATGAGCGCGGTCGATGCGATTTATGAGGCGTGCCTGCTACGCTTCCGGCCAATCATGATGACGACGATGGCCGCCCTGCTCGGCGCCCTGCCGCTTGCGATCGGCATGGGCGACGGCGGCGAGCTCCGGCAGCCGCTCGGTATCGCAATTGTCGGGGGACTGATCCTGAGTCAGGTGCTGACGCTCTATTCAACCCCTGTAATCTACCTGTATATGGACCGGTTCCGGCTATGGGGCCAACGTCTCAGGGGTGGCGCAGCACCGCTCGCGCCTGAGACCAGACTACAACCCGGCGAGTAGGTGTTGGCATTCCGATGACCGGTAAAGTTTCAGTACGGACCTCACGCAGCCTCAACAAGGCGACGGTTGCTATTTGCGCCTTGTTGCTGGGCCCCGCCTTGTCCGGTTGCATCCTTGGAACCGAGCGGCCCGATCTCAATCTCGATGTGCCGGTGGCCTATCGCGAGGGCGGCCACAATACCCCCGACGCCCATCTTCCGGCAGTCGACTGGTGGCGCGGCTTCAGGTCCAGCGAACTGACCTCGCTGATGGACGCGGCCCAGATCTACAATCTCGATATCGCCGTCGCCATTGCCCAGATCGCTCAGGCCGACGCCCAGGTCGGCGAGGCCGGTGCGCCGTTGTTTCCATCCATCACAGCGAACGGCAGCGCCGAGCAGAGCCAGACCTCCTCCAATACGGCCGGCGGCGGTGGCGGTACCGGCTTCTCCGGCGGAGGAGCAACGTTCTCGCAATACAGCCTCGGGCTCACGGCGAGCTACATGATCGATTTCTGGGGCAAGAACCGCGCTACGCTCCACGCCGCCGAAGAGACCGCGACGGCATCGCGCTACAACCGCGAAGTCGTCACGCTCACCACGATCGTTACCGTCGCCAATACCTATTTCCAGGTGCTCGCCGCGCAGGATGGACTGCGCGTGGCGCGGCGTAACCTGGCCGCGGCCGAGGACATTCTCGTAACGATCAAAACGCAATTCAAGGGCGGCACCGCATCGCAAATCGACGTGTCGCAGCAGGAGACGCTGGTTGCGACCGAGCGCGCCGCGATTCCTCCGCTCGAGGTCACGCTGCGGCAGAATATGGCCGCGCTTGCCGTGCTGGTTGGACGTGCGCCGGCAAACTTCAGGGTTGCGGGCGGAACGATGACGCAAATCGCAGTTCCGCGCGTGACGCCCGGTATGCCCTCGGAACTGCTTAATCAAAGGCCAGATGTCCGCCAGGCCGAAGCACAACTGGCGTCCTCGAACTTCAGTGTCGAATCGGCACGGGCCGCGTTTTTCCCGCAGATCCAGTTGACCGCGCAGGGCGGCGTCGAAAGCGCAGCACTGGCCTCGCTGTTCGGACCGGGCGCCTGGTTTTACACCCTGTCGGCGGGACTGACGCAGCCTTTGTTCGACGGCTTCCTGCTGGAGAGCCAGTTGAAGCAGGCCAAAGGCGTTCAATTGCAGAACCTGCAAGCCTATCGCAAGGCGGTGCTTTCGGCCTTCTCGGACGTCGAGAAAGCACTCGTCGCCCTTTCGCAAACGATCCGGCAGGAACGTCTGCAGATTGAGGCGGTCGCCGCCTCGACAGAGGCCCTCAGGTTAGTCAGACTCCAATTGACTGGCGGTACGGTCAACGTCGTCACACTGCTGCAAGCCGAGCAAACGCTCCTGACCAATGAAAACACCCTTGTGCAGGTGCGATTGAACAAACTGCTCGCGGCCTCTAGCCTGTTTCAGGCGCTCGGCGGCGGCTGGACGCCGACCGGACAGCTGTCCTCGCTGCAACCGCAAGCTAGCGCGGCGCCACCGGCGCAATGAACCTGCCGCACGCTGCAGTGCGTCGTGGTGTCCCGATTCCGAAGTTTCGCGGGGTTTTGCGGAACCCACTGGCGCCCGGCAAATCGAGGCTTAAAATCTGTAAGTAAATACCGGCACTTAACTGCCGTTGTATTCGGCGGTGATGTCGCTATATTTCACCGTTCAGTTACGATCGCACTGTAATTTTTGGTGTTGGTGACGAGGCCCGTCTGTTCAGGCGGGCCGTCGCCATTTGGGGCCACAGCTTAAGGCTGAAACGCGCGAGGGGCACAAAGCCCAGGAAATCAAGTCTGAAGGACAGGCCGCGATGACTCGTTCCAACCGGGTTGACCATATCCGGATCACTTCGCATCCGGCGCCGGGAGGCAAACTCAACTTCCCGATCCAATGGGGTGCGGCCAGCGCGCGCGAACGCGGGCCGGTCATCGGCACGGTCTCCCGCCCGCAGGACCGCAACGTCATCGGCTCCCATGGCGGCTCCTATTCGGTCTATCGTGCGCTGGCGGTCTCCTCAGGTGCGCTGGACCCGATCCGGCGCCCCGATCTCACCAACACGTTTCCCGCCGAAACCATCGGCCCCTTCCCGCAATGGACCGATCCTCAGCGCATCGTCTCGCTCGATCCCTGGGGTCATCTGGTGGCGGAAAACTTCGCCCCGGAAATCGCCGAGGGCATCGATATCAGACCGAGTATCGCGATCACCCGCGCCCGGCTCGATCTGCCCGAATTGAAGGCGGCGATCGATGCCGGACGGCTGAAGCACGACGGCGAATTCGTTCACAAGAACGGCAGCGTTTCCGTGGTCAAAATCGCGATCGACCCGGTGTGGTATCTGCCGGGCCTGGCGGAGCGGTTTGCGACCACCGAAAACAATTTGCGCCGGCAGTTGTTCGAACAGACCGCCGGCATGTTTCCGGAGCTGGTGACGCGGCCGGACTTGCAGGTCTTCCTGCCGCCGATCGGCGGAACGACGGCCTATCTGTTCGGCGACGTCACCAAGCTGCCGGACCACGGCACCAAGATCACCTGCCGCGTGCACGACGAGTGCAACGGCTCCGACGTGTTCGGCTCCGACATCTGCACCTGCCGCCCCTACTTGATTCACGGCATCGAGGAATGCGCGCGCGCCGGGCAAGAAGGCGGACTCGGCATTATCGTCTACAACCGCAAGGAAGGCCGCGCGCTCGGCGAGGTCACGAAATTCCTGGTCTACAACGCGCGCAAACGTCAGGAAGGCGGCGATGCAGCCGCGCAATATTTCGAGCGCACCGAATGCGTGGCCGGCGTGCAGGATGCGCGCTTCCAGCAATTGATGCCGGACGTGATCCACTGGCTCGGTCTCAAACGCATCGACCGTTTCGTCTCCATGAGCGACATGAAGCACGATGCACTGACCAGCCAGGGAATCGAGATCGTCGAACGTGTTCCGATCCCCGACGAACTGGTCCCGCTCGATGCGCATGTGGAAATCGCGGCGAAGAAAGCCGCGGGCTATTACAGTCCCGAGCCTTCGTCGCCGGACGAACTCCTCAATTCGGTCGGCCGCCCGCTTGAAAAATACTGAAGCAAGGACGGCCGCGCTGCCGGCCAATCCCGAAGCGTCGGCCGCGCTGACACTGCTGAGCGCCGCGGCCGTCCGGGAGCGAGCCCATCGTATTCTGGCGTTGGCACTGGACGACAAGCTCCCGAATTTCCGCATCCATCCTGAGAAGATGGACAGCGTTGTCGATCTCGTGCTGCAAACGACGCGCGACGCCTATCCCACCCTCGACGTGCCGTTTCACTCGCGCTGGCGGCATTTCGTTGCTGATCGCGACAACCGCTGGGCCGCCATCGCAAGTCGGAAGCAATGGCCCGATCCCGCCGCGCGGGCGCGGGCGGAATTCGACCTTGCGATCGTCTCAGTCTTCCTCGACGCCGGTGCCGGGCCCATCTGGCGCTATCGCGATCCGAAAACCGGCACGGCCATCGGCCGTTCGGAGGGCTTGGGGTTAGCAAGCCTGGCCATGTTCGCCGAAGGGCTCTTCTCGGCCGATCCGCGCGATCCGCTTCGCGCCGATGGCAACGCCCTCGCCAACCTTTCGGTGGCCGACGTAGCGCGGGGCTTGCAGATTTCGGACGCCAATCCTCTGGTCGGACTCGAAGGCCGCGTCGACCTCTTGCGCAACCTTGGCAAGCTTGTCGCCGCCAAGCCGGACGTCTTCGGCCGTAACGATACGCCGCGACCCGGCGGGCTGTTCGATCGCCTGGCGGCGCGGGCCGAAAATGGCCGCCTTCCCGCTCCTGTTATTCTCTCCGAACTGTTGCAACAGTTCGGACCAATCTGGCCGTCGCGGCTGACGCTCGGCGGGATCCCGCTCGGCGATTGCTGGAAGCATCCCGCAATGACGACCGCTGACGCGACCAACGGCCTGGTACCCCTGCACAAGCTGTCGCAATGGCTCGCCTATTCCCTGATCGAGCCGCTGCAAGCGGCAGGCATCGAGGTCATCGATATCGATGGTCTCACTGGTCTTGCGGAATACCGCAACGGCGGGCTGTTCATCGATTCCGGCGTCCTCACCTTTCGCGACAAGGCCGATGCGCAGCGCGAGCACGAGGTCGCCTCGGCGCTGGTCGTCGAATGGCGGGCACTCACCGTTGCGCTGCTCGATCGCCTTGCCGACGGAGTGAGAAAACGGCTCGGGCTTGATGCGGTGTCGTTGCCGCTCGCCAAGGTTCTCGAAGGCGGGTCGTGGGCAACGGGGCGACGGCTCGCGCGCGAACGCCGCGCGGACGCTTCACCACCGGTCAAGGTCATCAGCGACGGCACGGTCTTCTAAGGAGACATCGACATGGATGGCGTCACGATCGTTAGTCACCCGCTGATCCAGCACAAGCTGACGCTGCTGCGCGAAAAGGAAGCTTCGACCAAATCGTTTCGCGAGTTGCTCAAGGAAATCGGGATGCTCCTGTGCTACGAGGTCACCCGCGATCTGCCGCTTGCCGATGTCGATATTGAAACGCCGCTCGCCCACATGAAGTCGCCGCAGATTGCCGGCAAGAAGCTGGTCTTCGCGCCGGTGCTGCGCGCCGGGATGACATTCGCCGAAGGCATGCTCGATCTCGTTCCGAACGCACGCGTCGCCCATATCGGGCTCTACCGCGAGCCCGAAACATTTGTCGCCGTGGAATATTACTTCAAGGCGCCGAGCGACCTGCACGAGCGGCAGGTGATCGTGATCTCGCCGGTGCTCGCCACCGCCAACACCGCGGTGGCGGCGGTCGATCGCCTGAAGGAACGCGGCGCCAACGATATCAGACTGGTGTGCCTGATTGCAGCACCCGAAGGCGTCGAGCGAATGCGCGGCATTCATCCGGACGTGCCGATCTGGCTCGCCGCGATCGACGATGGGCTGGACGACAACGGCTTCATCCTGCCGGGACTGGGCGATGCCGGCGACCGCGCTTACGGGACGAAATAGGACGGAATTCGATTTTCCCTTCGAGACCCGACATCCAACGACACGATAACGATGTCCGCTTTGTGCTAACAGGCGCGCTTAGCTTGATATACGAAAGGGGCCGCCAACTGAGGCGGGCTTCATGGGGTGAGGATGAGAGGGGCGCGAGAAATTGCAGGGGCTATCTTCGCTGCGCTAGAAATAGGGCATGGAGTAGTGCAGGCCATCTCCGCTGATCTATTGGATATCTTTCGTCAGCCCGACGTTGTGATTAGTCTGGTTCGTACTGCCAGTTGGCTTGCCTTTGTCGCTTTCGCGATATTCGCCTTCAGGGAATTTTCTTACAGATGGTTACGGGTAGTAGCTGCGTCCCTGGCTCTCATTTTGTTGCCGCTCGTGGCCATTGTTCTTTTTGCCAGATTGAGCCCAGTGCTGCCAATCGAATGGATTCTGAGGTTACCCGCAATACTGACTATCGTTGCCCACTGCATACAATTGGGCGTTGCCGGTTTTATTTATCTTTGGAGCGTTCGCCGGGAGCAGGCTTCTCTCGCATCTCCCGAACTGGCCACTTGAGCGAATCAGGACACTGCTAACTTTAAATCAGGATACCCAAGGTGAGACCCAATGGTTGCGCCCACGAAATGGCGCTTACGGGTCATTAGGGAAGTCGAAGGACGCCCTGCATCGTCCGCTTCCCTATCACGTTCCAACCCGCAACGCTGCCCGCTGCTTTCGCAAAAGCGCGATCACCGACAGCGCGGTGATACGCCCGGTCTTGGGATTCTCCGACGGGATGTTCTCGATCGACATCGAAAACCGTGCCGAGTCGGAATCGACTTCGACACGATGCACGTTTCGCGTTAGCGCAGGATCGGCCCAGATTTCGAGCCGGGTCCGGTCGGGGCCGATGCCGGCGAGCGAGAGCGCCACGGCGACGTTCAGATTGGCCGGAAAACCCTTGGCGGCCTCGCGCGCCGTGCCGTCGAAGATTTTCAGCGGTTCCTTGATCGTCTCGATGTCGATGTTGTTCTCGACCAGGAACGGCGCGCCGGCGAGCCCTTGAACCGGCTTTCGCGTGACCATTCGCACCGAATGAATGTTGCCAACAGCCGCCGCCGTCACCGCGTCGAGGCCAATCAGCGCGCCAGTCGGCACCACGATCTGTCCGCCGTTTTGCCGAGCGAGTTCGATCAGGTCTTCGTTTTCAAGCAACGCGCCCGCGCTGAGGACAACAGCGGTTTTTCCCTTTTCGACGAACGGCGCGACGATCGACCGCAGGAGTTTCGCAGGCGCGCATTCGATGGCGATATCAGCGACATCGGAAAGCTGCTCGATCGGCAGGAGCGCCGGGGGCGTTTTCAGGGTGCCTAGCCAGTTATGATGCTTTTCCGGGTTCTGTGCCGACACCGCGGCCAGCCGCAGCCCGTCGATGCCCTGATCCAGCGCTTCGGCCACCTTCTTGCCAATCGGGCCTAACCCCGCAATCGCGACCCGGAGGGTTTCGCTGGGGCGTTTCGACACATTTGCCATTGGCCGGCTTCTCTTTTCTTTTCAATGACGGCGCCTTGATCCATAGCCCGTCAGCCCGCTGCCCTCAAGTCGGCCGGCCGATCGCCTGAAATATCCTCTTTTGCTGCCCGCAAAAATCGGGTTTTCTTCGCCCTAACAGAGATGCGGTTCTCTTGCCACGGAGGCACACATGAACGGACTTGGCGGACTTAACAAATCGCCCAATGGCGTCGTCATCGGGCTGGTGCAGCTTCAACTGCCCGTGGTCGTGACCAAGGCCGACCTCGCCAGGCAGACCGAGCGCATCGTCTATATGGTCGGCAAGGCCCGCCGCAATCTCGGCACCATGGATCTGGTGGTGTTCCCGGAATATTCGCTGCACGGCCTGTCGATGGACACCAATCCCGCGATCATGTGCCGGCTCGACGGCCCGGAGGTCGCAGCCTTCAAGAAAGCCTGTATCGACAATCAGATCTGGGGCTGCTTCTCGATCATGGAGTATAACCCCGATGGCAATCCTTATAATTCAGGTCTGATCATCGACGATCAGGGCGAGATCAAACTCTACTACCGCAAGTTCCACCCCTGGATTCCGGTCGAGCCGTGGGAGCCCGGCGACGTCGGCATTCCCGTCATCGACGGACCCAAGGGCGCCAAGATCGCGCTGATCATCTGCCATGACGGCATGTTCCCGGAAATGGCGCGGGAATGCGCCTATAAGGGCGCCGAAATCATGATCCGCACCGCCGGTTATACGGCCCCGATCCGCGAGAGCTGGCGCTTCACCAACCAGGCCAATTCGTTCCAGAACCTGATGGTGACCGCGAACGTCTGCATGTGCGGCTCCGACGGTTCTTTCGACTCGATGGGCGAAGGCATGATCGTGAATTTCGACGGCAGCATCCTTGCGCATGGCACGACCGGCCGGGTCGACGAGATCATCACCGCCGAGGTACGCCCCGATCTCGTGCGCGAAGCGCGGATCAACTGGGGCGTCGAGAACAACATCTACCAGCTCTGGCATCGCGGCTACGTCGCGGTGAAGGGCGGCGCGATGGATTGCCCCTACACATTCATGCAGGACATGGTGGCCGGCACCTACCGGCTTCCCTGGGAAGATCAGGTCAAGGTCACCGACGGCACGTCCTGCGGCTTCCCGGTCCCAACCCGCATGTTCGGCGCGAAGACCGATAAAGCCGCGGAATAGAGATCAAGCGCGCCCGGCGCGTTTATGTCTCAATGCTCGTGCCGATGAATCTGGACGCGCGGCCGGGTGAACGACTTGCGGCCGCGCTTGAAGCCCCATAACGGCTGCGCCAGCGTTGCGACGGCGTCCGCAGGCTTGGTTGCATCAAGACAGACAAGGTCGGCCGGCGCGCCGACCTTGATCCCGTAATCGCTGAGCCGCATCAGCCGTGCCGCCGAGCCGGTGATCATGTCGAGGCAGCCTGCGAGATCGGCCGGGCGCGAGACATGACAGACATTGGCATAGAGGTTTGCCATCCGGATCAGCGACCCGTCGCCATAGGGCGTAAAGGGATTTAAGACATTGTTGGTCGAGATCGAGCAGGTCACACCCGCTTTTCGCAAGGGTTCAGCCGGCACGACGCCGCGCGGCACCGCATGGTCGTGGCTGCGGCCCATCAGATGCAGATCGGTCGAGGGCAGAATGGTTACGGCAACGCCGGCATTGGCCAATCGCGTGGCGATTTCGCCAAAACGCTCCGGCGGCAATAGCGACATCTGCGTGACGTGACCGACAGCGACGCGACCGCCGCGGCCGAACTCCTCGGTCTTGCGGCAGACATATTCGATCTGCATGTTCTGCGTGGTCTCGGCCAGATCGAGATGCATATCGATTTCGGCGTCGAAGTCGCGCGCGATGGCAAAGATACGATCGATCTGGGCGCGCGGGTCGGTGTCGAAATACGGCACCGCGCCGATCGTGCGCGCGCCGCGGCGCAGTCCTTCGATCAAGAGCTCTTCGGTGCCGGGATAGTTGGTCATCCCCTCCTGCGGGAATACGCATATCTCAACGTCGATCGCCCAAGCATAGTCGCGCGCCAACTGTTCGACAGCCTCAAGCCCGATCAATCCGATGCCTGGGTCCAATTCGACATGGGTCCGCATCCGCATCGTGCCGTGCGAAATGCAACGCTCCAGCGTCTTTCTGCCCCGCGCATAGACGTCCTCGACGGTGAAGCCGCGCTTGGCGGCTGCGGTTTCGCGAACAGCTTCCGCGACGGTGCCCTCTTCGAGGCGGCAACGATCGAGGATGCAGGTCTTGTCGAGATGAATATGGGTTTCGATCAGGCCGGGAACGACGAGGCAACCTTCCGCCTTCAGTTCGGGGCCGTCGGCCGCCAACGCCGGCGCGATGGCTGCGATCCTGTCGCCCTCGACGGCAATATCGACGTCGACGAGTTCGCCATCGCGCAGGATGCGCGCGTCCCGGACAATCAGATCCATCAGTTAATCACCTTCACGAAGCAGAACCAAGATAGGCGTCGTCGAGCATGGCGCCCCGCAGTTCCGCCGGATTTCCTTGCGCCACGACACGACCGCCGCCGAGCACATAACCGCGATCCGCGATCGCGAGCGCATAATCGGCCATCTGGTCCACGATCAGCAAGGTCATGCCTTCATCTCGCAGCCGTGTAAACTGCTCGAACAGTTCGGCGACGACCGCCGGCGCCAGACCGAGCGACGGCTCGTCGAGCAGCAGCACTTCCGGCCTGGCGAGTAGCCCTCGTCCAACTGCGAGCATCTGCTGCTCCCCACCCGAGAGCAGGCCTGCCGCCGTGTGCAGGCGTGGGCGCAGCCGCGGAAAGCGATCGAGCATGCCTTCAATTTCGTTTTCGGAAAAGTCGTTGCGGCGTGTGGCGCCGAGGCGAAGATTTTCCGCAACCGTCAACTGCGGAAACACCTGACGTCCTTCGGGCACCAGGATCAGGCCGGAACGCGAGACCTGCGGCGCCGAAAGCGACGTCAGCTCTTGGCCAGCCAATCGAATGGTCCCGCTCACCGGCCGGATCAAGCCGCTGAGGGCTTTCATCAGGGTCGATTTTCCGGCGCCGTTCGGGCCGAACAGCGCGATCACCTCGCCGCGCCCGACCTTGAGGCTGACGTTGTCGAGCACGGCGAGCGCGCCATAGCCTGCGCTCAAGCCCTCGACGTCGAGCAGCGGGGTTCCGGCGGTGCGCGCGGCAGCGGGTGCCGCCGACATCGTGGCGCCGAGATAGGCGGCCTTGACGGCCGGATCGTTGCGGACGACCGCGGGCGTCCCGGCTGCGATGCGGCGTCCGGCGTCGAGCACCACGATCTCGTCGGAAATCGACATCACCAGCGACATATCATGCTCGACAAGCACGATGGCGAGGCCAGCCCGCGCGAGTCGCTGGAGCAGGTTACCAAGTTTGGCCGTGTCTGCGTCGCTGAGGCCAGCCGCCGGCTCGTCCAGCAGCAAGACCGCGGGCGCAGTGGCGAGCGCCCTCGCAATCTCGACCAGCCTGCGGTCGACATGCGGCAGCGTGGCGGCCAGTCTCGCCTCCGATCCGGAATAGCCGACCAATGCGAGCAACGCTCGCGCCAGATCCGCACTGGCTTCGCCGCGCCAGCCGCCGCGCAACAGACCCAAACGGACATTGTCGAGCACGCTCAGGCTCGCGAAAGGCTGCGCGGTCTGAAAGGTTCGGGCGAGACCTGAGCGCGTCACGTCATAGGCAGCAAGGCCCGTGATATCCTGCTTGCCGACCCGCACGGTTCCCGCGTCCGGCCGCTGGAATCCGCTGATGAGATTGAGCAGCGTGGTCTTGCCGGCGCCATTGGGGCCGATCACACTGGTGATACGGCCGGGCGAAGCGATCATGTCGACGCCCGCGACCGCGATAACGCCGCCAAAGGCAACCCGCACGCCTTCCGCGATCAGGCCTCCGCGCGCACCGGTGATAAGCCCGAGCGCCAGATCGAGATCAAGTTTTGATTCCGAGGTTAATTTTCCCGGCGTCGCAAGACGCGCGAGCGCGCCTGCGATTCCGCCCGGCGCCGCCCACAACACGATCAAGAGGCCGGCGCCGAACACCAGAAGGCGATATTCGGCAAGACCGGCCAGCACCTCCGGCAAGAACACGACCACCGCCGATCCAATCAGTGGCCCAAGGGTGCGGCCGGCGCCGCCGACAACCACCACCAGAAGAAACAGAATCGATTGCGAAAACGGAAACGAACTCGGCGCGATGAAGCCGGTCAACGCGGCCTGCAAGCCTCCGGCGAGGCCCGCCGCGGCGGCGGCCAGTACGAAGGCGGCCGTGCGTACCGGCACCGGACTGATCCCGACGCCGCGCGCCGCTGATGGAGCCGAGGCAAAGGCTTGCATGGCGAGGCCAATGGGACTGCGCGCGAGGTAGTAAAACAGAACGAGTGCGACCAGGCAGAAGCCGCACGCCAGCAGTGCTGTGCCGCCAGTGCCGAACGGCGGTGGAATTCCGGCAAGCCCGCTGGAACCGCCGGTGAGATCGCGCCATTCGATCGAGACGGATTCGACGATAAAACCGAATGCAATGGTCACCATCGCAAGGTATGGACCGGTGACACGAAGCGCGGGAATTGAGAGCGCTGCGGATATCGCTGCCACTACGAGGACCGCGAGCGGCAGCGCTTCCCAAAAATTCAGCCCCGCCTTGGTGGTGAGAATGCCAACCCCATAGGCGCCGAGCGCCAGAAACCCGCCCTGACCGAGCGATACCTCGCCGGCAAGACCAAGCAACACATTAAGGCCAATGCCTGCGAGCGCCGTGGTTGCGAGCGTCCCGAGCAGATAGGCATAATAGCCCGGCGCCAGCAGACAGACCGCAACCGTCGCGATACTGGCCAGCATCGCGGCAATCACCGCAATCACGGTTCTCATACGCGCACCTTGGCCCGGCCGCCGAACAGACCCGATGGCGCCAGCACCAGAGCTGCGATCACGGCGGAAAATGTCACGATCTGGGTGCTGCCCGAACCGAGCCAGGTTGTGGCGAAGGCCTCCACCAGACCATAGGCGAGACCGGCAATCACGACACCCCAGGGATTGGTCAGGCCGCCGAGAATGGCCACCGCGAAGGCCTTGATGCCGAACAGGGTCCCCATGTCATAAGCGACGTTATAGAGCGGCGCGATCAGGATGCCGCCGATCCCGGCCAATAGCGCGGCGGCCGCATAAGTGAGTGCAATGAGGCGCGTCACATCGATGCTCATCAGCCGCGCTGCGTCCGGGTTCTCCACCGCGGCGCGCAGCTTCAAGCCTAATCCCGTCCGGTGCATGCCAAGGTGAACCGCAAAAGCGAGCCCAAGGCCAACGACCGGAACCAGCACCTGGAGCGGAAAGATACCGACATGGCCGATAACCCAGGGATCGTCCGCCAACGATGACGGCAGCGCGCGCGGCTCCTTGCCGAACAACACCATCACGACGTTGTCGAGCACGATACCTAGCGCGACGGTGGCCATCAGCCACGCGTTACTGCCGCGCGCCACGAAGGGCCGCACCGCGATGCGCTCGACGATCAGACCCCAGATCGCGCACGCGACGAGCGCCAACGGGATGGCGACCAGCATCGGCCAACGCAGCCCCATCGCGACCGCGTAGCAGACCACCGCCCCCAGCATCACGGACGAACCCTGCGCGAAGTTCACCGTGCCGGAGACGGCAAACGTCAGCGTGAAGCCAAGCGCGATGAGGCCGTAAATGCTCCCGAGGCTCAGTCCCGAGACAAGGGCGGTCGCGAGCATGTTAACCCGTGACGGGTTCGATCTGATCCCCGTTGTAACGGACCATGACATAGTCGTTTTCGTTCAACGCGTCGTGGTTCTCGTCCGTGAACGGCTTGGTGTAGTTCTTGATCAGACCCTGATAGCTGTCGATGCCGAGGAAACCCTCGCGCATCTTGGGGCCTTCGGTCGAGCCGGCCTTCGCAATGGCAAGCGCCGTCAATTGCATGGCGTCGTAGGCGTTGGCCACGCCAACCGGGGGGGTGACGTCGCCGGGCCCCTTGACGTCGGGGTATTTCGCCATCATCGCCGCAAGCACGCGTTTGCCGACGTCGTTCTGCGGTCCGAAGAAGCTGTAGGTCTGGACGAAATGCACTTTCCCGGCCCACGAGCCCGCAAGCTCGGGGAAGCGGCCGCCGGAGATGCCCCAGTGCGAAATGACCGGCACCGTCCATGCGGACTTCTGCAACGACTTGATCACTTGCGCGCCGGGAGCGGCATTGCCGACCAGAATGATGATATCCGCGTCGGCCTCCCGCAGCCGCTGCAACTGCGGCGTCATATCGGGATCCTTGTCGTCGAATTTCTCCGCGCCTGCGAGCTTGATGCCGGCGGCCTCCGCAGCCGCCGTCAGCCCGGCGAGATTGGACTCGCCCCAGCCATTGTTGACCAGCATCAGGCCCGGCTTTTTCGCGCCGAACTTCGTCGTGGCGTATTTCATCAAGGCGCGGTCGACCAGGACGTCCACGGCTGACACCCGGAACACGAAATTCGGATTGGCGCCGTTGCGCGTGATGTTGGTCGCAGCCGCCCATACCCCCATGAAGGGCACCTTGGCCGAATTCACCAGCGGCACGATGGCTTGCGACACCGGACTGTCAATCCCGCCAAACAGGATGACGGCGCCTTCCTTGTCCATCAGTTCACGGGCCGCGGTCTGGCCCTTCGCGGGGTTGGATTCATCGTCGCGCCGAACGAGCTCAAGCATCCGGCCACCTAGCACGCCGCCTTTGGCGTTGATTTCGTCGATCGCGATCGTGAGCCCACGGGTGATCCCCTCGCCCGATTTAGCGGAGGGTCCGGAAAGCGCCGCCACCAGACCGATCTTGACCGGCTCCGCCGCCAGCGCGGAACGGCCGATGAGGCTTCCCACGGCAATGCCCGCAGGCAGAACAAGAGCTTGGCGGCGTGTCAGATTGGTCGGCATGTGAGCAACTCCCCTTGAAATATCGTTTCGCCGTTTCGGCCGCCGGCTTCAAGCCGAAGGTTTCCGGAACCCAGCCTGAAAACAAGCAAACGGTATGCCACAACCACGAAAACCTCAACCTGCCAGGGTCTGCTATTGCGCCCTCGCATCTGCTTTATACTTCGAAGCCGCCGCAGCAGTCGCCAAAGAATGCGAAGAGTACTTCGTATTTTTGCCAGCCGCGATGAATTGAGCCAATACGCCGCGGTCACTCTTGCATGAGATGAGGCCAATCCGCGGCGCTCTGGTACGATTCTTGCTCAATCGGATCGAGTTAATTCACCAGGGAGGGCGTCATGACAACTTCCGAACTTCGATCCGACATTCACAGCGTTGAACCAATTCCCGATGCGGACCGCGATTCAACCGGTCCGCAGCAGATGTGGATCTGGGCCGGCGCCAATATCGCACCGGTGAACTGGGCGCTCGGCGCGCTCGGCATCATTCTCAAGCTCGGTCTTTGGGAGACGATTGCCGTCATCGTGTTCGGCAACATCATCGGTTGCGCCATCTTCGCCGCTTTCACCGTGATGGGCCACAAGACCGGCGTCAACCAGATGGTCCTCAGCCGCTCCGCCTTCGGCCGCCGTGGCGCTTATCTGCCGAGCCTTCTGATGTTCCTGATGACGCTTTGCTGGATCGGCGTGAACACCTATTTCCCCGTCAAGATCTCCATGGCCATTCTCAGCCAGTTCGGGATACCGGATACGCTGGTGACGACCTTCATCGTCATGACAATCGTAATGGTGATCCAGGTCGTGATCGGCATCTACGGCTTCTACGCCATCCGCACCTTCGAGAAATATACGGTTCCGGTCACCGTCGCGATCATGGTGCTGATGAGCGTGCTGGCCTGGAGCCAGCCCGGCGTCGTCAACTGGAACCTGACCAGCTCGCTGCCGCCCGGGCCGCATCTGGCGATGCTTTCGCTTCTTACGACAGCAATCGGCGTCGGCTGGGGCATCTCGTGGGTGACCTGGGCGTCGGACTATTCGCGCTTCGTGCCGCGAAGCGTGTCTTCGTCCTCCGTGTTCTGGTACAGCTATGTCGGAATGCTGGTGCCGTCGGTCTGGCTCGCCGTTCTCGGCGCAACCATCGCCAGCGTTACGGCCGACACCGACCCAGCCAAGATGGTGAGCGCGGTATTCGGCGGAGCGGCAAGCATTCTAGTGCTGCTGATGGTTCTGCATGGCCCGATTGCGACGAATATCATCAACGTCTATTCGGCAGCGCTGGCCGCACTTAGCATGGGCGTCCGTCTGTCCCGCACCGCGCTGGGGCTGATCGTTGGTATCATCGGTTATCTCGTGACCATCTACTTCGTCTTCGCGCCTTCCTTCGCCAAAGCCTTCGACAATTGGATGATCAGTCTCCTGCTCTGGATGAGTCCCTGGGCCGGCGTGATCTTGGCGGACTTCTTCATCAAGCGAAAAGGCAAGATCGACGTCGCCGAGCTCTACGCTTCGCCTGAAATAAGCGCTTACGGAGACATCAACTGGGGCGCCATCGTCTCGTTCCTGGTGGGCCTTGCGGCCGGCTGGTCGCTGGAGGATGGACTCGTGCCCGCCCTGCAGGGACCACTCTCTGGTCTATTGAACGGCGCAGACCTCAGCTGGCTGGCCGGGATTGTCGTTGCCGGCGGATTGTACCTCGTCATCGGCGGGCGGACCACTGCAGCTCCCGCCCTTGCCGCAACAGGGGCCGCCAGAAACTGACGGCCGGGAAATCGCCCGCGACAATCGAGACTTGCGGGAATTTTCCGGTCTTACGAGGGGTTCACAACATGGCAGGCCCGTCGCTCGCGACAGGCCTGCCGCCGCCATGCTTGCGTGCTATGCTTGCACGCAAACAGGCCATACAGCAGGAAACCTGATGACTTCGATATTGACGAAAAGCGCGGTCGCCGGCCTCGCCACGATCTGTCTCGCGGCGATTTCGGCCGATCCGTCCTGGGCCGATGCCGCCAGCTGTCCCTCGCCGATCCCACTCGGCTTGACGACGGCACTGACCGGCAATGTGGCTTTGCTTGGAACGCAAGCGCGCAGCGGCGTCGAATTCGCCGTCGATGAAATCAATGCGGCCGGCGGCATCAATGGGAAGAAGCTGGCGCTGGCAACGGAAGATACGGGATCGTCGAGCACGGACTCGCTGAATGCCATGAACCGCATTCTTGAAGGCAAGCCGCTTGTGATTTTTGGCTCGATGATCAGCCCGCATGTGTTCGCCCAAACCGAAGTGATCACAAAGTCGGAAACGCCATTCCTGGTCGGCGCGACCAACGCGAAGGTCACGTCGCAGGGCAGCAAATGGCTGTTCCGCACCCACGTGCATGACGGCCAATTGGCCGATCTCATCCCGGAATATCTGGTGAAGACACTTCACAAGACCAAGCCCGGCATTATCGCGGTTGCGGACGACTATGGCCTCGGGGCGTCCCGGGGCATTCAGGCTTCGCTCGCGAAACTCAACATAACCCCGGTCGCCGTGACTTCCTATGCGCCGTCCGACAAGGACATGAGCGCGCAGCTGCTTGAGATCACGGACAAGGGTGCCGACAGCGTGATCGTGTTCGGCCGCCCTGCCGACGTGACGCTGGTCATCAAGCAGATGAACGATCTCGGCATCAAGCTGACCACGATCGGCAATTCCAGCCTCGTGGCGCAGACCGCGCTCAACAATCTCACGGCAGCGGAAGCCGACGGCGCCTATGCGATCGGCGGCATGATTCCGCAGACCTCACAGGATCCCAAGATCCTGGATTGGGCAAAGCGTGTGCAGGAGAAGTACAAAGTCCCCGCCGACAATTTCGCGGTGTCTTATTACGACACCGTCTATCTGCTGAAATCGATCATCGAGAAGGTCGGATGCGACAAACCGGCGATTCGTGACGCGCTCGCCACGACCAAAGATTGGAAAGGCATGCTGATTTCCTATCAGGCCGATGCGCTGGGCGACCTCGCGCATACGCTTGGCGTCTACCGCAACAAGGGGAAGACGCCGGAGCTGACCGGTCCGATCAAGGAAAGCGGGTTCTAATCTTCACATGGGCCAGCTTGTCGTCAACGGCCTTGCGCTCGGTAGCATCTATGCTCTCGTCGCGCTTGGCCTGCTCCTGATCTTCAACACCGTACAGATTATCAATTTCGCGCAAGGCCAGCTTCTGATGCTCGGCGCGTTCATCGGCATCAGTTGTGCGGTCACGCACGAGCTGCCGATGGCCGCCGCATGGGCCGTCACCATGGCGGCGATGGCGCTGGTCGGCGTCGTGTTCATGGTGCTGGTGTATTTTCCGCTGCGCGGCCGCCCCGCCTTCCTCGTCATCCTGACGACCATTGCGATGGGCATCGTTCTGGAAAACCTCGCGCTGATCATCTGGGGACCGCTGCCGGTATCGCTGCCCTCCCCGGTCAGTGGGCCGCCTTTGCGTTTTGCCGGCGTCGTTGTTTCGATGCACCAGCTTTTCATCTTTGCAACGCTTGCCGTGATCCTTCTGCTGCAATTTGTCTTCCTGACCAAGACCCGCTTCGGAATCCTGATGCAGGCCACCGCGCAAGACCTGCATACCGCGCGGCTGGTCGGCATTCCCGTCAAGCGGACCATCGCGGTGGCGTTTGCGCTTGGCACAATGCTGTCCGGCATTGCGGGGCTGTTGGTGGCGCCGATTTTTCTGGCGGAGCCAACCATGGGAGGAAGCCTTGGCCTGAAGGGCTTTGTCGTCAGCGTCATCGGCGGCTTCGGCAATTTGCCGGGCGCCGTGATTGGCGGATTATTCCTGGGGCTCATCGAGACCTTCGGCGCCCGCTATATCTCATCGAATTTTCGTGACGCCTACGCTTTCATCGTCATGATTACCGTACTCATCGTCTGGCCTCGCGGCCTGTTCGGTGAGAAGAGCAGCGAAAAGGTTTGACGATGAAGCCTGCGCGCTGGCACTGGCCGGTCTTGGCGGCGACCGTCGCGGCCCTCGCTATCCCGCTCATCACGCAGGATGGCTACATCATCCAGCTCCTCAACATCGCTATTCTCAACACGATCGTCGTGCTGGGCCTGAACTTCGTGACCGGCTGGGCTGGCCAGATCAACTTCGGCCAGGCCGCTTTTTACGGGCTGGGTGCCTACACCACCGCCATCGCGGCCAAATACGGCCTGCCCTGGATCACGACGCCCTTCCTGTCTATCATCGTTGTGATCGTAGCGAGCCTGGCGCTCGGCCTGCCAACGATGCGGCTGCGAACCTACTACCTGGCAATGACGACGATCGGCTTTGGCGAAATCATCCGGCTGATCATCGTGCATTGGGAGCCGGTCACGGGCGGCACGTCCGGACTGAGAGCCATTCCCGGCATCAGCATTTTGGGCATCGGCCCCGAGGGACAGGCTCAGCATTATTATCTTCTGATCGCAACGCTGGCGCTGGCTGTTCTGGTCGCGGCGCGAATTCGGCACTCGGCGCTGGGCCGGGCGATGATCGCCACCAGAGACAGCGAAATTGCAGCCGAGCAGAGCGGCGTCGATACCACGCGCACCAAACTGATCGCATTCATGATCGGCGCGGTCTATGCGGGCCTCGCGGGATGCCTCTACGCCTCGTCGATCCGTTTTATCAGCCCCGACAGCTTCTCCGGCACGCAAGCCATTCTCCTGATGACCATGCTCATTGTCGGCGGCATGGGCTCCATCGCCGGCTGCGTATTCGGCGCGGTGGCGCTGACGCTTCTGCCGGAGGCGCTGCGGTTTCTCGGCCAGTGGTACCTCGTGCTCTACGGCCTTGGCGTCATCGCCGTCATTGCGCTAGCGCCGGGAGGGCTCGCCTCTCTGGCGTCGCAATTGTCGCTGCGCCGGGCAGGTGTGCGTTGACGCCTGCGCCCATCATTACGGCTCGCGGGGTGACGCGGCGCTTCGGCGGCCTCGTCGCACTCGACAGTATCGATCTCGATGTCCCCGCAGGCATCGTGCAAGCGATCATCGGCCCGAATGGCTCCGGCAAGACGACACTCCTCAACGCGTTGAGCGGCGCTTCGCATGCCGATGCCGGCTCAATCCGCATCACGGGTCACGAAATTTTCCGCCTCAAGCCGCACCGCATCGCGCAACTCGGCCTGGCGCGGACGTTTCAGAACATCAGGATTTTCGAGAACCTCAGCGTTATCGAAAACGTCAAGGTGGCCGCCGCATGCAACAAACCACTGTCGTTTTTCGGCATCCTGGCCTCCAGTGTGCGGCAGAGACACAGCGAAGCGGACATCGACAGCGTCGCACGAGAGGCGCTTGAGACGGTTGGCCTCGTCCATCGCGCCGACGACCGCGCAACGCAATTGCCTTACGCGCAGCGACGTCTTCTGGAGATCGCGCGAGCGCTGGCGTCGAATCCAAATGTTCTCCTGCTCGATGAACCGGCCGCCGGCATGAACATGACCGAAAGCATGACGCTGCTCGATACGATCGCGAAACTCAAGGACCGCGGCATCACCATATTGCTGGTCGAACACAATGTGCGGCTGGTGATGGGGATCAGCGACCGCGTGACCGTGCTCGACTTCGGCAAGAAGATCGCCGAAGGCACACCATCCGACGTTCAGCGCAATCCACAGGTGATCGAGGCTTATCTCGGCAGGCGGCACCGCCATGCTTAAGGTAGAGAATTTGAGGGTATCTTACGGCCATATCGAGGTGCTCAAGGGCATCTCGTTCGGTGTCGAGATGGGCGAGATCGTCGCCCTGATCGGCGGCAACGGCGCCGGTAAGACCACAACGCTGAGCACCATCTCCGGGCTGGTCCGTCCCACGGCGGGCACGATCTCCTGGAAGGGCGAGCAGATTCAAAGCACAGCCGTGGAAGACATCGTCGGTTCCGGGCTTGCCCATTGCCCGGAGGGGCGAAGAATTTTTCCGGCGCTTACCGTGCTGGAAAACCTGATCACCGGCACCGCGTCGCGCCGCCGAAACAAGGCCGAGGTCGAGGAAGATCTTGCCTTGGTCTTTGACCTGTTTCCGCGCCTGAAGGAACGGCTCAAGCAAGGCGGCTGGTCGCTATCCGGCGGTGAGCAACAGATGCTCGCGATCGGCCGCGCCCTGATGGGCCGCCCCAACCTTCTCATGCTGGACGAACCATCGCTTGGACTGGCGCCGATCGTGATCGAGCAGGTGTTCGATCGTATCCTCGAACTCAACAAACGCACCGGCCTCGGTGTGCTCCTGGTCGAGCAGAACTCCGCCATGGCGCTTGAGATTGCAAGCCGCGCCTTCGTGCTTGAGACCGGGGTCATCACGCTGTCCGGACCGTCGGCAGCCTTGGCCAACGATCCGCGCATTCGCGAGGCTTATCTTGGTGGTTGAATTTGGCGGCTGAATTTTTAAGTGCGTTGCACGCGCTTGCCGCCAAGCACGACTTCGGATGGGAACAGCCGTTGATGGCCCGCTCGCATGCCCTTGTAGTTGTCGAGGAATTCGAAATTTCCTTCCTTTAATTCCATGATGGCGACGTCGGCCGGCGCACCGATATTCAGTGTGCCGCGGTCGTCGAAAGCCGAAAAACAACGCGCCGCATTCACGGTCGCCGCCGCGATAATCTCCTTGAGGGGCATGCCGAACATGATGAACTTCGACATGACATTAGGCAGATCGACGACCCCGCTGGTCTTTGAATTCGTATTCCAGTCGGTCGAGAACGTGTCGGGCCACAAGCCTTGCCTGGTCGCCTTCTCGACCGTGTCCCAATCAAAATGATCCGAGACGCCGTTACCGAAGTCGAAGATCACGCCGCGGCGATGCGCGGCCGTCACTTCCGGCAATAAAATCTCGTTCTCGTCAAGAATGCCGTTCTTTCCCGGCGCATAGATATGCGTGATGATGTCACCGCGCTTGAGCAGGGCCAGAAGGGAACGCAGCGGCGAATAATTCTGTCCGATATGGATCATGACCGGCAGGTTGAAGGATGTCGCGGCCTCCTGCGCACGGCGCAAGGCTTCAAGGTCGTTGGCGCCGGCGACATTGTCCGACAAGCGGGCCTTGACGCCGACGACGATATCCCGGTTGCGCTCGATCGCCGCTTTGGCCATAGGCACGTCAGCTGCGTTGATGTCGTGTAATTCGCCAGTCGGCGTCACCACACCGGTGCGCGCGATATTGACAAGACAGCGGCCGGTCTGCGGCGCGCCTCGCGCGATTGCCGCTACCGCGTCGATATTATCCGCCCCGCCGGATCCGGCATCGACCCAGGCCGTCACCCCGTCCTGAAGGCACATCGGCGGGCCCTCTTTGCTGCGGCCGGCATGGGTGTGAATGTCGATCAAACCTGCTGTCACGACCTTGCCGCGCGCATCGATGGTCGCGGCGGCGTCCGCCGTAATGCTGGCTTCCACGGCAGCGATCCTGTTGCCGGAAATCGCGATGTCGCGCGTCGCGTCAAGGCCCATGGAAGGGTCGATCACGCGACCACCCTTGATGATGAGATCATAATTGGCCGCAAAAGCCTTGGGCATGCCGGCAAAAACCGCAGCTCCCGTGGCACCCACAAATTGGCGTCGGTTCATCATGATCGCGATTCCTTCCCTGTAGCCTGGACGTAGCTTATGGCTGCTACCTGCGCTTGGTCACGGCCGCCAGAGTAAGGGCTTCGAACGAGGCGTTCAATCATCCGCGATCATGGCGCGTAACTGCGGAAGAGCAGTCATGCTGGCCGGGAACTTGCATGCTCGCGAGAAACGGAATTAGCTGCGCCAAATACCGGATGATCGGAAGGACGAGCCACTGATGAGCGACAAATGGGGACGGCGGGACTTCTTGAGCACGGCAGCCGCCGCGGGCGTGATCGCCGCGGCAGGACGCACGGCTCTGCTTGACCAGGCGGAGGCCGCGCCCGTCGCGGACAATGACATCACCATGAAATCGGCGAGCGAACTTGCGAACGCGATCCGCTCCGGGCAACTCAGCTCGAAGGCGATCGTGGAGGCGCATCTGGAGCAGATCGCCAAGGTCAATCCCAAGCTCAACGCCGTCGTGCAGTTGACGGCGGATTCGGCGCGAAGGGAAGCTAATGAGGCTGATGCGGCACTCTCCCGCGGCGACATCAAGGGGCCGCTGCACGGCGTTCCGGTGACGATCAAGGATACGCTGGAGACGACTGGCGTCATCTGCACCGGCGGCACGAAGGGCCGCGCCAACTATGTGCCGAGTGCGGATGCCACGGCCGTCGCACGGCTCCGTGCGGCAGGCGCCATCATTCTCGGCAAGACCAATGTGCCGGAACTCGCCGGCGCGATCGAGACGGACAATCTCGTCTACGGGCGAACGAACAACCCTTACGACCTCACGCGCACGCCGGGCGGCAGCAGCGGCGGCGAGGCCGCCATTGTCTCAGCCTGCGGCTCGCCGCTTGGCCTTGGCACCGATGCCGGCGGCAGCATACGAATCCCCGCACATTTTTGCGGGCTCGCGGCCATCAAGCCGACCTCGGGCCGCGTGCCGCGCACCGGGCAATTTCCGTTGCCGATGGGGGCGCGAAACGCGGTCTTCCACGTCAGTCTGATTGCGCGCAAGGTCGATGACCTGGCGCTCGCTTTGCCCATTATCGCCGGCCCCGACTTCCGCGATCATTCGATCGTCGGAATGCCGCTGCTCGATCCGAAAGCAGTGCAACTCAGCGGTTTGAAGGTCGCCTATTTCGAGGACGATGGCGCGGCTTCGCCGACCAGGGAGATTGCCGCCGCGGTCCGCGACTCCGCCAGGGCTTTTGCGGATGCCGGCGTCAAGGTCGAGGAGAGCCGCCCGGCGGACGCGGCCAAGGCCGCTACCGTCTATTACGACATGAGCCGGGGCGACGGCGGCGCCGGCACCCGCGCTTTCCTGAAAAGCATCGGCAGCGACCCGATCTCGCCGCTGTTCGAACAGGCGCTGACCCATTCTGTCGCGCCGGCTTTTGCCACCACCACCGAGGCACTCGCCGCCTTTGTGAGATGGGACGCCTTTCGCAATTCGATGCTGCGCTTCATCGAGAACTATGACGCCATCCTGTCGCCGGTGGCGCCCTTCCCGGCCGTGCTTCACGGCACCAGCTTTGAAGAGCGAAACCGCCGCGGCTTCGGCTACTCCCAGATGTACAACCTGACGGGTTGGCCGAGCGCAACCGTCCGGATCGGTACCTCGCCCGAAGGGCTTCCGCTCAACGTCCAGGTGGCCGCGCGTCCATGGCGCGAGGACGTCGCGCTGGCGCTCGTTCGTCATCTCGAACAGACATTCGGCGGCTGGAAAAGACCCGTGGCGGTGTAGCTGAACCCATCGTCGCGACTATTTTTCCTTACCCTTTATTCCTTAACCCTCGCTCATGTGAGCGCAAGGCCGTTTCTCACAAGGGCCTGCTCCGGCAACGGTGAAGGAATATCGCAATTCAAGCGTGAGTCTTTTTTCCGGAAGCGCTCGTCATGGAGCGCAGCACCGGAGGCGGCCCATGATCAGATTCACGCTTGTTGCAATCACCACCGTCCTGACCGTTTCGTTTGCGATGCCCGTGTCGGCACAAGCAACCGTCCAGGGGCCGTCCATTTGCCGAATGCCGATTGAAGCGCTGGACAATGGCGTCCCGCCGGCCCCAACCGCCAGTGCGCTTCCGGCGGGGTGCGAGACCACCACACGGCCGTGGTCGGCGCCGGTCGGTCATCGTCAGCCACAGGCAGCCGACGTGCAGGCCTCTGACGTGACCTCTTCGATCTCCTCGATTGATCAGGCTCTGATGGAGGAGAATGCGAGGATCAATCGCCTGATCCAGGGCGTTTGCAGGGGGTGCTGAAGGCGGCAGCGCATCAGCGGAGGTGTATTCACTTCCGCGGCCGGCCCCGCTTGGCGAACACAAGTCCGCGCGAGTCGGCAGTGCATCGTAACAGGCTGGCGAGCTTGAGCGCTTCGTTTCGTTCCGGACCCGGCGGCAGCAGACGTGCGCGTTCCAGCGCGTCCGCAGCGTGGATTTCCTGATCGATCCGGTCTGGCACCCGTTGCGCTTCTTTCATCATCGTTTCGCTGGCTACGCTGCTACGTCATGCAAAAGGCCAGCAAAAACGCCGGCCTCAATAAGACTTGTAGAAAAGCAGCGTTATTCCCCATTGCCTGACGCTTTTATGACGTACGGCTCAGCGGGATAAATGGTTCACGCGTGGCGCGGCTTAAATGCTTTTCACGCGGATTTTACCTGCAGCATTATGACGCCGGTCATTGTCACGACGCCGTTGCATTTCGGCGAGAAGCGAACTGCTTCTCGCTTGCACGACACCGGTTAGTTCGTCAGCGTCCCCCATTGCGACGCCATCTGCTCAGCGCCGCGTTGCGAAAGCGCGAAGAGCGTATAGGTCGGGTTTGACGCCCCTTCCGTCGGGAAGATGCCTGGCCCCGCGATCCACAGGTTCGGGATTTCGTGGCTCTGGCCATAGCTGTTGACGACGGAATTCGAGGCGCCGGTGCCCATGATGGTGCCGCCGAGCAGATGGCTGGTCGGGATCGCGCCGCGCGCGGGCCACGCTTCCTTGGCGCCAGCCGCTTTGGCGACCTTCAAACCCTCTTCCAGGTTGGCGTTCCACAGCGCGACCGCGTCGTCCTGGAACGTATGGATAAGCTTGCCCAGCGGCATGCCGAATTCGTCCTTCTCGCTGGCCAATTCGACACGATTTTCCATCGCCGGCAGTTCTTCGCCGAACGCCTTGATGCCGGTGAGGTTACGCGCCGCATGCTTCATGTAATCGTCAAGCGCGGTGCCAAAGAGATCGGGGCGCGAATTGGCGAGGTCGGTGGTCTTCAGCGCAAAACCCGCCACCAGGAACGAACTGCCAAACGCGTTCTTCTGGCTGGTCTTGGCATAGCGCTCATAGGACATGTACTGCACGGCGATCGTGCCCATGTGGTTCTGCACATCTTCGTCGAACAACGCCCAGGTCGATGCCACCGTATGCGACATCATGAAGTGGCCGACGAGTCCGCTGGCGTTGGACAACCCCTTCGGGTGCTTGTCGGTCGCCGAATTCAACAGCAATCGCGGATTTTGCGCCGACCAGGAGGCGAGCAGCACGACGCTCGCTTCCTGAATCTGTTTCTGATGCTTGTCGTCATAATATTCGACGCCGGTCACTCGTGTACCCGCCGGGTTGGTGAGAACCCGCGTCACCGTCGAGAAGGCGCGAACTTCCGCGCCGGCCTTGCGGGCATCGCCGAGATACGTCACCTGCGGATTGGCGAGCGCCCCGATCGGGCAGCCGACGTGGCACCAACCGTCATAGAGGCAGGCCGGACGTCCCTTGAATTCCACCGAGTTCATGCCGACTGGCGCCGGCACCATCGGGATACCGGAGACTTCCAACGGCTTGATCCAGATATCGCCATTGCGGAAGGTCTTCATCGGCGGCATCGGGTAGGCCTCGCCCGCAGGCCGCCATCGCTCCTCCGCCTTGGCGTCGCCGGAGACACCGATCTCGCGCGCCACCTTGTCATAGAAGGGCGAGACATCTTCGTACGCGATCGGCCAATCATGTCCACGGCCATGCTCGCTCTTCATCCTGAAGTCGGTCGGCAACAGCCTCGGAAAATTCGCAAAGTAATGCAGCGTCGCACCACCGACGCCCCAGCCGGCTTGACCGGCATAGCCCATCGGGTTTTTGCCCTCGAGCAGGATCGGCGCTCCGGCAGGCTTGATCCGCCGGCCCCAGATCTCCGAACTGATGAGATCGGACAACTCCCAGTCAGGCCCGGTCTCCAGCAGCACGACCTTCTTGCCTGCCTTCGCCATCACGGAGGCATAGACGGAGCCCGAGGCACCGGCGCCGACGATGACGACATCTACTTTTTCATTGGTCATCTCACCACCTCTTTTCGGGTGCAATGTGCGGCATGTAGGGAATGCCGAGCGCCTCATAGCCTTCCATCGTGCCGTAAACGACATCGACGGCGTCGGCGCGCAACACGGCATAAGCCAGCGCGGCCGGCTTGCCCTTCCAGTCTTCGATCTTGTTCTGCCGCATGCGATCGACGAATTCGCGCTGATCCTTCGCGGTCAGTTGCGCGAATTCCTTGCCGAACGATTTCCGGCTGACATCGTCGACTGTCAGAAGCGTACTTCGATAGTATTCGGCAAATGGCGGACGAAAGTTGAAAATGCGGGCTTGAAGCAGCGATTCCTGTGGGGGCACCGACAACTGTTGATCGATATAATGGGCGATACCCGCTTCGCGCGCTTTCGGCACCAGGGTTTCGCCGAGGGCCTCAAGCGTTTCGCCCTGATGGCCATCTAGAAGGCGGAACGGCACGTTGCGCGCCCTCGCCTCGCTTGGCACCATGAGTACTTCGACACCGCCGACCGAGAAGGCCAGCGCGCCCAGCGTCGCGCCCTTCACAAAACCACGCCGACCAATGCTTGCCATGGTCTTCTCCTCCCGGAGCTATGTTTGTATTGTTTTTAAAGAAGCGATCGGTTCGCGGTATTACTCGTCACCTCCGGATAATCAGTCAAGGATAAAACAATGGCCCATGATGCATCGCAGCCAACCGGCCCAAGCAAGCTTGTGATCCGCAATATCGGGCTGATGCTTTCCGGCGCATTGGAAAAGCCGATCCTTGATGCCGATACGATCGTGGCGGAGAACGGCAAGATCACCGCCATCGGTCGCTTCAAGGACCTCGACACCGATGGTGCCACCACGATCGTCGATGCCAACGGCACCACGCTTGCGCCCGGCCTAATCGACAGCCACGTCCATCCCGTCGCCGGCGACTGGACGCCGCGGCAAAACCAGATCGGCTGGATCGACAGTTTCCTGCATGGCGGCGTCACCACCATGATTTCGGCCGGCGAGGTTCACATGCCCGGCCGGCCGCGCGACGTCGTTGGTCTGAAGGCAATGGCGATCTTCGCCCAGCGTGCGTTCTGGACGCTCCGTCCGGGCGGCGTGAAAGTTCACGCCGGCGCACCGGTGATCGAGTGCGAGATGGTCGAGGACGATTTCAAGGAGTTGGCCGCCGCCGGCGTCAAACTGCTCGGCGAAGTCGGACTTGGCGGGGTCAAGGACGGGCCGACCGCACGCAAAATGGTCGGATGGGCGCGCAAATACGGCATCCAGAGCACGATCCATACCGGCGGACCGTCGATTCCCGGTTCTGGCCTGATCGACAAGGATGTGGTGTTAGAGGCGGACACCGATGTGATCGGCCACATCAATGGCGGCCACACCGCGCTTCCCGACGACCAGATCCGTTGCATCTGCGAGGGCTGCAAGCGCGGACTCGAGCTCGTGCACAACGGCAATGAGCGCTCGGCGCTGTTCACGCTGCGCACCGCGCGCGAGATGAACGAACTTGGCCGGGTCATCCTCGGCACGGACTCACCGGCCGGCTCCGGCGTGCAGCCGCTCGGCATCCTGCGCATGGTCTCGATGCTGTCCTCGCTCGGCGAGGTGCCGGCTGAAATCGCATTCTGCTTTGCGACCGGCAATACGGCGCGCATGCGCGCGCTCGATTGCGGCTTGATCGAAGTCGGCCGCGCGGCGGATTTCGTGCTGATGGACAGAGCGCAGCACTCGCCGGGCAAAACCCTTCTCGACAGCGTCCGGCTCGGCGACCTGCCCGGCATCGGTATGACGATTATAGATGGCATCGTCCGCACCCAGCGCAGCCGCAACACGCCGCCTGCGACCAAAGTGCCGGAGATTGTCAGCGGGCATTGATAGACTACCTTGTCGTTTCTGCGAAAGCAGGGACCTATATCCCGTGGCCTTTCCGTTTCGACACGCAAGCAGCAACCTATTGGCTCCCCGTCGACAACGGGGGTTATGGGTCCCGGATCGCGCTCGCCTTGCTCGCTTGTCCGGGACCACAAAAAATTGAAAGCGACGCGATCTTTGAAAATTTGCCCGACGACGGGCAAATCAAGCTGGATCGACTCATCGCAACTTGTCGAGCAGTGCCACCAGTATCTCGCGCTCGCGCGGGTCGAGCGGCGCCAGCGTTTCCTTCGAAATCGCAAGCGCGTTGGACGCAACTTTTTCCGCCAGTTGCTGCCCCGCGCGCGTCAGGCTGACGCGCAGACGACGACCGTCTTCGGGATCGGCGCAGGTCTCGGTCAAGCCGCGCGCGGTCAGGCGGTCGACCACGCCCTTGATGGTGGCGACGTCCATCGCGGTCAAACGTCCCAACTGATTCTGCGAGCACGGCCCGGTCTCGGCCAGTTTCGCCAGGGCGGCCCATTGTGTCGGCGTCAAATCCGCGCCGATATCGCGCGCGAAGATCGTGGCGTGGCGTTGTGAGACCTGACGCAGGATGAAGCCGATCTGCTCGTCGAGCACGTAAGACGGCCGCGACGGCTTCGCATTGCGCTTCAGCAAAACTCCCCTGCCCATCGCCGCGACTGCCCCCTTACAGCGCCAGATGCGCGTCGCGGATGTCCGGACGCGCATCGAGTTCGGCCATGGTGCCGGAAAAGCAGATGCGGCCGCGCTCGATGATGTAGGCGCGGTCGGAAATCAGCCGTGCGAAGTGCAGGTTCTGCTCGGAGACCAGAAGGCTGACGCCTTCTTTCTTCATGGTCAGGATGGCTTCAACCATCTGTTCCACGATCTTGGGCGACAGACCTTCGGACGGCTCATCGAGCAGCACCAGCGACGGGTTACCCATCAAGGTCCGCGCGATGGTGAGCATCTGCTGCTCACCGCCGCTCATGCGCCCGCCGGGCCGGCCCCGCATTTCCGCTAAGTTCGGAAACAGCGTAAACAGCCGCTCGCGCGTCCATTGCGGGGCATTTTCCCGTGGCGGTTGGCGGCCGACTTCGAGATTTTCCTCGACCGTTAGATCCGTAAAGATACGCCGCTCTTCCGGCACGTAGCCAAGCCCGCCGCGCACGATCGCATGCGTAGGCAGGCTCGATATGTCGCGGTTCTCAAACTGGATGCGACCCGTGCGTAGCGCGACCAGACCGACAATCGAGCGAAAAGTCGTGGATTTTCCGGCGCCGTTGCGCCCCAATAGCGCCACCACCTCGCCCTCACCCACCTCGAGCGCGACATCGAACAGGATATGCGCCGGGCCATAGTGGCTGTTGAGGTCCTGAACCGAGAGCTTCACGGGGACACCCCTTCCCGATGGCGCACGTCGTAGAGGAGGCCTTCGCCGAGGTAGATGGCGCGCACCTCCGCATTGCGCCGGACGTCTTCCGGCGAACCTTCCGCGATCAGGTTGCCGCGATTGAGCACCAGGATGCGATCGGCGTGCTCGAACACAACGTCCATGTCGTGTTCGGTGAAGAGCACGCCGATCGATTTCTCCTTGGCGATCTGCGCGGTGAGCCGCATCAGTTCGATGCGCTCGCGCGGCGCCATGCCGGCGGTCGGCTCGTCCATCAGCAGCAGTTTGGGCTGGTTCGCCAGCGCGACCGCCAGTTCCAGCCGCTTGAGATCGCCATAAGCGAGCTCGCCGCAGGCGCGTTTCGCGAAGCCGCCCATGCCGACAAGTTCAAGCAGGCGATCAGCCTCGCCTTGCGCATATCGCGGCATCGAAGCAACGAGGTTGAAGAGCTTGCGATCATGCGAGGACAGCGCCACCTGCACATTCTCCCGCACCGTCATGGTCGGAAATGTCGCCGTGATCTGGAAGGTGCGCCCGACGCCGAGCCGCCAGACCTCGCGCGGCTTCAGGCCGGTGGTGTCCTTCCCAAGCACGTGCACCCTGCCGGCATCGGGTGCGGTCTGGCCGTTGAGCATGTTGAAACAGGTACTTTTGCCCGCACCGTTCGGGCCTATCAGCGCGAGAATTTCACCGGCTTGAAGCGCAAACGAGACGCCGCGCACGGCATGTACCCCGCCATAGGATTTACTCAACCCTTCGACCGACAATAATGGCTGAGTGCTCATTCGGCGCTCTCGATTTTCGAGGCGAGCAGAGCCGCTTTGACCGAAGGTCGCCGGCGCGGCCAGATCGATTCCACCGTGCCGACAATGCCCTTGGGAAAAGCGACGACGATCAGAACGATGAAGCCACCGAGTACGAGCTTCGACCATTCGGTCTGGCTGACCAGCCATATCGAGAGCGCCTTGTAGACGATGGCGCCAATGATCGCACCCGAAACGGTTTCGACGCCGCCGAGCAACACCATGACCAGCGCATCCACGGAAAGAGGAATACCGAGGACATCGGGAAACACGCTGCCCTTCAGATAAGCAAACAGCGCGCCGCCAATTCCAGCTGCGAGACCGGCAATGACAAACGCCGTCCATTGGATACGCTTGCCGTTAATGCCGATCGCCTCGCTGCGCAGCGGTGAATCGCGGGTTGCGCGCAACGCAAAGCCAAACGGCGAAAACGTCGCGATCCGAAGCCCGCCCACCACGAGCGCGGCAACGCCGAGCGACAGCCAGTAGAAATGCGAGGGGCTGGCGGCCCATCGTTCCGGCCAGACGCTGAGAATGCCGTTGTCGCCACCGGTGATATCCACCCACTGAAAGGCGATCGACCAGACGATTTGCGCAAAGGCGAGCGTCAGCATCGCAAAATAGACGCCGGACAATTGGACGGCGAAAAAGCCAAACACGGCAGCCCCCAGGAGACCGAGCGCAGGGCCGAGCAGAAGGGCCGCGATCATTGGCAGGCCTGCGAGCTTGGCGGCGAAAGCCACACCATAAGCGCCCAGCCCGAAATAGGCGGCGTGTCCAAACGAGGCGAGCCCGCCGGCCGACATCAGGAAATGCAGGCTCACGGCAAAGATCACGAAGATCGCGATCTCTGCCCCCACTGTCAGCGCATAATTGCCGGCAAAGAACGGCAGGGAAGCGGCGAGCGCGAGCGCGAGTGCGGCCACGATGCGTTCATTCGCCGTCAAAATACGCCAGGGGTTGACAGTGAGCCCCGGCGTACGGCGCGCCGGAGCCTCCGCCTTGCCGAGCAGGCCCCAGGGCCGCACGATCAGGACCACCGCCATCACCAGAAACACCAGAATGATCGAGATTTTCGGAAAAATCAGAATGCCGAAGGCATTCAATTCGGACACCAGCACCGCCGCGACGAACGCGCCGGTGACGCTACCGAGGCCACCGATCACCACGACGACGAAAACGTCAACGATGACGCGCAAATCCATGGCGTGGTTCACAGCGTCGCGCGGGATTTGCACCGCACCGGCGAGTGCGGCCAGAAACACGCCAAGCGCAAACACGGATGTGAAAAGCCATTTCTGGTTGACGCCGAGGGCTGCGACCATGTCGCGATCTTGCGTCGCCGCGCGAACCAGAACGCCCCAGCGGGTGCGCTGGAACACCAGCCAGAGCAGGCCGAGCACGACCGGCCCCAGCACGATCAGGAACAGGTCGTAGCTTGGAATTTTCTGGCCGAAGAAATCGAGCGCACCCTTCAGGCCCGGCGCGCGTGGACCGACCAGATCGTTCGGCCCCCAATTCAGCACCACGAGGTCTTCGACCATCAGCGTCAAGCCAAAGGTCGCGAGCAACTGGAACAGTTCGGGCGCATGATAGATCCGCCGCAACAGCAGCATTTCGACGGCAACGCCGATCGCAGCCACGATCAGGGCCGCCGCCAGGATACCGCCCCAGAATCCGAGCGGACCTGAGAGGCGATCAGTCAGCGTGAACGCCATATAGGCGCCGAGCATATAGAACGCGCCATGGGCAAAATTGACGATCCGCGTCACGCCAAAGATGATCGACAGACCTGACGCGACCAGAAACAGCGAAGCAGCGCTGGCAAGTCCGGTCAGGAACTGAACGATGTAAAAGGCCATGGGTCTTGTTTACGCTGCTTTCAGTGTGTCGGCCTCATCCTTCGAGACGGCGCGCTATGGGCACCGTTCGCGACAGCCTCGCTCACGCTCGGCTTGCTCGGTTGCGCGCGCCTCCTCAGGATGAGGGTCTTACCCCTCATGGTGAGGAGCGCAGCACGCGCGTCTCGAACCATGAGGCCCCAAAGGCAGACGTCACTCCTTCGGCCGCATCTTGTCGACTTCCGCGTCGCTCGGCAGATAGTCGGAGCCCTTGCGGTAGACGGAATCGACCATCACGCCCTTGCCATCTTTCAGCGCGGTCTTGCCGACGAATGCGCCCAGCGTCGACTGGTGATCGATCTTGCGGAAGGTGATCTCGCCAAAGGGCGATGGCAGCGACAGACCCTCGGCTGCCGCGATCAGTTTTTCCGGATCGGTCGAGTTGGCCTTGGCGAGGATTGCAGCCGCCGCCTTGATCGTCTCGTAGCCGACGATCGATCCGAGCCGCGGATAATCGTTGTATTTGGCCTGATAGGCTTTCAGGAACGCATCGTGCTCCGCTGTCTTGATCGAATACCAGGGATAGCCTGTGACGATCCATCCTTCCGGCGTTTCGTCTTTTAAAGGATCGAGATATTCCGGTTCGCCGGTGAGGAAGCTCACCACCGCACGATCCTTGAAAAGCCCGCGCGTATTGCCTTCGCGCACGAGTTTGACGAGGTCGGCGCCGAATTCGACATTCAAAATCGCTTCCGGATTGGCCGCGGCAACCGCCTGCGCCACCGGACCTGCATCGATCTTGCCTTGCGGCGGCCACTGCTCCTCGACCCATTGAATGTCCGGTCTCTTCTCCGACATCAGCTTCTTGAACACTGCAACCGCCGACTGGCCGTATTCATAGTTCGGCGCGATCGTCGCCCAGCGCTTGGCCGGCAATTTGGCGGCAGCCTCCACCAGCATCGCCGCCTGCATGTAGTTGGAGGGCCGCAGGCGGAAGGTGTAGCGGTTACCCTTGGACCAGGTGATGGCGTCGGTCAGAGGCTCGGCGGCCAGGAAGAACACTTTCTTCTGGTTGGCGAAGTCGCTGACCGCGAGCCCGATGTTGGACAAGAAGGTGCCGGCGAGCATCGCGACGTTTTCGCTCGACACAAGCTCGTTGGCCGCGGTCTGCGCGTCGGCCGGCTTGCCGCCATCGTCCTTGGAGACGACGACCAGCTTCTTGCCGTTGATGCCGCCCGCGGCATTGACCTCTTCGACTGCAAGCTGCCAGCCCTTGCGATAGGGATCGGTGAAGGCCGGCAACAGCGAATAGCTGTTGATCTCGCCGATCTTGATTTCGCCGCTTTGCGCAAACGCGCTCTGCGTCAACCCTGCGAAGGTTAAGGCCAGTGCCGCGCCTAGTAATCCGTTGCTTCGTTGCATGCCGAACCTCCAGCTTCGATTCCTGTAAACTATCGCAACCCGTCTTCACCCTTGACCTCGTTCACCGTCAAGCCACCGACACGCGGTAGCGGCCGGCCGCTGTCGGTGACAGCGAGCGCGACCATGATCTCGTTGGCGCGCGGGGCATCGTTGATCTGCACTTCCATGCCATCGAAATGGCTACGGACAAAGGCCGCGTCCTTGTGGCCGAGCGGAATATCGAGCGTGGTGCCGGGACCGCTGCGCTTTTTAGAGGACGGGATCAGCGCCGCTCCTTTGCCCAACGTCTTGCGAACGGGCGCCCCCATCTTGGGATGCAAGATCGCGGCCGCATGCTCCAGCTCGCCATTTTCGCCGACGGCCGCGGCCTTGCCGTAGCTGTGCGCCCTGGCGCCGTCGATGCCAAGAGCCGCGACCGCCTTTTGGGCGAGCAATTCGCCGAGTTCTTCTCCGATCGCAATCAGTGGAGAAAGATCTTCCACATATCGGCCGGCAAAGGGGTTTTCAATCACCGCAATCGCGGCCGCACGCCGGGTCGGGGGGCTGACGCCTTGCCCCATTTCCATCAACGTCTCTTCGACGACGGTGACGATCTTGCGTATGACGACGCTCATGGATGGGCACCCTGTTGGCGGATGAACTTTGCGGCCGGAACGCGTTCAGGCATGGATCGCATTGTCGCCTGCTGATGCAAAACATTTGCACCCGTACTTGGCAAGCCGATGACGCGGATTTCGCCTTTCAAATGCAGCGCAGCCACCTCGATCAGGCCCGAAGCAAGCAGCAAGCTTGCCTTGGCCTGGCCGGTGTCAAGCGCCGCCGATATCTCGAATGGCGTGAGGACGCCGACATCGCGAGTCACGAGGCGTTCGCCAAGATCGCTGTCCGGCTGAAGTTCGTTGGCCGGGCATCTGACAACAGCGGGATGACCGGGCAGATCAACGGCATTGGCGATGACCGTGGCCGCTGCATCGGCTTGCGCCGCGGTCGCCGCCAGCACGGTCACGGCATCGGCAATGCCGAGCGAGAAGCTGCGCCCATGATAGCCGCTGGTCGCAATGCCGCGCGCCGCATCGTCCGCACGAATGACTGCCGTTCGCATCAGGCCGAGCGCGTCAGGCCGATCGATGAGGCCAACGGTGAACTGCTCACCCTCAGTCAAATGTAGCGCGATGTCGCCGCCGTTGTTGACATAGGCACGCGTCAGCGGCGCGGCTCGAACCATGCTCCCAAGAATTTCCTCCGCCACGCTACCGGCGACCGCGGCCATCGGCGTGATGAAATGATCGCGTGCAAAGGGCGCCACTGCCGCATGCATGCGGCGCGCGACCGTGCCATGCAAGGCGCATTGCAAGTGATCTGCGGCGGTCCGCAACAAAGCCAACTCATCGCAAAGCTCGTCCAGCAGGCCGGTGAACCGGCTGATCGCGGCGGCATAGGCAGCTCGGAGATTTGCGCGGGAACCGTGCGCCTCCACAATCAGATCGATCGGGCCATCTTGCAAATGCAGCCGTTGGCCGTCTTTCAACCATCCGATCTGCGGCTGCCGCGTCATGACCGCGTCTCCGCTTTCGGCGGCGGCGCCGTCACCAGACGCGCTTCGCTCGCTTTTAAGGATGCCAGCGGTCGAACGTGATCCATATGCCCGCCAAGCGCGGCATAGTCCGACAATCGCATCGTGAATTCGATCGGCGCCACCAGTGCCGGCGTCGGCACGTAACCGAATGCACCGGCCGGCAGCCGCGTGACATCGACCATAAACGTAATGCCGCCGCCCGGCCAGACATAGACCGGCGCGCCGCCGCTGGTGACGCGGGTGAGCGCATCCTTCACCGAACGCGTCAGCCGCACCGGGTTGTCGGTGACCCCGGCGCGCAGCGAGCCGCCCGCCCCGCCCATGAACAGCACAGTGCACAGCGCCGGTTCGCAATTTTCCTGAATTCGCTCGACCGAAAATTTCAAATCCGCAGGCATGGTCTTCTCGACCGGTCGTAAAGAGCCGTCGAGTTCGTAATAGGCCGAGTGTTCGCCTGTCGTCGATACCATCAGCATGGTGGTGCCGGGCTTCGCCACCTTGGGATCGAATGGCCCCAGGATCGTCAACGGATCTGAAATCTGCGTACCACCCCAACCGGTGCCGGGCTCGGCGACCTGGAAATAGCGGCCGGGCGTCGAGCGTCGGCCCTTCATCTTGATACCGGTGTCGGCGATATCCAGTACCTTGCCGGCCTGGTGTTCCGAGAGCACGCCGGTGATGTGGTCGTCGACGACGACGACCTCATCGACCTTGCCATGCCACTGCTTGGCGAACATGCCGATCGTGGCCGAGCCGCATCCGACCCGCATCCGCTCCTCAGTGACGCCGTTGACGATGGACGGATAGCCCGCCTGCACCACCACGGTGGCGCCGCCATCGATCGAAAGCTCAACCGGCTTGCAATTGCTCAGATCCATCAGCGCATCACAGGTGACGCGGCCTTCCTTCTTCGACCCACCGGTCAAATGATGAACGCCGCCGAGCGACAGCATCTGCGAGCCGTATTCACCGGTCGTGACGTGCCCGACCGCCTCGCCTTGCACGCGGACGGTCGCGGTTTCCGGCCCAAGGAAACGGTCGGTGTCGATCTTCACCTTGACGCCGCAATAGCTGAAGATGCCTTCGGTCACGACCGTGACCATATCGACGCCGTCGATCTCCGAGGACACAATGAAGGGTGCCGGCTTGTAATCGGGATAGGTGGTGCCGGCACCGATCGCGGTGACGAACACATCCTGCTCGTGAACGATCTTGCCGTCCCAATCGCCGCCTGCCTGGAACGGCACCAGCCGTCCGCCATGCGACACCGTCCGCTCCAGGAGAACATGCGGATCGACGCGTACCAGTTGGCCGTCATGATTGGCATAACGGTCGCACGCGCCGGCCGCGCCCGGCTTGATGTAGCACATCACGGGGCAGGCATCGCAGCGGATCTTGTCGGCCGTCGTGTCAGTCGTCATGCACGGAGCCAGTTTTCATTCGTACACGAACAATTTTGCGCGCCCTGCGAAAAGCTGTCAAGCGCGTTTGGGCGGCAGGGTTGCACGTTTGTATGCAAACGTTATTCTCAAAAACCTTTCAACGACCTGCGCGAGCGCTCTTGGCCCACTTGAAGCAAGCTCCGATCCGCCTGAAGGTCAACGGCCGGATCCACGAGGTGGGCGCGTCCCCCGATACCGCCCTGCTCTATGTGCTGCGCAACGATCTCGAATTGAACGGACCAAAATATGGCTGCGGCCTCGGTGAGTGCGGCACCTGCGCCGTGCTGATCGACGGCGTGGCGGCGCGTTCGTGCGTGGTTCCGATCGAAGGCTGCGTCAACCGCGAGATCACGACGCTAGAAGGTCTCGGCTCACGCCAGGCTCCCGATCGAGTGCAGGAGGCCTTCATCTTCGAGCAGGCCGCGCAATGCGGCTACTGCCTCAACGGCATGATCATGACGACGAAGTCGCTTCTGATGCGCAATCCGCATCCGACCGAGACCGAGGCCATGGAAGCGCTGCGCTACAATCTTTGCCGCTGCGGCGCGCATGTCGAGATCATCCGCGCCGTGATGCGGGCGGCAGGCACGCCTTCGGAGGCCCAAGGTTGATGGGAAAATCCGATTCAGTGGAAGAGCTCGAACATCACGCAGGGATGCTGGAGATCACGCGTCCAGCCGCGGCGGCTACGAACAACCAGTTCGAGACCTTCATCCGGATCACAGCGGACGGTTCGGTCACGGCCTTTAACGGCCATGTCGATCTTGGCACAGGCATTCGCACTGCGCTCGGGCAGATTGTTGCGGAAGAACTGGATGTGTCCTTTGCACGCGTCGTCGTGGTGCTCGGCGACACCTCGCGCGTTCCCAATCAGGGCGCGACGATTGCGAGTGAAACCATCCAGATCTCGGCGGTGCCGCTGCGCAAGGCGGCAGCGCAGGCGCGGCAATTTCTTATCGCGCGCGCGGCAGAGCGCCTCGAACTCCCGCTCGAAGAACTGGCGATCGAAGACGGTCTCGTCCGCGGACATAACCGCAGCATCAGCTACGGCGAATTGATCGGCGACGACACCGTTCGCCTCGAACTTGCCGATGACGTCAAGGTCAAATCCACTGATTCCTATCGCATCGTCGGCCAATCGGTGCCGCGCGTCGATCTTGCAGCCAAGGCGACCGGCGAACTTGTTTATGTGCACGACATCCGTGTACCCGGCATGCTCCACGGCCGCGTGGTGCGTCCGCCCTATGCCGGCGTCGACGGTGGCGATTTCGTCGGCACCAGTCTGCTTGATGTCGATGAATCCTCCGTGCATAATATTCCCGGCCTCGTCGCCGTGGTCCGTATCGCCGATTTCGTCGGCGTCATCGCCGAGCGCGAGGAGAATGCAATCAAGGCGGCGGCGCAACTCAAGCTCATCTGGAAAAATGTACCGACGTTACCGGACTTAAGCGATATCGAGACGGCGCTGCGCGCCAATCCGTCGACGCCACGAACCCTGATCGACAAGGGTGACGTCGATGCAGCGCTCAAGCAGGCAGCAAAGCCGATCGAGCGAACTTATGTCTGGCCCTACCAGATGCACGCCTCAATCGGCCCGTCCTGTGCGGTAGCTGACTTCGGCGACGAGCAGATTCGTGTATGGTCCGGCACGCAAAATCCGCACATCCTGCGCGGCGATCTGGCGCTTTTGTTGCAGCGACCTGACTCCGATATCGAGGTCATCCGGATGGAAGCGGCCGGCTGCTATGGCCGCAACTGCGCCGATGACGTCTCTGCCGACGCAGTGCTGCTGTCGCGCGCGGTCGGCCGTCCAGTCCGCGCGCAATTGACCCGCGAACAGGAGCACGTCTGGGAGCCGAAAGGCACCGCGCAACTGATCGACGTCAAAGGCGGATTGAACGCCGATGGCGGCGTCGCGGCTTATGATTTCGCAACGCGCTATCCGTCCAACGGCGCGCCGACGTTGGCGTTGCTTCTGACCGGCATGATCCCGTCCGTCCCGGTCGTCTCCGAGATGGGCGACCGCACCGCGATCCCGCCTTATGACTACGAGAACTTGCGCGTGGTAGCGCATGACATGCCGCCGATCCTGCGGGCGTCCTGGCTCCGCGGCGTGTCGGCGCTGCCGAACACGTTTGCACATGAATCCTATATCGACGAGCTCGCCACCGAGGCAGGCGTCGATCCGATCGAATACCGCCTGCGCTATTTGAAAGACCCGCGCGCCGTCGATCTCATCCATGCGGTAGCCGAACGCGGCGATTGGAAGCCGCGCCCGGTGCGGCTCGAACGCGAGCAAGGCGGCACCGTACACGGCCGCGGCTTTGCCTATGCGCTCTATGTCCACAGCAAATTTCCGGGCTACGGTGCGGCATGGTCGGCCTGGATTGCGGATGTCGCCGTCAACAAGACAACCGGCGATGTCAGCGTCACGCGGGTGATCGCGGGCCAGGATTCCGGTCTGATGATCAATCCCGACGGCGTGCGTCATCAGATTGAAGGCAACGTCATTCAATCGACCAGCCGCGCGCTGATGGAAGAGGTTTCGTTCAGCGGCTCTGCGATCGCGAGCCGGGAATGGGGAGCTTATCCCATCATCCAGTTTCCGGAAATTCCTGATATCGACGTCTTGATGCTGCCGAGGGTCGATCAACCGCCACTTGGTGTCGGCGAATCCGCCTCCGTTCCGAGCGCTGCCGCGATCGCCAACGCCATTTTTGATGCGACCGGCGTGCGCTTCCGCGAGCCACCGTTCACGCCGGAACGCATTCTGGCGGGGTTGCGCGGAGAGCAAACCTCCCATTATCGCAGCGCCCTCCTCCCGCCGAAGGGCGCGCCGCAAGCGGATTCGAACCGCTGGTACCATCCGTTCGCCCGGCGACGTGGCGTCCTTGCGACCGCTGCCGCACTTGTCGCCGGCGGCGTCGGCATTGCCGCGGCATTATTGCCCTGGCGCTCGATCGCGCCGATCACGCGGCCGGACGCTTCGGTGTTTTCGGCGGCAACCATCGAACGAGGCCGGCAACTCGCCGCGCTCGGCGATTGCGCGACCTGCCACACGCTGGCAAACGGCGTCATCAATGCCGGCGGGCTCGCCATCGAGACGCCGTTCGGCACTATCTACAGCACCAACATCACGCCCGATGTCGAGACCGGTATCGGCAACTGGTCCTATCCGGCCTTTGAGCGCGCGATGCGCGCTGGGATTCACCGCGACGGCCGGCATCTCTATCCGGCATTCCCCTACACGCATTTTGCCAAAGCGAGCGATGCCGACTTACAGGCGCTCTACGCTTTCCTGATGGCGCAAGCGCCTGTGCGCGCTCCAAACCGCGAACACGCCCTTGCTTTTCCGTTCAATTGGCGTCCGCTTCTGGCGGGCTGGAATGCCCTGTTCCATAGCTCGACCGCCTTCGTGCCCGATCCGGCGCAATCATCTGCATGGAATCGCGGCGCCTATCTGGTCGAAGGCCTCGGCCATTGCGGCGCGTGCCATTCGCCGCGCAATGCGTTGGGGGCGGAAAAGACCAACGCGTATCTCGCCGGCGGCGTTGCGGAGGGCTGGGAAGCGCCGCCGCTGACCTCGCTCTCGTACGCGCCGATCCCCTGGAGCGAGGACGAGTTGTTCGCCTATTTGCGGACCGGCACTTCCCGCTTCCACGGCGTTGCCGCAGGCCCGATGACACCGGTCGTGCAGGAGCTAAAAGCGTTGCCGGACGAGGATATCCGCGCCATGGCGACCTACCTCGCCTCCTTCCAGGAGACCCCAACAGAAAGCGTAGACCGGACGGCGTTGGCCGCCCACCTCGAAAGCGCGACCGGAACACGGATCGTGGCGGCATCACCGACCGGCCAGCGCTTTTACGAAGGCGCCTGCGCCGTCTGTCACGAGGTCGGCGGACCGCCTTTGTTCGGCAGCCGGCCCTCGCTGGCGCTGAATACCAATCTACACGCGGCCACCCCCGACAACCTGATCCAGGTGATCCTGCACGGCATCGCCAGCCCGGTTTCGAGCGACCTCGGCTATATGCCGGCCTTCGCGGATCACATGTCGGACGACCAGATCGCCGACCTTGTCTCTTACCTGCGGCAGCGGTTTGCCTCCGACAAATCAGCCTGGACTGAGCTATCGATGAAGGTGAATCTCCTGCGCGCGGCTCATTGATCTCGTCAAATCAAAAAAAGCGTGCCGGCCCGGCATCCGCCAAACCAGCACGCTGTCGTTCATTGCGGCATTTCAGCCGTCGCAACGCAAAAGCCGTGGATCAAAACGGGCCGAACTCAGGACCAAAATTGAACATGTCAAAGAGATCGCCGATCGCCGGCATGTTCAACGGTACCCATGGGTTTAACTCTTCGATCTGGATCGGGTTCGGCAGGTTGTCGCGGCTACGGTTCGAAATCCTGCCGAGACGCCAGTTGCGTTCGATGAACTTCAGGACCGACACCTGATCGGTGTAGGTGTGCGACACCCGGCCGCCGGTGGAGAAAGGCGAGATCACGAGCAGCGGGATGCGCGGGCCATCGCCAAGAAGTCGAGCGGCTGAATGAACCCGCTGTCGTACAGGCCACCGCTTTCGTCGAAGGTGACGATGATCGCGGTTTCGGCAAACAGTTCCGGATTGGCCTGGGTGCGGTCGACAATGTCCTGGACGAACTCTTCCAGAAGGCTGACCTTGCCGCTGCCCGGGTGGCCCTGAAGGGCGCCATCCATTTTCACAAAAGACACCGCCGGCAGAGTGTTGTTCGCAATGGCGGGATAAAGATCGCCGACGATGTCCTTGAGATGAGCGGCCCGCTGGTTGGGATCGCTCATCGTTGACAGCGAATATTGGAACGGATTGCAAATGGCGCAATAGCCGGTGGAGAGCACCGCGTCGACAATGTCCGTGGCGCCGTTGGCAACAGCGACCGCGGAGTTGTAGCCGCCGCTGTAAAACGCCCACGAGATGTTGTTGGCATTCAGCTCGTCACCAATATGCCGGACCGTAATCGGCGGCATGGTACCTGAGTTGGCCGGCTCCAGCGCACCGGTCACTGCAAATCCCGGGTTGGCGTCGCGGATGGGATAGTAGGAATTCGCCGCACAGTTCGGGCCGACTCGGTAGGGTAGCGAGGCAAGATACGACTGAATCGGGGCAACGCCGGGCTGCGTCGGGTCGTTACACATCACCCAAGTCCCGTTCGACACATAGGTGTTGAGTGTGCCCACCTGTGGATTTGGGTTGGTGATGCCCCCCGTCGGGGTTCCCGGGGTCCCGTTCGAGTTCGCGAAGAAGGGATTGTCACCATAAGCGATTCCGAAATGGCCGGTGACCGATCCACCCATGATCGCCTGATGGAAATTGTCGGAAATCGCGTACTGGTCCGCCAGCGCCTTGAAGATCGGCGCATCACCAGTCTGCATGTTGAAGAACGCCATGTCCTGGCCGCCATCGCCCGGGGCCGAGCCCGGAGCGGTGCCGTTGGTGACGGCGACAAACGGATACAGGTCGTGCACACAGCCGGTCGGATTTTCAAACGTCGCATTGTGCATGCTGCAATCGCTCATCTGCCACATCTGGAACAGCTGATGGATCGTGTCACCGGCATAGGCGTCGTAAGGCAGCTCCGCGCTGGTCTGCTGGAAGGGGCCGGCGGGCAGCGTATTCGTCATCACCCCGGGAATGCGGATATCCGGGCCGCTCGCTTTGGTTGACGTAATGGGCGAAGGGGCTTGCGCAAAGCCGCCGGTCGTCAGCGTGATTTGATCTTTCAGCGGCAAGTCGGGATCGCCATTCGGGAAAAGCGGGCCCGGCGTGCCATTCGGGTTCACGAAAACAACATGGTCTGGGGCAAGCTCTGCATCAAGTTCCAGGCCGATGCCGAGAGCCTGCGCCGAGTTGAGGGTTGGCGTCGGCATGGCGGCGTAGGGCGCCTTGGTCAACGGGCTGAGAGCGAACACGCCATTGCTCGATGTCGCCTGGAACTGCTGTCCCCTGGCGAAATTCCTGCCCGGCGTTCCGTCCGCATTGACGATCCCCCGCGACAGCAGATTCCAGATTTGCTGACCATTTTTCGGCCGATACGTGGCGTAGATATTATCGAAGCTGCGGTTTTCGGCGATAACATAGATGACGTGCTTGATCGGCGTTACCGTCGAAGACTGTTTCACCGGCAACGGCGGGAACGGGAAAGGCAATGGAAATGGCGGCAGCTGCGGCAGCAGCACCGACGGCGTCGCCGCGAGCGCACCGCGCTCGGCGCCATTCGGGAGCAGGACCGCCCCCAAACCCAACAGGGCCGTGACAGAAACACCGGCGATCATCTTGAGCCGGCTATTTCGACGAGTCGAAGTTTGCGGAAGCATGTTTTCTCTTTCTGAAAGGCTGATTGGAATAGCGTGGCGCGACGATTAATGACGCTTCGTGACAGAACAGATTCGAATTTGTGTAAGGTTCGCGACGAGCCACAGAAAACAAATGCGCGGCGAAAACCGCCGGCAGAATCTACTGCGCAGAATCTACTGCAGTGGCTTCTTTGAATGGAGATACTGACGCAGCGCTGCATAATGCGCGTCGTGAACGGCCGGATTGAACAACGACCACTTTTCAGCATTGATGACAATGGTCGGGATACCGGTGATCATAAGTCGGTTGTAACTACTATACTCGCTCGCCGCATCGTTGTAATTTCCGGCATCAGCATCGATGCCTATGCGTCGCAATATGAGCACGGCCTCCTTGAGGGCCGCGCGCGCGAGGTTCCGCTCGTTGGCGCCGCCCGCCACGGTGGTATCTCTCCGGTCCGGAATGTGCTCCGTCAAATCTCGCAACTCGCCGCCAACCGCATCCACGGCAAGGGAAATAACTTCGTTGTCGTGGGCTGGAATTGCAGCCGCCAGGACACTCACGAAGTTGCTTGCCTCACGGAGCGTGCCGGCCGCCCCCTCCCGATCAAAGGGTCGCACGCCATCGCCGAGCGCCGTCAAGTACGCAACGAGATCCGCCTTCTCCCCGGCCGAGAATCCGAGATCGAATTTACGATCAAAATGGCTCACAACCTGATCGAAAGTGTCGAAGCGTCCATCATGAAAGTATGGCGCGTTGAAATCGGCATTGAGCAGGGTCGGCGTCTTGTACAATCCGCCGGAGCCGACATCGTGCTGCAAGTGATCGACAAAGGCGCTTGATGGAATGTGGCAGCCGGCACAACTGAGCGTCGGATCGTGCGGAAAAGGCCGGTTAAAGAGCGCCTCTCCACGTCGCTCAGCGTCGTTGGTGTTTGCGTTCAATTTCCCGCCCGGGCCGAGACTTGAGTTGAGCAGAAAATCGATATCGCTGATATAGGCGACCAGGCCATCAAGAACCGCGGAAGACGGCTCGGGACCGGCGAACTCGACGACAATCACGTTGCGGATAAAGTCGCGCAGCGATGCGATGCGCCCATCGTTTCCATAGGGTGCGAGATAACGCGCACCTCGCAAGCTCGGAATTCGTACCGGATCGAGAACGAGATTGTCGGCTTTCGGGTTGAACAGAGGACCTGAGGTATCAAAGTTTCCGGGCCTACTCGACATTCCCGGAATAAACAGCTTGGGGTTAGAGGCGCCGTTGACGTGACAAGTGCCGCAACTAATGCCGGCCTGGCGCGCAACCCCGCCGAGAATGCCGGACGCATTGAATGCCATATCGCCAAGGTTTACCAGATACGAGCGGCGGCCTCCCATGGCTTCCGAATGAAACACCTCGTGTGGGAGGTCGAGCGCGTCTTCGTTCAATTCCGTTCCGGCCGGAAGCACCGTTTGTGCGCCATCTACCGGGAAGGCAACGGCTCGCTGGGTCGCCAAGGTCATCGCAAAGCTGATCGCGACCAGCGAAAGCACTCGGACGACCATCCACCGATCTCGATTACAATTGTCTGGCAAAGTCATGCGCACGGAGGAGCGTTTTATCCGCGTTACGTTTGCTGTTTTGTGACAATTCGTCCGCGCTCGGAAAGAGTCCTCAGCGCAATTACTCCTGCCCGGCCGGCCTCAATATCGTCGCGCACTTCGAGAGTGACTGTCTCCTCACCGGCGAGGCCACGCCCTGAAGGCCGTGTCGGCATCCGCGGCCTGGACAATCCGGCATGCCGCCTCGCTCGGGACGGGTTGCGGCCTGCCATGCGGGCAACCTGGCGGCCGGCCCCTACCCCACAACTCCCTGCGGCCACACGCATAACGCCGGTCACCCCCTGCCGAACCCACTGGCCGCACGGGTAAGGGCGGGCTAGACTTGCCTTTATGACAGTCAACGATATCGCGACCCGGACCTATAATCACGGCTTTCGGCTCGATCCGATCGTGCGCAGCCTGCTGGATACCGATTTCTACAAGCTGTTGATGCTGCAAATGATCCGGGATTGCTACCCGGACCAGCGGGTGACCTTTTCGGTCATCAACCGCTCAAAGCATGTCCGGCTCGCCGAAGTCATCGACGAAGGCGAGTTAAGGGCGCAGCTCGACCACGCCCGTTCGATCCGCTTTTCCAAGAAGGAATTGATCTGGCTCGCCGGTAATACGTTCTACGGCAAGACCCAGATGTTTTCGCCCGACTTCATCAACTATCTCTCGACCTTCCGCCTCCCCGAATACGAACTGAAGAAAGTCGATGGCCAGTACGAACTGAATTTCTACGGCCCGTGGACGCACACCACGATGTGGGAAATTCCCGCGCTTGCCATTCTCAACGAACTGCGCTCGCGCCAGGTGATGAAGGGACAGGGACGTTTTGCACTCGACGTGCTTTATGCGCGCGCCAAGGCCAAGCTCTGGAGCAAGGTCGAGCGCTTGAAGAAGCTCGACGGTTTGCGGCTGTCGGATTTTGGTACGCGGCGGCGCCATGGTTTCCTGTGGCAGCGCTGGTGCGTGGAAGCGGTCAAGGAAGGGCTGGGTCATTCCTTCACCGGAACCTCCAACGTGCTGCTGGCGATGGACAGCGATCTCGAGGCTATCGGCACCAACGCGCATGAACTTCCAATGGTCGCAGCCGCGCTCGCCAACGACGACACCGAATTGCGCTGGGCGCCGTACCGCATTCTCGATCAATGGCGTCATACCTATGGCGGCAATCTCCTGATCGCTCTGCCCGATGCCTTCGGCACCAAGGCTTTTCTGCGCGACGCGCCGGAATGGGTCGCCGACTGGACCGGCTTTCGCCCCGACAGCGCGCCGCCGATCGAAGCCGGCGAAGAAATCATCACCTGGTGGAAGCAAAAGGGGCAAAACCCGAAGGAAAAGCTTCTGGTGTTTTCCGATGCCATGGATGTCGATTCGATCGAGGAAACCCACCGGCATTTTGCCGGACGCGTCCGCATCAGCTTCGGCTGGGGCACCAACCTCACCAACGACTTTGTCGGGTGCACGCCGAACGGTTCGGTGGATCTCGATCCGATCTCGATTGTCTGCAAGGTGACCGCGGTCGATGGCCGTCCAGCCGTCAAGCTCTCGGACAATCCGGAAAAAGCCACCGGCGCGGCCAGCGAGGTCGAACGTTACCTGCGCGTGTTCGGCAATGCCGGCCGGGTCCGCACCGCCGTGCATGTCTAGACAAACGCGCTGATCCCTCATCATCCGGCGAGCATCCACATGCCAACACCCAAGCCGCCTGCTTTTGAGACCCTGAGCCTGCATGCCGGCCAGCGTCCGGATCCCGCGACCGGCGCGCGCGCTGTGCCGATCTACCAGACCACGTCTTACGTCTTTGAGGATTCCGATCACGCGGCCGCGTTGTTCAACCTGGAGCGCGCCGGCCACATCTATACGCGGATATCGAATCCGACGACGGCGGTGCTGGAGGAGCGGATCGCGGCGTTAGAGGCTGGCGTTGGCGCGATCGCGACCGCAAGCGGCATGGCCGCACTTCATCTGGCGATCGCCACACTGCTCAACTCTGGCGACCACATCGTGGCCTCCGCCTCGCTCTATGGCGGCACCATCAATCTTCTGACGCACACGCTGCCGCGCTTCGGCATCACGACCACGTTCGTGAAGCCACGCGCACTCGACGAGTTCCGCGCGGCGATCAGGCCGAACACGCGGCTTGTGATCGGCGAGACCATCGGCAATCCCGGGCTCGAAGTATTGGATATTCCGGCGGTCGCACAAATCGCGCATGAGGCGAAAATTCCGCTTCTGATCGACAACACCTTTGCGACGCCATTCCTCAGCCGTCCGATCGAACTCGGCGCCGATATCGTGATGAACTCGGCAACCAAATGGCTCGGCGGCCATGGCATCGCGATCGGCGGCGTGATCGTCGATGGCGGGCGGTTCGACTGGCACGCCTCCGGAAAATTTCCGGTGTTGACAGCACCCTATGCCGGCTATCACGGCATCGTCTTCGACGAACAGTTCGGCCGGGCCGCTTTCATCATGCGCGCCCGCACCGAAGGCTTGCGCGATTTCGGCGCCTGTCTGTCGCCGATGAACGCCTTCCAGCTCTTGCAAGGCATCGAGACGCTCGGCGTTCGCATGGAACGGCACATGAGCAACACGCTCGCAGTGCTTGAATTCCTCGCCATCAACAAGGCCGTCGATTGGGTGCTGCATCCGGCACTGGAAACCCATCCGGATCACGCGCTGGCCAAAAAGCTTTTGCCGCGTGGCGCCGGCTCGATCGTGAGCTTCGGCATCAAGGGTGGCCGCGCCGCCGGCAAGAAGTTCATCGAGCAGCTCAAGCTGATCAGCCATCTCGCCAATGTCGGGGACGCCAAGACGCTGGTGATCCATCCCGCGAGCACCACGCATCAGCAGATGGACGCCGACCAACTCAAAGCTGCCGGCATCGGCGAGGAACTGGTGCGGCTGTCGGTCGGCATCGAGGCGGCGTCCGATATCATCGACGATCTCGGCCAGGCGCTGCGCGCCTCGCAGAAGGTTTAAGCCATGCAGCTTTCGGTGAACGGCGTTGAGACGTTCGTGGCGACCGGCGGCAAGCCGTTCGACCCGTCGCTTCCGGTGGTCGTTTTGCTGCACGGCGCGGGCTTCGATCATTCGACCTGGGCGTTGCATAGCCGCTGGTTCGCCCATCACGGCCACGCGGTGCTGGCGCCGGACCTGCCCGGCCATGGCCGCTCTTTGGGAAAGCCGCTGCCGACGATCGCTGACATGGCGGACTGGACAGCCACGTTGCTCGATGCCGTGGGCGTATCGAAGGCGAGACTCATTGGCCATTCCATGGGCTCACTGATCGCGCTCGAGACAGCGGCGCGGCATCCGGACAAAGTGTCGGGACTGAGCCTGATCGGGACCGCGGCGACGATGACGGTCGGGCCTGATCTGTTGAAAGCGGCCGAGGCCAACGACTCTTCAGCCATCGACATGGTCTCGATCTGGGGGTTGGGCTTTTCGGCCGAGCTCGGCGGAAGCCTCGCGCCCGGACTCTGGATGCATCAGGGCGCGCAGCGCGTGCTGCAACGGTGCGCACCCGGCGTGCTCCATAACGATCTCAACGCCTGCAACAGCTATCAGAATGCGATTGCCGCGGCGTCGCAAATCAAGGTGCCGGTGACGTTCATTCTCGGCGAGCGCGACATGATGACGCCCGCCAAGGCCGGCAAAACGCTCGCCGCCGCGACACCGAACGCCCGCACCATCGTGCTGCCGGGAGCCGGTCATATGATGATGGTGGAACAGCCGGACCAACTGCTCGCGGCGTTGCAGGCCCTAGTTGCTTTCCCTCATCCCGAGGAGCGGCGTATTCGCCGCGTCTCGAAGGATGAGGCCCAGACCGTGGCCTCGTGGTTCGAGACGCGCGTTCCGCGCTCCTCTTCATGGAGGATTTAACTACATTAGCGCGCAATCGATTCTAATCCGATCACGCCGCGCCGGAGCCGCCCACCACGATCCGCTCGTTCAGTTTCTGATCGACGATTTCGACCGTCCGGTCGATCTCCGCATTGGGGACGTCAAGCTGATGCGAGATCAGTTTGACCAGGAGATCGACCCGCTCGATGAAAGGAGCCCCGCTTGCGATTGCGCGGGCTGCCGACGAGGGTTTGAGAAGGCTTTGCGCGGCCTTGGCGTATTTCTCAAAAGGCACCTGATCCTGCGGATCGGCTCCCAACCGCCTCGCGATGGCGTCAACATGCTCATAGATCGACTGCGAGATTTTCAAGTCACCGTGCACGGCGTCGCGGATCGACCGCGGCTCGTTGAGCATGATGCAGCGATAATTTCCGGTCAACAGCATCGACCACTTGGCCAAAGGCACAAACAGCGAGTCGAACACCTTGAGCTTGACCGGAACGTCATGACCATCCAGCGTCACCGCGTCAATGTCGGCTTCCAGCTCACGTAGCACCCTGTTGTGCTGATCGTCTGCAAATATCGCGGCCTTGAAGTTTGTCGGCAGGCCGACATGAAGGACATTCGCAGCCTCTTCCGGCGGACGGAACGCCTGCGGATCAGGTGAGCAGAGCGATACCAGTCCCGGTTTGAATCGTTCCCAAACTTGCGCGTTCGTATAGGCTTCCTCAAGATCCATGCCCGCCAGCGACGGAATCCGCTGGAGATAGGGCAAAGGCGGCATGTTCATGATCGAAAGACAAGGCAGCCCCGCCACAGCGATTTTGATCATCAGGACTCGAACCGTGTGGTTGGCGTATTGCGGCTCCTGCATCGCAAGGCAAACCAGATCGTAACGCGAGACATCCACTTCACCGGGCGCAACCGCGTCCAGCGTCCCCGGCAGGTCGCGCGAGAAGATCGCCCGGTGTACCGCCTCGTCACGAAGCTTGATACGAACTTCGGTGCCATCGCGATTGATGAGTTCAGCGGTTTTCTTCCGGCAAACGAGGGTCACGTTGTGACCCGCCATCAAGAGCTTCGTGCCGAGCAGGGAGCCGTAGGAGGCCCCAAGGATCAGGACATTGCGCGCCATGCTTTCTCTTCCAAAGGTGATGAGGCTGGAATTTTGCCAGCGTCTCAACCCACGCCTTACGGAAAAGGTCCGTTCGGAATTCGTTTGAGCGGTCGCACGGGGCACGCGCTGGTCCTGGACCAGCGGAACAGCCCTCTTTGGCAAAGCGCGCTGTGTCTATCTTAGACAAGCGGGCCTGACAATCTCGTACAATTGTGACAAGCGCTGTAATCGTTGTGACAAGCGCGGTGCTGGTCTCAACAGTGTGTCGGCCGACGGGATATTCCACTTTGCGGATTGGCCCGAGCGCTCACGGCCACGCGTGCCATTTGCGCTATGTCCGTTCGGCTTCTCTTCGCGGCTGCTGCGGGTCACGGGAAGTTTCTCGTCCGAGGAAATAGCTCTGCAGAGCCGGCACAACCAGTAGCAACAAGACGGGTCCGATCAGCATTCCGCCCACGATCACGGTCGCGAGCGGTCGTTGCACCTGGCTGCCGATACCGGATGATAGCGCGGCGGGAAGCAAGCCGATGCAAGCGGAGAGAGTCATCATCAGAATTGGGCGCATCTGCTGGTCGACGGCGAGGAACATGGTCTCAGTGGGAGACAGGCCGCGGCCGGCCACGCGATAATAACCATGGATGATGAGAATACCGCTCATGACAGACACGCCAAACAGCGAGACGAATCCAATGGCGGCCGAGATGCTGAAATTCAAGCCGAAAGCATACAATCCAAGAATACCGCCGCTGACCGCGAACGGAAGTCCAAGCAGCGCCAACAGGCTGTCACGGAACGAATTGAACAGCCCGTAGAGCAGCACCATGATCAAGACAAAAGTAATCGGCAGAATAACAGCGAGCCGCTTCTTGGCCTGCTGTAACGAGTCGAACTCTCCCGCCCAATCGATGCGATAGCCGGTCGGCAGCTTCACATTGCGGTTGATGCGCTGCTGGGCTTCCTCGATGGCACCGGCAAGGTCGCGGCCTCGGACGCTGAATTTGATCGGCACAAAGCGCTGGTTTTTCTCGCGAAAAATGTAGGAGGCGCCGGTGTCGAGCGTGATGTTGGCGAAATCGCTGAAAGGAACCTGTGCGGTTCCGGCGGGTGTCTGAACACCGACCTTGATGTTTTTCACCTCATTAATGTCGTTGCGAAATTCGGGCGCCAGCCGCACCACCACGCCAAATTGGCGTTCCGCTTCCAGAAGCGTCGTTGCCACAGTCCCGCCCAGGGCAGCCTGAACGACGTTATTGGCGTCACCGACGTTGAGCCCGTAGCGCGCAGCCCTTTCCCGATCGATCCGGATGTTCAGATTGGGCTGCCCGAGCACCCAGAACGCACCAAGATCGGTAATTCCCGGCACCTGAGCCATCTCAGGCATCGCTGCCTTGGCGATCCTTTCCAGGGTCGCAAGGTCGGGACCGACGATCTTGATGGAGTTCGCGCCTTTGACGCCAGACAGTCCTTCCTCGACGTTGTCCTGGATGTATTGCGAGAAATTGAAGTTGATGCCGACGAATTCGCCGGAAAATTCGGCTTGCAGTTCGTCGACAAGTTTCTCTTTTGTCAAACCTGCCGGCCACTCCTCAAAAGGTTTCAGCGGCACGAAGAACTCCGCATTGAAGAATCCCGCCGCATCGCTGCCATTGTCTGGACGCCCGTGCTGCGAGACCACAGTGATGACCTCGGGGTGACGCAGCAGAATTTCCCGCATCCGATTTACAAGCGGCATTCCCGCCTCGAGCGACAGAGTCGGCGGCATCGATGCGCGAATCCACAAGTTGCCCTCTTCGAGCGTCGGCAGGAACTCGCTGCCGAGGCGTGAACCGAGGAACCCGCTGACACAGAGGAAAACCAGTCCGGCCGCAATCGTGACCGGCCTGTTGCTCAGCGACCAGCGCAGCACAGGGGTGTAGATCCAGCGCACGGCGCGTACGACGATTGTCTCAACTTCGTTGACATGGGCCGGCATCAGCAACGAAGCCAGGCACGGCGTCACCGTGAATGTCGCCGCGAGCGCTCCTATCAGGGCGTAGGCATAAGTTCGCGCCATCGGGCCGAAGATCTGGCCCTCAACACCCTGCATGGTGAACAGCGGAATGAAAGCCGCGACAATGATCACCGTGGAAAACAACACGGCCCTTTCGACCTGCAGACCGCTGATCAGGATCAGCCGCAGCCGATCGGTCCATGTCGGGTTGCTCGTTGAGCCTGCGTCAGTTGGATCATTACCCCACTTTTTCTCGGCGAGTTGATGCAACAACTCTTCTCTTTCGTCCGGCCGGGAGGCGAGATTGCGATACAAATTCTCGACCACAATCACCGCGGAATCGACGATGATGCCGAAATCGATGGCGCCGACCGACAGCAGGTTTGCGTCCTCGCCACGCAGGACGAGGATCATGATGCTGAAGAACAGGGCGAACGGGACATTGGCGCTCACGATGACGGCGCTGCGCAGATCACCGAGAAACAGCCATTGAACGGCGAAAATCAGCAAAACACCGAAAATGAGGTTATGCAGCACCGTGCTGGTGGTGACGCCGACGAGGACGGTGCGGTCGTAGAACGGAACCAGTTTCACTCCCGGCGGAAGGCTTCCATCCGTGTTGATCTTCTCGATCTCCGAACGGATGCGCGCGACAACGTCATTGGTGTGCAGCGTCCGATTCATGATGACGATCGCCGCGACCACATCGTCCGAGTGGTCGCGACCGGCCTTGCCAAGCCGCGGCGTATACCCCACCGAGACCTTGGCAACGTCCTTCACGAACATCGGCAAGCCCTGCCACTCGGAAAGCATGACGTTCTCGATGTCCTGGACCTTATAGCCCTGGGTCAAATCGGTTGCGCCCCCGCTGTCCATGAGTCCAACGCCACGAACATTCACTGATTGCTGCCCCACGTTGATGGTGCGGCCACCGACGTTGACGTTGGCGTTGCCAACGGCGCTGATCACTTGCGGCAGTGTCAAGCCGTAGGCTTCAAGTTTTCGCGGATCGACGTCGACGTCATACTCCTTGGTCGTGCCGCCCCAGGTATTGACCTGCACGACACCCGGGACGGCAAGAAGCCGCCGCTGCAGTATCCAATCCTGGACCGTGCGAAGGTTGCTCAACCCGAAGTGCGGTGGTCCGACCAACTCATAGCGGTAGATTTCGCCGACCAGGCTGGTCGCCTGGATTTGGGGTGTAACGTTGCCGGGAAGGACGACGTTCTGCTGAAGGTTGATGGCCGTCTGCGTGAGCGCGAAGTAGTAATCGACATTGTACTGGAACACGACGCGGACAAAGGACAGGCCATAGAACGAGGTCGAGCGAATGACGTCGACGCCGGGGGTCGCGGCAAGGCCAACCTCGATCGGAATGGTGAAGTAGCGCTCCATCTCTTCGGCGGAGAGGCCCGGAGATTGCGCCGTGATTTCCAAAATCACCGGCGCGGGATTTGGATACGCCTCGATGTTGAGCCGCAAAAATGCGAACGTCCCGGTGCCAATAAACAACAGCAAGCCCAACAGCACGAGCGGCCGCCGGGTCAAGGCGAATGTGAGAAGCCCCTTGAGCAGAGATTGCCTCCGAATCCGAATCTTGCGCCGCCACCCAACGAATCGGATATCTCGGAAGCCGCTCGGTTCATCTGAATCGTAGACAGTTTCTGCGCCGGCTTGAAGTCCAAACTGGTCCGAGAGCCTCGCCGTTCCGATGACCTGATGTCGCAGGCCCTACGGAACCGCCCCTTGCCGCGCTGCCGATTTGCGCTCGACGGGATGAATGTCGATCTCGCGGAGACGACCGAGGCGCAAGATGTCCATCTTCAGCGCGCGATCGATCCGGTCGCGATCGAGAACCCGTATCAGGTCGTCGACCCCGTGAATGGGGACGCCATCGAGCCTGATCACGACGTCGCCGGGCAGAAGCCCCGCGCGCGAGGCCGGTGCGTCCAGTTCGATCTGCGCCAGCAAAGCTCCCATCTTGTTGTCGATACCGGCGATCACCGCATGACGCCTCGGCACCGGCGCGGTCTGGCCGGACACCCCGATATAGGCGCGGCGGACATAACCGTGGCGGATAATCTCCGAGAGCACGAATTGCGCCGTGTTGCTCGCGACCGCAAAGCAGATTCCTTGCGCGCCGCTGATGATCGCCGTGTTGATGCCGATGACCTCGCCACCCGACGACACCAGCGGTCCGCCGGAGTTGCCGGGGTTGAGCGCCGCATCGGTCTGGATCACGTCCTCGATGGTCCGCCCGCTTACCGAACGGATCGAACGGCCGAGTGCGGATACCACGCCCGCCGTCACGGTGGATTCAAAGCCGAGCGGATTGCCGATGGCGACAACAAGCTGACCGCGGCGCAAATTCCGCGAGTTGCCCAACGAAGCGTAGCGCAGGTCGCGCGCACCATCGGCGCGCAACAACGCGAGATCGGTGTCCGGATCGACGCCGAGCACGCGGGCATCGGTGACGACGCCTTCGGTGTCCTGCAGGCGAATCTGCCGCGACGACCCGACCACATGGCTGTTGGTCAGGACGAGACCATCCGGCGAAATCACGATTCCCGATCCAAGGCCGCCGCGTGCACGGCCGCCAGACGCTTTAACACCGGTTTCGACCCGGACCACGGCTGGTCCCACGCGTTCGGTTACCCCGATAACCGCGTTCGAATAGGCATCAAGCAAAGGCTGATCGCCGCCTGGCGTCGCTGTAGACGCGGCACTCGAACTGAGGTCATCCGAGCCGTATTGCGTAAAATCCAGCATGGTCAATTCCCTTGACCCGTTCAGATGGGGGTTCGATCCTGCCCTCGCAAGAGTGCTGTTTTCGGCTATGGTGAGAGCGGGGACGCGACTCGGCTCGCGTGTGGTGGGCACATTTTTGGATGATTACGGTTTCGGAAGAAAGCGCCGTCGATTTTGAAAGCACCGCCCGCATCGCGACCGAAGCGTTCGGATCGAAGGAGGTCGTCTTCTCCCCACCACGGATGAAGTGGCTCTACGAGCGCGGTTTCGGTCAAGGCAGCGCGGTTGTCGCCGCCTTCGATGACGGCGTGAAAGTCGGCCAGATCGTTCTGCTTCATCAGAAGGTCTATCTGGATGGCGAGCCCGTGATCGCCACCCAGCTGATCGACCTCTTCATCCTGCAAGCCTACCGTTCGACGACGCTGGTTCGCCGCCTCTACAAGGAAGTCGATCGGCTATGCGAGGCCAGGAATGTCCGCGTCGTAATCACCTTGCCGAACGCGATCTCGACCGCACTCAACGCGCGCTTTCTCAAGCTCCGTCCGTTTCTTTCACTGCCGGTGCGGGTCGGGATCAGCCTGGGATGGCTTTCCGGCGCACGCCTGAAATTTTCAGGACTGTTAAAGACGATGCCGAGAGAGGCGATGGAGCGGCTGTCCGGCTTTGTCACGCCAGCCACCGAGAACGGCCTGCACTGGGACGCCACGACGCTGTTCGACCGCATCAGCGATCCGACCTGCGATTACGCCATCCACGCCACCGAAAACCTGCTGCTGGTCTCCTCCTCCCGAAAGACACGGGGCATCAGCCATGCGCTGTTGTGCGGTTTCTTTGCGCGGCAGGGAGCGGCCGTCGCCTCCGGCGATATCCGCACCTTGATCCGCGCGGCCTGTCGTCTCTGGAAGCATCACGTCTTTGTCTACGCCGGTCTCAACAAGAGCCTGCCCTATCTGCCCGGGTTTGCGCTGCCGGAACGGTTAAGGCCGCCGATACTGGTGCAGTTGCGCGACTCCGCTTCGTCGGGTGAAGCCTTGCCGAGCTTCGACCGTTTTCAATTGACCGATTCCGATTTCGTGTAGCGCTTTGGAAACGTTTGCTACTGCACTCCGAGACGCGCGAGCAGCAGATCGGTCTGCTGCGCCAGCGCCCCCGCATCGGCCTGATGCACGACCTGACCTGTCTCCAGAACGTAGACGCGGTCGGCAACCGCCAGCGCGCTGTAAAGATTTTGTTCGACCAGAAGGATCGACAGCCCTTCACGCCTGAGACCGCGCACGATGTCTTCCAGGTGCTGCACCATGACCGGCGCAAGCCCCTCGGAAGGCTCATCCATCAGGATCAATTCGGGATCGATCATCAGCGCGCGGCCGACCGCGAGCATGCCGCGCTCGCCTCCGGACAATTGCCCTCCGCGGTGATGACGCCGCTCGGCCAATCTCGGAAAAAGACCGAACACACGCTCCAGCGTCCATCCGGTTTTGGCGCGCGCACCCTTCAGCATCGTCAGATGTTCGGTCACCGTCAGCGACGGAAACAATCGCCGCCCCTGCGGCACGATCGCGATTTTGCGCGCGGCGATATCATGTGGAGGCAGCCCGACTAGGCTGTCGCCGCGCCAGGTAATCGAGCCAGAACGAACCTGCGGCGGCGTGAGCCCCATGATCGAGCGGATCAGCGTCGTCTTGCCCATGCCGTTGCGGCCGAGCACGGCCACGATCTCGCCTGCTCCGACATCAAGCGAGACGCCGCGGACCACGAGCGCCTCGCCATAACCGCTGTGCAGGTCACGGACCTCAAGCATGGCGCGGCCGCCCCAGATAGACTTCCTGCACTTGTTTATTGCGCCTGATATCGTCGGGCGCCTCTTCCACCAGCACACGGCCCTCGAACATGCAGGTGACGCGATCGACGAGGCCGAGCGCCAGATCCATATCGTGCTCGATCAGCACGACTGTAATGTCTTTGTCCAGCGAACGGATGATCTCGGCGACCATCGAGCGCTCCGAAGGCGACAACCCGGCGGCAGGCTCGTCGAGCAGCAACAGCCGTGGTGAGGTGACGAGCGACAGCGCGATTTCGAGCTGACGCTGTTCACCGTAGGACAAATCCTTCACCACGACATCGGCGCGACCGGCGATCCGAACGGCTTCAAGCGCGGCAGTGATTTGCGGTGCTTCAGTGGTGTCGATATCGGGCTTGCCGAACAGCGAAAATTTTCGTGACGATCTTCCGCGCAACGCCAGCACCATATTGTCGCGCACGGAGAGCCGCGGAAACAGGTTGGTGATCTGGAAGGTACGCGACACCCCGAGCCGGGCGCGCCGGTGTGGCGGCAGGCGGGTGATATCGTGACCGTCGAACGCAATCTTTCCCGCGGTCGGCGGCAGGACGCCGGCGATGGCGTTGAACAGCGTGGTCTTGCCGGCCCCGTTGGGTCCGATGATGGCGCGGCGCTGGCCTTGCGGCACGGTGAGGCTCACGCCATCGACCGCGCGGAGAGCGTCGAACGCCACGACTACATCGGACAAAGTCAGGATCGGCTCGGACACAGCTGTTTCCGTTAACGCCGGACACGGAAGGGTCCATGCCGCAGGCTTCGTCAGGTTTCTAAGCTTTCTTGATACCCTGGAAAGTCCGCGAGTACGGCGGCTGCTTCATGTAAGTCTCCGGATCGTATTTCCAGAACTGGGAAACGTTCGGATAACTCGAAATCGGCACGTTCCAGTATTTGCCGTCGGCGCGCTTGACGACCTTGCGGATCTGGACGTCGTAAATGGGGTTGCCATAGGCATCCAGCTTGACGGTCGTGCCGAGCGGCGATCCCGTCAGTTCGGTCTTGAGCACCGAGTCGAGGAACGCATCGCGGTCCTCTGCCTTGCCGCCGATCTTCTCGAGTGCTTCCGCCACCCACATGATCCCGGAATACATCGAGAAGCCGTAGAGCGAAGGAATCTTGCCGTATTTGGCTTCGTAATCCCTGGTGAATTTCTGCGTGACGGGATTATCGGAGCCTTCCGCGAAATGGGCGGCCGCGATGATGCCTTCGCAATCGTCGCCGAGCGTGCGGATCACGGATTGATCGGTGGCGTTCATCGCACCCAATAACGGGATTTTCCCCTTTAGACCGAAGCTTGCATATTGCTGGATCAGGCGCGTCGCATCCGCGCCCGTCTCCATGGCGAAGATCGCATCGACCTTCAGATCCGCGAGCTGACCGAGATAGGGACTGAAATCGGCGGTGTTGAGCGGGTGCCAGAACTGCTGCACGATTTCGCCGCCGCCCTCGGTGAAGACCTGGGCGAGACCGCCGCATTGCTCGTGACCGAAGGTGTAATCCTGGCTGATGGTCGCGATCTTCTTGTAGCCCTGCTTCAAGGCCCAGTCGCCGAACGGATGGGTGAAGGCGCTGGCGGTATAGCCTGCGACGCGGATCACGTTCTTGATGCGCTGGCGCTGCGTCAGATCGTCGGCCGCAATGATCGGAATGAAATACGGCGTGCCGTTGCCCTTTACGTAATTGGCGACCGCAAGGCCGGTATTGGCCAGGAGGTCGCCGATCAGCAGGTGACAGTTGCCCTGCTCGACCAGACGCCTCGCTTTTTGCAGCGCCGTGTCGGGATTGGACGCATCGTCCTCGATCACGAGTTCGACCTTGCGGCCGGCGATCTGGTAATTCACGGACTCCAGATAAAATTGTACGCCCTCGACCATCTCCTTCCCGCCGGAGGCGACCACCCCGGTGAGCGGCGCCAGAAGGCCGACCTTGATCGGGCCCGCTTGCGCCCGGGCGCGCCGCCATGGCGCGGCCATCGTACCCGCGGCCGCAGCTGCGGCGGTGGAATTTCTAAGGAATTGCCTGCGGTCCATTTTCAATGTCCTCTCAAAACGATCAATTGCCTTTATAGCGTCCCTTGCCGCTTATTTCCGCGCGTTAGAGCGGCGCGCAGCATGCCGATGATGCCTTCCGGCGCACAGATCATGAGCAGAATGAAGGTCAGGCCGAGCACCGTTTGCCAGCGTTCGGTATAGGCACTCACCACATTCTCCAATGCGATGATGGCGGCCGCACCCACAAAGCCGCCAAACAGCGTGCCAACGCCGCCGGCGATCATCATCAGCACGCCCTCGACCGACTGCGCGAGTGCGACTGTCGAGGGGCTGACGAAGTTGTTGAACATCGCATAGAGCGCACCGGCAACGCCGGCGAAGAAACCGGAAACCACAAAGCCCACGAACAGATGCAGCGGAACATTATAGCCGAGACTCTTCATGCGGCTTTCACTGTCGCGGATGCCGAGCAGCGTGAGGCCAAAGGGCGAGCGGACAAAGCGCCACATCGCGTAGCTCACGAGCGCGGTGACGGTAAGCACTGCCCAGTAAAAGGCGCGGTGCGCCACCAGGAATACCGGCCGCACGTCGCCGCGCATGCCGTTCTCGCCGCCTGTCACCTGGGTCCAGCGCAGGCAGATACCCCAGACGATCATGCCGAGCGCGAGCGTCAGCAACAGAAAATAGACGCCTGAGGTGCGGACCGCGAGCAGCGCAAAGACGACCGCAACCGCGGTTGCCGCTGCCACGCCGAGCCCAAATGCGACGGCCGGCGGCAGGCCGGCCTGGGCCGAGGCATAGACCACCACATAGCCGGATACGCCGAATATCGCGCCGTGGCCGAGCGAAGTGCGCCCGGCAAAGCCGGCCAGGATATCGATCGACATCGCCAGCATGCCGAAGATCAGCATCTCGGTCGCAAGCCCAACCTGATAGTTCGAAAGTACGAGTGGCAACGCGGCTGCGATCGCCAGCAGGATAACAACGACGACAATCGCGCCCCCGCTGATGCCGGCGATTTTCATGGGCTGTGATCTCGCCTGCGTCATGTCGTGGTCGCCCGTCCGAACAGGCCGAGCGGGCGAAATGCCAATAACAGCGCCATCGGCCCGAAAATCACGAAATAAGCAAGTTCGGGACGAATGACTTGCCCGAACGTATTAAGAAGCCCGACCAGCAAGCTGCCAACCCCGGCACCGACCAGGCTGCCGCGCCCGGCGATGATGACGATCGCAAGGCTGAACACGAGAATCTCGGCATCGGCCGAGGGATAAAGCGACAGGAACGCTCCGCCCATCAATCCGCCGAGACCAGCGAGCGCCGAACCGAGCAGGAACGTGACGAGAAAGACGCGGCGGATGTTGACGCCCGACGCTTCCACCATCTCGGCGTCGTCGACGCCGGCGCGGATCAGCGCGCCCAGCCGTGTGTGGTTCAGGAGAAGCCACAGACCTGCAAACACGACAATGCCCATGGCGAGCACGAACAGCCGATAGGTCGGATAGAACGTGCCGAACACCCGCATGCCGCCCTTGAGCAGTTGCGGGATCGGCACGGTAAAACTGTCACCGCCCCAGATGACCAGCATCAGGTCGTTGAGCACAAACGCGAAACCCAATGTCAACAACACCTGGCGCAGTTCGTTGCCGCGAACAAAGCGCAACAGCCCCTGGTCGAGCACGAAGCCGATCGCCGCGATCGCCGCCATCGCGCCGAGGCCGCCGAGCACGAAGCTGCCGGTTTTGGTCGCAACCGTAAAGCCGACATAGCCGCCGAGCAGATAAAGCGCGCCATGCGCGAGATTGACGATGCGCAGCAGACCGAAGATCAACGTAAAGCCGCTTGCGACGACAAACAGCAACGCGGCATATGTCAATCCGTTGAGAAGCTGGAAGGTGCTCATCGAAAGATAGACGACACGCACGAACTCGACAATCGACGTAAAGTAGCTCGCCACCACGACCAGCAGTGCGGCGAATATCAATCCATAGAGAATCCTGAAACTCTTCATCCCCTTATGGCGCTTTCGGTCCCGTCTTGAGATACCAGTCGAGAATCTGTTCGCCGGTCATGAAGGCAACGTCGGGCTTCTGCCGGATGGTTTCGAAGATGCGGCGAAAATATTTGGTCCGGTGCGGCGCACCCATGATGTAGGGATGGATCACCAGCGCCATGACGCGCGCGGAATCGGCGGCATCCTCATAGATCTGCTCGAACTGATCGAGCGCGCGGTCCTGATATTCGGACGCCTTGTGATGCTGGATCAGCATCATGGCGACGTCGTTGCATTCCTGGGTGTAGGGAATATTGACGATCGGCGTCGTCGTGGTCTTGAGCCAGACCGGCTGGTCGTCGAGCACCCAGTCGGCGACATAGTCATAGCCTTCCTGCTTCAGAAGGTCCGGCGTCTCCCAGGTCTCGGTGAGACCGGGACCGAGCCAGCCGCGCGGCCGTTTGCCGGTTGCCGCAGCAATGACATCGGCGGTCTTGCGAATGTCCTCGCGCTCATTCTCGACCTTCTGCATGTTGCGCTGGGTAAAGCCGTGTCCGATGAATTCCCAGTGGCGCTCTTTCGCAGCATTGACGATTGCCGGATACGCCGCCAGCGCCGAACCGTTGATGGCGAGCGCAGCCGGAATCTTGAAGTCGTCGAAAACTTTAAGCAGGCGCCAGAAGCCGACGCGGTTGCCATATTCGTGCCAGGCCCAGTTCGGAATGTCGGGCGACGGCGAACCACCGGCTGGCGGCGTCAGCACCGTGCGCGGCATCGGCTGCTTCGCATCCCACTCCTCGACATTGACGATGACCCACACCGCCATGCGCTTGCCGTCGGGCAATTTCAGCGCCGGGCGTTCTGATATCGGCGCATAGGAAATGCGTTCCGTGGGCTGCATCTTATTTCTCTGGTGGCGTAATGGTGATGGTCAGCGATGGCAATCCGTCGATATGGGCCGTGATCAGATCGCCCGACACCACAGGGCCGACGCCCGAAGGCGTCCCGGTATAGATCAGGTCGCCAGCCGCTAATGTCACCTGTTTGGACAACTGCGCGATCACTTCGGGAACATTCCAGATCATATGGCCGATGTCGCCGCGCTGGCGCTCGACCCCATTGACGGACAGTGTGATCGGGCAACGCTCGAAATGTCCGGGATCTTTCTGCGCGATCGGCCCGCACGGCGCCGAAGCATCGAAACTCTTGCCGACCTCCCAGGGTAGTTTCATATCACGGGCGTCACGTTGGCGGTCGCGCCGGGTTAAATCGATCCCAACCGCATAGCCCCAGATCAGGCTGTTGGCCTGATCCACAGCGATATCGCGCCCGCCTCCACCGAGGGCGACGACCAGTTCGACCTCGAACTGGAAATCCGACGTAAACGGCGGATAGGGAACGCGCGCGCCATCCAGCACAATGGAATCGCGGGGCTTCTGGAAGAAAAACGGCGGATCGCGCTCGTCGGCTTCCTTCATTTCCCTGATGTGATCGAGATAATTGCGGCCGACGCAATAGATCCGCCGAACCGGAAAGAAGCCGCCGCCCGCGACCGCGGCTTCGGTCGCAACTACCGTCGGCAACGCATGCGGAGCCTGTCCACTCATGCCTTCTGGCTCTGATACCAGTTGAGGATCTGCTCGCCGTTCCAGTGCACCACGCCTTCGTGCTTGTTCACGTAGTCGTAGATCTGCTCGAGATACTTGATCCGGAACGGCTGGCCGGAAATGTAGGGATGGATCGCGATCGACATGATCTTGGGCCGATCCTTGCTCTCGGCATAGAGGCGATCGAAACTGTCGATGGTGCGCCGGAGCAGATGATCGCTGTCATGATGCTGCACCAGCATCATCGGAATATCGTTCAGCTCGACCGTATAAGGCAGCGTCACCAGCGGGCCCTTCTCGGTGCGGATCACCGTCGGCTCGTCGTCATAGACCCAATCACCGATATATTTGACGCCGGCTTCCGCCAGAAGTTCAGGCGTCTCCAGCGTCTGCGTCAGGCCGGGCCCGAGCCAGCCGACCGGACGCTTGCCGGTGAATTTCTCGATCACCCCCATCGAGCGCGCGATCATGGCTTTCTGGTCGGCCTCTTTGTGAATCGGTCCCTGTTCATAGGCGTGACCCATGAATTCCCAACCGGCGTCCTTGGCCTGTTGAGCGACGCGCGGATAGTCCTCGCAAACCCGCGCGTTGATCGAGAGCGTCGGCGCGATGCCATGTTTTTTGTAGAGATCGAAGAACCGCCATACACCGACCCGCATGCCATATTCGTGCCAGCTCCAGTTCGGTACATCCGGCAGCAAGGGAACGCCGGTCGGCGCCGGCAATACCTGGCGCGCCATCGGCTTGGAAATATCCCAGACCTCGAGATTGACGATGGTCCAGACGATCATGCGCGCGCCGCCGGGCAATTTCAGCGGCGGACGGTCGACGATAGCGGAATAGTCGGAACGTTCGCGCGGAAGCATGGGACCGGTCATGGCGGGTACTCTTGGTTCGATTTAAGAAAACAGCGAGATCATGCGGCGTTGGGCTTGCTCGCTGCAAGCCCTTCGAGCGCCATTACCGCATCGGTGTTCATCACGGAACCGAAGGCGGTGCGAATACACGCAAGACCCGCCGCATGCAGTTCCGGCCCGTCCATGCTGTCGACGCAGTCTTCGACGACGATCACCGCATAGTCGCGAACATTCGCCGCCGTCGTGGTGGCAAGCACGCAGGAATTGGTGTTCACGCCGGTGATCAAAAGCGTGTTGATGCCGTGAGAGCGCAGCAGGAAATCCAGATCGGTCGTAAGAAAGCAATCATAACGCTTCTTGGTGCTGACGATGAAATCGCGGGAATCGAGAAGCTGCGGCATCACCGTGCAGCCGGGGCCGCCGATGATGTTGTGGCGCATCGCGTTCTTGCGCGTGCTGTTCGGATTTTCGGCGCCCGCGCGCCAGAACGGATTGACACGGATTTCGTCGGCATCGCGATAGGACGTCACCTGATGGATAACGGGGATGCCATGGCCGCGGCACCAATCGAACAGCCGCTTGTTGGCCGCGATGACGCGCGCGGCTACGTCCGGCGCCGTCGGCATGGTCGCGACCGCCATGTCGAGATGACCGCGATGCAGGTCGATGGCCACCACGGCGGCCTTTGGATGATCGACGCCCAGATTCACGGCTGATGTCATGGCCCGCCTCAAACAAAAGGATTGAAGGAAGTCTTCAGCAATGCTCGCTGATCGATGCCGAAGCGATCGGCCAGCCAGTCGGCCAATACTTCCTGGCCGATGGTCGGATTGTCGTGCTGGCAATGCTCAGCGCCAGTTTCGTCTGGGTCAAGGACACGCAGCGTCGCATCGACGCCGTGTGCCTTGGCGTAATCGTAGGTGCTCCGCGCCGCGGTGACGGTCAGCACGTCGTGGCCCCCATGCAGCACCAGATAGGGACAGCGCATGTGTTCCAGATGCCCCTCGAGGGTGAATGGCTTCATCAACGCGTGGGCCTCGCGCATCGATTTGGCGCCGAACACCCATCTTATATGCATGGCAAGGCCGAAATCATCGTCCTTGGTACCCCACATGTCATGCACCGACCAGATCGCGCCGTGCGAAATGGCGGCCGCCAGCCGATGCTCGTAGCAGGCGGCGCGCGCGGCGTAGTAGCCACCCATGCTGGAGCCGCACACCGCGATACGCTTGGTGTCGACATCGGCGCGCATTTCCAGCCAGTCGATGCATTTGCCGATCGGTACTTCGGTGTCATGCCGGGTGTAGATTTTGTGCCGCCGCAGCGTGCCACCCTGCCCCGGCCCGTCGATCATCAGCACGGAAATGCCGCGTTGCAGGCAGCCATGGGCCTGCATGAACCACATCTCGTCCTTGATCGAGTCCAATCCGCCCATGCAGATCAGCACCGGCAATTTATCGTCGGGGAAAGGAGCACGAATAAAATAGCCGCAGATCGGCTTGCCTGGCTCGTACGGTATCTCGACCACCTCACCTGGCGGGTTGAGAGTGGAGATGAATTTGTGCGAGCAGGCTTCCATCTTCTCAAAGGTCGGCAACCGCCGCGCGTCGTCGGGCTCGAGATGGAATTCAGCCTGACGATAATAATCGGCGGCGCGCAGGAAGCAGTTCATCGCGGTACGGATATGGCCCGCTGCTTCCTCGGCAAGGGCGCGCTTCCAGTTTCGATCGGCGATGCGCATCCATTCTGTGTGCCAGCTCTCCAGATCGCCCGGGATCATCCGCGATCCCGCCTGCATGATCTCGCTGACGCTGCCGCCACCCTCCTGACTTTCGCCGAGGCCGCGGCGGAATTGGTAGGCGAGCCAGGGATGTTCGGGCCAGTGATGCCAGCCAAAGGGTTCATAATGCGGGTTTCGGTCAGTGGTGATCAGCTCGATGGCGTTTTCACCGATCTCCGCGCTCCCCACCGCCATGGATTTGGCACTCCCACCACCTGAACAACTGCGTCCATCGTTCGATGAAAGCCGGACCGAGTCAATACTAATTACATACACTTTTTGAAGTCCATCCCAACGTCAAAAGCTCATAGATCGAAAATCTCGTATAAATTCTGGATTTTCAGTAGACCCCCGTGATAGCCTCGATCAAAGTGTATACATATTTACGATGGGCGGTTGCCGCCGATGGCGGATTTGACGGAACAGACGACGGCGGAAACGGGAAGTGCAACGCGCGCCGGCAACCGCGCGCTATCGGTGATGGACCGCGTACGGGAAGCCATTCTCGGTGGCGCGGTTGGCGCCGGCGAACGGCTCAACGAAGTCCAACTCTCAAAGACGCTCTCGGTGTCGCGCACCCCGGTGCGCGCAGCGTTGCAGGCGCTCGCCGGCGAGGGGCTACTGGATTACGCGCCGAACCGCGGCTTCACGGTGCGCGAATTTCCCCTCCCCGCCATTGTCGATGCCTACGACATCCGCGCGGCGCTCGAAGGCGTCGCCGTCCGCTTCGTGGCGGAACGCGGACTTAGGTCCCAGGAAAGGGAAATCATCGAACGTGCGCTTGCCGCCGGCGATAAGTTACTGGAACGCGGCTCGTTCGAAGCCGGCGATCTCACCATCTATCGCGACATCAATGGCGATTTTCACGATGGTCTGCTGGCAGCCGCGGGCAACCGCATGCTCAGCGAAATGATCCGGATCTGTCATCACGTGCCGGTGTCGTCGAGCCGCAACATCGTGGTGTTCGAATATCACGACGTTCGCCGCCGGCACGACGACCATCACCGCATTTTTGAGGCGGTTGTCGCGCGAGAGCCCTGGCGCGCGGAAATGCTGATGCGCGAGCATGTCGCAAGCATCAAGACCTCGCTGGTCGGTTTTTTGAGCGAGCGCAGAAAGGATCTTCCAGGCGACGCTGCGACGCGCCTCGCCTGAAAGACTTGTTCAAAGCGTCCCTTACTCGACGGCAATCACGGCCGGCTTGCCGTCGCGCAACCCCAGGATCTGCAGCGGCGTATGGGCGTGGTTGTGATCGTCGGGCGCGTAGCTTCCCCCCAGCCGCGACGGCATGGTCGAAGTCTTCAAGGCCTGCTCGATCGCCGCCGGCTGGTCGGAACCGGCACGCCTGATCGCGTCGACCACGAGATAGGTCGCCTCAAACACGAAGAACGAGCGCTGCGTAGGCATAATCCCGTAATGCGCCTTGTACGAGGCAACGAAGTCCTGCACCCCGGGCTTGTCCAAAGCGGGCGTGAAGACCGCAATGCCTGATAATTCCGCCATGCCGCCCGCATCGCGGAAGGCTTGAGACGCTGACGCAAGCGCGCCCGCGAGGTCGAACCGTCCCGTCACCGGCACTTTCCAGCCCGACGCCTCATAGCCCTTGAAGAATCCGGCCGTGGAAGGGCCGAGGATCGCGACCAGCTGACCGGGCGATCCGCCCTTCAGCTTGTCGAATACCGCGCCAAAATCCTTGGTGTCCTTTGGAATGATTTCGTCCGCCGTGACGTTGATCCCAGCGTCTTTCGCGGCTTTGACGATAGCGATGGCGTTGGCATGCTGAAATTCACCGTCGTCGGCGACAACAGCGATCGATTTGACGTCCTTTGATTTCAGCCAGTGCGCAAGACCACGCATGATATCGACTTCGGAAGGGATCGTCTTGAAGGCAAAGTCGTTGCCGCTTGGGCCAGAGGCATCAACGAAATCCTGGCCCGCCGAGGTTGCAATCACCAGCGGCACCTTCGCCTGCGCCATCACAGGCATGATGGCGTGGGTGACCGGGGTACACAGCGCGCCGATGATGACCGGGACGTGCACCTCGTCGAGCAGCCGCTTGATCGCGGGCACGCCGACCTCGGGCTTGCAGGCATTGTCGGCATAGAAGGCTTCGACGGGGCGTCCGAGCACGCCACCGGCCTGGTTGATCCGTTCGAGCGCAATCTGGGCGCCATACTGCTCTTGCTGTCCGCGGTCGGCCATCGGGCCGCTGAGGATGGTGGTAATGCCGATTTTCACCGGCTCAGCGGCGTGCGCGAGTGACGTGAAAAGCAACCCCGCAGCCAAAACAATAAAGCGCATCACTTCCCCCGATATAAATCGTTATATGGCGCCGAATAGGACGTTGAACGCCTGTCCCTGTCTACTCACGAGCCTGTGCATCGACCGTCGAGAATTGTCCCTTAGGCCGGTTTTCGGCTATGGGAGGTATCCTGGGTTTATCGAACTTGATCTTGAATCCTGGCCCGCTATATCGGTGTTTTTCCGGTCTTTCCATGAGAAGAAAATGACAGCCACTGAATCCGCCGTCGAGGCGCAACCGTTTCAGGCCGAGGTTTCCGAACTCCTGAACCTGATGGTGCATTCGGTTTATTCGGAAACCGAAATTTTCCTGCGCGAATTGATCTCGAACGCATCGGACGCCTGCGACAAGCTGCGTTATGAGGCGATCGCAACCCCTTCCCTGATCGGTGACGAGGGGCTGCCGAAAATCCGCATCATTCCGGACAAGAAGGCCAATACGCTGACCATTGCCGATACCGGCATCGGCATGGACCGGCAGGAACTGATCGACAACCTCGGCACCATCGCCCGCTCCGGCACCAAGTCCTTCGTGTCGCGCCTGAAGGAGGCCAAGGACGGCACCGGCCTGATCGGACAGTTCGGCGTCGGCTTCTATTCGGCTTTCATGGTCGCTGAGCGCATCGTCGTCGTTAGCCGCCACGCCGGCAGCGAAGAGGCATGGACGTGGTCTTCCGCGGGCGGATCTGGTTTTGAAATTTCACCAGCCGACAAGGAGGATCCGCAAGCGCCCCGGCGCGGAACCAACATCGTTCTGCATCTCAAGGCCGACAAGGCCAGCTATCTCGAAGCTTACGAGATCGAGCGCATCGTCCGCGCCTATTCCGACAATATCCAGTTTCCGATCGAACTGGTCGACGACAAGGGCGAAGCCAAACAGATCAATTCGGCCAGCGCGCTGTGGCAGCGGTCGAAATCCGAACTGAAGCCGGAAGATTACAAGGAAGCCTACAAGTCGATCGCCGGCGCCTTCGACGAACCGGCGATGACGCTGCATTACCGCGCCGAAGGGCGTTATTCCTACGCGGTGCTGCTGTTTGCGCCTTCGACCAAACCGTTCGATCTGTTCGACCCCGCGCGCAAGGCAAAGGTGAAGCTTTATGTCCGGCGGGTGTTCATCACCGACGATGCGGACCTGCTGCCGGCCTACTTGCGCTTTATTCGCGGCGTCATCGACAGCGAGGACCTGCCGCTCAACCTCTCGCGCGAGATGTTGCAGAACAATCCGCAACTGGCACAGATCCGAAAGGCCGTGACCGGCCGCATCGTCGGCGAACTCGAGACACTTGCAGACAAGCAACCGGAAGCGTTTACCAAGGTTTGGGATGCTTTCAGCACCGTCATCAAGGAAGGCATTTACGAAGACTTCGAGCGGCGTGAGAAACTTCTGGCCTTGTCGCGATTTACAACCACCTCGGGTGAGGCGCGCACGCTCAAGCAGTATGTCGCCGACCTCAAGCCGAACCAGACCGAGATTTATTTCCTCGCAGGCGACAGCATCGAGCGGCTGAAGGGAAACCCAAAACTGGAATCCGCAACCGCGCGCGGCATCGAGGTTCTGCTCCTGACCGATCCGGTCGATGCTTTCTGGACGTCGGCGCCGCTCGATTTCGACGGCAAGCCGCTGAAGTCGCTGAGCCAGGGCGATATCGACTTCTCGCTGATCCCGCTTCTCGACGACAGCAAGAAGGACGAGAGCAAGCCGGAGGCCGACGAGGCCAACATCATCGCCGCGATCAAGCTGCACCTCGGTGATCGCGTTTCCGACGTGCGCGCGTCGCAGCGCCTGACCGTGAGCGCGTCATGTCTGGTTGCCGGCAGTCAAGGCCCGGACCGCGAGCTTGAACGGCTATTGGCACGGCAAAACCCCGGCCTCGTTACCAAGCCGATTCTGGAAATCAACCTCCGCCACCCCTTGGTGGCGGCGATTCCGCAAGCAGGCGACAACGCTGCCGACCTGTCATTCCTGCTGCTGGAACAGGCGCAGATTCTTGACGGCGAGCTCCCGGAAGATCCGGCGGCGTTTGCGAACCGGCTGAACCGCCTCGTCATAAGTCCCTTTTCGAAGGGGTGAAAATATTGGTGCGCGGACAGAGTGTTGGCGCAGGGCCACGCTCTGCCTTATGATGGCGTGAGCACGTCATCAGGACCGCCGCCATGCAGCACAAATTCGACCGCGCCGCCGAGGATCTCGGCAATTCGATTCATCTCGAACACGTCAATGTTCAGGTGCCGGATCAGCATCTGGCGACGCTGTTCTATGTGTCGGGTTTGGGACTGACGCGCGACCCCTATTTGATGACGTCTGACGACAATATGTGGGTCAATGTCGGCCGCAGCCAGTTTCATCTGCCGAGCGGCGAGGCGCAGGTGCTGCGCGGCCATACCGCGCTCGTCATCTCCGGGCGCAAGGCGCTGCTCGAGCGGCTGGCATCCGTCGCGAAGAGGCTTGAAGGAACGAAGTTTTCTTATCGAGAACATAACGATTATGTCGAGGCGATCTGCCCGTGGGGCAATCGCGTGCGCTGCTTTGAGCCGGATGCCGATCGCTTCGGACGCATCACGCTCGGGATTCCCTATGTCGAGTTTGACGTTCCCGCAGGCAGCGCCAAGGGCATTTGCGACTTCTATCCGAAGATCATGGGAATGCCAGCGCAACTCTGGAATGGCGACGGCACTACGGCCTCGGTGCAGGTCGGCAAGAACCAGCACCTTCTGTTTCGCGAGACCGACCGGCCGCAGCCTGAATATGACGGCCATCACGTGCAGATCTACATCACGAATTTTTCGGGACCGCATCGCGCGCTCGCCGAGCGCAATCTTATCTTCAGCGAGGACAACCCCTTTCAATACCGCTTCCGCGACATCGTCGATCTCGCCAGCGGCAAGCACCTCTTCACCATCGAGCACGAAGTGCGCAGCGCCACGCACCCGATGTTCCTGCGGCCGCTGATCAACCGCAATCCCGCCCAGACCAACCGCACCTTCGCCGCAGGCTATGACCAATGGCTCTGGGCGATGGGACCGGACCAGTACGACGGCTAGCGGCAGCAACAGAGCGACAGCAACAGGATGACCATCTTATTGTCGTTTGGGTTGCTGTGCCTTCTCTGCGCCATCCTCGCCTGGATCGATATCCGCGACGGCATCATCCCAGACTGGCTCAATCTGGCGATTGCCGGACTTGGCCTGGTCAAGATCATGATGACGGGTGATCTGTCAGCCGCGCTGCAGGCCATTGGCGAAGGCATCGCCGTTGGCGGCATATTCTGGCTGCTGCGGCAGCTTTATTTTTCTTATCGGAAAATTCAGGGGTTGGGACTGGGCGACGTCAAGTTCCTCGCCGCAGCGGGAATTTGGGTAGGCATCGCAGGAATTGCGCCTGTGTTGCTGATTGCGACGCTGACGGCATTGGCCTGTGCCGGCGTCATGCAACTGTCAGGGCGTGCGCTCACAGCCCAGACATCGCTATCGTTTGGACCGTTTCTCGCCGCCGGGCTGGTGCTAACCGCAGGCTTTCAGCAGTACGGTTTCTGATCGCGCCGGTGCCGCGATCGCTATTGTTGTCGGTCAGGCCGCTGGCGCGCATTGACGGGCTGTGGCTTTCCGGGGTCGGCCCCGACCACCGGTGCTTCACTGCGGACGGCGACGACCGGTTGCCCGAGGCCCGGTTGCGGCAAGGCCACAACGAAGCTCTGCTGGTTTTTTTGAAACGTCGTTTCGCGACCCTGAACCGATTGCAGCGTCCATCCCTGAAATTCCTCGCCTAGGCGCAACCGGAGCACGTTCTTGCTCGCCTGATCGACAAAAATACCAAATTTGTCTTCATCGCCGGCAATGGTGCCGACCAGCGAAAGCTGCGGCTGCTCGGCCTCCTTCGGCTTGGGAACCACAACCTTTGCCACCGTCACCGCTGACGGAGGCGGCGCCGGCGGCCGGCGCGACCGCAAGAAGATTGGACGCTCACGCGTGACGGAAAATTCCTTGAGCGGCATCGCCCATAATGGATTGGCGCTCAACGCGCGTTCGGCAGGCGCGTTCGCCGCAGCCGGCGGAATGGTGGCGACGGTAGTGGGCTCGCTCGACTTTGCGGGAGCCGAAGAAGCGTCGGCCGCCACGAGGTTGGACTGATCGTCGCGAGAATCGGAAATGGCATCGGAAGCGGATGCGCCTGCGCAGAACGGCAGAGTGACGACCAGAATCCGGATGGCGTATTTTCGCATGATCATTTTGCACCCTGCCATTGTCCGGATACGCCGAGCAGGAACCGCAGTTTGCCGTCACCCGATGTCGTTGCCACCTGAACATCGAGCTGGTCGATGAACAAAAACGGCATTCCGGCTTCCAGGTCGTAAAGCAGGGGTTGCAGCGCGGCCTGGTCGAGTTCGCAGTTCGCAACCATGCTGACAAATCCGGTCTTGGCCTGCGGGCCTTGCAGGTCAAGCTGCGACGACAGCACACTGCCGCCCGCCTTTGTCACCGCGCCGGCGACGCGCTGCAGAAGGGCTGCGCCCGCCACCGTCACCGTCGCGCCCTCGAGAAAGGCTGAGCCCGTAGGCATGCCGGCATCGCCCGGTCGCGCACCGGCCGCGGGGACCTTGCGGCCCTCCAGTTGATCCAGCATGGCAGCCGTCTCCGCGACTGACGCCCGCTTGCCGAGGATGTCGACAAGGGAGCCGATGGCTACCACCAACAGGACGATTACAACCGCAGCGTAAGCGGTCGCGGCCACCGGCGGCGAGTTCACAAGCGATTTTCTTAGAGTAGCGACGGTGCTCATATATTCGATCCAAAGGACGGCGTAATTCGGGCTTCGATATGGAATTGCTCACCCGGTTCGTTCTGCGCACGCGTGGTCGGCGCAAAGAATGTCGCGCGTGCAAACTGCGGCGACTTCTCGATCAGGCGGATGAGGGATGGCGCGTCCTGAGTCATGCCGACCACCTGAACCTTGTCGCCGTCGATCCGAAGCTCGGTGACATAGGTGCCGTCGGGCAACGCTTTCGACAGCGCTTCCAGAACGACGACGCTCAAGGGACCGGTCTGTTTGCGCTTGGCGAGCAGGCCGAGCGCCGAACTTCCTTCAGGGCCAAGACGCAGCGCGGCTCGCCGCTGCGAAATCCGGCCCATCAACTGCTGCTGTTCGGAATCAAAGCTGTCACCGAGATAGGCGCCCACCAGCAGCGCGACCGCGGCTGCCGCTCCGGCCGCGAGCAGGACCGCGCGCAACATGCGTGGCGTATCGAACATACGACCGGCCGCGCTGCCCAGCGCTTGGTCGAAGACCTTGATGGTTGCAGCGGTATCGCCCGCGGCGGGAGGCACGGCAAATGCTGCGAGCGATTGCGCGCCGAGGCCGGTGGCAAGTTGAACCAGCGGTTCGATCTGCTGTTTCGAGGTCGCGGCCAGCGTCAGTTCAATTCTGTCCTGCCCGGTCTGGGAGGGCGGACTCCAGCCGAAGACGGCATCTTCCGCCGGCCACGGTGTCAAACGGTCGATCTGGGTGCGGATCATGCCGTCGAGGAAATCCTCCGCCTGCTTCGGAAAATCAAGCGGCCGAAACAAGACCTGTCCCGGTGCAAAGGCGGTTTCGATCCGGCTACCGCGGAAGGCGGCCTGCCAGTCCGCCGGCAGCGATGGGCTCGGCCGGCCGTTGGCCATGCGAAATGAAATGTCCGGCAGCGCAGGCCCTTTTGCCGCCGACTTCAACCTCGCGGTCAGGACTCCGCCGCTGTCCCCGCTGAGCATGATCTGCGACCGGCGCGTATATCGGCCGATGGCGAAATCGACCGCCTGGGTCACCGCCGACATCCATTCGTCGAACAAGCTTTTTGCTTCCGATAAAATCGTCATCACCGACCTGCCTGTCTGGGGGGCCGGGTCCCGGTCTCCGCCTCGTCCTGCCAGGACAATATTTTGAAAGGCTCCGTGTCCTTCGCGCTGTCCTTGGCCTTCGCGTTGGCGTTGTCCGTGCCCTTGGCGCTGTCCTTCTTGCCTTCCGCGCTGTTCAACAGGATGACCGCTTCGATCGATTTTCGGCGGCCGTTGTCGAACCGTATCGTCGTCAGCACGCGAAACGCCTTGGAGTTCGGCAAGTTCGCGGCAGCCTTGCCCGCCGGACCGAGCGCGGCCGCGATCGCTTTCTGATCGCGCGGCAAAGACGACCTCTGTTTCAGAAAATTGTTGAGCACGTCCGCCGTCATCCCCGGCAGCGCGGCAATCACTTCCGGCGGCGCGAGCAAGACGTCGATATCGGCCGAATTGCTGAAGACGGTCAGATAAGGCAACGCGCGCTCGACCATGGCCGGCGAGACACCCAGCACCAGGCTGAGTTCGTTGATGTGAGCAAAAGGCGCTTGCCTTGGCGAATAAGCCAGACCCGAAGCCAGATAAAGCGGTTCCTCATCGTTGGCCGCACCGGCCTTGGGCAACGACCGCCATCCGACGATGCGGTCGCCGATCTGCTCCGCCGCCTTTTGTTCCGCACCAAGGACCTCAAACAGGTTGGCGAGCATTTCTTTCGATGCCTTGTTGAGATCGACCCGCGCCGCTTCCGAGGTGAAGGTGACGAACGCCTCCCCATGATCCATCCGGAAACGGAACGACCCCTGTGCCGGGCGCTCTTTTTCATCCGCCAACAGCAACCGATAAGCGGCCAGTTCCAGACTGGCCGACGCCAGCGCCTCGCTCTGCACGCCGATATCATTCGCGCCCAGGGCGCGCGCCGAATTGGACAGATAGACTGAAAAGATGGCCACAAGCGCCGACAACGCCACCAGAATCCAGAGCACGGCTACGATAACGAAGCCACGCTCCGAGGACGACGCAGTTTGCCTGAGGGGCTGTCTCATTGTGAAACGCCCTGCCCTGTGCCGCCCGCCTGCTGCGAACCACCCTGAGCATTGGCCGGCGCACCACGGTTGTCGTCGCACCCGCCGCCCGGTTGCTGTGCGCTCGGCTGCTGTGCGCTCGCCTGCTGTCCGCTCGCCTGCGGTCCGCTGGCCTGCGGTCCGCTCGGCTGCTGCCCGCTCGGCTGTTGCCCGCTGGCCTGCGGCTTGCAATCACCTTGCGCGGAGGACTGAATGTGTATGGATGCCACCGTCGAGATCGTGAGAACGCGTCCGCTTGATGCGTCGCTCACGGTCAGCCTGATTTTCGACGGCAGCCGCTCGGCATCCCGCCAACTGCTTTTCCACGCATGGTCGTCGCCCGCATAAGCAAACGTCAGCCGGTAGGGCGCACGCAGCAGCACCACGGGCTCGCCGAAATGAAATTGATCGGCGGGCGACAACTCCGGCGGCAACGGCCGGAACAACGTTCGCGAGCGGACCGTTGCGAGCCCACCCTGGTCGGTGGTCTCACCCAGATGCACCACGTCGAGACCGAGTCCGGCGTTCGGGCCGAGCGCCGTGCGCACAAAGGTCACCGACCGCTCCGATCCCGAAAAGAACGGCGGCTGTTTCTCGGCGCGACTGACCGGGACGCTCTCGGCCACGGCGAGGTCGTCGGCAATCCGCTGCAATGCGATACCGATCTGCTCGCTGCGCTGAATGCGATCGAGGCCGCGGTTCCAGTTCGGAAGCCACTGCGCGGTGAGGTTGGCCAGCGCCGAAAGCACGAGCCCCATCAACGCCAACGCCACAAGGGTTTCGACCAGCGTAAAGCCGCTCTCATTTGTTTGTTGCCTGGCCCGCGCGGTCATTGCTGCTGCCGCCCATGCATCAGGCGCACCGTGCTGAGGTCCATCACGGCGCCGGAGGGAGAACGCACCTGGATCCTGACAAGGGCGGGAATCCATGCGACGTCCTCGCCGCCTCCATTCGATTCGTCAGCCATCGGGCCGACGTTGATCTGCCACTGATGATCGTTGGTCTTTCCCGACCATGTGCCGACGCCTATCTCCGCATGCAGCGGCACTTCCGCCGCCATCACCGAACGCACCGTCTGCATCAGCGTCACATGCTGCTCCAGCGAGCGAACCCCGCGCACATTGGTCGACATCACCGACCCGATCGCCACGATCGAGATGGCAACGACGGCAAGCGCCACCAGCACCTCGATAATCGTGAAACCGGCGGCGCGGCCGTCAATTGGTGATGTTGCGCGAAACAATTTCGACCCTTCCGGTCAGCCAGTTGACGCGAACTTCGTAGCCGACATCCGCCCGCGTCAATGCGACGGTCCCACCGCACGACATGCCGCTGGCAAAGAAACTGATCGTCAACAGCGCCTCGCGCTGGTTGCAGGTGCGCGGCAGCAGCGTCTCGAAATGGACGTCGTCCGGGATGCGGATCATGTCCGCGCTTGAGCCGGAGCGGATCGTGTGGCTTCCCGCATCGACGAAGGTCGCCACGCCCGTTCCGCGCCGGATAGCGGCACTGCGATCTTCTTTCAGAAGCGCCGCCGTCTGCAGCACATAGCCCTGCAAGCGGGCGCGCGAGGTGTTACGGGGAATGAACGGCAGGAGCACAGCCGCCATCATGGCGATGAGCGCCAGCACACATACCATTTCAAGTAACGTAAAGCCGCGTTCGGACGGTCTACTCATTTTTCGCATTTACGAGGTTTTCTGTCGAAATATCGGCGGCGATCCCACTTCCGCCCTCCTGCCCGTCCGAACCGTAGGAGATGATCTCATAGGGTCCGCGCTCGCCCGGCGAACGGTACACATAGGGATGGTTCCAGGGATCGTTCGGCAGGCTGCCGCCCTTCAGATAAGGCCCGTTCCAGGCCGCAACACCGGGGGTACGCTGCACCAGCGCAGCCAGACCCTCCGACGTCGACGGAAAGCGCCCGGCGTCGAGATAGAACAGGTCAAGCGCGCCCGAAAAACTCTGCAACTGAATCCGCGCCGTCTTGACCTTGGATTCGTTGAGATAATTGAGAACGCGCGGCCCGATCAAACCCATGATCAGGCCGATAATGGTGATGACCACCAACATCTCGACCAGCGTAAATCCCTGCTGGCCGACGTTGGGCCGGCGCTCGCGCTTCTCGTTTGTCGCAAAAAAAATGCCAACGCCTTTAAGCATCTGATCCAATCCTCGCTCTACCCGACTAGTTGTGTAACCGACAGCAGCGCGGTCATGACCGATACGATCAGCCCTCCGACCACGGTGCTGATGCTGATGATCGCAAGCGGCCCGACAATACCTACGATACGGTCGAGGCTGCGCTGCAGTTTCGCTTCGTAGAATTCGGCGACCCTGCCCGCGAGCACCGGCAATTGGCCAGTCTCCTCGCCGAGCCGCAGCATGCGGATGGCCATTGGCGGCATATTGCTCGATGCCAGCAATGCGTCCGAAAGCTTGCCGCCGTGACGCACGCGGTCGGCGGCCGTCGTCCAGACCGTGACATTTCCGGTCACCGCCATGATGTCCACCAGAATGCGCAAGGTGGCCGTGAGATTGACGCCGCTGCTGAGCAGCACGGCGAGATTCCGGCAGAACAGGCTGGTGCGGTAGAACTGAAAGATGTTGGCGATGCCAGGGGTTTTCGCGACGAACGACATCACCGCACTCCAGGTGCCGGGCCGGCGAAACAGCCACCACAGACCCGCAATCACAAAGGCAACGCTAAGCAATACCGGGGTCGCATTCGCCCGGAGGAAGTCCGACAGCTTGATGAAACCGCTCAACGCGGTGTCGGACTTGGCGCCGAAGTCCTGCAACACCGAAGAAAATTGCGGCAGAACGAACAGGATGAAGAACAGCATCACGCAAACCGCGGCGATCAAGACAAAGAGCGGGTATTGCATCGCATCCGTCAGCTTGCGACGCATCTGCTCGGACCGTGCCCGCTCGGCGCCCAGCATCTCGAGCACCTGATCGAGCGTTCCGGATACCTCGCCGACCCTGACGAGCGCGATATACATCGGGGGAAACAACGAGGGATGCGCCGCAACCGCGCTGGCGAAGCTCTCGCCGGCGAGGACCGAAGCCCGCAAGCGCGCGACCACGGGTCTGAGCCTGCCGACATCGGTATCGTTCGCAAGCAGTTCGAGGGCATCGTCCAGACGTGCACTTGCCTTCAGGAGCAGCGCGAGGTCTCTGGTAAACGTCGTCACTTCGGCCGAACTTGGCCGGCCAAAAAAGCCAAAACCATCGCTCGCGGCCGCGGACTTCCTGTCCTCGACGGTTTCGATCGGCAGCAGGCGCAGATACTCGATGCGGCGGGCGACTTCCGCAGCCGTCGGCGCCGAGAGCGTGCCGTTTACGACCTCTCCGTTCTGTGTCAGGGCCCGATAGCGGAAATTAGGCACGATCTTTACCTCACCGTATTGTGGTGACGCGAAGCAGTTCCGCCGGCGAGGTCAGGCCGGCGCGACACTTCGCGATACCGTCTGCGACCATCGTCGTCATCCCGGCGCGGATCGCAGCGTCATCGATCTTGTGACCATCGGTCTTTTCCCCGATCAGCGAGCGAATTTCGTCGGTCAGTTCGAGTATTTCGAACACGCCCAGCCGGCCACGATAGCCGGTGCCGCTGCAGCGTTCACAACCGCAGGGTGCCTGAAGGATTTCTCCGGCGCGGAAGCCGAGCGCGGTCAGTCGCGGGTCCTCGGTAAAATCCGTCTGCAGAAGCGGCTTCGGCGTCTTGCAACGGTCGCAAAGTTGCCGGACCAGCCGCTGCGCCACCACCGCCCGCAAGGTCGAACGCAACAGATATCCCTCGACGCCAAGATCGAGCAGGCGGGGCACCGCCGCCGCCGCCGATTCCGTATGCAGCGTCGTCAGCACGAGATGCCCGGTCAAGGCCGCGTGGATCGCAACATGCGCGGTTTCGTTGTCGCGCACTTCGCCGACCATGATCACATCCGGATCCTGGCGCACAAAGGAGCGCAGCGCCGCGGCGAAGGTCAGTCCGATAGCGGGCTTGACCTGCGCCTGGTTGACGCCGGGGATGTCATATTCGACCGGGTCTTCGACGGTCAGGATCTTCCGCCCCGGCTCGTTCAGGATCGACAGGACCGTTGCCAGCGTCGTGGTCTTGCCGCTGCCGGTCGGTCCCGTGACGACGATCATGCCGTGCGGCAGCTTCAACAGCCGCCGGAGTTTCACCTCGTCGGCCGGAGAGAACCCGAGCTTTTCGACCACCAGCAACCCGCGATCCTTCGGCAGGATACGAATAACCGCGGCTTCCCCATGCTGCATCGGCATGATAGCGACGCGAATGTCGATGTCGGCGCGGCCGACACGTAAGCGAGCGGCGCCGTCCTGCGGCAAACGGCGTTCGGCAATATTGAGGTTGGCGATAATCTTGATGCGGGAGATCACCGCCTGCGGCAGCACGCCGCTGGGCGCAGCGACCGGCCGCAGCAAGCCGTCGATGCGCATGCGAACCACCAGCCCGGCCTGGAACGGCTCGATGTGGATGTCGCTGGCACGCAGTTCGACGGCCTTTTCCAGAAGATCGTTAACGGCGCGAACCACCGGCGCGCCGCTGGCAAGGTCGCGCAAACTCTCGATGTCGTCTTCCCGCAGAAGAAACTGGCCGCTCGCATCCGCCGGTTCCGCGCTATCTTCGCCGAGGCGGCGATCCAGCACGACCTTGAGGTCTTCGACCGAAGCTACCATGATCCCGACATCGCGCCGCAGCACGATTTCAGCGGCGCGCTGCGCTGCCCTGTCGGTCGGATCGGCAACCGCCAGGGCGGCATTGCCGTCGGCGGTTTGATAGGGAAAAACCATCATCTCCCGCAGGAACCGCTGCGAGAACGTTTCATTGAGCGCCGACGCCGATAAGAGTTCTTGAAGCGTGACGCGCTTAAGGCCCGCAAAGCGGGCCACCTCGTCGGCAAAATCGTTCGGCGAAAGGTCGGTCAGTTCCCAAAGCCTGGATTGCGCGCGCCCGCCCTGCTCGGTCGACTGGCCGCCCGGCGCCGCCGACTGCACGAGGTGGTCGTTGCGACGAAGGTGCTCCAGGAATTGCAAGGACTCGTCGCTGGTCATGGTGGTTCCAGTGATGCCGTAACTTGGCGCGGAATATTCCGCGCAATGGAGTTTCTTGATGGAAGGCGGGGTTCATCCACCGCGCCTCGCACCGCTTTTCCCGGCAGGCGCCCCGATTGTCGGGCCCCATTGACTGCATGTCGTCGGGGACCGCCGGGAGGTTATTGATCCCAAACGTGACAGCTTTACGAAGCCGGCCGGGGAGTATGCAACACAAAACAACAATACAAAAGAAAATGAATGCCCCCCTTTCCTCTGAGGCCTGATCCTGATTTGATCCCTGTCAGTTGGGAGACGGGGATCTTCAAGCTTAAATCAGGCTCGGCCTGAAACTAAAGTGGTGGCGCCGTATCTTTCCGACGGTGGTGATCTGTAGTTATTACTGTCATGTTTCGCCGCTACGAAGCTGCTCCGGTTCTAGGTCCGAAAAGGATTTAGAGCCCGAAGAAGATGTTAAAGAGTTGGGACGGCGGAATGTTAGGTGTAGGCAACCGGGGTCTGTTCCCATCGGTGCGGAGCAGTATCTGTGCTCCGTGTTTACTGGTGTCGATTCTTGCACTGACGTCCTGCAGTTCGGCGCTTGTAGGGTCCAACAACACCGCTCCCCCCGATATCGATGTCTTCGACAAGGTGCGCTCGCTCGACATCTTGCCGCGTTATCCGACGCAGGCCGGCACATCGACGACTTCAAGCGGCCCGCGGGCGCAACCGGTGGTCTTCCAGGGCGCCGAAGTAACTGACATTGCCGAGGTGCGTCCGCCGCCGGCGTCGAGCGGAAACGGCTACGATCTTAATTTCGAAAGCGCCCCGGTCGCTACCGTCGCCAAGGTCGTGCTCGGCGATATCATGCAGACCGGCTACACGATCGATCCAAGAGTCCAGGGAACCGTCAGCCTGGTCTCGGTGCGGCCGGTTCCCAAATCGGACATCCTCTTCGTCCTGGAAAATGCCCTTCGGATCAGCGGTGTCGCGCTGATTCGCGACACGGCGGGTTATCGCCTGACCCCGGTGGGCGACGCCATTGGCGCGGGCCACGTCGATTCCGCAGGCAATACCGAGCCGGGATACGGCGTGTCGGTTGTTCCCCTGCAATATGTCTCGGCGCAGACGCTGCTGAAGTTGATGGATAGTTTCGCGACCAAGCCGGGCGTCGTTCGCGCCGACACCGGACGCAATTTGCTGCTGATTCAAGGCACTGGCCCGGAACGTCGCACCGCGGTGGAAACCGCGATGAGCTTCGATGTCGACTGGATGCGGGGGCAATCGATCGGCATCTTCCCGATTGCCAACAGCGGACCTGAACCCCTTATCGTCGAGCTGGAAAAAATCGTGGATTCCGGCGAAAACGGCCTGAACGCGAACTTGATCAAGCTGCAACCCGTCGCCCGGCTGAACGCGATCATGGTGGTGAGCAAGAAGCCGGCTTTGCTGCGCACCGTCGAAAACTTGATCAAGCGCCTCGACCGTTCGGATACCACCAGGACAAGCGTTCACGTTTACAAGATAAAATACGGCGAAGCCAAGCAGATCGCACGCGTGCTCACCGACATGTTCGGCGGCGGATCGTCCAACGGCGGCCTGCTCGACAGCCCCGATAATCAAATCGCGCCGGGATCCGGAACTTCAGCGAGCGGCGGCGATCGCAGTTCCTTCGGAAACAACACCAGCGGCGGCGGCGGCATTGGCGCCGGCAATTCCTCCTCGCAGCCAGGCGCCGGCTTCGGCTCCCGCCTGGGCACCGCTTTTGGCGGACCGCAAACCGGCGGCGCCAATGGAGGAAATCTCGGTCAGCTGGACAAGGGGAATGGCCCCGGCGCGGGCGGACAACCGCTCTTGCAGAATGTCAGGATCACCCCGGACGTCGTCAACAATACGCTTCTGATCTACGCCGATCAGGGCAACTACAAGGTTATTGAATCGGCGCTGCGACAAGTGGATCAGCCGCAGCTCCAAGTCTCGATCGACGCCACGATCGCCGAAGTCGACCTCACCGACGAACTCCAGTTCGGCGTTCAATCATATTTGACCAGCCACGCTTTGGGACTACGGCCCGACCAGGGTTCCATTCTCAACTCGACAGCGACGACGTCGCCGGCCGCCGCGGCTGCCGCCACCGCATCGACGGCGGCGACGACCACAACAGGCACGGTAGCAACCACCGCTGGCGCCGCGGGAACGGCCGTGAACAGCTTCATCAGCCAGGCTTTTCCCGGATTTAACTTCCTGGTCGGACAGCAGGCGCAACCGGCCTTGATCCTTTCCGCACTGCACAACGTCACCGCCGTCAAGGTGTTGTCCAACCCGTCGCTGGTCGTGGTCAACAACCAGTCGGCGACTCTTCAGGTCGGTAACCAGGTTCCCGTCTCAACCGGCTCGGCAAGCGTTCTCAATGCGGCGACCGCCAGCAGCAACACGATCGTCAACACCGTCGACTATCGCAACACCGGCATTATCCTGCACGTTTCTCCCCGTGTCAGCGCCGATGGCAATGTGAGACTCGAGATCGAGCAGGAGATCAGCAACGTCGTGCCTTCAAGCAATGCGTCCACGGCGTTGACCCCGACCATTTCGGAAAGAAAGGTCAAGAGTTCGATTTCCATCGCCAACGGACAAACCGTGCTGCTGGCCGGACTGATCCAGGACCAGAAGAACGAGAGCAAGAGCGGAATTCCGTTGCTGGATGAACTTCAGGGAATCGGCAATGCATTCGCTACCCAAGACAACACCAAGACGCGCACCGAACTGATCATCTTCATCCGTCCCCAGATCATCCGCGACAGCATGGACGCGCACAACGTCGCCGAAGAGCTGCGTTCCAAGCTGCGTGGCACCCTCAGTACGAGCACCCTCAGTGAAACACACGGCCCAACCCTCCATTAATGCCCTGTCGGTGCTCGTGTTGGCGCTTGCCTTTCTCGCCAGCACCAACAGCTTCGCCGGAGAGTACCAGCATCACCTGAGCGAGGGGCAACCTGTCGTGGTGGCGTACGGAAACGCCCGGGCGGTGGGACGCCTTGGCTTCCGGTACGAAAATGGCTTCGGCGTGCCGCAGAATTATGCCGCGGCAGCCGATCTCTACCGGCGCGCGGCGGAGCAAGGCGATGCTTTCGCCCAAAGCAGGCTGGGCCTCTTCTACGACAAGGGCCACGGCGTTCCGCTGGACCTTGTTCTTTCCTACAAATGGCTGGACATTGCGGCAGCGAGGGCGTCGCGGCGCGAGTATGACTTCTACTCGAGGCTTCGCGACGCGGTCGGCTCGAAGATGTCGCTGGATCAGGTTATCGAAGCTCAGAAGCTGGCTTTGATATGGACCGCGAACTGGGAGGCGGAGCGCCGCTGAGCCGCCGTCATCCCTCTTTAGTTCCTTGATTGAGCACGATCTCGCGCAAACGAGTTCAGCGTTTGTCGTGAGTGAAAACCGCTACTTTTCCGCATCAAGCATCTGGATCGGGCGACCAGTCCCCTCGCCAGATCCATCGGCGGTCTCGGTAAATCCGGCTCGCAGCTCCGCGACTGCCGTCGGCATGTCGATGCCGCCAACCCAGCGCCCCACGACAAGCGTCGCGATGATGTTGGAAGTCAGGTTGGTTCCGGCGCGGATCTGCGCCATGAAGCGGTCGGCACCGAGTAGCAGGGCGATGCCGGCGACCGGTACTGCATCGACCACGGGAAGCGTCGCCGCAAGCGCGATAAAGCCGCCTCCGGTCACGCCTGCCGCGCCCTTGGACGTGAACAGCATCACGAACAGCACGCTCAACTGGTGCCAGATCGTCAACTGAACATTGAATGCGTGCGCCAGAAACAGGACCGACATCGTCATGTAGATCGCGGTCCCGTCCATGTTGAGCGAGAATCCGCCGGGCATCACCAGCCCCACGACCTCCCTGGACACTCCGAGTTTTTCGAGTTTCTGCATCGAGCGCGGCATCATGGTTTCTGCCGAAGTTGCCGCGAACACGAACAGGATTTCATCCTTGAAATAATTCAGCACGCGGCCGATGCCGAAGCCGGAAAGGCGAAGAAACCCGCCAAGCACGATCAGGACGAACAGGATACTGACCACATAAACCGACGCGACGAGCTGACCGAGGTCGAGCAATGTGCGCAAGCCGTATTTGCCGACCGTGAAAGCCATGGCGCAGAGCGCGGCGATCGGCGCGCAGACCATGATAATCCGCACCATGCCGAACAGTGCAGCCGCCGCCGACTCCAGAAAGACCACGACCGGCTTGCCGCGGTCCTGCGCGAGGCTGAGCCCCAGCCCAAGCAGCACGGCCACGAAAAGAACGGGCATGATGTCGCCCTTCACGAAGGGCTCGACAAAGGAGTTCGGAATGATCGAAAGGAAGAAGTCGGTCAGGTTGGCATCCTTGGCGACCTTGGCATAAGCCTCAACGGCCTTGGGGTCGAATGCGGCCGGGTCGGCGTTGAGCCCTAATCCGACTTGCCAGACATTGCCGACGATCATTCCGATGATCAGCGCAAGGGTCGAGGCGATCTCGAAATAGATCAGCGCCTTGACCCCGACATTGGCGACACGGCGGATGTCGCGCATTTTCGCAATGCCGATCGCAATGGTGGTGAAGATGATCGGACTCACCACGACCTTGATCGCCTTCACAAAGGCATCGCCGAATGGCTTGAGATGGACGGAGAAATCCGGAAAGGCGTAGCCCAGCGCGGCCCCGAGAACGACCGCCGCGAGCACCTGCACGTAAAGCTTGCGATAGAACGGCACGCCTGAAGAAGAGGTTTTGGCGCTCGCCGGGTGGGGCGCTGCCGTCTCGGAGGATGGACGGTCGATTTCGAACGCAGTCATCGATTTTCCTTCGAACGTCCGCGAAAGACGGCTTCGGCCCGTAAGGCCGCGCCGTCCCCTCTCCTTCTCGATTCCGTCAGGTCTATTCCGCGGCCACGCGATTGAGGACAGCGTGACCGTGGGTCTTGACCACGACCTTGATCGCATCCTCGATGCGTTCGCGGGCATATTTCAACGCCGTCGGCAGATCCTCCAGCGCAAAGGTGTGCGTATGCACCTTGGTGGCGTCGAAGCGCTTCTGCGCCATGAACGCCTCGGCGCGGTGGGTGGCGCTCTTGCCTTCGCCGCGAATGCCGTAAACGTAGATATTGTTGCGGACGATATGGGCGATATCGACCTCGGCCGGCTTGCCAGGGAATGCCGCCAGACAGATGCGGCCGCCGCGATTGACCATGCGCGCGGCCTCGTTGACGGCCTCCGGCGCGCCGGAACATTCGACGACGTAGTCGACGCCCTTGCCGCCGTTCAGCTTGCGCACCGCCGCAACCGGATCTTCTTTCTTCGCATTGATGACATAATCGGCGCCAAGCTCGCGGCCGATCTGAAGGCGATTGTCGCGCGTTCCGGTCAGGATCACCGGGTGCGCGCCCAGCGCTTTCGCAACCGCCACGCCGAGCAGTCCGATCGGACCGGGGCCGGTGACCACGACACTCTCGCCCGCGACAAGGCCACCCAATTCGGTCAGGCCGTACATGGCGGTACCGGCGGTGACGACTAATGTCGCTTCCTCGTCCGACATTTCATCTGAGATCGGCACCAGCGTATTGATGCTGTTGACCGCGTACTCGGCAAACCCGCCGTCGGTCGTGAAGCCGTTGGCGCGATGCCCCTTGTCGACCTCGCCATAGTTCAACCCGTAGTTATGACATGCCGTGTACATGCCTTCGCGGCAGCGCTTGCACTGGCCGCAGCCGGCGTGAATTTCGACGGTGACGCGTTGGCCGATCCTGTATTCGTCCACACCCGGCCCGAGGGCTACGACCGTGCCCATATATTCGTGGCCCGGCGTGAAATTCTTGTTGAAGGGCTGGCCACCTTGAATCATGGCCGGCGGGCCGTGGTGAATGATCTCAAGATCGGTCGCGCAAATCGCAACCGCGTCGATACGCACCAGAACCTCGGCCCGCTTCGGCACCGGCACCGGCTTGGTCGTCAGCGTCAGCTGATCGGGATCGCCCAGTACCCAGGCCCGCATACTGTCCGGAATCGGAAAGTCGGGCGAAGTCTTGACGTGGTCGGGCTGGTACATGGTTTCACTCCTGAATCTAGCGTTATTCCGCCGCTATGCTTTTGACAGGTCCCCGCAGGATGGCGCCGGGCGCGCCAAGTTCGGCGGACAATTCATCGGCGGCCGCAATCACGTGAACCTTGATCTGATCGATATAGTCCGGCGTGGCGCGGAAAACCGGCGCTGAGACGCTGATCGAGCCGACGACCGCGCCGGCGTGATCTCGAATGGCCGCGCCCACGCAGATCACGCCGATCTGGAACTCCTCCCGGTCGATCGAAAATCCGTTTCTCCGCACGAGCCGCAAATGTTCTTTCAGTTTCTCGAGGTCGGTCATGGTATTCGGCGTGAATGGCGCGAGCCCCTTGTCCGCCGCGATCCGGTCAAGCTCCGTCGGCGGCAGCCAGGCGAGAATGGCCTTGCCCGTTGCGGTGGCATGCGCCGCGCCTGAATTACCGCCGAAGCCGGCTTCGACGCGAACGGCATGCCGTGCCTCGCGGCGCAGCACATGGACCAGATTGGTGTCCTGCATGATCGCAAGCTGGACGGCTTCCCGGGTCTGATCGTTCAGGCGATCGACGAAGCTCTGCGCGCGCCGCGGCAGATCCACTTGCCGCAGACAGGCGGCGCTGAGGTGGAGAATGCGAGAGCCCAGAACGTAGCTGCGGCTGTTGATGCCACGCGCCACGTAACCCCAGTTGTGCAGGGTCGAGATCAGATGATGGCAGGTCGAAACATTCAGTCCCGCGGTAGCCGCGATTTCCGTCAGCTTTGCTTCGCCGCCGGCATCCGCGATGACGTCGAGAATAAGAAAGGCGCGATCGAGCGCCTGGATGCCACCATGGTCTCGTCCTATCGGCGGACGCGCCGGCATGACGCCTCGCCTCTCAGTCGCTCTTTCGGACGGCATCGGCATAAGTCCTCGCGGCCATTATTTCCGGTAATAGGACCCATTCCGCAGGGCGAAAGCAACTTAATTTTCATATCGCGATTATGAATTTCATTAGATGAAATCGTCACCTTTATTGACAGCCGTGACCTTGTTCCGGCGGTAGGGCGCCGCGCGGCCTACCGGATGCGCGTCTCGATCCTGGCCGACAAGCTTGTCGCGGACGGCTTTCAAAGAGCGCGCGCCGATGCGCTTGCGATCCTGTGCACCTCCGCTTTGCAAGGCGCGCTGATCCAGGCGCGCGTCGAGCGCTCAGGACGTCCGCTTGAAATCACCGCTTCTGAACTGGCAAAGCTGATCGAGGCTGCAAAAAACTAGAGCCGGCCATCTGCCGCTGCCGGTACTGGCGGGGGCTCAGACCAAAGGTCCGGCGAAAGGCCCTGCTGAAGCTGCTCGATTCGGAAAAGCCCCAGCGGAACGCGATACTGGTGATGCTCTCTGCCGCCAGACTTGGATCAGCCAGCTCTCGACGGCAGTTGGCGAGGCGGTGATCGAGAATCGATTGCGCGACGGTGAGAGCTTTGGCGGCACGATAAAGCTGCTGAAGATGGCCGGCGGAGATTCCGATCGAGCTGGCAACCTGTTCGACCGACAATCCCGCATCATGCAGATTTTGCAAGATATAGGCATCAGCGCGAGCGACATGATCGCAAGCGGCACGCCCCGCCATTTTCCGCCCTTCATCGCGACGCACCGCGCGCATCGCCAGCGCAAGATGGCCAAGGCAGGAATTGGCCGCTGCCGCGAGGAAGACCGGTTCGATGATCGTCGCGTTGCGCTCGAGCAGCAAAAGGTTCTGGCGGGCGATCGCCGTCAGTGCCTGCGCTCCCGGCAGCGCCGCACCTGCCAGGTCATGACCTCTGGGCGCAATATCCCGGAACAGAAGCGCGGGCATCTTCAGGATGCTCTGTTTGAAGCATCCGGGAAACATCACTTCATAGGGACGTGAGGTGTCGAGGAAACCGATATCGCCGGGCGAGAGCCTGGTCTTTCGGGCGCCTTGCCCGACTTCGCAAACGCCCGCCTCCTGGATCATCAATAGCCAGGCGCCTTCGCTTTGCTCGATCAGCTTTCTCGTTCGAGTCACAAGCTGCGCATCGGCTTCGACCTGGATCAGGTCGAAGTTCGGCAGATGCGCAAGCGGGATCGATTGTGTCCAGATCGACCCGGAATATGGCTGGTCGCCGACAAGCGCGGTGGCCTCGACGCCGGCGATGGTGCGGCACACCACTTCGCGCCAAAAGTCGAGGCGGTCCGGTTCCGCAACGGAGCGGGTACTGAGCATACCGACAAGCCCTGCCGCGGCTTCGGGTATGACCATTTCCATCGTACGGGACAGCGACATCGGCACGGCCGTTCGGGTGACTGTCATCAACAGGTCGTTCGCAGCAAACCATATGGTTCGCCGACTGTCATGCGTGATCTGCGTTTCAGTCAAATTGGGGAGTGCTTCCTGTCAAGACGAGCAGGTTTGCCGGCGGGATGATCGGAGCAGCCGAAAATATGTGCATCTTGAGGAGGACACGGTGGCCAAATCGTTTGAAATGATCAATGGAACGCCGAACTACAATCTTTACATCGACGGTGAGTGGACCCGTTCACTCCGGAATGAATCGACCGACAGCATGAACCCGGCAACGGGCGAACTCTTTGCCAAGGTTCAGCAGGCGGGCAAGGCCGAGACCGAGCGTGCGATCGCAGCCGCCCATCGCGCCTATAAGGGCTGGGCTGCGACGCCCGTCTCGCAACGCGAGGCGGTTTTCTTCAAGGCGGCCGATGTTCTCGCCAGCAAAATGAACGAAATCGTCGAAGTGCTGATTGCCGAATCCGGTTCGATCGCAGGCAAGTCCGGCTTCGAGGTCGGATACTGCTTCGACCTGTTGCGAACGGCGGCGGCCGAAATGCGGCGTTCTCCCGGCGAGACGATGCCGCTGACCGCGCCCGGGCAATTCGGCTTCACGGTGCGTCAGCCGCTTGGGGTCATCGCGGGCATTGCGCCGTTCAACGCGCCGTTCCTGCTCGCCATGAAGAAGGTGGTGCTCGCGCTCGCCGCCGGCAACGGCTTTGTCCTGAAGCCGTCCGAACTCACGCCGGTGACCGGCTTGAAGATCGCCGAAGTCTTCGACGAAGCGGGATTGCCGGCAGGCCTGCTCAACGTGATCCCGGGACCAGCATCCGAGATCGGGGCGACCATCATGGCCGATCCGCGCGTGCGCATGATCACGTTCACCGGCTCGACCCAGACCGGAAGACACCTGGCCGTCGAAGCCGCCAAGCACCTCAAGAAATTCACGCTTGAAATGGGGGGCAAGAGCCCGCTGATCGTGCTCGGCGACGCCGACGTCGACTACGCCGTCAAGGCGGCCGCATTCGGCATCTTCTTCCACCAGGGCCAGGTCTGCATGGCCAACTCCCGTATCCTGGTCGAGGAGCCGATCTTCGATGCGTTCTGCGAGCGCTTCACGCAGGTGGCCAAGAGCCTGAAGGTCGGCGACCCCCGCGAGCCGGACACCGTCATCGGGCCTTTGATCCGTGGCACCCAATGCGCCGTCATTGACGGTCATGTCGAGGATGCCGTGGACAAGGGCGCCAAGCTCCTCTGCGGCAAGACCCACAAGGATCAGTATTACTGGCCGACCGTTTTGAGCGGCATCACACGGGAGATGCGCATTTTCCGCGAAGAGAGCTTCGGCCCGGTCGTGTCGATCATCAAGGTCAAGAGCGCCGAGGAAGCCCTCGAACTGGCCAATGACACGGACTACGGCCTCTCGGCCGGCGTCATTACCAACGACATGCAGAAGGCGCTCGACCTTGCGTTCGGACTGGAGTCCGGCATGGTCCACCTGAACGATTGCACCGTTTCAGATGAACCGCATGTTCCGTTCGGCGGTGTCAAGAACAGCGGCTTCGGGCGCGAGGGTGGCCGCTTCTCGATGGAAGAAATGACGGAATTGAAGTGGATCACCATGCAGCGGGGCCAACGCGCCTTCCCGATGTGACCCGCAAGGGACGCGCCTTCTCTGGAACGGCGCGACATTTCGACCCGAACCGTCAACGACACAGCGAGGCGATCATCGATCGCCTCGCTGTTGCCGTTATGGGGGCCTCAGCGCCTCGAATTCGCCGTCATGGTCGGCGCAATATTTGATCGAATATAGCGTTGACGCCGGGCGTGAGCCGGGCGCAAACTATCTTACGGTTTCGCTCCAGAGCAATTCAACCATGCCGCGAACCGAACCCGTACTCGCCGCCTCGCCTTTAGACACGTTCCGGTTTGCCGGAACTGTGCACACGCCGGAGTAACGTCGAACCTCGTCACCATAACCGGACGCCAAAAAGGCGCCACCACATCCAGGGAGAAATGCCATGTACCAGCAGGCTTTAGAGAAAGTCTCGAAGCAGGTTTTGATCCGCGACCGCTACGACAACTTCATCGGCGGGAAATGGGTAGCGCCGACAGAGGGAAAATATTTCGAGAACCCGAGCCCGATTACGGGCAAACGCCTCTGCAGCGTTCCACGTTCCACGGCCGCCGACATCGAACTGGCGCTGGACGCCGCCCACAAGGCCAAGGACGCCTGGGGCCGCACGTCGGTTCAGGAACGATCCCTTATCCTGAACAAGATCGCCGACAAGCTCGAATCCAATCTGGAACTGCTGGCGCTGGTTGAAACGCTCGACAACGGCAAGCCGATCCGCGAAACCACCTATGCCGACATGCCGCTCGTGGTCGATCACTGGCGCTATTTCGCAAGCGTGGTGCGCGCCCAGGAAGGCGGCATCTCCGAGATCGATCACGACACCGTCGCCTACCACTTCCATGAGCCGCTTGGCGTCGTCGGCCAGATCATTCCATGGAACTTCCCGATCCTGATGGCGACCTGGAAGCTGGCGCCGGCGCTGGCCGCCGGTAACTGCGTCGTGCTGAAACCGGCCGAGCAAACGCCGCTCGGCATTCTCGTCGTGATGGAGTTGATCGCCGACCTCCTGCCTCCCGGCGTCATCAACGTCGTCAACGGCTTCGGCATCGAAGCCGGCAAACCGCTGGCGCAGAACAAGCGGATCGCCAAGATCGCCTTCACCGGCGAGACGACGACGGGCCGCATGATCATGCAATATGCGTCCGACAACATCATTCCCGTGACCCTTGAGCTCGGCGGCAAATCGCCGAACATCTTCTTCAACGACGTAGCGGTGGAAGACGACGACTTCCTCGACAAGGCGCTGGAAGGCTTCTCCATGTTCGCGCTGAACCAGGGCGAAGTCTGCACTTGCCCCAGCCGCGTGCTGATTCAGGAAGGGATCTACGACAAGTTCATGGAAAAGGCGGTTGCCCGCACCAAGAAGATCAAGCAGGGCCATCCACTCGATCCCGCAACCATGATCGGCGCGCAGGCCTCCAACGACCAGCTGGAAAAGATCCTGTCCTATCTCGACATCGGCAAGCAGGAAGGCGCCAAGGTGCTGACCGGCGGCCAGCGGGCGAAGATGGATGGCGAACTGGCCGAGGGCTACTACGTCGAGCCGACCATCTTCGAAGGCCACAACAAGATGCGCATCTTCCAGGAGGAGATTTTCGGGCCGGTGGTTTCGGTCACGAAATTCAAGGACGAGAATGATGCGCTGGCGATTGCCAACGACACGCTCTACGGCCTCGGCGCCGGCGTCTGGACCCGCAACGGCACCCGCGCCTACCGGTTCGGCCGCGCGATCCAGGCCGGCCGGGTCTGGACCAATTGCTACCACGCCTATCCCGCGCACGCGCCATTCGGCGGTTACAAGGCGTCGGGCATTGGACGCGAAAACCACAAGATGATGCTCGATCACTACCAGCAGACCAAGAACATCCTGGTCAGCTATTCCAACAAGGCGCT